>MTOX01000008.1 GCA_002011795.1 Nitrospirae bacterium JdFR-88
CCCCTTTTTCCTTCCGACCGTAATAAAATCGTAATACTTTCCCCCTTTCGGGAGCCCGTTCTGGCCTCCAGCTTTCTGACGGCCTCTGTCCTGTGCTCGGGGGCCAGGTGGGCGCCTGAGGGTCGTTGTGAGGGTCTTGTGGCCCAGGAGCTCCTGCACCGTCTTGATGTCCACCCCTGGAAGAGCTCCCTGAGGGTGTCGTTCATGGGCAGCTCTCCGCCTGCCAGGGAGCCCAGGGCCCCCTCCACGGTCTTCTTGGGGTTCAGGGCGCATATCACGATGGGCCTGAGGTGCGCATCGCAGGCCTCAACGAGCCTCCGGCACCCCTTTAGGCTGAGGTACCTGAGGCGCTTGTTCTCTCCCCCTAGGGGCTTGACCTTCCTGGCGCGCTTCAGCAGCGCCTCATCGGCCATGTCCCAGTCCACGGCCTTTGAGAGCATGTGCTTCAGCACGCTCAGGACCTTGTTGGTGTAGGCGACTGACCTGTCGCCCTCTGCAGCCTCCGGATGCCACTGGCCCAGGGCTATCTTGCCCTTCAGGATGTCGTAGATTTTCTGGGCCAGGGCCCTGTCTTCAGTTCCCACTGCCTTCACGTGAAACCTGTCCACTTGACATAGACAAAATATGAACATACAATATAGTCATAAAATATGACCGCAAAGGAGCCTCATATGAGTACCATCACCGTAAACATAGCCGAAGGGAAGAGGGACTTCAGCCGGCTCATAAGAAAGGCTGCCGAGGGGAATGAAGAAATCGTAGTGACGAAGAGGGGCAGGCCCGTGGCGGTAATCGTCCCCTATGGGGAGTACCTGCATTCCAGGAAAGCAGAGGCGCACCGGAAGATCCTGGAGTCGAGGGCTGCCTTTGTAAAGGCCGGGGTCTCGGCTGCTGAAGTCCACAAAGCTTCCAGGAAAGAGCTTAAGAGGAGAAGTTGAGGGGAATCGTTATAGATGCGAGCGTAGTGCTCAAGTGGTACCTCTCCGATGAAGAGCTCGAGGGAAAAGCCTTGGATGTGCTGGAGGGCCATGTCTCAGACCGTCTTTCTCTCTTTGCTCCGGCACTTCTTGAATTTGAGGTGGCAAACAGCCTTGCCATAGCAAAGAGGCGGGGAAGAGTCGGGGACGACGACGCTCTGAAGGCGATGGAGGGTTTTACAGGCCTCGGCATAGAACTCTATCCTGTCTCTCCTCTTTTTCCGAGTGTTCTCACCTATTGCGACAAGTACGGCATCTCGACCTATGACGCCGCTTATGTAGCTCTCGCGAATGACCTGAAAGTTCAGCTTGTCACCGCTGACAAGAGGCTCTTCAACGCCACTCAGGAGCTCAGGTTTGTCAAGTGGCTCGGAGAGTTCCGAACATAATAGACACCCGCTTGCCTCGCTTTCTCCAGGCCGCTTGACATAGAGAATCCCCCCGTCTCGTTTTAAACCGAAAACCGTTCTGGACGGTCTTCAGGTTGCAAGCATCTTTCCTGCCCAAGGACTAAAACTGCTTGACCCTTGAACTCAAGCCCTCCCTGAGCGGGACAGGGCAAGGTGGCCTCCAGGACCACCTCGCTATCCCGCTATGTTTTCGATTATGATAACCTTCACGGTGGGCGGCTCTTCGGCCATAGTGAAGCGGTCCTCTCAAAGTCGCCTCAGGAACTCCCAGAGGCCTCTTGGGGTTGCAATTTTCAACCCTCTAAATCTTTTAATGGCAAGAAGGACTCTGTCTCCGGTTACAAGGAAAGCCGCGTTGGCTGCTACGGCGGTGCCCAACACCTTTCTGTCTTTTTTGTCAACGCTCAAGGGATCGTCAACCTCCAAGGGGTCGACGATCTCCGTGATGTCTCTTAAGTAGCTGATAATGCTGTCCGTGGCTTTGGGGGGAAGATGTATTTTCCTAAGAAGATTTTTTCTTACCTTTTGAAGAATGTGGTCGCTCAATATGATTTCATGTTCCAGAAGGCACACCTCAAAGAGTTCGGCGCACAGCCCTCTAACAGCGAAGGCGGCGATGATGACATTGGAATCGAGGACTATTTTCACCGTATGCTGTTGAAAACATCCTCATCTGTAAGCAGCCCTTCCGCTTCTGCAAAGGGCAGCACATGTCTCCTCAACTGCCTGAAACGCTTGACTGAAAGGTAACGGGCGATGGCCTCCCGCATGATCTCGCTTTTTGAAGCCCGCTCCGCCTTCGCTACCCTGTCCAGTTCTCGCCTCAGCTTATCTGGCAACCTTACTGTTATGGTCCCGGCCATATGAACACCTCCTTTGTAAGACACTGTATCACAAAAGCCATTTTCTTCTGCAAAGCGTCTACTGAATGACCCTCTAATATCCCTCAGAAACCATAGTCTTTCACGGGCAATAAACCCCTCTCTGGAGGGGTTTTTGTGCTTTCCGCCCCTCCTTCGGGGCATCCCCCACTCCTGCCGGGGTAATGGCATGCCAGCCTGTCCCTTGGACGGGCACCCCGCCCTCGGCAGGAGGGGCGGGGTGTCTTTTTAAGGAGGGAAATATGGAGAAAAGAAGAATCCGTCGCGGATTCCGCCTGTTGCCAGAGAATGCGGAAGAGAGGTTGATACTGGTTCAAAAGGCTCCGCTGTTGGAAAAGGCAGGGTACAAAGTAAATCTTGAAAAGAATGGGTCTATAACGGTTGTGGACTTGGACATGAGAGCCAACTACGAAGTGGCTCTCATGGAGCTTGACATCCAGAAGACACTGGGGCTGCCACTGAGGTAGCCCCAGTTTTTATTGATTTGTGGTCCTGCCTGCCTCCCCTGTCCCCTCTTCATTTCCCCACAGAATCCTGGCTCTCTCTTTAGCTAGCTGAGCCGCTTTTTCCTCATTCATTCCCTTCATAAGGTATCTGGTATACATCTCGAACTCTATCTCTTCCAGGCTGTTGCAGTGGTCGTAGGAATATATGTTCACCTCGGGTACATGTTCCCCCCTCAGGAGCCTTTCCAGTACCTCTTCTCCATAGAGGATACGGATTAGATCTTTCATCATTGGGTCATCAGCTATGTTCATTTTGGGCCGCCTAAGTCTTTCGGCCGGCATGGATTCCTCCCTTTACGAAATCTCACAGGATTATAACACAAGCCTTTACAGAGTCCCGCTTCAGATTGAGAGATTTAAGAAATCATATCATGCCTGCCATTTCATCAAACACGGTAATTAATATCCATTAGACACCCACAGCCCTGCAGGGCAGTACCCCGGAATGGTCCTTCCGGGTGGAAATCCGGATTTCCAGGAGGTGTACTATGTACATGTCCACAATGGACTGGCTCATCCTGGCCGGCATCCTCGGCTACGGCCCCATGGTAGGTTTGGTGGTCGGTCTGGCGAAGAGGAAAGGACTCGGCTGGGGGAAGCTCCTGGGCCTTTTCTGGCCTGTCACCATCCTCGGTTTTCTGACCTACCTGTGGGTGGTCGGAAAAGACAAAAAGGTGGATGGTGAGGTCAAGACCCAGGATGTCAGCGCCCTTGCTGAGGAGATCGCCGCTCTTAAGGCCGAGCTTAGGGCCCTGAAGGCGCCTTCCAGAAGGACCAGGAAGAAGGCTTCGGGGCAGAAAGCTTCTGAAGGCCAGAAGGCTCCTGAGAGTCCCTCCGAGATCCCCGCAAAGGAAGACATCGGGGGTGAGTAGCTGCAGGTGCCCTCATGGAGGCGGCGACTGCCTTCTCCGGAAGGAGAACAGGAAGCTGCGCCGCCTGGTGAAGTTCCTCGGAAAGGAACTTCACCGCTTGGAGCTTAAGACCGCCCTGGCCGAGAAGCCCATTCCCTTCAAGGAGGTGCTGGGAGAGTTCCTCAGCACCGAGGAGGGCAGAAGAGCCTAGGAAAAGGCCCAGAAAAGGGCCTGCCGGTAGAGACTGCAACCCCCGCGTCCGAACCCGGCGCGGGGGTCTTTTTTATGCCTGCACCCTGGCTCTTAGGCAAAGGCACCTGAGAGCAATAATGACCAACCGCCTCTGCCCTCTTGTCCACAATAAGTGGCCTTGTTGTGGACATAAGGCAGCAGGGCGCCCCTGCTTGTCCACAACAAGTGGCCTTATGGTGGACTAAGCCCTAATATCCCACAGCAAGAATAACAAAAGGAGGTGGCTTGATGGAGGTTATCGGGGTTGACATAGGCTACGGGATGACCAAGGCAGTGCGCTCGGACGGCAGGGCGCTCATGTTCAGGTCTGTGGTGGGGGTTGGAGCGCCCGACATGCTGGGGCTGGAAGCGGGCCCTGCCAAGGTTGTGAGCCTTCACGGCGGCAGGTACACCGTGGGTGAAGAGGCGGAAAGGTTCAAGCTCCCTCTGGTGAGCGTCAGAAAAAGGGGGTTTGTGGACTCTCCTGCCTAAGCCTGCTGGCACGCTTTTCGACATGGCCCTGGATGGTGAGGGACGTTTCAGGGGCGACAGCCGCCTGGAAGGGAAGGTGGGGATAGTGGACATCGGCACATACACCACCGACCTGCTGCTGGTGGACAGGCTGACCCCCGTAAGGGAGCTGTCAGCCACCCTGACCATCGGCGTGGACTCGCTGGCGAGGCGCCTGGCGGAGCGCTGCACCGACCTGAGAAACCCGCTAGTCATGTCGCAATCCCTTTTTCTTAAGGTCTGAGTTCTTACCCCGGCCACCGTCGGAGCGACTGGTGGCGGGACGTAGTCGCAATCCCTTTTTCTTAAGGTCTGAGTTCTTACCTTCTCCACACGGTTGAGGAGATGTTGGCCGAGTACGCCCCAGAGTCGCAATCCCTTTTTCTTAAGGTCTGAGTTCTTACGCACGAGGGGGCGTACGAGGTATGCCCCCACTGCCCTCTCGTCGCAATCCCTTTTTCTTAAGGTCTGAGTTCTTACGAAAAATGCCACTCGAGAAAGGCGCACGGCGGGGCGTCGCAATCCCTTTTTCTTAAGGTCTGAGTTCTTACCCCGGGGGGAAAGGAGGGGAAGATGACGGAAAGAGAATGGGTCGCAATCCCTTTTTCTTAAGGTCTGAGTTCTTACGAATTCTGCCGTCGCCACAACATCCCCTACGAGGGCAAGTCGCAATCCCTTTTTCTTAAGGTCTGAGTTCTTACAAAGGAGGAGAGGGATGAGAACCAAAATAAAGGCCCGTCGCAATCCCTTTTTCTTAAGGTCTGAGTTCTTACCCAGGGACAGGGACTCATGGGGCCCCTGGGTTTTTTTTGTCGCAATCCCTTTTTCTTAAGGTCTGAGTTCTTACGAGGACCTTGAGGAGTATACCAAAATGGTTTGCCAGGGTCGCAATCCCTTTTTCTTAAGGTCTGAGTTCTTACTAGAAAAGGGGGTCAGAAGGGGCTACACCTGGGCGGAAAGTCGCAATCCCTTTTTCTTAAGGTCTGAGTTCTTACAGCTCAAGAAGGCCGAGGCCTGGGTGGTCGCCAACCCGTCGCAATCCCTTTTTCTTAAGGTCTGAGTTCTTACGGACCTTCTTTTGACAAAAAATTACAACGAAACGGTCGCAATCCCTTTTTCTTAAGGTCTGAGTTCTTACTGGGAACCGAAGGACAAGGGCATCCCCCAGGTGGGGGTGGTCGCAATCCCTTTTTCTTAAGGTCTGAGTTCTTACCCCCATCACCCAGGTGGATATGCACAGAGAAACCACCTGGGGTCGCAATCCCTTTTTCTTAAGGTCTGAGTTCTTACAAAGTTCTATGCGGGGAGTGCGCCTCCCTTCTGGGTCGCAATCCCTTTTTCTTAAGGTCTGAGTTCTTACAAAATATTGATTTCGCTGACAATCCAGTGTTTGACTGGTCGCAATCCCTTTTTCTTAAGGTCTGAGTTCTTACTCAAGAAGCTGCGGGTCCACGCCATCCTGCGGGACTGGCAGTCGCAATCCCTTTTTCTTAAGGTCTGAGTTCTTACGAGACAGCACCAGTCCGCAATGATGATGGAGAAGAGTCGCAATCCCTTTTTCTTAAGGTCTGAGTTCTTACATCCCCATATACAGACTGGGAAAATCACCACACAGGTCGCAATCCCTTTTTCTTAAGGTCTGAGTTCTTACCTGGCCCTTTACGACGAGCAGCTAAAGGTGATTTGGGTGGTCGCAATCCCTTTTTCTTAAGGTCTGAGTTCTTACGAAACCCCGCCAGGGACAGGGACTCATGGGGCCCCTGGGTTTTGTCGCAATCCCTTTTTCTTAAGGTCTGAGTTCTTACGCTCACCACGCTAAAGAGTCGGAAAGAGCTCAGTCGCAATCCCTTTTTCTTAAGGTCTGAGTTCTTACCTACGGGCTCACCGAGTACGCACTGGACCTCCTGTCGCAATCCCTTTTTCTTAAGGTCTGAGTTCTTACTCTCCCCCACCCGGAGCGGGGGACTCATCTCCGCTGCCGTCGCAATCCCTTTTTCTTAAGGTCTGAGTTCTTACCGCCAGAGGCAGAGACTGCCCCCCTGGCGATGGCCCTGTCGCAATCCCTTTTTCTTAAGGTCTGAGTTCTTACAGCCCCCCTCCTTTTTCTCTTTTTAAATCAATGCGTTATAGGGACACTTGAACAGGTTTTGTGCCCTTGGGAAAGTTTATGCTCCCTAAAGGCAATAAAAGCCAAAAAATCCGTTGTCAAAGACCTGTCTAAGGATATAGCAAGAAAGGTGCTAAGAGTCAAGTCCAAAAAGTTTTGGGGCCGGGCCCGGCCCCCTTACCTCACCTCCTTTCCATGTGCTTTTTTTCATTTTGCCATCTTTGGGGAGAAAAGGCAAAGAATGAAATATTTCAGGTGCTCCTTGTCCTCACAAGTTCATGACTATTTCAGAAGGGTCTTTCTCTATGGGGAGATGTTTCAACAGGGGCTCCAGCTTGTAGTCCAGAGATTGGGCAAGGGATAGCACAAAGTTCCTCACCTCCTGGTAGTCTTCTTTTCCCAAAGGAGTGAACCCGTGGGCCAGGATGGAGCGGTTTCTCCTCTCGTTAAACATCCTGTTGGCCTCCTCGCTGTAGATGACTCTTCCCCTCTGTTCTTCCACTACATTTTCGGCCTCCTTAAGCCCCAGGCACTTCAGAAGGTAGAAGCTGTTAAGGAGCCCCAGGGGCCGCTTCTCCTTTAGCATCGTTTTGAGCCATTCTGGAAGCTCCACCGCATCCTCGGGCAATTGATACCTCTGCTTGAGCATGTCGTAATAGCCCCTCTTGTACAACCGCATCTGGGCCAGCAGCTCTGCAAGCCTGTAGTATCGGGCTACAGCGTCGTCGTAACGATGGATGCTGGCCGAAAGCTCGGCGGCGGCAAAAAGCTCCCCTGCCAGGAGCCTGGAGGCCTTTTCGCTGGCATCCTGGCCCTGCAGAAAGGCCTCTATTTGCCTCAAGTCGTCAAGTCTCTTGAAAACGGCTTCTACATGCTCCTGAGCCATGTCAAACAGCATGGTCAGCAGTGTCTTGTGCTCCTGGAGGGCTTGAAAGGCCCTCACACACTCCGTATAGTTGAAGCGGTCCCTGTAGTGAAAGAGCTCAAACAGCAACCTAAGCGTTTTTATGAGCTCCTTGTATCCTGTCGGGAGATCCTCTCCGATGTTCTGAAGGAGGTTTGCTGCAGAGCCGAACATCTTACGGTTGTACAACCTGATTGCCTCTCTCACGGTATTGTCCACATGAAACAAGGCCGTAGAGAAACCACTAACCGCCTCGGCTCCAGGCTCTACTGTTGGCCCCCGCCGTTGCCCGCCCACATAGGTAATCGTTTCGGCGCCGCTTTCCACGGCGGCCATCATGAGGGCTGCAGCCATGACCTTCTTGCCGAAGGTGATGTCGGCGGTTATCCTGACATTGGGGCCCCGGTGCTGGACAATGTGATGGCGGTAGAATTTCTCCAAACTTCGCGGGTCCTCAGTATCTACGGTTATCTGCACCTTTTCTATCTGCTTCCACGGTTCTTCTATTTTCTGGAGGACATCCTCAAGGATCTCCTCGCTTTCGGGCGTGACAAAGGCTATCGTCTTAGTGGGGCTGACATGGTTTATGAGAGTTATTATGGCCGAGGAGAGGGTCTTAGTTGTCCCTACGTTTAGAAACAAAAGCTTCTGCATCTTTCCTCCTTTCGGGATCATTATATCCGTGCCTTCTTGAGTGTCAATAATAAAGAAGGCTGCCCCAGGGTTTTTCCCCCTCGGGTCATTAACTCAATGCGTGTCTCAACTTACACTACCGGTGCCTAGAGTTCATGCCTCTTTTTTCTGGGGGAGCTGTATGACCGGCACCTCCTTACCAGGTGCTATCGCATCAACTTGCTCGGTCACGCGGTTTACTGCCTGTATGAGTCTTTGCACTGTCTCCATGGCTTCCTCCACCCTCTTCCTATCCCTGTCGGCCTGTTCTTTAGCGCAATTAGCGCCCCTGCCACTGCTGCCATCACAATTACCACGGGTATCAGCATCTTTTTCACCTCCTTTCCTTGAAGGATTTTCTCCTAAAAGAATGCCTCTACCCCGTGCATGGTTTAACTCGTCACTTCTGGGTCCGCATCATCTTTATCCTAAGCTCTAGCGCCCGAAGTTCAAGCACTGCCTCCATGGCAAGCCGATGCAGTTTCAGCAGTTCCTCATCCAGGTCCTTATTTGCATCAATCAGCTTAGCTGCAATCTCTGCCACCTTCTGTTCTATGCCGGGGATTTGTAGTCTTTTTATCATCTTATCACCTCCTTATCAAAAATTTTCTAAGAGAAATATAGCCAGCGAGCAGGGGCGTGTCAACAAATGAAATATTTTTTCGGTCAGAAAGCAGGTAGAGGCCCTTTGGCAGGGGCTCGGCCCTGCCAAAGGCAGCTACCAGGGCGCGGGCTGGCAGGGGGTAAAGGCGCACATCGTCCTGCTTCTCGTCTATCAGGCTGGTTAGTTCTGCCTTGAGCTCCTTCAGCTCGGGCCAGCGGAGGGAGCACAAAAAGACCGAGTATTGAAGGTGCAAGCCCTTGCCCTTGAGGTATCTACACACCCGCTGCAGGCGGCGCTCATCTTTAATGTCGTAGCAGACCAGGTAATCAGCCTTCATGGGGAGACCTCAGGAATTCGCACAACTGAAGGCAGAGTTCCTCCGCCTTGCCCTGGAGGAACTCCCGACGGTTTTCAAAGCCGTGCACCAGGTGGCGAAGCCCCGGCCGGCACAGCCTCCCCAGGGGGCCAAACAACCCATGGCTTGTAGCCAGCCTGAGGAACCGCAGGGCCTGAAGCTCCACGAAGGGCTCCAAGGCATAGGCCAGCTCGTGCACCAGGGCATGCTCCTCGGAAGGGCGGAGGAACCCCACATGGGGGTCAAGCCCGGATTGAAGGACTGCCGTTGCCACGGTCTCCCTGAGGAATCCCCTGAGGAGGGAAAGCACCTGCCGGGCCCTTCTGCCCTCCAAGGGGTTTTTTACCCGTTGCCGGTAAAGCTGCCTTCTCTGGCCAGTGTCGATGAGCCCATCCAAAGACTTGCCAAACAGCCTCTTAAGCACATGGAGTTCGGCCTGGGCCCTGTTGGCCTCAAGCCAGGTAAGCAGTTTGTCCCTGTATTCCTTGGAGCTTGCCAACTCCCTCTGCCTCCTGGCCTTCCAGCCCGGCGGACTTTTAAGGGGAAGGGCGAAGCTCTGGGCAGCACCGTCCATACTGGCAAAAAGCACGGGCACTCCCCAGGCCCCCAGCAGGGTGAGCACCCCTGCCTGGAGCTCCACATTGCCCAGCACTACCACCTGGCCTATCTCTTTGATAGGGACGCGCCTGGCCGCAGAATCCTTCTGGATGACCAGCACAGAGGGCCCGTCCCGCTTTATCCTCAGGCCCCTTCCTTCTACCAGGTAGAGGGTCTTCATTCCAGGAGCCTCCTGGCAAGGAGCTGTACCTCTTGCCTCCAGAAGGAGCGCATCGGCTCTGCCCATTGCTCATAAAGGGGATAGAGCCTTGCCCGGGCGGGCTTCTTCAGGTAGCAACCCCCGGCCTTGCGCACAAAGTCCCTGGGCTTGAGTGTCTTTTGGGAAAAGAGCTTCCATACAAGCTCATCCACTGCAGGCCTGTAGGGCTCCATGAGGTCGCAGGCCAAGGACTCCCTTCCGTACTGAAACCCGTGATAAAACCCTATGGTGGGGTCAAGCCCTATGAGTTCTATCTCCCTGACCAGCTCAAAGTGCACCAGGGTGTAAAGAAAAGAAAGGAGTGCATTTACAGGGTCGCGCGGTGGTCTCTTGTTCCTGCCCCTGAATTCCAGAGACGGGGCAAACAGTGTGCCATAGGCGGCAAAGTACTGAGCCGAGGCTCCCCCTTCGATGCCTCTCAAGGTCTCAACTTCCTGGACGGAGGGAAGCCTTCCTTTCAGGGCCGCTATGACTTGAGAGGCCGAGAGGATGGCCGCCCTTCTGGCGGCGTTCCCCAGGACCTTTTGTAGGAACTCCTCCTGCGCAGAGAGCTTTTTCCCTATAAGGTTCTTGGAAAACTCCAGGGCGAAGTCCCCCGAAGCCTTCTCATATTGCTTCAGCCTGAGGAGCCCGTGATTGTGGAGTCTACCCGTAATGCGGAAGGCGAATCTGCCCCGCCGGCCCGAAAGGAACACTACGCTGACCCCTTCCAGGGCAAGCCTCCTCAGTGCAGCGCTTTCCACCACTATGCTGCCCAGAACCACCACCCGCTTGAGGAGCTTTATAGGCACAGTGCCAGCCCTTTCGTCCCGGGTGCGCAGGACGAGGCAGTCGCCCTCAAGCCCTACAGCGATGTTGCTCCTGTCCACATAAAGGGTTCCCATGGCGCTCATCCCACGTAGAAATAAGAAGGATTCCAGGGTTTCACCGCTATGCCCAGGGTGTGAGGCGTGGTTCTTCCATCCAGCACAAAGACGTGCACCCTGTCTTCCGCCATGTTTATGAGCTCTTGGAGTCGCCTCAAGACGCTCCGCAGCTCCGCCTCGGTAAGAAAACACTCGTATACGGATTTCTGTCCTCCCGTGCTGTAGCCCTTGAGCATTTGTTGGACTCGCTGAAGCCTCCTGGGCTCGGAGATATCATAGGCTATGACAAAAAGTCTTCTCATGTTCTCTTCAAGGGTAAACCAATCCCCCATGCCTTAGCAAAGAAGGAAATATTTCAGAAGCATTTCAACCTCCGGCTGGGAATGCGGGGTCTCCGGATTCCCGTATCCCCGCTATCAGGACAGGTGGCAGCGCTACGGAAGCGGAGACGCTGGGCAACCCGAGCCTGGGTCTGAGGCTCCTTGACCGTGGAGACCACCCCTGGAAGCCTCCTGAGCGGGGTTCTGTATAATCTGAGTATGATTGACCCCCTGGAGCTTGCCCGGGCCACTGAAGCTCTGGTCTGCCGGGATGGACTGAGAAAGTACTACCGTTTCAGGCCCTCCAGGTTCTACGGCGGCATATCCACAGCCGACTGCGTGGGCTGCTGCTTGAGGTGCGTGTTCTGCTGGGCCTGGAATGTGGTGGTGAGGCCTGCCCAGGTGGGCCAGTTCTACAGCCCCCAAGAGGTGGCTGAAAGGCTTCTGAAAATCGCCAGGAAGAAGCGCTTTGGGCAGCTCAGGATAAGTGGAAACGAGCCTACCATCGGCTGGGCCCATCTGATGGAGGTACTGCCCCTGGTGGGCAAAGGGCACCTGTTCGTGCTTGAAACAAACGGGATCCTTTTAGGAGCAAACCCTGAATACGCCGAAGACCTGGCCAGATTCAAGGAAAACCTCTATGTGAGGGTAAGCCTGAAGGGTACCTGTGAAGAGGAGTTCTCCAGGCTCACCGGGGCCAAGCCTGAAGGATTTTCACTTCAGCTCAAAGCCCTGGAAAACCTTCTTCGCCGCGGCGTAAGAGCCTTTCCGGCCTCAATGGTAAGCTTCAGCCCCAGGGAAAATATCCAGGCTCTGGCAGAAAGGCTCAGGACTATTCATCCAGCCTTTGAAGAGTTTGAGGTAGAAGAACTTATCCTCTATCCCCATGTGGAGGAAAGGCTCAAGAAGCTGGGCATTTGCTACTACACCGCGCACAAGCCTGAAGGCATCCCTCCCGAGCAGGTCTGAGAATTAACTCCGTAGAAGGGCAATTTTTGCAAAATTCGGGGGTCTGCACCTTTTCGGAGCGCTAATATCCGTTTTACCCTTCAGTCCGAGAGACGGTTCAGAAGCACTCTGCGATGGCGTCCAGCCTGCGCTCCATCTCCTTCCTCAGCCTTATTTCCATAAATCCTCTTGGCGTACTTGCAGAACCCCCTGGCGTTGGCCAGCACAGGGTCATGAGGGATGTACACCGAGACCGTCCCGTCGCCATCAAGGGCGGTGCTCAGAAGCTGAGCCCCTCCGCCTGTGAGCACCAGCAACTCCAGGTCACCCTCGGTGCCCCAGAGGGAGCCTATGAATCCCTTAATGTTCGCTGCGGCCCTTTGCAGCACCTCGGAAACCCTGACCGTATGTCCACAACCCTTTTGCCGCACCTGAGCAGACCGTTTTTCAGGGCCTCCTCGGCCTCCCTCACGGGTACCCGCATGGTGCGGGTAGTCCGTCCGAACTTAAGGTGTAAGAACTCAGACCTTAAGAAAAAGGGATTGCTGTCTCTAAAAGCTTTTACTTTTAGCAAGAGGTGGAGGTGAGGGAGGGACCAGGAGGCCTCTACGGAGGAGCCATGCCGGTGTCCTACGGCGGGCTTCGAGAGGCGACTAAACAGCGCCTGAAGGCCAACAATATAGCGTACTATGAAGGGCCTGATCTGCGTGGCCTTTCCAAAAGAATCGCCCGGTGGGTTGGCTTGACTGCACAGTCTGGCAATCCCAAGAATCCTTAATTTTATGGGTTGACTTTTCCAAAAGACCTCTCTTATCCTCTCCTTGATGCGGGCAGCGCTAAGCTACCAGAAGTTCTCTCTTACCTTAAAGGCCCTGGAAAAGCTTACACTTCCCCCCTATAAAGGTTCTGCCCTGCGGGGCGGATTCGGCAGTATCCTTAGACGCATAGCCTGCCCCCTGAAACTCCAGGAGTGCCCGGAATGTGCCCTGAGGCAGAAGTGCGTCTACTGCTATGTCTTTGAGACTCCGCCGCCGGAGCATACGGCAGTAATGCGGAAATACACCACCGCCCCTCATCCCTTCGTAATAGAGCCACCGGAAACCGAACAGACCTCCTTTCAAGAGGGCGAGACCCTGCGGTTCGGCCTTGTCCTGGTGGGCAAGGCCTTGGAGTATTTACCCTATTTCGTCCATGCCTTTGCAGAGCTGGGCAAGCTCGGTATCGGCAGGGGCAGGGGAAAGTACGAGCTACTGCAGGTCAGCGCCAATGGTAAAAGCATCTATGCCCAGGGAGTTCTGCGCACCGTGGAGCCAAAGACCATGGAGCTCTTTCCATCCAGAAATCCCCGGCTTAACAAACTCAAGGTCAGGTTCCGCACCCCTACCAGACTACTCTTTAATGGCCGGCTGGTCTCCGAAATGGAGTTTCATATCCTGCTTAGGCAGGCCCTGAGGAGAATGGCTCTCCTGGGCTATTTTCACTGTGGGATAGACACTAAGGACTGGGACTTCAGAGGCCTGATAGAGGAAGCCTCAAGGGTACGCACCGCAAAGAGCGCCCTCAGATGGGTGGACTGGGAGCGCTACTCTAGCCGCCAACAGGCCAGGATGAAGTTGGGCGGTGTGGTAGGTGAAGTGGACTACGAGGGGGAACTTTCACCCTTCTGGGGCGTCCTCAGGGCTGCAGAGGTCTTCCATGTGGGTAAGAGCGCCACTTTCGGACTGGGACGCATTGAGCTTCAGGCACCGGATTGAAAACATACAAATATTTTTGAAATATTTCAAGACTTGAAAAGGCCTGCGCCGTTGGATATATTTCCAGTATGAAGAAAGAGATTTTCATATTTGCTCTTGGAACCTCTCCGCAGATAATCACCGAGACCATCTATGCCTTGGCCCGAGAAGGCATCCAGCCTGATGAACTCTACGTAGTGACCACCACCGCCGGAGAGGAGAAAATGAAGGAGCTCCTCTTTAAGAAAAAGGNGCTTGAGACCCTGAGCAGAGACTACAACCTCAACATTCCCTTTACCGAAGATTCAGTGGTTATACCCAAACGGGGCAAGGACCTACTGGAGGATATTCGCACAAATAAGGACAACGAGCTTTTTGGAGATGTTATCACCAAGCTCATCCAAAAAAAGGCCGCAGACCCCAACGCCAGGCTCCACTGCTCCCTTGCCGGCGGAAGGAAGACCATGAGCTTTTATATCGGCTCGGCCCTGGGACTGTTTGGAAGACCATGGGACAGGCTTTATCATGTGCTGGTAAGCCCTGCCGAGGTAGAGGGCCATCCAGAATTTTTCTATCCTCCGCCCAAGCCCATATCCTTGGAGCTCAGAGACGGAAGCTCCATAAGCACTAAAGACATCAAGGTGGAGCTGGCAGAGCTCCCCTTTGTGAGGCTTGGAGATAAGATAGGTCGACACCTAAGGGGAAAAAGTTTTAGAAAGCTCGTAGCCGAGGGTCAAAGAAACCTAGATTTAGCCACTACGCCCCCCAAGTTGATAATAGACCTGGACGAAAGGGTCTTGCGAATAGGTGAATACACTGTGGATTTTACGCCTACGGAACTGGCCTTTTATAGGATGCTGGCCTGGAGGAAGGAAGAAATGTGCAAGTACCCCCAAAAACCATATTGCCAGGACTGCACCGCCTGTTTCCCCACTGTCAGAGAGCTCCTAGATCAAGAGCCTTGGGAAAAAGTGCATGAATTCCTGAAAGAAATCTCTCATTCCAAGGCTCTGGATATGGAGGGCCGCCATAAGGATGAGAATGGGAATTGGCAGTTTAAAGATTCCTATGTAAGACAGAAAATAAGTCGTATCAACGGCTTTATAAGAGAGGAACTGCCCGTGACTCTTACCCACCGCTATGAGATAGTTTCTAAGGGCGATTATGGAGATACGCGCTATGGCCTGATAATAGACAAGAACCTTATCGTGGTCAAATCGAAACGGCCGCGGGAGGCCCACTGATGCAAGTGGAAATGTGGCAGCAGGAATACAAAGTGCGGTTTATTACCCCGGCGTTTCTTGGCAATGCCGAGCAGAAGGGCCAATGGCGCACCCCTCCTTTTAAGGCCCTGATTCGTCAGTGGTGGCGCATTTTAAAAGCCAAGGACTATGAATACAGTTATGTGAAACTTAGAGAAAAACTTAGAGAAAAAGAAGGAGAGCTTTTTGGCCACACATGGCTAAAGCACGATGAGAAGCACGATGAGAAGCACGATAAGAAGCACGATAAGAAGCAATGGTCCATGCGGTCCAGGTTAATCATTTCCCTCAAGAGCTGGCAAAGTGGAAATCTGAGAGACACCCAGTGGCCACAGCAATTTAAAAAAATTCAAACGTCCCGAAATAGGTCTGTCAGAAGCGATGTATATCTGGGATTTGGTCCTATTACTATTAGGAGAGCGGGTAGGCTTGCCCACCCACCAGCAGTAGCTCCTGACAGCGAAACCGAGCTTACCCTAAGAGGATGGCTCACCGAGGAAGAAATTATAGACCTCCAAAAAGTGATGAAATTGATTCACTGGTTTGGCTCTCTTGGCTCAAGGTGCAGAAATGGCTGGGGNTCTTTATATCTGAGGACTTCAGAAGTTTTTCCTACACTTCCAGAAAAGGAGGAGGAGCTGCCCGTCAGGGCGTTAGAGGATTGCCTGGAACTGGATTGGCCGCACGCCATTGGGTCAGACAAAAAAGGGCCATTGATATGGCTTTCGAAGGAGCTAAACACATGGCCAGAAATCGTAAATTTACTCGCAGAGATTAAAGCGGAGATGCGGCAGGNAGCAAAAAGCATCGGCGATAAGAAGGTTTCGGGGATACATCTCCTTGGGTATCCCGCAGGTGACAACTGGAAACTTGAAGCATGGGAAAGGCAGCGATTGGCAAGTCCTATACGGTTTAAAGTTATGGCGAAAGATAAAAGATACCAGAGTGTTATCTACCATCTGCCCTATGGTTTGCCGGAAAGGTTGTTTTCCCTTCTTCACCATGATAAAAAAGATTTGCAGAAAAAGACCACGGACACTTGGAAAAAAATTCATGAACTGCTTGATAAACGGCTGAGAAGATGGAATCCTTCAAGCTAAATGACATATTCTGGAAAGCAAAACTTGCGGCCTGGGTGCATGACCCAGCAGAGAAGGCCTTAGTGCTCTTTAGGGGCTCTCATGAGGGAGGCACTGTTAGAAACCTCTGTAAGGAGCTTTTCGGCACGGAGGTAGTGCCATCAGAGCTGTCCGATTATGTAAAGAAAGCGGACAGGTGGGCAGCAGACGCAGACCGCCCTAAGCTTCCCTGGCGTCGTGGGCCCCTTCCAGAATGGTCCAAGGTCAGTTTTTCAAATAACCCTGAGTTAATTCATCCCGTCTCTGGAGAACGAATACGGATCAAGGAGCACTTCCGCAATATAGGAATAGAACATATCGAGAGGGTCTCGACAGACCATTTTGAGAAGCTCATTGTGCGCGATGACAAGAATAAGGTTGATGCACAAAAGACCTTTCTTAAATTCTGGCGATTTGGGCCGGAAACTCCTGCTCCCGATTTGAATGTGCTATGGCAGCTCCTTCCTGCAGATACCAGAAGTCCCGAGCACTCCATATGGGACCATCTCAAGCTTTGCTCTGCATTGGCTGGCATTTTCTCGTTAGGAAGCCAGCCGGCTATTCTTGTAGTCAGCCTTGGCCCGGTCCAGAAATTCATAGCTCAAGCACGACGCGTATCTGNCCTCTGGGCCGGCTCGCATTTTCTCTCCCTTCTCTGCTGGCAGGCTATGGAGCCAATTTGTGATAGGTTTGGTCCAGACTCGGTGTTGTTTCCTGACCTTCGTGGTGTCCCCCCTACAGACGAATGGTTGGTCAAAAAAGGGATTTGTCCACAGGAAGAAGATAGCGAGGAAAAGCCCCTTGACGTGGACCCCAGGATGGCCGCTGCACTACCAAACCGGTTTGTGGCTTTGGTGCCCTCTGACCAAGTCGGCAGTATAGTTGTAGACATAGAAAGAAGAGCAAGAGAATGGGCACTTAAACAGGCCCATGCCTCAGCAGAACGCCTGTTTAAACCTGACAAAGTTCCTGAGACAACTCTTGGGCAGCTGAAAGAGCAGTTCAAAGATTTTCCCGAAATTTACTGGGCGTCCGCACCATGGCACTTAGTGAAAGAGTCCGGGACGGGTGTTGATGCTACTCAACTTTTTAAGCTCCTTTCTGTTTTCGGCCCGTGGGAAATGGCAGCAGAAGTGTGGAATGTCCTTTCATCAAGGCTAATCGTTGGTCAGTGGAAGTTATATGAACCGAACGCCGGCGCTGCCTATACATATTTGTATCGTCTGGCTGATAAGCTCCATGCGGCTACCAAAAGCATTAGAGTATTTGAGAGCACAATTCAACATGGTTATAGATGCAGCATCTGTGGGGAAAGAGAATGGCTTACCGATAGCAAAGAAAAGCTTCACCAGCCTGTTGGCAGAAGACAAGAAACCCCTTGGCAGCGACTGAGTAATAACGCAGGGTTTATACGCGAAGGAGAGTTTCTTTGTGGTTGGTGCACGCTCAAGCGTTTTTGGCCTTCTATATATACAGAAGAAATAATAAAAGCAAAGAGCCTCAATAGATATGTAGTTTCTACTTACACCATGGCTCTGGTTCCATCAATTGAAACAGCTATAAAGAGGCTCCGCGAGGGGCAACTCAAGATATCCCGAAATACACTTGACAAACTGATAAGAGAAAGACCGAGTGCTCGTGCGGCGTTTCCTCGTCGGGNGTGGAAAAAACTGAAAGAGCTGAAAAAGGAAGAAAAGGAGCTCTTTGATGTTTTTACTACGCTGCCGATATTGCTTGATAGAACAGATGAGGAAGAAGACCAGGAAAGGAGCCAAGAACTCGAAAAAAGCATAGAGGAATTGTTTGGTACTAAGCCAGAAACATATTATGCTCTTGTCCTCATGGATGGCGACAGAATGGGAGCATGGCTTTCGGGGACAGATGTGAGTTTACTACCAACTTATGAAGAAATATTGCATTCCTCTACCAGCAGTGCACTTAAAAGTGAATTTCGCGAGAAAATTAGCAGATATCTTAATGCCAAACGGCCAAATACGCCCGCTCGGCATCAGGCCATCTCCAGGGCCTTGAACCAGTTTGCCATTAAACTTGCCCGGCATGTAGTAGAAGAAATTTTCAGCGGAAAACTCATCTATGCGGGNGGAGATGACCTTTTAGCCATGGTCAGTGTTCGTGATCTTCTTGGGCTTATGGGGAGCCTTCGTCTTCTCTATTCTGGTATAGAACTTAAAAATGACGAAGAATGGGCCAAATTAGTCGGGGAGGCAGGGAAATTCCGGCTGCAGCTTTCGGGGGGCTATGCATATTACGAGGAGAGTAGAAACATCTATCNCCTTATGGGCAGTAAGGCTACCGCTTCAATCGGTGCTGTTGTAGCACACCATAAAGCACCGCTGGGTCGGGTGCTCAGAAGTCTCCGGGATGCCGAGCGCAGAGCAAAAGTCTTCGGAGGGCGTAATGCCTTCTGTATCACTATAGAAAAGCGTGCCGGTGGTATCGCAAGACTTGTAAGTAAATGGAATTATGAGGATATCTCAGCCATTCGGGTACTTATAGAACTCAGAGACAGACTTGCCGAGAAGGGAGTCTCACGGCGCGCAGTTTATATAATTCATGAAGTGCTAAAGGATATCCCTCCAGATGATGATGTCCTCAAAAGAATTATTGTCCATCGTCTTAAGCGTCAAGGTGCAAAAGATGTAGGAGATATCGTTGAAAGGCTTGTTTGCTGCAGTAAGGCTATAGACACTCTTGCTCTTAAAGGGACAGAGCCGGCAGAAAGATTCTCGGAAACGACACCTGCAAGGAATAGATGGCTCCAAGAAATGTTCCTTGTTGCCGAATTTCTCGCACGGGAAGGGCGGGNGTAAAAGGGAATGAAGATTACCGTGCTTTTTCTGAGACCGCTTGATGTACTTCATCTCCGAGGTAATCGGCTTTTCGGCGGCCCTGGTGACCACGGCGAGGTCCTTATGCCGCCTTGGCCATCTGTGTTTACGGGCGCTGTGGCCTCTCGTGTTTTAGCCGAGGCTGGACTGCTTAAAGAAGCTGCAGAGAAAAGCAATGGGCCGGCAATTATCTATGCTCAACTCGGTAACTTTTCCCTCCGTTGGGTAGGAGTTGGCAAGCTTAGTGGCGATATATATTTTCCCCTTCCGGCAGACTTGACAGTAATGGAGGAAAATGGAGAGCCCAAATGTTACCCATACCGGCCGGTACCGATTGAGCGGTTCGCAAGTTGTCAGATATCGTATCCTAAAGAATTGAGGATGGTTCCAGTTCTTCGGACTCCCAGGGACAGCAAACCGGCCTCAGGATATTGGATGCACCTAACGGCGTTGAAAAACTATCTCAAAGGGAGCGAATTCCCCCAGAAATATCTTGTAAAAAGCGGGGAACTGTGGAAGGTTGATTTCAGGCTTGGGATAGCCCTGGACAGGGTAAAACGCACAGTTCAAACTGGAAGAATCTATNCCTCGGAGGCAGTGGCTTTTGCCGAGTCAACGGGGTTTGTAGTGGCATTTGAACATGACAAGGGGAATCTGCCGCAGACAGGACTTGTATGCCTTGGTGGGGACATGCGCGGGGCCGAAATTAAGACCTTTCNCCATGAGTTGGAAGCACTGGGGAGTCCAGAAAGGGGATGGGATCGGTTCCGAATGGTACTGGCAACCCCATGCCCATCCAGGGGGGGATGGTTACCTCCCTATGTAGTAAGACAAGATAACGAGTTTGTACTCTTGGTAAATGACCTGAAAGCCCGCTTAATTTCTGCGGTGGTGCCACGCCACGAGGTAGTCAGCGGTTGGGATATGGCCAAACAAAGGCCTAAGCCCGCAGTAAGAATGGCTCCAGCTGGTAGCGTATATTGGTTTGAAACCATCGAAGGTGATACAGCAGCGCTTGATGTCATTTGGCAAAACGGACTGCTCCATAGCGCCAGTACCGAGGATGAGCAAGCCCGCCACCGCGAGGGNTTCGGCCGGGTTTGGTTTGGAAAGATGAGCTGAGAAGTAAAGGAGGTCAAGATGTTCACTGATAGCCGAATAATGTTCATCTATTGCGTAAGTCCTGTGCATATGGGTGCAGGCACAGCGCTTGGCCTGATAGACAATCCCATACAAAGAGAACGTCACACAGAGCATCCTCTCTTAGCTGGCTCAGGCATAAAAGGGGCACTTCGCCATGCACTTGCTGGAAAACTTAGGGATGAGGTGCAGACCATCTTCGGGCCAGAAGCAGGAAGCTCCAGCGAACATGCCGGNGCAGTCAGCTTTTCTGATGCTCAACTGGTGCTGTTTCCAATTCGTTCTATAAAGGAAGGTTTTGTATACGCTACCAGTTCTTTGGCTCTCGCTAAACTTGCGCGCTTGCTTGATATTGCTGGCATATCTGACCACAGGATTAAATGCCCCACGATATCGGCGGCAGAATGTATCGCGAACGACTCATTACTTAGCGGTAATNCCCTGTATTTAGAAAACTATGCTTATACGAATAAAGCAAACAGCTGGGAGGATTTTAAGCCTGCTGCTGAATGGCTTGGTGAGAATGCTGTACCTGCTAATGATTCTTTTGAATTTTTCCGTGAGAAGATAAAAAACCACACTATTGTTCTTAACGACAGCGAGTTCTCATTCTTTGTCAAAAATGCCACAGGAGTTGAACCCCATGTTCGCATAGATGACGCCTCTGGGACGGCGAAAGAAGGAGGGCTCTTTTATACGGAAAATCTGCCGCCGGAAACAGTCCTCGTTAGCTTGGTCATGGCAAGCGACAGCCGCCGGAAAGAGGGTGAAATGAGCGCCCCCCAGATACTCGAAAAAATACAAGAGCACTGTGATGGAAAGCCTTTCCAACTCGGCGGAGACGCTACAACTGGTAGAGGACAGGNAATTTTGAGGTTTTGCGGAGGTGGGTCATGAGCATAAAAGACCTGGAGCAAGAGCGGGCAAGATTTGCCTTGGAGAAAGTCAAAAGTGTTTATGAAGAACATTATGCACGGGCGTACACCAATTTGGTAAAGTCCTTTCCTGCGCTTATCATGTCTAATGGGCTTATGCAGGCAATGTATTTTCTGGCCAAAGAAAGTATAGAACATAAAGAGTATGAAGCTCTCCACGAGCACGTGGAAGAATGGCTGGCTAGGCAGGGATTGGATGACTGGTCCAAAAGCGATGAACCTAGCAAGTACCGCTTAGCTACAGAAGAGACCATGAAGGTACTCAAATGGCTTCGCCAGTTGGCCGATGCATACAAATCCCAGGAGTCAAAGCATGAAGGCAAATGAAGGACTTCCTCCGTATATACCGAAGTATATACCGAGTGGCGAGGTAAAAAACACTCCACCTGGGCACCGCTTTTTGTTGTATTTCAACTCAGACGCTGAAAAACTTGGTGCCTTAAAGGATGTATGTCTTCTGAACGAAAAAGACAGGCGCTTGATTAAAAGTTTAATAGAACGCCAGGAAGCTATGGCTGAATCCATCCCTGAGGCTCAGCGATTCAGTATAACCATGAAGACAACCGCCCCTCTCGCTACAGGACTAGGCAATCCTCACCCAGTTGAAAACGGTTTTGCCTTCATGACCCCCTACGGCCTTCCTTATCTATCTGGTTTCTCTGTAAAAGGTGTGATGCGCAAAGCAGCTGAAGAACTTGCTCTTTTTAGCAATTCGGAATGGAACATTCCTCTTGTTTGGGTGCTCTTTGGCTATGATTCCGAAAGCGTCTATATGAAAGAGCCAAGGGGCATGCCAGAACCTCTTCAACGCGAGGNCAAGCGGNGGAAGGAAGCGTTTAATAAATGGATGGGACAAGAGACTGGCCAGGATATTTTACGGGAATGGATAAAAATGTATTCCATCGACGACGTGAAACAGACAACTAAAGAAATCGTCGAAAAAATTAAAAGCAAAGATATTCATTGGCAAGGACTCCTCTGCTTCTGGGATGCTTTCTTTGCTTTAGAGAAGGATGGCCTTGCAGTGGATATAATCAATCCTCATTACAAGGACTACTATGAGGATAAAGGCAGTCCGCATGAAGCAGGGCAACCCACACCGGTTTTCTTTCTGACGATACCTCCGGGAACAGAACTAACATTTTATTGCACCATGTTGCCACGCTTAGAGAGGACACAGTTATCCGAAAAGATTCGAAACTGGCAGTCCCTTCTTCAGGAGGCATTTGAGAGGGCTGGCAGCATTGGCTTTGGAGCTAAGACTTCTGTTGGATATGGTCTTATGAACTGCGTAAAAAAGGAGGGTCTTCAATCCAAACATCCTAGAGGGGGCGAGAGCGAAACTTTGCTTGCCCGGCTCAAGACCATAAAAGACCAACAGAGTTTCCAGAAATTTGTAGAGTCCATTAAAGACAGCGAGATAGAGGCTTTGAGGAACATATCGTTCGCTAATATGGAATATGTCATAAACATTGGGCTTGTTCCTACGTTAGAAAATTCTTCTGCTTCAAACAGAATAAAGAAGATTATCGCGGAGAAAATGTTGGAAGTTATTCGTCCCACGAAGAAATGGACCGAGGAAAAAAGAAAGAAATATAAAGTATTAAATGATATAACTAACTCTTAAATTTAAGGTAGCCTCAAGAATTTTTCGCGCATTGCGAGTAGGACCCCCCCTAAGAAACTGGTAGTAGCAAGTGAATGGACAAATGGGGTCGTACATGAGAGGAGCCCTGTCGTGTAAAAGTCAAGGACTTGCCTGACAGTCTTCTCCTCTTCGGCATATCTGCTAAACTGCTTTCTTCATCACCTCCTTTCTGCGAGTTTTCCCTTCCTCGATGGTCTCAATAGGTCTTCGCCCCATGTTGCGATATCCCCTGTGGGGACGCTCGTTGTTGTAGTACTGAAACCATCCATAAGCTCTGTCTGGAGCTCTTCCAAAGAGACGTAAAATTTCTTCCTGAAGGCCTCCCGAAAGAACTCATCCAGCACCGTCCTGTTGAACCGCTCCACAAAGCCATTGGTCCTGGGAGTAGCTATGGAGAGCGCTATCACCCTGTCTCTGACCTCTTTTGGCGTCTCGTTCGGAAAGGTCTTTGGCACAGGTAGCCGGTCTATGAGGCCCTCAAACCCCCGCTCCTGGAAGGCCCGCTTATACCCGTAAAACTGGCTCCTGGAAATCCCTCGGCGCCGACATGCCTCCGATACATTCCGACCCCCTCGGCAAGCTGTAGCAATGTGAGCTAATATTCCTCGCAGTTGGGATTATATGTCTTTTCTGGCCAGAAAAAATTCAACAATATGTCCTAGATTATTATTCTCAGCATAGAACATTCGGAAAGTTAAATCCGTTTATGAATTTGATGAAAACTTCAGGCTATATATTAGCGCTTAGAATTATAGGACTAATAGGAATGGCATGTTTCATTGTAATCCTCTATGCTAGTGCGGCGGGCGGGGTACAGACAACGAGATACCTCTATGACGGCATGGATGTGCTTGCAGAGTATGCCTGCCCGCCGGACACCGACACCTGCACACTGAGTGCCCGCTACACGCACAACATTGGGATAGACGACCCTCTGGCGATGGAAAGAGACGGCAGGGCATACTTTTATCATAAGGATGCCTTGGGGAGCATTGTGGTTCTTACGGATGACAAAGGAGGGACAGCTCAGCGCTACAGGTATGAGAGCTTTGGAAAGGTGCATTCAGAGCCTGGAGACATGATCCAGCCGCTTGCCTTTACAGGAAGGGAGTATGACCCTGAGACAGAGCTTTATTATTACAGGGCAAGGTATTATGATGTAGAGATCGAGAGGTTTGTGAGTGAGGACCCGATTGGGTTTGCAGGTGGGGATGTTAGTCTTTACAGGTATATAAGAAATAATCCTGTTAATTTACTTGATCCGTTAGGATTTTTTGACACTGACCCATCCTTTACGGATACATGGGTGAATTTGGGAAGTATGGAGCCAATTGGTCCGAATTTCGTAGAGAAAGGGATTTAAAAAAATTATCGGAAGATCCATTAATTAGATTGATTGGAAAACATTTAGGTGAGCTCATTTTTGGAGCAATTGTTAGAGATCTGATGTAACAGAAATAGTGAAACATCCAAATGGAAAGGAAGAGGGCTGCAAGGGAAGGGCAACGGAGGGGAGCAGGGAGTAACCCCCTTCCTTCTTCTCTCTTGGGATGATTTTCCGCAACGCGGAAAATTGAGGGAGGGCTCCCGTGTGCTCCTCTGGGCAGGGTGAAAGATGGAGTGATGGTGCACCCGCGTGTCCTGAAGGACGGGGTGACTGGGCTGAAGCCGCTTTACAGGGGGAGGATGGAAGCCTCCGAGGTGAGGCGCTGGCTGGCGTTCGTGGATGACGAAAGCGACCCTCTGCCCGAGGATGTGCGGCTCAGGAGGGGGATACCCTCCCTCGGGGAAACCCTGCAGATGCTGCAATTTCCCAGGGACAGGGAGGATATGGAGATGGCCCGCTGGTGCATGGCCTACAGGGAGCTCTATGCGGAGCTTTCCAGGAAGGCGGAGGTTTACGGAGCCGAGGGGGTAGCCCTGGAGGTGGACCATGGGGCCCTGGAGGACTTTATCGCCTCCTTCTCCTTCAGCCTCACGGGCTCCCAGGAAGCCGCGGNAAGGGAGATAGTGCAGGACCTTGAAGATGACCGGCCCATGAGGCGTGTTCTGGTAGGCGATGTGGGCTCCGGCAAGACGGAGGTGGCGCTGTGCGCCGCCCTTGCGGCCCTCTCTGCGGGCTGGCGGGTGCTGTGGCTCTGTCCCACGGAGATCCTGGCGGAGCAGACCTACCGGAGGGCGGCCAAGGCACTGGCCGGCAGGGGGNATGTAGCGCTGTGGAGTTCCTCCGGGAAGCTGGGGCGGCATACCCCAGCAGATGTGTATGTGGGCACGCACGCCCTGCTTTATGAAAACTGGAGCTACCACAAGGTGGGTCTTGTGATAGCCGATGAGCAGCACAAGTTCGGGGTAAGGCAGCGAGAGCGTCTGCTTCCTACGCCTGAGTGCAACCTGCTGGAGATGTCGGCCACGCCGATACCGCGCACCTACGCCCTTTTTGTCCAGAGCATCATGGATGTCTCGGTGCTGTATGAGCTGCCCTTCAGGAGGCAGGTGCGGACGGAGCTGGTGGTGGACGCCGCAGGTCGGTCCAGGGCGCTTCAGGCAGTGGAGGCCGCCGTCAGGGGCGGGCGACAGGCGCTGATAGTTTACCCCTCGGTGGACTCAGAGCACGGGGGCATGAAGCCTGTGCTGAAGGCATATGAGTACTGGGTGCGGAGGTTTGGAGACGCCGTGGGGCTTCTTCACGGTGGCCTGAGGGACAAGCCCTCGGTGCTCCGGAGGTTCGCCTCGGGCGCCCTGAAGGTGCTGGTGTCCACCTCTGCAGCGGAGGTGGGGATAGACGTGCCCGGCCTGCGGGCGTGCGTGGTGGCCAACGCCGAGCGGTTCGGGCTGGTGCAGCTTCATCAGCTCAGGGGCCGGGTGGGCCGCAGGGCAGAGGAGGGGGAGTTCTACATGGTATGCAGGAAACCGGCCTCGGCGGAGAGGTTGCGGGCCCTGGAGCGACTTCAGGACGGTTTTGAGGTGGCCGAGGCAGACGCCTCGAGGCGAGGCACAGGCCGGATAGCGGGGGATGCCCAGACAGGCTGGTTCTTCAAGTACTTCACGCTCAGCGACCTGGAGATAGTCNCCCTGGTGAAGGAGGATTTGGGGATACTTTGATGGACATTGAGGAGCTTGACCGAAGGGGCCCAGCCGCAGACGCCCATAGGAGCCGCCCTGAAGGTCAGGATCAAGCAGGCCCTGGTCAAGGCCGGTCGGTCCGAGAAGGAGGCCGCCGAGATAGTGAACAGCCTGAAGACCTCTCAGGAGGCTATGAAGCTCCTGGAGGAGCTGGGCAGTGAGCAGAGGAAGAAGGAGACTCCCAAGGAGCCTGCCAGCTCTGCAGAGCAGGGCGAAGGCGGCTCCCCGGAGCAAAAGGGAGAGGATGGAAATCGACCTCTCAAGGTCTGGTGGAGTGCTAGGCGAGCAAGTCTGAGGTCGCTTTCGGCGTGCTCAAGCCACTCCCGGGGTGAGCTTGGAACCCTTCTGAACTCACCGCTCATGGACGACCCTGCCTTTGCTCCATGCCTCGTGAAGCACGGTGCCGGGTATCTCCTTCAGCTGCTCCCACCCTGGGCACCACGATGATGTCCGTGGGCATGAAGATGTCCCTCAAGGCTCTGCGGAGGTGGACGCTCTCCTGCCTGGGGTTCTGCACCTCATCGGGCATTACCACCAGGATGTCTACGTCGCTATTGGGGCCAGTCTGGTCCCTCACATAGGAGCCAAAGAGGATGACCAGGAGGGGCTGTGCCTCCTGCACAATCCTTTTGACGGCCTCCCGAACCTTCTCATGGGTTATCTCCCATAAGGCTGCCTCCGGCCTTGCCATGCTGAAAGTGTATGCAGGGGAGCCTGGCCCTGTCAAGCGCTGCAGGGACTCTGTCCCTCTCGGTGGCCTGGTGGGCTCAGGACTTCACCTAGCGGTTGTCCCTGACAAGGCCCCTTGCGGTGGATCAGGGGCGTCCGCCTGGGCCGCCTTGTCCACGGCAAGTGGCCTTACGGTGGACAAGGACTTTTTCCGCAGTGCGGAGAAAGTGCGGCCTGATTTCCGACCGTAATAATACCGTAATAGAAAATGAGATACTAACAGGCAGAATGGGTCAAAATACGCAAAAACCGAGGCTGTTGATAACGGCACTAACCCATTGCAACATAAGGGAAAATCAGGGTTTAGGAGGTCCCGCCGGGTTTTGCCTTGGATGCCTTGACACGGTAGAGGNCGGCGGCTGAAACCACCATCGCCTTTGACCGTAGAGAGGTCAGCCACTGAGTAGGAAATCCAGTATGTGGATTCGCTATCTTAAGCATTTGCAAGTCAGGATGTTTCAGATGTGGTGAGACTCAAACCCACTGAAGCACCCAGGCCACCCTGCCCAGGAGGATTTCCTTCAAGTACTCCTTGTCTATGTGCAGGGGTGGGAACAAGGGATTGTCGGCCTTGAGGCAGACTTTCTTGGCCTCCACGAAGAGCCTCCTGAGCACCGCCCCCTCTGCCTCCAGCCAGAGGGCATAGAGCCTTCCGCTCTGGAGAGACTTGTCCCGGGTGTCTACTCCAACGACAGCACCCTCCAGGATGGTGGGCTCCATGGCCTTGCCCAGCACCCTGACCACCTTCACTTCCGGCCTGGCCATCTCCAGGGGCAGCACTACCGAGCCTGAGGGCTGGGGCCCGCAGAGGGCCTTGCGCTGCCCTGCCGCTGCCAAGGGATAGATGCTGACCCTTACAAAGGTGTCAAACACTCCCGGGGCCTCCTGGACCCAGTGGTGCTCAAACTCCTGAGGTGTCAGCCCCTTCAGAGCGGCCAGCTTCTTAAGGGGCATGAGCCCCCTGCTGGTGAGATATACCGGCTCCTGCCCCGGGGCCTCCAGGAGCTTTCCGTAAACCTCCAGGGAGGCTGGCCTCTGCTGCCTGCCGTGCCCTGTGAGAAGCCAGCCCGGGTCGCAGCCCAGCACATGGGCCAGCCTGCACAAGAGCCCTGCATCAGGCACCCGATGCCCCCGCTCATACTTGCTGAGAGTGGGATTGGCTATGCCTAACCTCTTGGCCAGCTCTGCCTGGGTAAGTCCTGCAGCCTTGCGCACCTGGCGCAGCCTTTTGCTTAAGTCTTTTACAAAATCGCAAAATTCGCCTTGACAAAGTTTATCCATTCGGCTATATTTTTCCAAAAAAGATACACAAAATAACTAAACTTTACAACTTTTGGTTGCAAAGTGTTTCTCTAAGGGGAGGGGATGGCTCAAAGGCAGTGGGGCGGCATACATGCTGGGCGTACCAGTAGTGCGTCCCTTTTTTTGGGACGGTACCAGATATGCAGCTTTTCACTCCCCCACTTGGGCAGGCCCCCCGCAGGCTGGGGTGCCTGCCGACTCCTTTTTTCGGCCCTCTCCCTAAAGTCTAAATTATAACTCTTTTGTGCACAAAAGCAACTTCCCTTCCGGGGGTGTAATGAAGGGCTCACTAAAGTTCAGGCTCCTGGGGTTCATGCTGGCAGGCATGGTGCTCAGCTACGGGCTTCTGGCCTGGCTGGTGCTAAAGAGGGAAGAGCAGGCGCTCAGGGAGCTTCAGCGAAGGCGCTCTGCAGTAGCGGCCTCGGAGCTCCGCCGGGCGGTAAAGGAGCTCATGGTGCTGAAGAAGGACCCCTCCGTGCTGGAGAGCCTTGTGGAGGACCATGCCACGGGGGTTCAGGTAGCCCTTTTTGGCCCTGACCTCAGGCTCCGATATGGCTCTGTGGCGGTAAACATTCCGTCGGATATGCGTACCCAGCCCAGGGACATGGAGTTTCCCACCTCCGAGGGGGTGCTCTATCTTCGCCCCCTTTTGAATGAGCGTCCCTGCCGGGGCTGCCACAAGGACCGGGGGCCCCTCAGGGGCGTGCTGGCTGTGAGGGTTTCCTTCCAGGAGGCCAGGGAGCTGGCCCATGGCACGGCCAAGCGCATAGGGCTGTTTGTGCTGGTCATAGCGGCTCCTGGCGCCTTGGCCCTGGTGCTTCTCTTAAGAAGAATGGTGTTTTCCCCCCTGGGGGAGCTTGCCCGGGGGGCCCAGGCCCTGGGGGAGGGGAGGCTCCAGACCCGGCTGAGTATCTCCTCCCCCCAGGAGATGGCTGTCCTGGCCGAGGGGTTCAACCGCATGGCCCAGCGCCTTGAGCAGCTCTACGAAGGGATGGAGGCCGAGGTCAGGAGGCGCACCAGGGACCTGAGGGTGATAGCCCGTTTGTCCTCGGAGGTGTTCAAGGCCACGATTCCGCTTCGGGAGACCCTGCAGGCCTTCCTGGGCTCCATCACCCAGGAGCTGGGCTACCGCTTTGCCTCCCTGTGCCTCATAGCTCCCAAGGACGGCACATTGAGGCAGGAGTATACCGCAGGCGATGTCTCCGGGACAAGTGCCCAGGTCTTGGAACTCTCAAGCTCCCATCCCTTTGCCCAGGCAGTGCTCAAGGCAGAGCCCCTGGTGTGCGAGGCCCCGGAGGCAGGCCTTGAAGGCCTGGGGGGCAGGGTGGCGGTGGCCCCTGTGGTGGCCCATCAGCGGAGGCGCTGCAGGGAGGTGAATGCCTGCAGGTTCAGGGGCTGCCCTGCCTACGGCAGTCCTGATGACCGCTGCTGGCTCCTGGAGGGCACCCTCTGCAGGAGTCCCAAGGCCGTAAGGGGCAGGCCAAAGATATACGGCTGTGTGCACTGCAAGGCCTTCCCTGTGTTCGGGGTACTGGTGGCGGCCAAGGAGGAGGTGGCCCCTCAGGACCTGGACACCCTCAGAATACTGGCCTCCATAATTGCCTCGGTCCTGGAGACCCACAAACTCATTGAGGCCGCCAGGGAGGACATCCAGGAGCTGGTGAGGCTACACGATGTGGCGGTGGAGTATCTGCAGTATACGAGCCTCCGGGAGCTCCTGCCCTCGGTGCTGGGAGCCGCCTGCCGGTTTGCCTCGGCCCCTGCCGGTGCCCTGTGGCTCAGGGAACCCCAGGGGCTTTCCCTGCAGGCGGTGCAGGGACTGAAGGAGGAGCTCCTGCCTGCCCGCCTTTCCGTTGAGGGGCCCTGGCTCAGGCAGGCCTTTGAGGCAGGAAGCCTCCTGCAACCCCCCGAGCCCCACGCCATCCACCAGGTTTCACAGGNAATGCTTTACCACGGCTTCAACTATGTGGCCCTCCTTCCCCTCAAGAGCAAGGAGGAGCCTGTGGGGCTGCTGCTCCTGTGGAAGAAGGATGACTTTCCCCTGAGCGACTCCCAGCGAGCCATAATGATGCTCCTGGCCACGCAGGCGGCCTCGGCGGTGCAGATGCTCAGGCTACATGAGGGCCTCAGGGAGTCGGAGGAGAAGTTCCGCAGCCTGGCAGAGCAGTCGCCCAACATGATTTTCATCAACCGGGCGGGCCGGGTGGTCTATGCCAACCGGAGGTGCGAGGAGGTGATGGGCTACCGGCGCGAGGAGTTCTACAGTCCGGACTTTGACTTCCTCGCCCTGGTGGCCCCTGAAAGCAGGGAGCTGGTGGAGGCCTACTTCAGCCGGCATATGCGGGGCCAGGAATGTCCCCCCTATGAGTATACCCTCCTGACCAAGGACGGCCGAAGGATACATGCCATCAACACCACCAGGTTGATTCAGTACGAGGGCAGGCAGGCTATTCTGGGCATAGTCACCGATATCACCGAGCGGAAGGAGATGGAGGAGGAGCTTCGCAGCCTCCTGGCTGCCCTGAGGGCCGAGAAGGAGTTTTCCGAGGCCATCTTTCAGAGCACCGCCAGCGGCCTCATGGTGCTGGATGCCGAGGCCAGGGTGCTCAGGATAAATCAGGCCGGCTCGGAAATCCTGGGCCTGAGACCAGAGGAGCTCCTGGGCAGGCGCATTACCGAGCTTTACCCGGCCCTTGAGGCCATGCTGGACATCCAGCCCACCGGGCAGGAGGTGGAAATCACCCTGCCTCGGGGGCAGAGGCGGCCGGTGGGCTTCAGCACCTCGCCCTTCATAGATGCCGAGGGGCAGGAGCGGGGCCTGATAGTGGTCTTCAGGGACCTCACGGAGATAAAGAGGCTTCAGGCCGAGCTCAGGAAGAAGCAGCACTTTGAGGCAGTGGGCAAGGTGGTCTCGGGGGTGGCCCACGAGGTGAGAAACCCCCTGTTTGCCATAAGCTCCATAGCCCAGGTGCTGGAGCGGGAGGTGGAGGACGCCAAGCACAAGGGGCTCCTTCAGGTGCTCCTGAAGGAGGCCTACAGGATAAAGAACCTTATCGAGGAGCTCCTGCTTTACAGCAGACCTGCCAGGCTGAACATCGTCCCTACGGAGCTGGAGTTCTTCCTGGAGCGTCTGAGGCAGTACATCCGCCTGAAGAAGGACATAGCCCTGGAGGTGGATGTGCCCCCTGAGCTTAAGGTGCAGGCAGACCAGGACAAGCTCACCCAGGTCTTTCTCAACCTTCTGGACAATGCCCTGGAGGCAGGGGCCACCAGGGGGAGCATCAGGGCTCAGAGACGGAAGGATGTGGTGGAGATAGTCCTCCAGGACAACGGCTCTGGTATCCAGGGGGACGACCTGGAGAAGGTCTTTGAGCCCTTCTTCACCACCAAGAAGGAGGGCACGGGGTTGGGCCTCAGCATCTGCCGGAAGTTGGTGGAGGAGCATGGCGGCTCGCTGAGGCTTGAGAGTGGCCCTGGAGGGGGCTGTGCCGTCCTGATGAGGCTTCCCCTGGCACCCTAAGCCAGGGAGGCTATTGCCTCGGCCATGTCTATGATGGAGACCATCTTGTCCACCACTCCTGCCTTCTGCGCTACCTTGGGCATGCCGAAGACCACCGAGGTCTCCTCATCTTGGGCCAGCACCGGGGCCCCTCTGGCCTTGAGGGCCTGGGCTCCCTTGAGGCCGTCGGCCCCCATGCCCGTAAGGAGCACCCCCATGGCTCTGCTGCCCAGGGCCTCGGCCGCCGAGGCAAAGAGCACATCTATGCTGGGCCTGTAGGGGCTTTGGGGATGGCGCTGAAGCCTTACGGTGAGGTCTTTCTCCAGGGTCATATTCATGCCTGCGGGGGCCACCAGCACCAGGGCGTCGTGGAGCTTGTCCCCGTGCCTGGCCTCCCTTACCTGGAGCCGGCACATCTCCTGGAGCCTCTGGGCAAAGGGGGCAGTGAAGCCCCTGGGCATGTGTTGGGCTACCAGGAGGCCGAAGCGCACATCGGGGGGAAAGGCCGGAAGCAGTATCTGCAGGGCCTGGGGACCCCCTGTGGAGGCCCCCACGGCCACGGCCTTTATGCGGCCTGAGCCCCGGGGGAGCTCCTTCACGGGGCATCTGCCTGGAGGCCTTCGGGGAGGCTTTTTGCCCGCCAGGGCCCGGACCTTCTGGGGAAGCTCCTGGGCCAGCCCGGGGCTGCCCTTGTCCACGAAGTCCAGGGCCCCGAGCTCCAGGGCCCTGAGGGNGAGCTCTGCCCCCTCCTTGGTGAAGTGCGAAAGCATGAGCACCGATGGGCTCCCCAGGGAGGCCAGGAGCTGCAGGGCATGAAGGCCATCCAGTCGGGGCATCATCACATCCAGGGNGAGCACATGGGGCTCCAGGAGCAAGGCCTTGCTTACTGCCTCCCTGCCATCGGAGGCCGTGCCCACTACCCTGATGCCTGGGGCCCTGGAGAGGATTTCCGAGATCATCCTTCGGGCAAAGGCCGAGTCGTCGGCCACCAGGACCCTTACCTCAGGTTCTCTTGCGGTAAAGGACTGCTCCATTTAGGTACAGGGGTTCAAAGAGTTCCGTCCTCTTGATGAGGCTCTCCGATGCGCCCAGGAAGAGATAGCCGTCGTCCTTGAGCCAGGCATGGAGGTTTCCCACCACCTTCTGGATAGCCTCGTCATCCATGTATATGAGCACATTTCGGCAGAAGAGCACATCTATGTCGCTGAAGGCCGTCCTGGCCTGGGGCGCCACCAGGTTGACCTGCTTGAAGTTCACCCCCCTGGTGTAGATGCGCTTAAGCACATAGCGGCCCCCCTGCACATGGAAGTACCTCTTGAGCATCTCTTCCGAGCCGTTCAGGCCCCTCAGGGAGCGGGCCCCGTACTGGGCCTTCCTGGCTGCCTGGAGGGCCTGGGCGCTCACATCGGCACCCCAGAGCTCCACTTGCCAGCCCCAGCTGAAGAGGCCGCTCTCAAACGCCAGGATGGAGAGGGNGTAAAGCTCCTCTCCGCTGGAGCAGCCGGCCGAGAGGATCCTGAGGCGCCTTTGGGGCTGCCTCTTGCGCCACAGCTCCTGGAGCACCGAGCGGAACAGCTCCAGCTGAGGCCTTTCCCTGAAGAAGAATGTCTCCTGGTTGGTTATGTGGGCGGCCAAGTGAAGGAGTTCCTGGCCTGAGGGCTCCTGGTGGATGTAGTGGTAGTAGTCCTTCCAGGAGGAAAGCCCCAGGAGNCTGAGCCTGTGCTGGAGCTTCAGATGGAGGCTCAGGCGCTTGTCTCCCTTGAGCACTAAGCCGAGCTTCTGGCGAATGAGTCCCCTGAGAAGCTCAAACTCCTCCATGCTCATGAACTTCTCAGGGGGCCTCACCATGTGCCTCCTTGAGTCCCAGGAGGGCTGCCTGGCGCACCTCCTCCACGGGGTCCCGGGCGAGCCTCTGCAGGGCCCGCAGGGCCTCTGGCCTTTTCAGCTCGGCGGCAGCCAGGGCCACCTCCACCCTTACCTCGGGGTCCTCGTCCTGGAGAAACTTCCTGACGAGCACCTCTGCCTCCCCCAGGATGCCGAGCAACTTGGCCATGAGGGGCCGGCCTGCCCTGGAGGTGTCCTTCAGGGCCTCTATCAGGGGCACCACCGCCTTCTTCCTCAGGGAAAGCAGGGCCTCCAGGGCATGTTCCTGGAGCTCCTCATCACCCAGGGCCTGGAGATAGTGGGGAAGGCCTTGCTCGCTCTGGCTCAGGCACAGAAGCAGCAGGGCTGCCTTGTGCTCCTGGAGGTTCCTGAGGCACCAGGGCACGAAGGGCCGAAGGGCCTGAGGGGAGGGCCTGAGCCCGTGGGTGAGGAAGAGTTCTGCCAGGGCCTGAAGCGAGGCATCAGCCAAGTGGGCCTGCTGGGCCAGCCGAAGCAGGAGCTCCAGGGCCTCCGGCATGGCCGAATCCCTGAGGGCAGCTATGCCCATCTCTACATAGAGGCCTTCTTCAATTACCTCCTTTATATGCTTCAGGGCCTCCGGGCCCCCTATCTGGCCCATGGCATGCACCGCCGCCATGGCTACCCAGGGCTCGTCCCTGGTGGCCTGCCTGAGGCCCTGGAGGGCCTTGGGGTGACGGAGCTTTCCCAGGGCCTCGGCACAGGCTGCACGGACATTGACATGGGGGTCCTCCTTCAGGTTTGCAATGAGCTCCGGCAGGGCCCTTTCGGAGCCAATTTCTCCCAGCAGCTGGGCGGCAAAGAGCCTGAGCTCCCCGTCCCGGCTGCCCTGCAGGATGCTTCGGAGCACCGGCACCGCCTCCTGTCCTAAGCACTTCAGGGCCTCCATAGCGGTGTTCCTGAGGGAGGCGTCCTCCTCGTCGGCCAGGGCGGCCTTGAGGAGGGGCAGGAGCTCCGAGGCCTCCTTTTGCCTTAGCAGCTCTCGGAGCTCCACCTGCCTCCTCAGTGGGGGAGTGCCTGCGAGTCTTTTCAGGGCTGCCAGGGCGCTCATCTCAGGCAATCCCCTGAATGACCCTGAAGGCCTCGCAGGTCATGCAGTTGCGGAGCTTGGAGCGGAAGTCCCCCTGCTGCACACCCTTGCACCAGGTGCCCGAAATCAGCCAGCAGCGGTCCTCCTCGCTCTGGTAGGCGGGGCATTTCTGCCTGCTGGAGTCCGGGCAGTTCAGGATGTCCCAGCAGCGCTGCCCGTTGTTGCTGCGGTAAATCCTGAAGCTGCTGACATTGTACTGGAGCTGCTCAATCTGAAACAGCGTGTTTTCGGCCGAGCCCTTGAGCTCCTCCGAAAGCTTCAGGTTCTCCGCGGCGATCTGTCCCATGCCTTCCATGGCCCTGACCACCGTGGCGGTGCCCTGCTTCTGCTGCTGGGTGGCGGCGGCCACATCCTGGGTCATGGTGCTCATGGCCTCCATGGCCTGCACTATCTGCCGGGCGCCGCCCACCTGTTCCCTTACGGCCATGCTGACCTCCTGCACCGAGGCCTTCATGCGCTCCAGCACCTGGCGCACCTGTTTGCCCCCCGAGGCCTGCTCCTTTATGGCAATGTTGACCTCCTGGACCATCCGGTTCATGGCCTCCAGCAGGCTCCTTATGCTGTCTGTGCTGTCGGCCTGGGCCCTTGCTGCCTTGGCCACCTCCTCGGAGGCGTTGTTCATGTCCAGCACATAGCGCATCACCTGCGAGGTGGCCTTGTTGAGCTCCTCGGAGGAGCGGGCAATTTCGCCCACCAGCTCCGTGGTTTCCTTCATGGCGGAGACTATGGCGGTGAAGGCATCCCTGCCGGCGTTGGCCAGGTTCATGCCCCCCTGGCCCTCCCGGTAGGTCTGCTCGGTGGCCCGGACTGCCTCGGTCGTTTCAGCCTGCACCTGTTTTATCACCTGGGCTATCTCCTTGGTGGCCTCCATGGAGCGCTCGGCCAGCTTTCTTATCTCCTCTGCTACCACGGCAAAGCCCCTGCCGGCATCGCCGGCCCTGGCGGCCTCTATGGCGGCGTTAAGGGCCAGGAGGTTGGTCTGGTCGGCTATCTCCTCGATGGTTTCCACAATGGAGCCTATCTCCTGGGAGCGCTGTCCCAGGCCCTGGATGATGTCCCTGGTGCGCTCCGCAGAGCGACCGATGTTCTGAAGGCTCTCTATGCTCTGGTACACAGCCTTTCCCCCCTCCTCGGCCTCCTGGAAGGCCTGCTGGCTCAGGCGGTGGGCCTCCCCCAGCTGCCTGGCCGAGGCCTGCACGGTGCGCATCATCTCCTCAATGGTGCTGGAGGCCTCATGCACCCCTCGACGCATGGCCTCGGCACTCTGGGAGACCTGCTCCAGGGAGCTCAGGAGGTTTTCCACCGTCATGGAGGTCTCCCCCACAGCCTCGGCCATCTGGGAGGTGCTGCGGGCGGTCTGCTCCACGGAGGTGAGCATCTCCTCCACGGTGGTGGCCGTCTCCTCCACGCTCTGGGCCATGACCTCGGCGTTCTTTCCTACCTGCTCAATGCTGGCGGCCATCTCGGAGATGGTGCTGGAGGTCTCCTCCACATTGGAGGCCAAGGCGTCGGCGTTCTTGGCCACCTGGGCTATGCTGGCGGCCATTTCCTCCATGGAGGAGGNGGTCTCCTCGGTGGCCGAGGCCTCCTCCTGGGCCGAGCCGGCTATGCGCTTGGCCCCCTTGGCCACGCCGTCGGCAGAGAGGGTCACCTGGTAGGAGGACTTCACCACATCGGCTACTAAGGACTTCAGGCTGTGGGCCATATGTCTGAAAGATTTGGCCAATGCGCCCAGCTCGTCGGAGCGTTTGATGTTCAGATTGTGGCTTACCAGGTCGCCCTTGGCTATGCTCTGGGCTGCTGCCGCTATCTGGCTTATGGGCCTAGTTATGGAGCGGGACAGGGACAATCCCACCGCCAGGCCGGCCATTACCGCTACCAAGGAAACTGCCAGAATCACCCTCTCTACGGTTTTGCGTGCCCTCTGGACGGTCTGTAGCGCTTCGGCAGAAATGGCAGCGCTGCGGGTCTCCAGCTCCGAGAGCTTCTCGTTCATGATGTCTGCCAGGACATCAAATCTGTCCATGGTCACCTTGGCCTCTATCATGCGCCCCTGCGCAAACAAGGAGGCCATCTCCAGCCCTGTGGCCTCAAACTTCTCGTGCNCCTCCCTAAGCTCCTGAAGGCTCTTAAGTATGGCCTCCTCAGTAAACAGGGAGGCCAGTCTCTGGTGCTGCTGCCTGACCATTCTGCCAAGGCCCTGTATCTCTTCTTCAGCCTCCGGGNCTTTGGTGAGGGCGTAGTCTGTAATGGCATCCTGCTGCTGCGCTATGAGCTTGGCCAGGAGGGCACTGTGGTAGCTTATCTCTGCTGCCTGCCGGTGCAAGGAGGTACTCTGTCCCAGCCTCTGAACGCCTAGGTACGACGCCACTCCCATTATCACCAACAGGAGCACCAAGGCCATGAAACCAGCCGTGAGCTTTATTCCCAGTTTCATCTTCGTGCCTCCTTAAACTTATTGCAGTAGTTGTCAGCGCCTTGCAGGTACGAAGTTCTTGCCCACTATTGCCTGCCCTTCCCTGGAGAGCATGAAATCAATGAACCTTTCGGTCTTGCCTTGGGGAAGCCCTCTGGTCACTAAGAGCAGCGGCCTGGCGATGATGTAGCGACCGGAGATTATATTCTCCGCCGAAGGCTCAATGCCGTTGACTTTGACGAGCTTCACTTGGCGTCTCNCCTCTGGGCTTACTGCTGACAGGAGGCCGATGCTGACTGTGCATATGCCTGTTCTGTCTCTTGCCAGATGGACCAGCTGGTCCCTGGGCAGGTCTATCTCCTTGAAGCCCTGGCCGTAGGGCGCCTCGTCCATGACCAGTTTCTGAAACATGAGTACCGTGGCCCGTTTAGAGCCCAGGATCTCGGTGTTGGGTGTAATAGGGGCGTTTCTCCCCCCCACTTGGCGCCAGTTCCTGATGCGGCCAGTAAAGATGCCCTTCAGCTGCTCCTTGGTGAGGTTCTGCNCCGGGTTGCTCCTGTGGACAAAGACACCGATGGCGTCGTAGCCTACTACATGGGCCAAGAGCTTCTGTTTCTTTTCGGCGCCTTTTAGGGGCCTGGAGNCCCCTGCTACATCGGCCTGGCCTTCCAGGAGGGCCTTTATCCCTTTGCCCGAGCCCGGCTGGTGCACCGTGAGCTTTATCCCGGTCCTTCGCTCAAAAGCATCCTTGGCGCCAGCCAAGAGCNCCCCTGTCCCGATAGTGGAGGAGCCGCTATAGGTAAGCACTTCCTCTGCCAGGGCCCCATAAGGCAGCAGGCATATCACAAGGCTTAAAATGCTTAGCAAGAAACCCTTCATGGCTATGGTCCTCCTTTAGATCGTCTTGTCCACCACCAGGGCCTTGTAGAAGTCGCACTCCCGGCAGTTCTGTATCTTCAGGGCATAGGTGCCCTGCACCTGGCCGCCACACATGGTGCCGGCCACCAGGTAGCACACCCTGCCGCCCTTGGGGTAGGCAGGGCAGTCCTTGGTCTTGTCCCTTCCGCACTTCTTGAACTCCCAGCAGTTGATCTTCCCTTCTTTCTTCATCTTGGCTACCTCCCCTTTGCATCTATTGCTGCTCCTGGGCGGCGGGCTCGCGCCTCAGGAGTCTTTCCAGGTCCAGCATTATCACCAGCCTGTCCTGGAGCCTGCTTACTCCTGTGATGTAATCGGTGTCCACCTCCAGGACATCCTCCGGCGGCTCCTCTATTGAGGAGGCCGGCATCTTCAGCACATGCAGCACGCTGTCTACCAGGAGGCCTATCACCTTCTGGCCCACCTCAGAGACCACTACCCTGGAGGCCTTGGTGAGTTCTTTGCCCGGAAGGCCCAGCCTCTTTCTGAGGTTAAGCACCGGCAGTACCCGGCCCCGGAGGTTTATTACACCCTCCATGTAGGGGGGCGAGTTGGGCACCCGGGTGATGTGGCCTACCCGCACTATCTCCTGCACCTGCACTATGGGCACCCCGTACTGCTCCCCCAGGCTGAAGACCACCACAGGGATGTCCTCCTGAATCACATCCTCCCTGAGCCCCGCAGGCGGTAGCTTAGGGTCCGGCATAGGGTTTCACCTCCTCGTGTGTTCTTTCTGCCATAGGGCCAGCACATCCACAATGAGCACCACCCTGCCGTCGCCCAGGATGGAGGCCCCGGAGATGCCATAGGCTGGGGTTCCCTCCAGGGGCTTGATGACGATGTCCTGCTGGCCTTTCAGGGCATCCACGGCCAGGGCAAGCCTCTGCTGGGCCCGGCCCAGCAGCACCAGGTACCTGGGCTCTTTGGTCTCAGACAGGTTAAGGAACCGGCTGAGCCTTACCACGGGCAGCACGCCCAGGCGATAATCCAGGACTTCCTGACCGTTGATGACATGGATGTCCTGGGCCCGAAGCCTCAGGGTCTCCTGCACCGCACTGAGGGGCAGGGCGAAGTCCTGCCCTGCGGCCTCCACCATGAGGGCGGGAATTATGGCCAGGCTGAGGGGCAGCTTTATGGTGAAGGTGCTGCCTTGCCCGGGAGNGCTTTCCACATCCACATGCCCGCCCAGCCTCTGGATGTTCCGCCTGACCACATGCAGGCCTACTCCCCGGCCCGAGACCTCGGTGGCCTCTGTCCTGGTGCTGAAGCCCGGTGCAAAGAGGAGCTCCAGGAGCCTCTGCTCATCAGGCTGCTCCTCGGGGTCCAGGATTCCTGCCTCAACTGCCCTGGCCTTTATGCGCTCAGGCTGTAGTCCCCTTCCATCGTCCCTGACCTGGATGAGGACATAGCTGGACTCCTGCACGGCCGAGNCCTCCAGGAGCCCCTCCTGGGGTTTGCCCCGCAGCCGGCGCTCCTGGGGAGGCTCTATGCCGTGGTCCAGGGCGTTTCTCACCAGGTGAAGCAGGGGCTCACCCAGCTCATCCACCACGGTCTTGTCAAGCTCGGTACCCTCTCCCCGAAGGACGAGTCTGACCTTCTTTTCCTGGGACAGGTCGCGCACCACCCTGCGAAGCTTTCCGAACACATGGCCTATGGGAAGCATCCTGGCCCTCATTATGCCCTCCTGAAGCTCCCCTACTGTCCTTTCCACCTGCTCCAGGGTCTCCTGTAGCTCCTGGGTGGCCGCCTTGCCGTAGGTGTTCCTAAGGGCCTCTTCGGCATGGTTAAGACGGGTGCGCAGGATGACCAGCTCGCCCACCAGGTTCAGGAGTTCGTCCAGCCTGCGGAACTTCACCCTTATGGTGTCCGTCCTTCCGCCCAGGTAGGCGCTGAGCTCCCAGGTGGCGGCAGGGGCTGAAGGGCGTGCGCCCTTGGACAGGGCCCCAAGGGCGGCCTGCTCGTGGGAGAGCTCGGGCACATGCCCGGGCTCCTCTGCCAGGCGTTTAAGCTCCGCCCGGAGCACATTGGCGGAGTGAAGAAGGGCCGGAAGGAGNGCGTCCGTCCTTTCCGGAGCCGCTTGGAGTTCCTTCAGCAGTTCCTCTACCTGGTGGACATAACCCCTGAGCGACTCGTAGCCCATCATCCCGGCATTTCCCTTCAGGGTGTGCAGGGCCCCCAGGGCCTCGGTGAGCATCTGGGGCCTCAGCACCCCTTCTTGTTCCACCTGAAGGAGGGTATGGTCAAAGACCTCCAGGTGCCCCCTGGCATCGTCCAGGAATTCACTGAGCAGCTCTTGGAAGTTCATTTCTGTCCGTAAAGGTAGGCCGGTTTCTTGGCCAGCACCTTGTCCACCATCTCGTAGAGCATCTCGGTCTTGAAGGGCTTCACTATGTAGCCCCAGGCCCCCAGCTTCAGGGCCTTGCGGGTATCCTCCTCCTTGCCCTCGGTGCTTATCACTATGATGGGTATGTGCCTGTAAAGCCCCTCGGACTTGAGCTTCTGCATGAACTCCACCCCGTTCATCACCGGCATGTTTATGTCCAGCACGATGAGGTCTATGCCATCCTGGGAGGCCAGTACATCCAGGGCCTCCAGGCCGTTAAGGGCGCCCAGGACCTGGCAGCCCTTGTACTTGGAGAAGATCAGTCTGTACATCTGCTGAATCAGCTTTGAGTCGTCCACCACCAAGACCTTCCTCAATTCAGCCATTTTGCCCCCCTCCTTATGCTGCACCCACGGGGATGCCGCATTGCCGCACCTTCCGAAGAAGGTCGTTTACGTCCACGGGTTTCTCGTAGTAATGGAAGGCCCCCCTGTCGTAGGCGCTCTGGCGCATCTGCTCAGAGCCGTAGGCGGTCATGATGATTACCCTGGTCTGGGGACTTCGCTGGCGAATGTAGCTCAGGAGCTCAAGCCCCTCTATGCCGTAGACCCCGCTGAGCCTTATGTCCGCTATCACCAGGTCAAACTGGTACCGTTCCAGGGCCTCCTCGGCCTCCTCCATCCTCTGGCAGGTGATGACCGCCACGCCATCGGCACTGAGCAGATGGCGCAGGCTAACAAGCACCGCCTCCTCGTCGTCCACTATGAGTATCCTCTTCATGCTACCTCCCTGGCCTTTTTGGCCAACACCAAAGGCAAGGCCCATGCCAGGGGAGGAAGTGCTTGGATTGCAAAGACTTTTTTCCTGGAGAAGAGCCTGGATGTGGCCGGAAATGCTACAGGGCGGCCGAAATTCGGTCAGCCCCTGTAGCGTTGTCCGCAGTCCTTGAGCTTTTCGTTGAGAGTGGAGCGGGCGATGCCCAGGAGCCTGGCTGCCTGGGTGCGGTTGCCCCTGGTGTAGGCCAGCACCCGCCTTATGTGCTGGCACTGGACTTCCCGAAGGCTCAGGGGGGCCTCCTGCTCCGAGGTCTTGCCGGAAGGAAGGAGGAGGNCTCTGGCCGTGACCCTGGGGCCCTGGCTCAGAAGCAGGGCTCGCTCCAGGACATTTCTCAGCTCCCTCACATTGCCGGGCCAGCGGTAGCGCATCAGGGCTGCCAGGGCGTCCGGGGAGAGTTCCTTGCGGATGCCCGTGCTTTTGGAAAGCTCCTGGAGGAAGAACTCCGAAAGCAGGGGGATGTCCTCAGGCCTTTCCCTCAGGGGAGGCACCTTTATGGGCATAACGTTAAGCCTCCAGTAGAGGTCTTCCCTGAAGGTGCCCGTCCTGACGGCCTCTTGCAGGTCCCTGTTGGTGGCGGCGACGAGGCGGACATCCACCCTGATGTCTCTCAGGCCTCCCAGGCGGCGGAAGCTCAGGGTCTCCACCNCCCTGAGGAGCTTGGCCTGGGCAGAGAGGGGCATTTCTGCCACCTCGTCCAGGAACAAGGTGCCCCCATGGGCGAGCTCCAGGAGCCCTCGCTTGGTGCTTTTGGCGTCGGTGAAGGCACCTCTTTCGTGGCCGAAGAGCTCGCTTTCAAAGAGGCCCTCCGGCACGGCAGCGCAGTTCAGGGCGACGAAAGGCCCCTGGGCCCTGGCACTTTGGGCATGAATGTTCCTGGCCAGGAGCTCCTTGCCCGTGCCCGTTTCGCCCTCTATAAGCACGGTGGTGGAGGGGTTCTGGGCCATGAGGCTTACCAGGCGCCACAGGCCCTGCACTTGCCTGCTCTTGCCTACGATGGGGTGGGGGTGCCCCTGCCACCTCTGGGCCTCCTGCCTGAGCCTGGCATACCCCAGGGCCTTCTGGAGGATAAGAAGGAGCTCCTCCAGGTCCACGGGCTTTTGAAAATAATACTCGGCCCCTGAGCGCATGGCCTCCACCGCCTCGCGCACCTGGCCTACTCCCGTGAGCATGAGCACCGCCACCTCTGGCGCCGCCCCCTTGAGCTCCCTGAGGACCTGGAGGCCGTCGCCGTCGGGCAGCTTGAGGTCCAGGAGCACCGCATCCGGCAGCTCCCTCAGGGCCAGGGCCAGCCCCTGCCGGGCCGTGCTGGCCGAGAGGAACTCAAACCCCTGAGAGCGGAAGAACGCTCCCAGGGCAATGCCCAGGGCCGGGCCGTCATCGATGAGCAGGATACAAGGCATGACAGGCGCCTCGCTTTTTGCTTTCCGCTTTTGCCCCTATATTATGGGAAGGCCGAGGCCGGTTGCAACCTCCTCTGCTGCTTCTAATTGAGTTCGCAGCGCCCCAGGGGCTTAACAGCAGAGGATGACCCTTCAGCTTGCCCTCACGGGGCTGGGGGCTCGGCCCTGGGGCCTCCGCTCCAGAGGTGGGAGCTTGACCCCCTTGTTTGAGGGGGGATTTACAAGGGGCTCCTTGCTGTGGTATATAATTTACTTGAGCTTGGGGAGTGGTGTAACGGCAACACGGCAGACTCTGGATCTGCTTATAGAGGTTCGAATCCTCTCTCCCCAGCCATTCGGCAGGTCCCATCGTCTAGTGGCCTAGGACGTAGCCCTCTCAAGGCTAAAACACGGGTTCGACTCCCGTTGGGACCGCCATTTCCGCTTTGTGAAGAATCCCTACCTTGTGGGCTGGGTTCTACGCCCGAGGTCCTCAGGTTAAAGGGGTGAGGGGCTGATAGGTTTCCAGGACGGGACCTTACTGGCAGTAAGAGGCCTTCTGCACAAAGTAACTGTCCGAGACTCCGAAGAAGTCCCCGTTTGCATAACCTGTGATGTAATAATAGCCGTTCTCATCTGCAGCTATGGCGTTGGCGTAACCNCCTGCCGTAGAGGGATACTGTTGTACTTCAAGCAGATTGCCAGCGGGTCATACATGAGCACCGTTATGCCGGATGAATCACCTTTGCCGGCCACATATACGGTTGAACTGCCTATCGCTATTGCATAGGCTTCGTCATGCTCTCCGCCTGTGCCTTCTTTTTTGGACCAAAGGAGGTTCCCGCCGGGGTCGTATTTGAGTACTGCCATGTCGTTAAAGCCGTCATCGACGGTGATGAATCCTGCGGTGTATACGTTTCCATCGGCATCGGCGGCGATGCCCTCACCGCTAGCATCGTCGGAGCTTTTCACCTCATATTCCCACAGGAAGTTGCCCGCAGGGTCATACTTGATGGTTATAATGGCCTTGTAAGAATTAAACATGGATTGCCGGTTGCATCCACAGCTACACCTCGCCCTTCGTCATCGTTGGATGTCCCACATGGACAGCCATATCCGCATCTCCGAAACGCTGCTCCAGTCATCCGTTCTCTCGGTACTTGACCCTGTAGTGAGCCGCAAAGGGCAGCTTCAGCATCGCCGAGNGCAGGTCTGTGTCTCCCTGCATCCGCAGGATGCCCGCACCTGTAGAGTAGGTGCCACTTGCGGAGGGCCACTTGGAGGCGTTGAAGTTGGAGAAGTCATCAAAGAACTCAAACACCGTATCAGCATTGCCTACATCTGGGGATATCTTAGAGAGGACGAAGTCATCAAAGTATGCGGTGGGCGTGGCAGAGCTTAAGCTGAAAGCGCTGAGGCCTACCACCGCAGAGGCGTAGGAGGCCGTGAAGGAGCCCCTGAGCTTGTTCCATCTCTGCCCATCCAGGGAATAATAGGCCGTGTAAACGCCTCCGGAGTTCCTGAGTTTCAAGTGCACCGAGCTGGTGGAGGAGGGCACCGCTACCTGGTCGAAGGTAAAGCTGGAGGCGCCGTCCTCCTTTGCAAACTGAACCTTCTTGCCGTTTACATAGCCGAAGATTAGCTTGATGTAGTGGTCATCATCCTGGTATACCAGGAGGGCTCCTTGGGCATAGTTTTCCGTGAAATCGCCTTCCACCTTTACCGTTACTTCGAAACTGGAGCTTGGTGCGTCTATGTACAGGAGGGGGGCATTGTTGGCCAGGTCTTTATAGAGATCCTCGTCGGGGTCTATGTTTATATAAAGCCTTCCATCGCTTACCCCCCAGCCGTTGTCAGGCGGCCTGAGCTGTCCCCACTGGCTACTGATGGAGGAACCCTCGAACTGGTCAGTGGCGACGGTGTTGGTAAGCCCGGGGTTGTCGTAGTAGAGGTATATGTCGTTGTTGTCTCCGGTCCTGAACCACACCGTGGCTACGGAGTTGGAGATTCCCTCCACCCAATGGGGTAGGGCTCTGCCTGCCGTGGCGTCGTAGAAGCGGATGTCCCTAAGGTCCTCCCTCATGCCCGGGTACTGGGTGGTGTCTATATGGAGCGCCACCTGGAAGTCCGGCTGGAAATCCTGGATGTCCACCTTGCGCCTCTTCCTCCAGCAGAGCTCTTTTTCTGTCCATGTAATGCCGTCGCCATCAAAATCATAGCGATGATAGATGTCTGCCACCTCTGAGGATGAGAGAGCCCTGTCGTAGACCAGGAGCTCGTCTATTATGCCCTTGTAGTGGGGGTTGTATGCGGTGCTGGTTCCCAGGTACTGAAGGATGGTATCGTTCAGCATCTGGGTGACGGCATTGCCGCCGCAGGCATCGTAGCCATAATCATCGGCCTCCTTGAGTAGCCCGCCATCCATGTAGAGATATGCCTTGGAGTCTTTAAACACCAGGGTATAAAAACTCCATTCTGTGGGCTTAGGCACGTCATGGAAGTTGAACGTGTTGCAGTTGGTCTGAGTCTCGGCGAATATCATGTCTGACCTTATTTCTATGTGGCTCAGGGTGCTGCCGGTGGAGTTCTTGGAGAAAAGCCCTGTAGAGGTAGCGTCCTGAGGCTTGAGCCACCAGGCTACTGTAGCCCCCTCTTTCCTGAGGGNGAGGGGCCTGTCAAGGGCTACCAAGTCGTCGGCACCGTCAAAGGACAGGGCAAACCCGGCCGCCCCGTTTACCCATGCAGGTGGGCCCGTGGAGGGCATCCTGGTGCCATGATTTTGCGAGGCTGAAGAGTCGTAGGGTTGTCCGGTGCCCTCGTCCATGTACATGAGGAGCACCGGTTTCAGATCGCAGGCATCACCTGTGCCGTCCCCATCGGTGTCCGCCTGAGTATATTGAAAGATATTGGGGCAGTTATCGCAGGCATCATCCCAGCCGTCGCCATCAATGTCTACACCTGAGGTGACGCCCTCGACACAGTCCGGAAAGGAGGGATAATTGGCAGGGTACGCCAACATGTGTACCCTGTCATGGCAATTGTCACAGTCATTGTCCGGAAACCCACTTTGCGTATGGGGCTTGCTGGGAGGAGAAGGCACGAGCCCCAGGGCTTTGAAGGCTTGCTGAACGGTAGAAAAGTTGTCACATCCTTCTTCATGGCAGGCACTATCTATGCCATTTAAAGATAAGAATTTAGATTAATTTATAGGAATAAATTGACCGAGGCTTTGTGGATATTGCTATAGAATAGGTCTGTATGGGCGAAAGTGCGCAAAGGGGTGAGGCATTTAGCCCAGAGGCGGGTCTGATGGGGCTGGCGGTGCATCCGGACTTTCCCCGTGAACCTTATGTTTACGCCATGTACACATGCCGGACCCTGGGGGGGCGACCTCAGACAGGCAGTGGTAAGGCTGAGGGACGAGGGCTCCAGGGGAGTGCTGGACAAAGTGGTGCTGGATGGCATCCCCGGGGGTAGGTTTCACAACGGGAGGCGCCTAGGCTTCGGCCCTGACGGAATGCTTTACATAACTACGGGGGAGAACTTCCATGCCTTCATGGCCCAGNCCCTGAGNCCCTTGGGGGAAAGGTCCTTAGGGTTAGCCCTGGAGGGGAGGTCCCGCCGGATAATCCCTTCCCAGGAAGCCCCGTGTACTCCTACGGCCATTGCAATCCCCAGGGGCTGGCCTGGAGCCCCGAGGGGGNGCTGTTTTCCTCGGAGCACGGCCCTTCGGGAGAGTTCGGACTGTCCGCCCACGACGAGATAAATATAATCCTCAAGAGGGGCAACTACGGCTGGCCTCATGTGGTCGGCGCCGTGAGAAGGGAGGGATATGTGGACCCCTTCATCCTGTGGAAGGAGATCACGCCGCCGGCAGGCATTGCCTTCTACCGAGGGGAGCTCCTGGGCCATCTCAAGGGAGACCTCTTCATAGCCACCCTCCGGAGCCAGGCCCTGATAAGGGTGAGGCTGAAGAGGGTTGGGGAGACCTACTAAGGTCCAGAGGATAGAGCGTTGGTTTGAAGGAAGGTATGGGCGGCTGAGGGATGTATTGGAAGGCCCTGACGGGGCCCTCTACTTTCTCAGCAGCAACCGCGATGGCCGGAGCAGCCCCCGGAGGGGCGACGATAAGCTCTACAGGATACTGCCTGCCCAGGGGCTGTCGCCTTAGGCCTCCTGCTGCTGGGCGGTGGCGGGGGCCTCCTGCTCCTGGAGCAGCTGCTCCAGGCTCAGGCCCTCCAGCCTGGCCAGCTCCAGGGGATGCTCCTGTAGCATTCTCTCTCTGGATATCCTGCCGATGATGATGGTGGTGTCCAGGGGAAAGACCTGGGGGCTGAACATGGAGTTGTAGATGTGCCACAGGGCCACTATCAGCAGCACTACCATGGCCTCATTAGTATGAAGAATCTTCGCCAGGGGGATGAGCTCGCCGGAGAAGATGTCGGTGGTGGTTATGGGGAACCACAGCATGAGGCCCGTGGCGGCCATGATGCACTGGGCCGTGAGCACCGCCCAGTATTCGAACTTCTGCTTGTAGGTATAGCGGTCGCACAGGGCGGGCCGGCCCCTGAGGCCCAGGTAGTATTTGAGGTTCTCCACCAGGTCTCTGAAGTCCTTCTTGGTAATAAGCATGCTGGGGCGCCACCTGAACCACACCACCCCCACGAAGGCCACTACTATATGCTGGACCGTTATCAGCACCAGAGCCAGCCCCATGAGGCGGTGCACTAGGCGGGTGGCGTCTATGCCACCCAGGGCCAGGATTATCCACTGAGAGGCCTCCAGGTGGTGAAACTTCTGGGCAAGGCCGGTCACGGCCAGCACCACGAACACCACGGCGTTGAGCCAGTGCTCTGCTATCCTGTAGGGGCTGAACCTTCTTATGCTCTCTTCTTTGCTCATCGGCTTACCGCATAGCGCCATATGTGGAGTGCGATCTGCAGGCCCAGGCCCACTAAGAGCACAGGGATGAAGAGCTTAAACAGCAGGCTGGCGATGTACAGGACGGGGGTGCTGCCTAGGCTCGGTTCGTAATGGGAGAGCCAGGCGTCGGGGAAGTCCTCTCCAGCCTTGGGGTGGCATTTCCTGCATCTCTGAAGTAGATTTGCCTTTATGACCGCGGCATCGGGGCTGCGGGTGCGCCCTATATCATGGGTGCCATGGCAGTCGGTGCATACGGCAATGTCCTGAGAAACTGCCTTTCGCTGCTTTCGATAGAGGCTCAGGGTGACCCCGTGGAAGTCTGAGAGATAGGTCTGCACCACCTGGGTGGACAGGCCGTATTTGCTCATGACGGCCTCGTTGGCGTGGCATTTGGCGCACATCTGGGGNATCTGCTCCCTGTAGTCCCAGTCCAGGGGGTTCTGAATGTTGTGGGCCCTGTGGCAGTCAGTGCACACCGGCACATCCCTGTTGGCCTCGTTCAGCAGAGCACTGCCGTGGACGCTGCTTACATATACCTCAAATACTCCCGGATGGCATTTTTGGCATCTGTGGGCTATGGCAGCCTTCTTGCCGCTTACATCCACCACCAAGTGGGCGCCGTGGCAGTCGGTGCACACGGGGGCCTTCATGTTGCCCTGGCTCAGAAGCTGGTAGTGAATGCTCTCCAGGGTGGTGGTGTACTTGTCGAAGTGGCACCTTCGGCAGGTTTCCGAAAGTGCGATGGAGTAGTCCCTTTGGCTCCTGAAGCGCCTCTGGGGATGCTCCTCGGCGGAGTATCCGTAGTGGCAGTCCGAGCAGTTTAGCCTCCTGTGCACCGAGGCCCGCAGCTCTGCCTCCTTCACCATGGCTTCAAACACGGTGCCATCCTTGAAAAGGAGCTTCAGGGGGTGCTGGTGGCACTGCATGCAGTAGAGTTTCTCCTCGGAGATGGCCTGCCCCTTGACCGGCTCCACATAATGGGCGCCGTGGCAGTCGGAGCATATCACCGTCTCGCCGGCAAGCTCCTGGGAAAACAGGGAGGCATGGATGCTCTGGGTGCCGATGTCCTGGTGGCAGCGCCGGCAGGCCAAGGAGGCCCGGGCCCTGTACTGCACCCAGCTCCGGAAAATTCTCTGGGGGTGCTCCCGGGCAGAGAAGGCCCTGTGGCATGCGGAGCACTCCAGGGCCCCGTGCACCGAGGCAGCCAGGCGCGTAGCGCTGAGCTTGCTCTGCAGGGGTTTGTCCTGCTGGAACCTCAGCAGGACCCCCTTGCCGTGGCACACCAGGCAGTCCCTGCTCTGGGGGCTCAGGGTGGCCCCCCAGGAGGAGGGGCCACCCAGTATGGAGGCCATCAACACTGCCACCCAAAGCCCCTTCATAATCAGTGCTCCCTGTACTCGGGCTCCTGCCTCACCACGGGCATGCGCACCAGTATCCACCTGAACACCAGGATGTGTATCACCACAATGCTCAGCACCATGGCGACCTCCTGCCAGGGGGGGATGATGTGGTGCAGGTGCTCCGGGAGGTGCCAGTTGAAGGCCACCACCGAGATATTGAGCCTGTTTAATATCACCCCGGCCACAGCCCATAGGGCCCCCAGGCGCACCCCTGTGACGCTCTGCCGCTTAACGCTCAAGGTAAGGAGCAGGGCGGGCAGAACCACGAACCCCACTACTTCCACCAGATACCACAGCCCATAGGGTGTACGGAGGAGCCCCCAGAGGTTGTCGTGGGCGAGGGCCACTACCTTCAGGGCGAAGTACACATACATGGCCACGCAGGCCCCCTTGCCCAGCCCTATGGTCAGCCTGTCCAGGCTGCCCAGGAAGTGCTCGTCGGTGGCGTGCCTGAGGAAGCGGGCCACCAAGGTGCTTACCACAATGACCATGGTCAAGGCGGCGTAGATGCTGGAGCTCAAGAACAGGTGGGGAATGTAGGAGGAGTACCACAGGGGATGCAGCTTCCCCGGGGTAAGCAGAAACAGTGCACCTAAGGCGGACTGATGCAGGGTGGACAGGATGATGCCCGCTATGGTCATGGCCACGGTGATCATGCCGGCCCAGCGGTAGAGCCTTCGAGATTTCAGCCACTCCAGGATGGCCGGGCTGAACTCCAGGAACTGTACCGTCAGGTAAGTAGCCACATGCCAGGCCACCAGGAACAGCACCGAGGCGGTGCCGAAGCCTACCAGCATGGGATAGTAGATGCGCCAGGGCCGTCCCAAGTCCGTAAGGAGATACACCACGGCGAAGAAGTAACCCATGAAACCGGTCAGCACTCCCAGCCTCACCAAGGGCCTGTAGCTCTTGAAGCCGAAGATATAGTACGCCGTGGCCATTACGAACCCGGTGGCCGAAAGGGGCACACCCCCGAACAGCCCCCACCCCAGGATAATGCCCCAGGGGTAAACATCGGAGGCATGGGTGACGGCGGCCAGCCCGTAGATGTAACGGATGGCTATGACGGGAAGCCCCACTGCCAGCACTGCCGCGGCCACCAGGTTGAAGGGAGTAAGGAGCCTGCGGCTGTACTCTGTCCAAGTCATGCCCAGAAGGAGCTTATCCATGNCCCAGGCCCGCATTCCGATGTTTTTCAACACGGTATTGTTGCCCATCTGTTAGCCCTCCTGTCCCTTGTCTTTTTCCTGCCCGGCCTCCTCCCGGTGGCGCAGGGCGGCGTAGCACATGCTGAAGAGGGCCGGCCACACCACGAACACTACCGGCACAGCGGAAAGGAAGCCCTTGACCTTCTTGATGAGAGGCTCTTTGGGGAGGTTGGCGGGGAAGCCCAGTTGCTCAAAGGGCACCCCGGATATGTACAGCCAGCTTGTGCCCCCTACCTCGTGCTCGCCGTAGATGTGCTGGATGTAGCGCTGAGGCTCGTGAAGTAGCTTGCGCCGGGCCAGCCTGAGGAGCTCGGTGCGCCGGCCGAAGGTGAGGGCACCTACGGGACATGCCTCCACGCAGGCAGGGAGCCTGCCCTCCTTTATCCTGCCGTGGCAGAGGATGCATTTGACCACCTTAGGCTCCAGAGCGCTTTCGTAGTCGTAGGCGGGCACATAGAAGGGGCAGGCTATCATGCAGTAGCGGCAGCCGAAGCACTTGTCCGGGTCGTAAAGAACCGCCCCCTCGGGAGTCTTGGTATAGGCGTGGATGGGGCATGCCGAGGCGCAGGCAGGTTCGTTGCAGTGGTTGCACTGCACCTTCCTGTAGATAGGCCTCTGCTTGTCCTTAGGGTTTTCGTACCGGTTGACTACAGTGTAGGCCTTGGCCGTGGGCCTTCGCAGCTCTTGAAAGACTGCCTCGTCATCAAAGGGGACCTCAGGAGGGGGCAGGTTGTTGGCCTCCTGGCAGGCCTTTTCGCAACTGCGGCAGCCTACGCAGAGAGTCAGGTCGGTAAGGACGCCGTAGCTCTTAGGCCATCCTGAAGGCTGCAGGGCTCCCGCTTCTGCCACAGGGCCCAGCAGGGCTGCCCCGCCTGCCGAGGCCAGAAGCCCCATGAACCGCCTGCGGCTGAGACCCTCGTTCTTCCTACTGCTGCTCATCGCTGCTGACCTCCTTGTATGAGTGAAATCTTTGCTGTCTTCCTGCCATGGCACGTCTTGGTGCAGCCCTTGGGGTCGGTGCCTATGCCCCCCATACCCAGATGGCACTTGAAGCAGGTGCGGTGGTACGCCACCTTGAGGGAGGGCATAGAGGGGTTGAGTACCGAGTAGTTGCCGTGACATCCCCGGCAGGGCAGGAATGTCCAGGAGGCACTCTGCTTGAAGCTCGTGGAAGAGATGTTGTGGCATCTGGAGCACCTGGCGCGGCCGAGTTCGGGGTGCTGATGGTGGCATGTGGCGCACTGCCCGGCCATGAGTACATGGACCTCGTGATTGAACACCACCGGCTCGTACCGAGCCGCAAGACTGTCCAGCACCAGCACCCCGGGCCCTCCGGCCAGGACAGATGCCGGCAGCAGGCACAAGAGAAAAGCCAGCAGTAAGGACCTGGTCATTTTGAGCCCTCCTTGTCCTTGCTGTCTTCGGTCTTCTGCNCCTTCCTGGCCCGCCTGCCGGCCAGGTAGGCCTCTGTGGGCCTCCNGCCGAACTGCAGGCCTTCCAGCACCTGCCCCATGAGCTTGCCCACTGCAGTGGCCAGGGCGAACAGGAAGCTCAGGGGCAGAAGCAGCACATAGGCCAGGCCCACAAAGGGTGCGGCCACCAGCATCCCCATGGTCCTGGCTATCTGCCTGTAGCCGGTGCGCCTGACATACTGGAGGTCCTCCTGCACCGCGGTCTTCAGGCTCCTGAAGGGCCTGTTCTTCAGAATCTCCCAGTACAGGATGAACAGGGCGATGAACAGGATGGCGGCCACATATTCCTGGGTCTTCACAGCCGTTATGAAGTCAAAGAGGGTCATCTTCCTATCCTCCTTTCCTTCTGGTCTTCCTGCCCTTGCTTCCGCCGAGGAAGTAGGACATGGTAGGTTGCCACGCAAAGGACACACTCTTGAGCAGGAGGCTCACCNCCCTGCTCAGGAGCATCCAGCCCAGGGCACCCACGGCCGCCCCTATGGCTATGAAGGGCATGACCACCACATAGATGAAGCCCATCACCGGGCTTGCCAGCATCTTCAGAGCCGTCAGCCAGGGGNTGCCCCTTGCCTGGAGGTTGCCTGCCTTGCCTTCAGCGCTCTCAACCATCCTTTCCACCTCCTTTCAGGTTCAGCATAGCCATGCCCAACTGGATGCACAATTGGAATAAGTACCTATTTGCAGGGGAAAAATGTCTTAAAGGGGGAGAGGTTTAGGGCGTTATTGGCAGGATTTAGTCAATCATGCTTTCGGCCATGCGAAGCAGCTCGGGGGGGCTGCCCCTGTAAGTGATGTGGGTGCTGCAGCCCTGCTGGCTCCAGCGGATGTGGCTGCAGGGGCTGTCCTGGGCGCAGAGGCCGCTCTGCAGCTCCAGCTCTTTGCCCTTGAGGCTGAAGCGCACGGTGTGGACGATGCGCCGAAGTTTCAGCGGCCCTTCTGGCCTGAGGACCGGGGAGCCACAGCTGTGCAGGATGCGCAGGGCAGGGCGGCCTTCCTGGTCGGAAAACTCCAGGAGCGCCGCAAAGAAGGGCTCCCCTTGGGCCAGGACCTTTGAAGGAGGCCAGGACAGACCCGGGGGGAAGTAGGCAGGCACAGGGATGCTCCGGTGCAGGAGCTCCTGGGCTTGCTGGAGGCTCCGGTAGCTCCTGAGGCCTTGCGGGCTCAGCAGTTGCGGCAGCCAGCCCAGGAGCCTCAGGAGGCCCACCACTAGGACCAGTACCAGGAGGAAGCTCAGGTATCCTATAAGCCTCTTTCTCAGCATCCTACACCACGAAGTAGTTGATGGCGGCCACTGCCGCCACAGTGGCCGCGAGCTCCGGCCAGCCGTGGGCCCGGGGGTTTGCAGGGGGGGCCTGCAGGCGCCGAACCCTGGCCTGAAGCTGAAGCCTGTGGCTTTCCTGCTGAAGTGCCGCCCAGGGGTTTTCGCTCTGTCTTGCCGGCATGAGCTTCGTGAGTGCCCCGGCCAGGGCCGCGGCTGAGCCCGTCATCTGGACGGCCATGTCGTCGCATATCTTCTCCTCCTCCTGCACTGCCTTCCTGAAGGCCAGGAGCACCACGGGATTGAAGAACATCACCACCCTGAAGAGAAACCCCAGTATGAGGATAGCCCTGGAGGNGCGCCTCAGGTGGGCGGCCTCGTGGGCCAGGGCGGCGGCCAACTCCTGGGGCTCCAGTAATCTGAGCAGGGCCCTGGAGACATAGATGCATCCGTTGCCCTGGGAGGAAAGCAACACCGGCTCCTCCTCATCTTCCAGGAGGAGCACCCTGGGTCTTTCCTGGCCCAGGGGCCTCAGGGCCTGGGCTGCAAGCTCCGCCTCGGGGGCGTCCTGGGGCAGGCTGCCGCCTCTATCCCCGAAGGTGTGCCTGAGCACGGGCAGGAGCTCCTGGAGGACAAACACCACGGAGGTGGCGGCCAGAAGGGCCAGGAGCAGCCAGGCCAGGGGCTCCATGGCCAGCCACAGGGAGGAGTCCAACAGAGCGGTCTCCACCCTGAAGGAGGCGCTACCCCTCTGAGGGTTCAGTACCTGGTACAGGGGAGGCGAAAGGGCCGGAAAGATGACCACCAGGAGCCTCAGACGCTGCTTCGCAACGGGCTCCTGGATGGCCCAGGCCCTGATGGAGCCCTCCGAGAGTACGGCGGCAGTGAAGGCGTGCAGGCAGGACTGGGTTATGTACATCCCTGCCCAGGAGCCCAGCCATTCCGATGGGCTCATCCGGAGGGCCCGTCCTCCAGAGGTATGATTTTCCGCCTTATGGCGAACTTCACCAACTCCACCCGGCCTGTCAGGTTCAGCTTCTCCATGATATGGCCCTGGTGGGCTATCACGGTCTTTACGCTTATGTCAAGTGCCTGGGCTATCTCCTTGTGGCTCAGCCCCTCGGCCAGGAGCTTCAGGACCTGCTTCTCCCTGTCGGTGAGCTGCTCGTAGGGGTCATCGGGGGACTCCTCAGTATGGAGGTAGTTCTCCAGCACATGGGAGGCCACGGTAGGGTAGAGGTACACCCCTCCCCTGGACACTGCCCTGATGGCCCCTATGAGCTCCTCGGCCAGGGCGTGCTTGAGAATGTAGCCTGAGACCCCTTTCTTCAGCACCCGGCGCACATACTCCTGGTCGTCGTACTGGCTGAGAATGAGGACCTTCACCTCCGGGGCCTGCCTCTTTATCTCCGCGGCAGCCTCTATGCCCCCCAGCCCCGGCATCACTATGTCCATGAGCACCACATGGGGCCTGAGCTTCAGGGTCTTCTGTACCGTCTCTTTGCCGTCACTTGCCTCACCTACCACCTCCACATCATCATAGCATCTAAGCAGGGCGCTGATGCCCTCTCTTACCAGGCTGTGGTCGTCAGCTATGAGCACCCGTATCCTGCTCATAGCGGTACGGTAATGCTTATGTGGGTTCCGCCACCTCCGGGCCAGGAGCAGATGGTGAACCTACCATCCAGGAGAGCAATGCGCTCCTTCATGCCCAGTAGCCCCAGCCCTGCGGTGCCAGGGCCTTTGGTGGAGGCAAAGGCCTTGTGGACATCGAAACCCTCGCCGTCGTCCTCTATCTCTATCCTGACGGAGGAGGGGCTGAACAAGAGGGCCACGGCCACCATACTGGCCCTGGAGTGCTTTACGATGTTCACTATGGCCTCCTGCACCACTCGGAAGATGGCAAACTCCAGGTCTGCGCACCTGAAGCTTCCGGTGAAGGGGTCCTCGGTGCATCTGCCGTGGGTCCTGAAGACGAACTCTATGCCTGCCTTGCTCAGATGCCTCTGAAGCAGCCACACCACGGCGGACTCCAGGCCGAAGTCGTCAATAACGGGGGGACGGAGGTCCTTTATCAGGCTGTGGATGCTCTGCAGTACCTCCAGCAGATGCTGCCTGAGCTGTGAAATGTTCTTCCTCAAATGGGTGTCCTGCTTCAATGACATGTCCATGAGCTCCAGAGAGATGAGCAGGGCGTTCAAGGGCTGGGTGATTTCGTCATGGAGCTCCCTGGCAATGCGCTTCCGCTCGTCCTCCTGGGCCGAGATGGTCTGCTCAAGGAGCTTGGAGAGCCTCTGCCTGCTCTGCAGCAGGTCCTTTGTCCTTTCGGCTACCTGGAGCTCCAGCTCCTGGGCATGCCGCTGGATGTGCTGCAGGGACTGGGCCAGCCGAACCCTCATCTGGTCGAAGCTCTTGGCCAGGAGGCCTATTTCGTCGGAGGTGCTAATGCTTACAGGCTTGTGGAGGNTGCCTCTGGCTATCTCCTGGGTAGCCCTGGTGAGGGCCTTTATCGGCCTGACTATGCTCCTGTTTATTCCCACGGCCAGTATCATACAGCCTGCTATGGCTATGAGGCCCAGGAGCACGAACCCCTTCTTCAGCATGGTGGCCGGCATGAACACCACATGGCCTGGCTCCCTCAGGGATATTCCCCAGGGGGCCACCGTCAGGGGGGCCAAGGCCAGGACATCCTGGCTCTGCCTGGTGCCCTCCCGGGTGTTGTGGCATCGGTGGCAGGTGCCCACCTTGGCCTTCTTCTGCGCTATGAGCCCCCTTATGTACTGGTTGTGGTCTGCCGAGGTGAACACCCGCTTGGGCTCGGTGGAGGCTATGATGGTGCCGTGGGAGTCCACCAGCTCCACGCATATGTCCTCGTGAACTGAGGCGTGCCTGAGCATCTGGGTGAAGGCGGGACTGGTGGGATTGACCTCACCTGCCGCCAGGCCGATGAACTCCCCGTCCTTGTCCTTTATGGGCACCAGCATGAAGAGCACCTTCCTCATGCTGGGCTCCAGGGTGTAGAGGTTAGAGACTACGGGTTTGCGCTCGGTAAGGGCCTTGTCTATATAAGGGATGCTTAGGAGGTTTACCTCCCACTGGCGCCGATACGGGTAGGTGGCCACCACGTTGCCCTCCTTGTCCACCAGGAACACACCGTCTGTGAAGAGGGAGTACTCGTAGGCGGTCTTCAGGACCTTTCGTTCAGGCTCCCAGTTGCCGTCGCCGAAGTCTATGCCGCTCTGAAGAGAGATGTCATGGAGCCTGGTGAGGTTTTCCCTGAGAATGTAGTCTATGTGCTTGCTGAGGGTCTGCGACAGGTACAGCTGGTTGTTGAGGGACTTCTCTATGCTGGCACCCACGCTGATGAGGCTGATTACACTCAGGAGGGCAACAATGGTGAAGACGACCAGGGCGGTGGCAAAGACCAGCCTTCGCTGCATACTAAAATTTAACCTTTAGATTATCTGCAAATCAAGAGTAAAGAAGCGGCCCTCAGGAGTCCTTCAGTTCCTGAAGCACGAACAGGAGCTGGCCCTCCACCACGGAGTCGTTGAGCTTTATGCAGATCTCCTTTATCTGCCCTGTGAGGGGCGAAATGATGGCCGTTTCCATCTTCATGGCCTCCAGGTTGGCTATCTCCTCGCCCTGATGCACGATGTCGCCCACCTTCAGGGGGCCCCGCTCGGGGTTGCCTATTCTCCATATGGTGCCGTTCTGGGGGGCGCCCACCTCGTGGGGGGCCTTGGCCAGGCGCACCTCCTGGCGCTTGGCCCGGGGGGTCTGGATGGTGTAAACCCGGGTCTTGTTGTTGACCTTCATCACCACATGGATGAGGCCCTCATGCTCAGGGCTTATGGAGACCATCTCTATGCTGTAGGGCTTGCCCCAGAGGGTGAACTCCACCTTGTCGCCGGGCCTTCGGAGGCCCTGGCGCCACACCGGGGTGGGTAGCACCTGGGAGGCCTCGCCGTAGGTCTCCCTGAAGGCGATCATCTCCAGGGCGTCCTTGGGGTGCATGAGGTAGAGGATGTACTCCTCCTCCGTGGGCTCTCGGCCCAGGGCCTGGGCCAGCTCGGCCCTGAGGGCCTGCAGGTCCTCGTCCTTGAGGCGCTCCAGAGGGGAGAGGTCGGAGCGCTCCCGGAGCTTGTCCTTCCAGTGCTCGCCGAAGGCGCTCTGGTAGACCCACTCGTCGGGCCAGCCTACGGGCAGGCGGCCGTATTTGCCCAGAAGGAGGTTCTTGAAGTCCCCGGGGGCGTGGCGGAAGAGCTCCAGGAGTTCCGCCTGCTCCTGGGGCTGCATCGCCTCCAGGCGCTGGCCCTTTTCCATGACGAACTTCTCCAGGAGCCTGATGAGGTGCTCTACCCCGGCCATGCCCCGCTCCTTGGCATAGCGGTTGACCATGCCGCTGCAGGTCACCCAGGTGATCTGCGAGCCCGGGGTCACATCGAAGTACTTCACTATCTTGTTGTACAGGCTCATGACCTTCAGTATCTGGGGCATGAGGTGCAGGAACTCCCCCTTTTCCGCCTGCTCAAAGGAGCTGGGGAAGGCCCCCCCGGGCATCCTGTGCTCTGTGACCATGTGGTCAAAACCCTTGAAGGGCGATTCGGCCCACTCGTAGTGCCTCACCCAGTCCCTGGCCGTCTGCACCGCCGCCTCGGCCGCGGCCCGGTTGAGGTGCACCACTATGCCGGCCTCCCTGAGGTAGGCCTCCAGGGCCAGTATGGGGGCCTGGCCGTAGAAGCGGGTGAGGGAGTCCTCCTGGGCATCCAGGAGCTTGGCCCCCGCCTGGGCGGCAGCCAGGAGGGCCGGCAGGGCCAGCCCGTCGGTGGCATGCCGATGGTACTGGATGACCAGCTCGGGAAAGCGCTGCTTCAGGGCATCCACCAGGGTGCGGATCCTCTCCGGGCTTCCCACCCCGGCCATGTCCTTTATGCACAGGATTATCTCGTCCACCCCTCCGGCCAGGTCCACCATCTCCTGGGCCACGGAGAGGTAGTACTCGTTGGTGGCCCAGTCGGCCTGGGTGAAGGAGATGGCCGGCTCAAACAGTCGGCCCCTCTTCATGACCACCTCGGCCACCGTCCGCATGTTCCTCACATCGTTGAGGAAGGAGAAACAGCGCCACACATCTATGTCCACCCGCTCCACCACATACTCAATGATGTTTCTGGGATAGGGACGGTAGCCCCACAGGTTGGTCTCCCTTATGAGGGTCTGAAGCAGCACATTGGGCATCTTTTCTCTCAGGAGCGCTATCTCCTCGAAGGGGCTTTCCCTGCGGTTCATCACTCCCACGTGCCAGCGGGCCCCACCGTGGCATTCGGCGCTGAAGAGGCCCATCCGGTTGTAGTGCGGAGCCAGGCTCACCAGGTCGTACATCCTGAGGCGGTTCTTGTAGTCCGACTGTCCGGCATCGCGCATTCCCGTGGAGGTGATACCCACCCCCCGGAGGGCCCGCACCGCCTGCACAATTTCCCGGGGGCTCATGCCGGGCCGGACATAGATGGGCTCCGCCTGCTGGGCCTTTACATCCATTTCTGCGGTCCCAGGGCCGAGGTCTCGGCCACATAGCGGGCGATTTTCAGCACCTCGTCCTCGCTGTCCCGCTCCTTGAACATGGAGACCAGCTCCTCCATGTGCTCCTCCAGGAAGCGGGTGGAGAACTCCCCCTTGACGAAGGCCGGATGCCTGATGATGCTGAGCAAGAGGGGCTGCAGGGTCTTGACCCCCTCCACCCTGAGGCTTCTTCCCAAGGCCCTGTCCATCACCCTGATGGCATCGGCCCTGTCGGCCCCGGCGCTCATTATGAGCATGAAGAGGGAGTCGTAATAGGGAGGGATTTCCGCCCCCTCGTAGACCCCCGTGGCCACCCTCACATTGGGCCCCTCGGGCACCTGAAGCCTCGTGATGGTGCCGAAAGAGGGGTTGAAGGTCTTGGGGTCCTCGGCGTTGAGCCTCACCTCTATGGCCCAGCGGTTGGGCCTGATGTCGGCCTGGCGGAAGGGGAGCTTTTTGCCCAGGGCCACATCTATCATTATTCCCACGATGTCCAGCCCGGTGATGAGCTCCGTGACGCCGTGCTCCNCCTGAAGGCGGGTGTTGACCTCCAGGAAGTAGAACTTCCCCGTGGCCGAGTCGTAGATGAACTCCACCGTGCCGGCAGAGCGGTAGCCCAGCTCCCTCATGAGCCTCACGGCGGTGAAGCATATCTCCTGGCGGCGGTCCTCGTCCAGGGNGGGCGAGGGGGCCTCCTCTATTATCTTCTGGTTGCGCCTCTGGATGGTGCACTCCCGCTCATAAAGGTGCACCACATTGCCCTGCTCATCGGCCACCACCTGCACCTCGATGTGCCGGCCCTGCTGGATGTACTTCTCCACCAGGAGGGTGCCGTCACCGAAGGCCTTCTGGGCCTCGGAGCGGGCCTCCGGAAGGGCCGCCCTGAGCTCCTGGGCATCCTGGACCTTGCGCATGCCCTTTCCGCCGCCTCCGGCGGCAGCCTTCACCATGAGGGGGAACTCCACGCCCTCCTCCTGCATCCAGCGGAGTACCTCCTCAGTGCCGTCCACGCGGCTGAGCCCAGGAATGGTGGGCACATTGGCCTTCATGGCCAGCCTCTTGGCATAGACCTTGTCCCCCATGGCCTTTATCNCCTCGGGCGGAGGACCAATCCAGAGCAGCCCTGCATCGGCCACCATCTGGGCGAACTCGTGGTTTTCCGCCAGGAAGCCCCAGCCCGGATGCACCGCATCGGAGCCGCTCTGTATGGCCGCCTCTATGATGCGCTCCTTGTTGAGATAACTCTCCACGGGAGGGGCTTCCCCTATGTGCACCGCACTGTCGGCCATGAACACATGATGGGCCAGCCTGTCAGGGGTGCTGTACACGGCAGTGGTGGGAATCTTCCTGTCCCTGCAGGTGTGCATCACCCTCACCGCAGGCACCCCCCGATTGGCCACCAGGAGCTTCTTGATGGTCCTTTCCTTACCCATTAGGCCGGCTCCTCAAAGACTTCTCCGTTGTAAGTAAGCACCGCTGCCTCGGCAATGTCAAAATACCATCCATGAAGCCTGAGCCCTGGGGCCTTGGCCACAGGGGGGTAGCCCCTGAGGTGCTGAAGCTGCCTCAGTATATGCTCCTGCTCCATCTCCCTGAGTCCTCGCCGCCCCTTGGTAAGGGGGCACTGGGCAAGCCAGCCCCTGAGCCTGGGAAAATCCTCGCTCAGTCCGTCCCTCAGGGCCCTTACCGCTGCGCAGTCGGAATGGCCCAGCACTATGATATCCCTTACTCCCAGGGCCTGTACCGCGAACTCCACCGCCGAGGCCACGGAGCCATCGCCCTCTCCATAAGGCGGTACCAGGTTGCCTGCATTCCTCAGTACCAACACTTTGCCCAGCTCTGCCTGCATGAGCGTCAAGGGCTCTACCCTGGAGTCTATACAGGTGATTACCAGTGCCTCAGGCCTCTGCCCCTCCGCCAGGGCCCGGTAGAACTCCTTCTGTCTTTTCCCTNCCCGCTCCTTGAAAAGCCTTATGCCCTTTGCCAGGCTTACCACAAATTCCCTAATTATACCAAAGCCAGACTGTACAAATTCAAGACCAAAAAACACTTGACCCCGAGGGTGAAATCCTGTATGATTTCAAAAAACTGTTAAGGTATAGAATGTTAAGAGAAAAAGTTGAAGCAGCACTTGAGAAAATAAGGGAAGGCCTCAAGGCCGAGGGCGGGGACATAGAGCTGGTGGATGTGCGGGATGCCGTGGNGTATGTGCGTCTGAAGGGGGCCTGTGAGGGCTGTCCCATGAGCATGCTGACCATGAAGAACTGGGTGGAGGCCAACATAAAGAAGGAGGTTCCTGAGGTCAAGGCGGTGCAGGCGGTATGAGGAGGCTGTGGCTGCTTCTGGTGGGGCTTCTGCTCTGGGAGCCCGTGGGGGCCTCGGAGCTTCTGGCCCTGAGGCACTCCTCCTCGCCCGAGCGCACCAGGGTGGTGCTGGAGCTTCAGGGGGCTGCCGAGGGCTATCGGGCTGCAAGGCTCAGGGCCCCGGAGAGGCTGTACATAGACCTCAAGGGGCTGAGGCTTTCCCCCCGGCTGGAAAGGAGCATAAGGGTAGGGCGGGGGCTTAGGGCCATAAGGCTGGGGCAGTTTGACCCTGAGACGGTAAGGGTGGTGCTGGACCTCGCGGCCCCTCTGGCCTCCTACAAGGTCTTTCGTCTTGGTGCTCCTGAGCGCCTGGTGGTGGACCTTTACTGGGAGCCCCGGCCTCGGAGGTGGCGGGTGGTGCTGGATGCGGGCCACGGGGGCAAGGACCCTGGTGCCATAAGCCCCTGGGGGCTGAGGGAGAAGGACCTCACCCTGGCCCTGGCCCTCCTTGTGAGGAAGGCCCTTCAGGGGGAGCCCAACCTGGAGGTGTTTCTCACTCGGGACAGGGATGTGTATCTCAGCCTGGAGGAGCGCACCATGATGGCCAACCGCCTGGGGGCCGACCTGTTTGTCTCCATTCACATAAACTCCAGCCCCAACCCCCAGGCCAGGGGGCTTGAGACCTACTTCCTGAACTGGACCGACGATGCCGAGGCCATGAGGGTGGCCGCCCGGGAGAACGCCATAAGTCTCAAGAGGATGCGCCAGCAGCGCTCCGAGGTGGCGGCCATTCTGGCCTCCCTGAGCCTTCAGGGAAAGAGGGACGACTCCCTTCGGCTGGCCAACTACATCCAGCGGGGGATGGTCTCCAGGGTAGGGGCCCGCTACAAGGTCCAGAACTTGGGGGTGAAGTATGCCCTGTTCTATGTCCTGGTGGGGGCCCAGATGCCCTCGGCCCTGGTGGAGGTCTCCTTCCTTTCCAACCGGCAGGACGAGCGGCTCCTGAGGGACAGGCGGTACCTCCAGGAGGTGGCCGAGGGGATAGCCCGGGGCATCAAGGCCTACCTGGGCGATGTGCCCCTGAGATACCTGGCCCAGAGGTAGCAGAGCTTGCAGGGAAACAGATTCTTCACCTTTACCCTGATACTTCTTACCCTGCTACTGGGGTTTCTGAGCTTCCAGACCCTGAGGCCCTTCCTCAGCCCCATTGCCTGGGCCATAGTGCTGAGCATAATCTTCTACCCCCTTTATGCCTTCCTGCTGAGGTGGCTGAGGTACCGCTCCCTGGCCTCGGCCATCACCTTGGCGGTGGCCCTGCTTCTGATCCTGGGGCCCGTGTCCTATGTGCTGGTGATGCTGGTGGCGGAGCTCAGGGAGGCGATTCAGAGCCTTCAGCGGGGGGGCCTTCAGAGCCTGAGGGACCTGGCCCAGCAGCCCCAGGTGGCCTGGTTGCTGGAGCGCCTCAAGGGGCTGCCGCAGTTCAAGGACGCCAATCTGGAGGCCATACTCCTGGAGGGTCTTTCCAGCATCCAGAGGACCCTCATCAGCAAGATAACGGTGGGGGCAAAGAACATCCTCCAGGTGGTGGTGCACTTTGTCTTCATGGCGGTGGCCACCTTCTTCCTCCTGCGGGACGGCCCGGCCTTCATGGCCAACATCAGGGGCTATCTGCCCTTTTCGGAGCCCCAGAAGCAAAGGCTTGAAAGGCAGGTCAAGGACATGGTGGTCTCCACCATCTTTGGCGGCGTGGTGGTGGCCCTCGTCCAGGGCAGCATCGGGGGCATCNCCTTCTATCTGCTGGGCCTCAAGTCGCCGGTCCTGTGGGGCACGGCCATATTCATCATGTCCTTCGTGCCCGTGGTGGGCACCTTCAGCGTGTGGGGCCCTGCGGTGGTGTACCTGCTACTGAAGGGGCTCCTGCTGAAGGCGGTGGTGCTGGCCGTGGTGGGCACCTTCGTAATCGGCATGGTGGACAACGTGCTCAAACCCATTATAATAAGTGGTAGGACAAAGATGCACNCCCTGCTCATCTTCTTCAGTGTGCTGGGCGGGCTGAAGCTCTTCGGTGTCATAGGGCTCATCATGGGCCCCCTCAGCCTGGCCCTGTTTCTGTCGGTGCTGGAGATTTTCCGAAACATAGAGGGAGGTTCCCATGCTCAACAGGGCTGAACTTAAGGAGATCGCTGCCATGAGCTCTAAGGACGGCTACTTCGTGAGCCTGTACCTGAATGTAAGCCCCCTGGCCAATCCCAAGGGGGACTACCTCATCAGGTTCAAGAACATGCTGAAGGAGCTGCCCAACCGGCTGGACAAGAAGGNCCTGAAGGCCATCAAGGGCGACCTGAAGGCCATAGAGGACTACTTCGTGGGCAACCAGAGGCAGTTGAAGCACGGCCTCTGCCTGATAAGCTCCCGGGCGGAGGGCTTCTTCAGGGAGTTTCACCTGGGGGTGCCTGTCAGGAGCCAGGTGGTGGTGGAGCGCACCCCCTACATCAAGCCCCTCCTGGACATCCTGGACAACTACCAGCGCTACCTGGTGCTCCTGGTGGCCAGGGATGCGGCCAGGATATTCGTGGTGCACCTGGGCGAGTGTGTGGAGTACGGGGAGCTGAAGAGCCCCGGCGTGCCGGGCAAGCACAAGAAGGGGGGCTGGTACGCCCTCAGGCAGGACCATAATGCCAGGCATGTGGACTACCATGTGGGCCTTCATCTTAAGGATGTGGCCGAGCGCATAGAGGAGTTCCTGCAGGCGGAGTACATTGGCCGGGTGCTGGTAGGGGGGCCCCCCGAGACCCTCTCCATGGCCCTGGAGGTGCTGCCCCAGGGGGTGAAGGACAGGCTGGTGGGCACCTTCCATGCCGGCATGTATGAAGGCCCTGCGGAGATACTCCGCAGGACGGAGCCCCTGCTTCGGGAGTTTGAGCTCCAGAAGGAGAGGCAGGACTGCCAGGAGCTCATCACCCGGGCCAGGAAGAACACCAAGGCCGTCACTGGCCCGGACGATGTGCTCCAGGCCATCCAGGAGGGCCGGGTGCAGAAGCTCCTCATGGCCGAGAACTGGCAAGAGGAGGGCTTTCAGTGCCGGGCCTGCGGGGCCCTGCAGCTTCAAGGGGAGACCTGCCGCTACTGCGGCGGCCAGGTGGAACAGGTCAAAGAGATGGCCGACCTCATGGCCCAGAAGGCGGTGGAGCAGGGGGCCCTCATAGAGGTGGTGCGCCAGAGTGAACTGCTGCAGGATGCCCAGGGCGTAGGGGCCTTCCTGAGGTTCTGAGCCCGCCTCCCATGTGGTGGTATCTCCTTGTAAGGGCGGAGGCCGAGCTTTCGCCTCAGGCCCTTCAGGCCAGGGCCGAAAAGGGCCTGTACATGCTCCTTTGGCTACTGCTCATTCCTGCCGTGCCGCTGGCCTATGTGCTTCTTAAGTGGCTTTACGGCCTGACCCTGGGAAGGTCTCAGCGGCGGAGCATGAGACAGGAGCTGATGCTTCAGGCCCGGCGGCATGAGCGCCGGGGCGAGTATGTCTCGGCAGCCCTCATCTATGCCGAGAAGCTGGATGATGTGGAGCAGGCCGCCAGGCTCTTTGCCCAGGGGGGCGACTACCTCAGGGCGGCCCAGCTGTATCGGCAGATGGGCCAGCAGGAGGAGGCCATGAGGCTTTATGAGCGGGCCGGGCAGCCCCTGGAGGCCGCCCAGCTGGCAGAGGCCCTGGGCAGGGCAGAGGAGGCGGCCAGGCTGTACCAGCAGGCCGGGGAGCCTGCCGAGGCCGCCAGGTGCCTGGAGCTTTCAGGTCGGGCCCTGGCGGCAGCCAGGCTCTACAGGCAGGCAGGGCAGTACCGCAAGGCGGCGGAGCTCCTCAAGGGGCTGGGCATGCACCAGGAGGCGGCCGAGATGTTCGGCATCCTTCTGAGGGGCGCCACCCTGGGGCATGACAACATTGAGGACTTCTACACCTATGCCAGGTATCTTCAGGAGGCGGGCTATCGGGCAGAGGCCGAGAGGTTCTACCAGGCCATCCAAGGGCTTCAGCCCCATTACGCCGATGTCCCCCAGAGGCTTGAGGCCCTGAAGGGGGAGCCTGCCCCCCTGCCTCCTGGGGAGCCTTCCCCGGTGGTGAAGACCAGGAGCCTGAGGGACTTACTGGGCTCTGGGCCCCTGGAGCCCCGCCGTGCCCTGAGGCTCTGGGTGGAGGTGCTCAAGGCCCTCAGGGACGGGGCTCGGCCTCCCGGGCCTCTTTGTCCCGAGGCAGTGCTCCTGAGCCCCGAGGGCCGTCTTTCCTTCAGGGCGGTAGCCCCCCCCGGCCCCCCCTATGAGAACGAGCTCATGCCTGCCCTGGGAGGGCTGCTCTATGAGCTCCTGACGGGCAGTCTTGAGGGCCTGAGGATGGGCAAGAGGCCCTCCGAGCTGGTGCCCGGGGTGCCGCCCCTTCTGGACGGGGTGGTGAGGAAGTGCCTTGAGGGGGCCTACGCTGGGGTGGAGGAAGTCTTTCTGGATTTGAAGAAGGGCTCCAGGAAGTAAGGGGCAGGCCCCTCAGGGGCCTGCCCCCTGGGTTTTTTCCCCGCTCAATCTCTCAGTAGTCTGCCTTGTGCTCTTTCCTCATCTGCTCTGCCAGGTGCCTGATCTCCGTTAGGTCCTGGCGCATCTCGCTCCAGCCGTACCACAGGGCATAGTCGGGGTTGGCATGGAAGGTGCCCTGGAAGGTCCTCATCCTGTGCTTGAGGAACATCACGAAGAGCTTCTGCTCAATAGGGGTGGGGGCGTCGTGGAAGGTCAGGAGGTCGGGGTAGGGGTAGGCATAGGCCTCGGGCTTCTTGAGGATGCCCTCTTCATACAGTGAGGCCACTATCCTTATGGCCTCGGCCATGAGCCTGTCGGCCTGCCGAATCATCTCGTCGCCCTTCTGGAGCTCCCCTCGGGCAAAGCGCTCCGAGTGGCACTGGGAGCAGACCCGCAGCATCTTGTCCCTTTCGGCCTGCCAGTCCTCCTGGGTGAGCCTGGCCACCTGGGCTGCCTTGACTACCTCAAGCCTTTGAGTGGGGTTTCCCTGGGGGTCCAGCACGCCCAGGGCCTTGAGAATGGTCAAGCGGTCCTGGGCCCACTGCTCGTCCTCCGGCAGCGGAAGCCTCACTGCCAGGAAGCCCCAGGCAGTGCGCACCTCGTGGTCGCCTCCGGGCATATGGCAGCTCTGGCAAGTGGGGGCAGCAGAGCCCTCCGGCAGCACGCCGGCCTGCTTGAGAAGATACCTCACCCCGTGCTTGGAGGAGGAGTACATCTCCCACTGGGGATGGTCAAACCCCATGTGGCAGGTTTGGCAGGCCTGGGGCTGGCGGGCCTCCTGGACGGAAAACAGGTGCCTGCTGTGGCAGGCATCGCAGGAGGCCAGGCCGAAGCCCGCACCCCGGGCCTTGAGGGCCTTGATCTCCTGGGGGCTCTTGAGGCCTATCTTGTGGCAGCCCCCGCAGCCCTTCATCCCCTCTGTGAGGGCCATGGGCTGCCAGTGGGTAGTAGGCATGGCCTTCATGGCCGCCCAGGCAAAGGCGTGCTTGCCGGCCTTGAACTGCTCCACCCTTGCCTTGTGGCAACGGGCACAGGTCTCAGGGGNGGGTATCAGGGCCTTGGCGGCATCCTGGGCCCCTTGGGTGTGCTCGGCGCCGTGGCAACTGGAGCAGCCTATGCCCATCTGACCGTGCTTACTGAGCTTCCAGTCAGCCACTATCTGGGGTGTCTCCTTGCTGTGGCAGTCGGTGCAGCCTGCCCAGGCCGTGCCGACCAGATAAAGACCGAATGCCAGGACAAACAGAAGAATTCTCATTCAAAACCCCTCCTTTCGTAGCTTTTGGCCAATTCTATGCCATTAGCTCCCCGCGTTCCATGACTTGGCTCATACCGTGGTCATTTCTTCGGAAGGTCCGTCTTCAGCTTTATGTCCTGGAGCATCTTCCTCAGGTTGGTGGAAAGTCCCCNCCAGCCGTACTTGAAGGCCACATAGTCGGGGGCCCCGGTCATGGCCGAGGCATACCGGGCGGTGTTTCCATAAAACAGCCACTGCTTTATCCACAGATGCTCCAGGGGCTCGTCGAAGGGATTTTCCGGGTCTGCCAGGCCCAGCTCCCAGGCCTTCTTGAGCAGCCTGGTGGCGGCCAGGGTCATCTGGTCAGTCTCCCTGAGGGTGTTGTGCATCTTCTGGAAATGGCTCTGGACCCACTGGGTACTGTGGCAGCCCTGGCACACCGCCTCCATCAGGGCCTGCCGGCGGGCCTGCTCCTTGTCATCTATGAGGAACTCCCGGGCCGCGGTGCCCTCAAAAGTAGTGGGCAGGGGCAGACCGTCGGCATTGCGGATGACGGAGGTGTCGCCCCCCCGGGGCTGCGGATGGGTGTAGATGAGCCCGAAGAGCCTCACCCACAACCGGGCACCGAAGTCGTGGGTCCTTTGGGCAATCACCGCACCGTCGGGGCTTACCAGGAGGGAGTTGTGGCAGGCGGCACAGGTAGGGGCGGTAAAGTCCACCCCCAGGCGCCAGGGCACTCGGCGGAAGTCCCACTCCCCCTGCTTGCTGAGGTAGATGTTTCCGTGCTTGCTTTCGGCATAGACATTCCAGGCCGGCACATCGGGCTCCAGGTGGCACTGGGCACAGGTGTGGGGCTTCCGGGCAATCTCTATGGAGAAGCTGTGCCTGGGATGACAAGGGGTGCAGGCCCCCCTGGAGCCGTCGGGGTTCAGCCTTCCCACGCCCTGGTTGGGCCAGTGGGCGATGTCGGGCACCTGGATGCTGCCCAGGGGGGNCTTTATGCTCTTTAGCCCCCGGACCTCAAGCCTTGTGCCGTGGCAGGCAAAGCAGGCCTCCTGCTCGGTAAAGGCCGAAGGCTCCAGGGTGCCAATCTCGGTCCCCGAGAGCTCCTTGAGCCCGATGATGCTCTTTACTAAGGCGGAGTAAAGGGGGTTCTTCTTCAGGTTTCCCCAGGCATGGGCCTTCTTGCTCTGGTTGTACTGGGCCTGCTCCAGGGGATGGCAGGTGGCACAGTCCCGGGGGCTTACTACCACATTAATCTGGAAGCCGAAGTGGGAGAAGTTGTCCTGGTGGGCCTTGCCGTTAAGAGCATGGCACTCGTAGCAGCCTACCACCACGTCCCTGAGGGCCTGGGGCACCTGGGTGGCAGAAATACGGCGCTGAAGCTCGGGCTTCTTCAGGGCCTGCGAAGGAGTTGTGCGACTGTGCCGACTGCTGAGCCAGTCCTGGACAATTCCAGGGGTGAAGGCCCTGTGGCAGTTCAGACAACTGCGGCTCTCGGCACTGAAGGGGGCCTCCTGGGCCCAGGACTTGGACGCAAATACCACCAGGGAAAGGACTATCGCCAGTAGAAACCTCATCCTCCATCCCTCCTTAGAGAAAGCCTTCTAAGGGGCAGGATAGCAGGGAAGAGTAGGGCTGTCAATATAAAAAGTTTATTGTATACTTATTAGACTGCGCTATGGTGGTAGTGGTATTACTGATGGCGGTGCTGCTGGGGGGCTGTGCTGCCCCAGATGGGGCCGAGCTGTTCGTGAAGGAGGGGTGTGTGAACTGCCATCGCCTCAGGGGTGTAGGCGGCAGCATAGGGCCTGACCTTACGGAGGTCTTCAGGCGTCGCTCCGAGGACTTCGTGCGCCAGCAGATAAGGGAGCCTCTGAGGAACGACCCCCACTCGGTAATGCCCAGCTTTGGCCATCTGTCCGACAGGGAGGTGGAGGCCCTCCTTGAGTACCTGAGACAGGGGCCTCCGCCAGAGCCCTACTGAGCCGGGGCCGAGTTGTGAAGCCAGGCACACGCCCTTGAAATCCTTCCTCCCTGTGGATATAATTAAGCTGCGTGGGCCGTTAGCTCAGTTGGTAGAGCAGCTGACTCTTAATCAGCGGGTCGGAGGTTCGAATCCTCCACGGCTCACCATCTCCTTCCCCGTGCTTAGCTGCCCAGAGTTAAGGAAGCCTTTTGTTTGATTTTTACCCCTTCCGTGGGATAAATTCTTATTGAGGTGGCTCTTTCGGAGCACATAAGGCATTTCAGGCGTGCCAGGGTGCTGGTGGTGGGCGACCTGATGCTGGACCGCTACATATGGGGCAGGGTGGAGCGCATCAGCCCCGAGGCTCCGGTGCCGGTGGTGGAGGTGCTCAGGGACAGCTACAACCTGGGAGGCGCCGCCAATGTGGCCGCCAATGTAGTGTCCCTGGGGGCCAGGGCCACGGTGCTGGGTGTGGTGGGCACCGACCTGGCGGGCCAGACCCTGGAGCAGATGCTCAGGGACAGGGCCATCCAGTGTGCCCTCATTGAGGACCGGAGGCCCACCACCGTTAAGACCAGGGTAATTGCCCACAACCAGCAGGTGGTGCGCTTTGACACCGAGGACAGGGCTCCCCTGAGGGGCAGGGAGCTTCAGAGCCTGCTGGGGATGCTGGGGGAGCTCCTGCCGGGGCACGATGTGGTGGTGGTCTCGGACTACAAAAAGGGGGTAGTCTCTGCCCCGATGATGAAGGCCCTGCTGAGGATGGCGGGCAGGAAGCCCATAGCCGTTGACCCCAAGATAGGCCACTTCCACCTCTACAAGGGGGTCTCTGTCCTTACGCCGAACCTCAAGGAGGCTTCCCAGGGCTCGGGTGTGGAGATCCGGGATGAGCGCACCCTGCTGAGGGCCGGCCGGAGGCTCAGGCAGCGCCTGGGTGCCAAGGCGGTGCTCATCACCAGGGGGGAGCGGGGGATGAGCCTCTTTGAGGGCACCAAGGTGTGGCACATTCCCACGGTGGCCAGGCGGGTGTACGATGTCACCGGCGCTGGCGACACGGTGATAGCCACCCTGGTGGTGGCCTGGGCAGCAGGGGCCAGCCTCAGGGATGCCGCAGTGCTGGCCAACCATGCGGCCGGGCTGGTGGTGGCCGAGGTGGGGGCCGCTACCACCACGGCCCAGGCCCTTAGGGCCTCCCTGAGAAAGAACAAGGAGGTGCTGAGCAGTGCCTAAGGCGGTACTTCTGCTTTCAGGTGGGCTGGACAGTACCCTGGCGGCCATACTGCTGAGGCGCCAGGGGGTGGAGGTGCTGGCCGTCACCTTCCTGACCCACTTCGGCTGCGACATCACCGACAGCTCCTCTTGCTCCAGGGACCCCTTCCCGGCGGCCCGGAGGTTTGGCTTCCAGGTGAAGCTGGCTCACCTGGCCGATAAATTCATCCAGATAGTGAAGGACCCCAAGTACGGCCACGGCAAGAACATGAACCCCTGCATCGACTGCCGTATCCTCATGCTCAGGGAGGCCAAGGAGCTAATGCACATGGTGGGGGCCCAGTTCGTGGCCACCGGCGAGGTGCTGGGCCAGAGGCCCATGAGCCAGAGGCGGGAGTGCTTCCCCCTCATGGACAGGGAGGCAGGCCTTGAGGGCCTGGTGCTGAGGCCCCTCAGCGCCCTGGCCCTTAGGCCCACTGTGCCCGAGCTCAAGGGCTGGGTGGACAGGAGCCGACTCTGCGGCATAGTGGGCCGCTCCAGGAAGCCCCAGATGGCCCTGGCCGAGGCCTTCGGCCTTACCGACTACCCCAGCCCGGCAGGAGGCTGCCTGCTTACCGAGCCGGGCTACTCCTACAGGCTCAGAGAGCTGCTTCAGCACAACCCCGAGCCCTCCATGAGGGAGCTTCACATGCTCAGGGTAGGCAGGCACTTCAGGCTCTCCCCCCGGGTGAAGGCCGTGGTGGGAAGAAACAAGGAGGAAAACGCCAGGCTCCAGGAGCTTTACCAGCCTCGGGAGGACTATCTCCTCAGGGCCGAAGGCTGTGCCGGTCCCCTGGTGGTGCTCCTGGGCGAGGCCAGCCAGGCCGATGTGCTGGCTGCCGCCAGCCTGTGCGCCCGGTACTGCGACCACAGGCACCTGGGACAAGTCCTCATAAGGGTTCAGCCCCCTGGGCAGAGGGAGCCCTTCCTCCTTACCGTGGCCCCTGCCACCGCGGAGCAGCTGGAGGCCCTGAGGGTCCAGGCCCCCCAGGGCAGACCCAAGGGGGCCGGCCTCAGAGCTTTATGAGCTCTGCCTGAAGGCTCTGCAAGTCCAGCACCGCCAGCGTACTTTCGCCCTTGTGCAGGCGGGCCACCTTGCCGGGGTTCAGGATGAGGGCCCTGCCGGCCTGGCGCACCTCGGGCTCATGGAGATGCCCGTAGATGAGCACATCAAACAGGCCGCTTGTGGCCAGGGCCTGCAGAAGCGGAGGCTCGTGCATCAGCACCAGGCGCCTGCCCTGAAGTTCCATCACCAGGGGCTGCACCTGCAAGGCCCCGCCGGACTTTTCCTGTAGCAGCAGCCTGTCGCCGTCGTTGTTTCCGAAGATACCCTTAAGGGGCGCCCTCAGGTCCCTCAGGAACTCAAACACGAAGGGCGCACAGTAGTCCCCGGCATGAAGCACCAGGGAGACATCCCTCTTGTTCAGCACCTCCACGGCCCTCCTTATCTGGACCATGTCGTCGTGAGTGTCGGAAATAACGCCGATGAGCATCGGGGCCTCCTTTCTGCCGTGCTGCACAATTATATATCATTTGAGGCGGGGAGGTTTTCTCTTCTTCTTGGGGCGGTTGCGCCGTCTTCCCTTCACTCTTCATACACCACGGGGGCAGGGACAGGGGAGAGGTTTTTCCCGCCGTTGACAATCCCCTTGTGGCAGTATAAGGTTTTACTTAAAACGCAAGAAGGAGGGCGGGACCATGGCAGTGTATGTAATACTCAGCACCCTTACGGACGAGGGCCGCAAGACCCTCAAGCAGAACCCCCAGAGGATATTTCAGGTCAACAAGGAGCTGGAGGCCATGGGGGTAAAGGTGAGGGAGCAGTTTGCGGTGCTGGGCCCCTATGACTTTGTCAACATCGTGGAGGCCCCGGACAACGAGACCATCATGCGCATGAGCGTGGAGCTGGGTGCCAGGGGCAGTGTGCAGCTTCTGAGCATGGCGGCCCTGCCCGTGGAGGAGTTCGTAAAGAGGCTTGGCTAAGGGGGCTTTCAGGCAGACCAGGGCCGGGGAGCTTAGAGTTCGCTACAAGTATCGGGAGCTCGTGCTCAGGGGCCTGGTAAGGGCCCCCCGGAAGGCCCTCAGGCCCTTGGTGGGCCCGGACTGTGCCTACCACCTGTACAGGCTGAGGCGGTAGGCACCCTCGGAGGGCCCTGGGGCGGGCGCGTGGGATTTTTCCTGCCCATGTGCTAAATTATCCCAGGAATGCCCCTTTATTCCTATGTGGCCATAGACGGCTCTGGCCGGAGGCAGAAGGGCACCCTGGAGGCCCCTGACGAGGCGGCCCTCAAGGAGGCCCTGAGGCAGCGGGGCCTCATGCCCCTGGGCTTTGAGGAGGCCGGGGCAGCCAGGGGACCGTCCTTGTGGCCCAGGAGGGTGGGGGCCAGGGACCTCCTGGCCTTTACTCAGGAGCTTGCCAGCCTGCTTCAGGCAGGGCTGCCGCTGGACAGGGCCCTCATGAGCCTCCACAGGCATGCGCAGAACCCGGCCTTGAGGGATGTCCTCAGGGAGGTGCTTGCCGACATTCAGCGGGGCCGAAGCCTCTCGCAGGCCCTGGACAGGCACGGGAGGGCTTTCCCCCAGGTGTATGTGAACATGGTCAGGGCGGGCGAGGCCGGAGGCATCCTGGAGGCAGTGCTCAGGCGCCTGGCGGCCTTCCTGCAGAGCAACCTGAGCTTCAGGGAGGAGCTCGTCTCGGCCCTCATATATCCCAGCCTGCTGGTGGTGGTGGCCGGCCTGGCCGTAGGGGTGCTGGTGGCCTTCGTGCTGCCCAGGTTTGAGGCCATCTTTGAGGGCATGGGCCAGAGCCTTCCCCTGAGCACCCAGCTCTTGCTCCAAGGAAGCGAGGCCCTGAGGCGCTGGTGGTGGCTCCTGCTGGGGGCTGTGGCCCTGGTGGTGCTTTTCCTCAGGGCCTATGGACGCACCCAGGAGGGCCGGCTCTTCCTTGACGGGCTGAAGCTCAGGCTTCCACTCCTGAGGGCCCTTCACCTGAGGGTGGCCATCGCCAGGTTTGCCCGGACCTTCGGCACCCTGCTTCAGAGCGGTGTGGGGGTGCTGGAGGCCCTTCGGGTAAGCCGCCAGGTACTGGGAAATGCCGTGATGGCTCAGAGGCTGCAGGCACTTGAGGAGGGGGTAAGGAAGGGCCGGGGGGTGGCGGCCCCCCTGAGGGAGGCGGGGGTGTTCCCTCCTACGGTGGGGGAGATGCTGGCCGTGGGGGAGGAGGCAGGCAGGCTGGAGGAGACCTTGCTGGCCGTGGCAGAAAGATACGAGGAGGAAAGCCGCCTCATGCTCAAGAGGCTTACCGCCCTACTGGAGCCCGCCCTGATACTGCTGATGGGCCTGGTGGTGGGCTTCATAGTGCTCAGTATCCTCATGGCGGTCTTCAGTGTCTATGAAATACCCATTTAGGGGCTTCACCCTCCTGGAGGTGGTGCTCGTGCTGGTGCTGGCCTCCGTGGCGGTGGGCCTGGCGGTGCTGAGCTTGGGGAGGCTTTCCGAGCAGGCGGAGGTGCGCACCGCCCTGAGGCAGGNGCAGGCCGCCCTGGGGACTGCCCGCAGCCTGGCCATCAGGGAGCGCAGGCCCGTGGCCTTCAGGCACGGGCAGGACCGCTTCTGGCTTGAGCTTCTTCCCGAGGGCCGGCCCTGGAGGAGGCCCTGGAGGCTGCCCCAGGGGATGAGGCTGAAGGGGCAGGGGCCCGTATTCTTCCCCAAGGGCAACAGCACTGGCGGTGCCCTCAGCATCCTGGGGCCCCAGGGAAGGACATATGTCATCCGGGTTCAAAAGAGCACCGGCAAGAGCAGGCTCTACCCAGGGTCTTAGCCTCCTGGAGGTGCTGGTAGCCCTGGTCATCCTGGGCCTCAGTGTGCTGGCCCTCCTGGAGCTTTACTCCTCGGGCCTGAGGCTCAGCCGCCAGGGGCAGGAGCTTACCCAGGCAGTGCTTTATGCCAGAGGGCTCCTGGAGGAGGCCCTGGCCGAGCCAGGCCCTCCTGCGCCCAGGAGCCTGAGCCTGGCAGAGGGCTTCCGCGCCAGGGTGTGGAGCGTGCCCCTGGAGGCCCAGGAGGGGGTGAGGCTCTACAGGGTGCATGTGCAGGTACGGTGGGGCCCCAGGGGGGAGTTCAGCCTCAGTGCCAAGAAGGTGGTCTATGAGACCCAGTAGGGGCTTTACCCTCCTGGAGGTACTCCTGGGCCTGGCCCTGACGGTGCTGCTTCTGGCCTTGCTGTTTTCCGCCCTAAGGCTGGCCCAGCGCTCAGAGGCCAGGGGGAGAAAGATGCAGGAGGCCTCGCAGCGCCTCAGGGCCACGGCGGAGTATGTGGCCTGGCTCCTCAGGGGGGCCTATCCCTACATGACCGAGAAGGAGGGCCAGAGCCTGGTGGTTTTTGAGGGTAAGGGGGACTCCCTCGTGTTCATAACCTCCAGCACCCTCCGGTACGGCGCCGCGCTCCAGGATGAGCCGGGGCTCAAGCTGGTAAGACTCTGGAGCGACGAGGAGGGGCTGAAGATGGCCGAGGGGCTCTTCTTCATGACCGAGGAGGAGCTTCAGGAGTATGTGCTGGATGAGGCAGTAGGGGGACTGGAGCTGGGCTATCTTCAGGGCACCGAGGAGGGGCCCCGGTGGGCCTCGGAGTGGGACCCCCAGGAGGGCAAGCTGCCCCTGGCTGTGCGCTTCAGGTTCGTGCTGCAGGGTCAGGGCCGTCTTTCCTGGGTGGTGGTGAAGCTCAGGACCGCTGAGCCCCCTACGGGGCCTTGGCAGGAAGCTCCTGGCGGGGAAAGAGGGGAGGGCCTTTCTCCGCCTTAGTGCCGGGTGCAAGGAGGCCCCAGCGCCCCTCCTGGGAAAACAGGCTCCTGGAGATGTCCTTGTGGTAGCCCAGCTGGTCCCATATCTCCTGGGCCTTCCGGGGCATGAAGGGGGCCAGGTAGAGGGCCAGGAGCCTGAGGGCCTCCAGGGCGGTGTAGAGCACATTGCCCCGGCGGGCCTCGTCCCTTTCCCTCCAGGGCTGGGCCGAGTCGATGAACTTGTTCACGCCGTTTATGACTGCCCAGATGTGCTCCAGGGCTTCGTTGAATTTGAACTCCTTTAGATGGAGCTTCATGTTTTCCAGCAAGGGGAGGTCCCCAGCAGAGGTGTAGAAAAAGGCCTGGACTTTTTTCTCCAGGCCCTCCCTATCCTTTGAGTTGACCCTTTCGGGCACCACGGCCTGGCAGTATTTCCTGAGCATGCCCAGGGTGCGGCTCAGGAGGTTGCCCAGGTCGTTGGCCAGGTCGTTGTTTATCCGGCCCACCAGGGCAGACTCGGAGAAGTCGCCGTCCAGGCCGAAGGGTATCTCCCTGAGGAGGAAGTACCTGAAGGCGTCCACCCCGTAGCGGGCGCAGACTGCCTGGGGCTCTACCACATTGCCCAGGCTCTTGGACATCTTTCTTCCCTCCACGGTCCACCACCCGTGGGCGAAAATGAGCCGGGGAAGCGGTAGCTCCAGGGCCATGAGCATGGTGCTCCAGTAGACCGCATGGGTGGTGAGAATGTCCTTGCCTATCACATGGCAGTCGGCCGGCCAGAAGGAGAGGTCCTTGGCCAGGTACCTGAGGGCCGAGTAGTAGTTCACCAGAGCGTCAAACCACACGTAGGTCACATATTGGGGGTCAAAGGGCAGGGGGATGCCCCAGGAGAGGCGCTTAAGGGGCCTGGAGATGCAGAGGTCCCCCAAGGGCCGGCTCAGGAAGCCCAGCACCTCGTTGAGCCTGGAGGAAGGCTTTATGTACTCGGGATGCCTCCTGAGGTGCTCCAGCAGGGGCCCCTGGAACCTGGACATGAGGAAGAAGTAGTTGTCCTCCTCTATGTACTGCACGGCCCGGCCGCACTCCGGGCAGGCCCCCTCCCGAAGGTCCTTCTCCGTCCAGAACCTTTCGTCCGGGGTGCAGTACCAGCCCTTGTAGGTGCGCCTCTGGATGAGCCCCCGCTGCCAGAGCCTCTGCAGCAGCTCCTGCACCACGGCCTGGTGCTCGGGGTCGGTGGTGCGGATGAAGGCATCGTTGGAGACGAGGAGCTCCCTCCAGAGGCGCTGGAAGTTTTCCACCATCTGGTCGGCATGCTCCTGGGGGCTCAGGCCCCTCTGCTCGGCAGCCTGCTTGACCTTCTGGCCGTGCTCGTCGGTGCCCGTGAGGAAGAAGACCCGCTCGCCCAGCATGCGGTGGAACCGGGCCTGCACATCGGCCGCCACGGTGGTGTAGGCGTGGCCGATGTGAGGGGTGTCGTTCACATAGTAGATGGGAGTGGTTATGTAGAAGCGCGCTTGTTCTTTTTTCTCCATCTCCTTCTTCTCTTTCGGCGCCTGGCCTTGGGCCTGGGGCCGGGCTCCTGGGGGGTGGGCTCGGGCTCCGGCTCGGCGCTTACTACCTCCATGGGCTCGGCCTCAGGCTCCTCGCTTACCACCTCGGTCTCCTCCCCTGGAGGGAGCTCGTCCTCGAAGTACTCGTACTTGAGACAGCACATGAGCCTGCCGCACAGGCCCGAGAGCTTCCCCGTGTTGAGCACCAGCTCCTGCTTCTTGGCCATCTTGATGGATATGGGCTCAAACTCGCTGAGGAAGCTGATGCAGCACAAGGGCCTTCCGCAAATGCCCAGGCCGCCCAGCATCTTGGCCTCGTCCCTTACNCCTATCTGGCGCATCTCTATCCTGGTGCGGAACTTCTGGGCCAGGTCCTTCACCAGCTCCCTGAAGTCTATCCTCCGCTCGGCGGCGAAGTAGAAGATTATCCGCCTCCTGTCCAGGGTGGCCTCGGTGCGCACCAGCTTCATGGGCAGCCCCCGGGCCATGATCCTCTCCCGGCAGAACTGGAAGGCCTCGGCCTCCAGGGCCTGGTTGCACTGCCTTTGACGAAGGTCCTCCTCCGAGGCCTTCCTGAGCACCTTCTTGAGCTCCTCAGGGGGCTCCTTCAATTCGGCCTTCTTCACCACCGTGCCGATGGAAAGGCCCATCTCCGACTCCACCACCACCAGGTCGCCCGCCTGAAGCTCCAGCTCCCCGGGGTCGAAGTGGTAGAGCTTTCCGCAGGGGCGGAACCTTATGCTCACTGCCTGGGCCATCAGTTGCAAGCGGACACCTCCAGCTCAAACTCCCTCAGCAGGGAGCCTATGTAGTTGAAGAGAATGTTCCTGTTCAAGTTGAAAACGAGCTCCGCCTTGAGGGCAGAAATCCTTTGATAACACTCTATTATACCCTTTTCGGTGGCCCTTTTGGCCATCTTGGCAAGGGGCCCAGCCAGGTCCTGGTTGATGAGGAGGGCCTGCTCGGAGGTGAGCTTGAGCACCAGGGCGTCTCGGAGCAACAGGCCCAGGATGTCCAGGAACTCCTGAAGCTCCTGGTGGTCGGCCCAGGGGGCCTTGCCCGGCTGGCCCATGCTTCCCAGGGCCTGGAGGGCCTTCTGGCGGGCCAGGAGGGGGTTTTCCCTGAGGGCCAGTCCTGGACGGCCCATGCACAGCCTGGCCAGGAGCCGAAGCTCCGGCCCCTGGTAGCGCTCCTCAAGCAGGGCCATGGTGTGCTGCTCCCTCAGGGGCCTGAAGGGCACCGGGGTGCACCTTGAGCGAATGGTGGCGGGCAGCTCTGCTGCCCTGGGGGTACACAGGATGAGGGTGCTTTCCCCCGGGGGCTCCTCCAGGGTCTTCAGGAAGGCGTTGGCCGCCTGCGGGTTCATGGTGTGGGCCTCCTTCAGGAGGGCCACCTTGCGCCTGCCCTGAAGGGGCTTGAGGGCCAGGGCCTCCTGCAGGGCCCTCACCTCGTCCACCCTGAGCATCCCCCCCGAGGGCTCCAGCACCAGGAGGTCCGGGTGGGTGCCTGCCTGAAGGAGCCTGCAGGCAGGACAGTCCCCGCAGGGCCGGAGTCCCCGGGGGCTTTGGCACAGAAGCAGCTGGGCGAATCCCATGGCGGCGAACCTCTTGCCCACCCCCGGGGGGCCGTAGAACAGATATGCCGAGCTTATCTTGCCCCCCTGCAGGGCCGCCTCCAGGATTCTGAGGGCAACGGGCTGGCCTATGAGCTCCGCCAGGGACATCCCTTAGGATACCATCAAAGCCTTTGGCGGGGCTACCTGAGAAGCACCACGGCGGCGTAGCCCACCACCTGGGAGTAGTCGCCGCTTGCCTCGGCCGAGGTGCTGTAGGCCAGGAGCCTGGCCTCCCTGGCCCCCAGGGCCCTGGCCGCCCAGAGCATAGCGGTGGCAGGCAGGTAGCCGCACATGCTTATCCGCTCGGCCTTGACCACCTGGTAGAGCCCCTGGGGCTCCAGGGCCAGGAGCCTCTGCAGGGCCAGGTGGTCCTTCCTCTGGGCCACCTCGTGGGGCACATAGTGGCTCATGTCCGAGCTGGCGATGACCAGGGCCTCCCTGCCTGAGGCCCGGATGGCCCTGGCTATGGCCTCCCCCAGGGCCTGGAGCTCCTCCAGGGTGGCCTCCATGAGCACCACAGGCACGATGCGCACCCGGGGGTTGAGCTCCAGGAGGAAGGGCAGTTGCACCTCCAGGCTGTGCTCGTACAGGTGGGCAGCGGTGTCCTGCTCCAGCAGGGGGGCTTCCCTGAGGAGCGCCTGGGCCAGCTCCTGGTCAATTTCGGCAGTGCCCGTAGGCACCTCCCACTGCCCCTGGCTCATTATGGAGGCCCTGGGGCCCAGCCCGGTGTGGTTGGGGCCTAGAAGCAACACCGTGGGGGGAATCTCTATGCTGCTGTAAAGCAGCCCTGCGGTACGGCCCGAGTACATGTAGCCTGCATGGGGGGCCATGGCCCCTATGGCCTTGAGCCTTTCCCTGCCGGGCTGAAGGAGGCCCTGAACCTCCTCCCTGAGGGCCTCGGCATCCAGGGGGTAGAACTGCCCTGCCACAGCCGGGGCCCTGCGCATGGCTCAGAAGACCTCCTCCTCTTGCAGGGGGTAGGACTCGTCGGTGAAGTCCATGAACCTGGTGCAGCGACCCAGGAAGGTGAGCTTCAGGCTGGCGGTGGGACCGTTGCGCTGCTTGGCGATGTCTACATTGACCACCTCGGCCATCCTGGCGCCAGTGAAGTCGGCGTCGCGCTCCTCCCGGTCCCTGTAGAGGAAGATGATTACATCGGCATCCTGCTCTATGGCGCCGGACTCCCTGAGGTCCGCCAGGCTGGGTCTTCGGCGCTCCCTCTCCACGGCCCGGTTCAGCTGGCTGAGGGCTAGCACGGGCACATCCAGCTCCTTGGCCAGGGCCTTCAGGGAGCGGGAGATTTCGGATATCTCCTGCTCCCGCTTCTCGTGCCTGCCCCGGCCCCGCATGAGCTGCAGGTAGTCCACCACGATGAGGCTCAGGCCGTGCTCCCGCTTGAGCCTCCTGGCCTTGGCCCGCATCTCCAGCACCGAGAGGCTGGAGGGATCGTCGATCATCAGGGGGGCCTCCATGAGCCTGCCGGCCGCGGTGGCCAGCTTCTGGAAGTTTTGCTTCACCAGGCCCTTGCGCACCAGGTGGGCATCCACCATGGCCTCGGCGCAGAGCATCCTCAGCACCACCTGCCTCAGGGACATCTCCAGGCTGAAGATGGCCACCGGCTCGCCCATCTGCACCGCTATGTGCCGCGCTATGTTGAGCCCGAAGGCGGTCTTGCCGGTGCTGGGCCTGCCCCCCACAATGATGAGGTCGCCCTTCTGGAAGCCCGAGGTGTACTCGTCCAGGTCCTTGAAGCCCGAGGGCACCCCCGTGATGGCCTCGGTGCGCTCGTAAAGGCTCTCTATCATCTTGAAGGTGTCCTTGATGGCCTCCTTCATGGAGACGAAGGAGCCCTTCACCCTCTTGTCCGATATCTGGAATATCCTGCGCTCGGCGAAGTCCAGGAGCTCGTCGGACTCCATCTGCCCCTCGTACACCCTGGAGGCCACCTCGGTGGTGGTGTTCAGGAGGGCCCTCTGCAGGGCCCTGTCCTTGACTATCCTGGCGTAGTACCAGATATTGGCCGCCGTGGGGGTCTCCTCTGCCAGGGAGCCCAGGTACTGCTTGCCCCCCACGGCCTCCAGCTGCCCCCGCCGCTGGAGCTCCTCGGCCACCGTCACCAGGTCTATGGCCTCCTGGCGCTCAAAGAGCTCCACCATGGCGGAGAATATCTTCCTGTGGGCCTCCCGGTAGAAGTCCTCCTCCTCCAGGAGCTCCAGGGCCTTCAGTATCGCCTCGCCCTCCAGGAGCACGGCCCCCAGGACCGACCTTTCGGCCTCCAGGCTCTGGGGCGGAAGCTTCTGCATCCTATACCTCCTCCGCCACTACCTCTATGTTCAGGGTGGCGCTCACATCGGGGTGAAGCTTGGCCTCCACCGCGTAGGTGCCCAGCCTTTTTATGGGCTCCGGCAGATGGAGCCTCTTTCGGTCAAGCTCGATGCCCTGGGCCTTGAGGGCCTCCGCTATGTCCTTGGTGGTTATGGAGCCGAAGAGCTTTCCCTCCTCGCCGGCCTTGGCCCTGAGCGTCAGGGNGAGGGAGGAAAGCCTCTCTGCCAGCTCCTGGGCCTTGTGGCGGAGCCTCTGGGCCTTGGCCTCCAGCTGCCTCTTGAGGCTTTCCACTTCCTTCAGGTTCCTGGAGCTGGCCTCCACCGCCAGCCCCCTGGGCAGGAGATAGTTCCGGGCATACCCAGGGGCCACGTTCACCACCTGGCCCATCCTGCCCAGATTCTTCACATCTTCCTTGAGAATTACCTTCATGGACTGCCTCTTCCTCCTTCGGCGAACTCTCCAGTAAGTATATTTCCTCGGCCCTGGAGCTTTCAAGCATTAAATGCAAGTGCCCATTGAAAAAGCCAAATCCAGGATGTTAAAATCCCCTATGGGCTCGGGCCTCCTTCTGAGGGTGGTGGCAAAAGGCCTAGACCTCATCCTCATGGCCGCCATGGCCGAGGTGCTTCCCCGGGCGGGCTACCTGGCCGCCCTGGCCTATGTGCTGGTGGCCGACGGCCTCTGGGGCGGAAGGAGCCTAGGCAAGCGCCTCCTGGGCCTGAGGGTCGTAAGGCTTGACGGCTCGGCCGCAGGGGTGAGGGAGTCCATACTGCGCAACGGCCCCCTGGCCCTGGGAGTGCTCCTGTGGAAGCTGCCCCTGCTGGGGTGGCTCTTGGCGGCGGCGGTGTTTGCCCTGGAGACACTGCTCATGGTGGGAAGCCCCGAAGGCCGCAGGCTGGGCGACGAGCTGGCAGGCACAGAGGTGCTGAAGGAAGAGCAGACTCAGGAAAGGCAGGAGGCATAGCGCTGATGTTTCTTAACAAGCTGCTGGGCTGGTTCTCCAACGACCTGGCCATAGACCTGGGCACGGCCAACACCCTGGTGTATGTAAAGGGCCGGGGAATAGTGTGCAACGAGCCCTCCATGGTGGTCATCCGCAAGGACACCCGCAAGGTGGTGGCCGTGGGGGCCGAGGCCAAGAAGATGCTGGGCAAGACCCCGGCCAACATAGCGGCCATAAGGCCCATGAAGGACGGCGTGATTGCCGACTTTGATGCCACCGGACAGATGCTTAGGTATTTCATTGCCAAGGTGCACAACCGGCGGAGCTTCATCTCCCCCAGGGTGATAATCGGCGTGCCCTCGGGCATTACCCAGGTGGAGCAGAGGGCGGTAAAGGATGCGGCCCTGGCCTCGGGCGCCAGGGAGGTCTATCTCATAGAGGAGCCCATGGCGGCCGCCATAGGGGTGGGCCTGCCCGTGGGGGAGCCCTCGGGCAACATGATTGTGGACATCGGCGGCGGCACCACCGACATAGCGGTGATATCCCTGGACGGCATAGTGATAAGCAAGGTGGCCAGGGTGGGGGGGGACAAGATGGACGAGGCCATCTCGGCCTACATCAAGAGGCGCTACAACCTCATGATTGGCGACCGCACCGCCGAGCAGGTCAAGATTGAGCTGGGAAGCGCCTGCCCCACCAACGAGGGCGAGCCCAGAAGCATGGAGATAAAGGGCAGGGACCTCATCTCGGGCATACCCAAGACCTTCACCATAGGGGAGGAGGAGATAAGGGAGGCCCTGCAGGAGCCCATAAATGTAATCCTGGACACCATAAAGGTGGCCCTGGAGAACACCCCGCCCGAAATCGCTGCCGACATAGTGGACCGAGGCATCGTGCTGGCCGGCGGCGGCGCCCAGCTCAGGGGGCTGGATGCACTCATCAAGAAGCACACCGGGCTGCCCGTGGTGGTGGCCGAGGACCCCATCACCGCGGTGGCCAAGGGTGTAGGCAAGATGCTGGATGAGCTGGAGCTCCTGAAGAAGATAGCCATCACCTGATGGCCAAAAGAGGCTTTCTGCCCCCGTTGCTTTTGACCCTCCTGAGCGTGGCACTCATGACCTACCAGTCCAGCCACGGCCCCCTGCGCACCCCCCTGGGCCCAGGCGGTGTGCTCTACGAGGCCTCCCAGGCCCTGGGCAGGGCGGCCCAGGCAGTGGCCGGCTTCAAGGAGATGCTCCTTCTCAGGCAGAGGGAGCTCCAGGCCCTGAGGCGCCAGGTAGAGGAGCTTAAGGCCCAGAGCATCACCCTCAGGGTGCTGCAGGAGGAAAACCGCAGGCTCAGGGAGCTCCTGGAGCTCAAGGAGCTTTCCCCGGGGTATGTGGCCTCGGCCAATGTGCTGGGCCGCTCCCTGGAGCGCTTCGGCCATGTGCTGGTGATCGATGCCGGCCGCTCCCAGGGAGTGAGGAAGGACATGGCAGTGGTGGCCCCAGGGGGGCTGGTGGGCAAGGTGCTGAAGGTGCAGGAGCAGCACAGCCATGTGCTGCTTCTTACCGACATCAGGTTCTCGGTGGCAGTGAGGGCCTCCTCCTCGGGGCTTGAGGCGGTGCTTTCGGGCACAGGAGGCAGGGACTGCGTCCTCAAGTATGTGCCCGCGGAGGCCGAGCTGAGGGAGGGGGAGGTGCTCCTGAGCTCTGGCCTGGACGGTCTGTTTCCACCGGGCCTTAAGGTGGGCTACGTGGCCCATGTGGGCCGGGCCCAGGGGCTGTTCAGGCAGGTGAGGGCCAGGCCCCTGGCAGAGCCCATGAGGGTCAGGGAAGTGCTGGGGCTGAGGCCATGAGGCGCCTCCTGCTCTCGGCCCTGGCGGTGGTGGCGGCCCTCCTGGCAGACCTGAGACTCCCTCTGAGGACCGACCTTCTGGCCCTCCTGGCCTACTGCTACGGACTAAGAAGGGGCCCCTCAGGGGGCATCTTCTTCGGCGCCTTCCTGGGCTTCCTGGAGGATGGGCTCTCGGCCTCCATACTGGGCCCCGCTGTGCTGGCCAAGGGCATGGTGGGCTACACCGCCTCGTTCCTGCCCAGGGGATTTTTCCGCTGGAGCCCGGTGCTGGGCTTCCTGGGGGCCTTCTCCCTTACCTTCCTGGCCGATGCGCTCCAGTATGCCAGCCTGGGCGTTTTCTGGCAGGCCCCCACCACCCTGGGGCAGGCCCTGGCCGCGGCCGCCTTGGCAGGACTCCTTAACGGTGTTTTGGGAGTGTTCATAAGGCCCAGGGATGAACGGTAGGGAGATAAAGGCAGCCACCGTAGCGGTGGNGGTGGTGTTCCTGCTCCTGGGCCTGAGGCTCTGGCAGCTTCAGGTCCTCAAGGGGGCCGAGCTCAGGAGGCTTTCGGAGCAGAACCGCCTCAGGGNGGAAAAACTTCCCCCACCCAGGGGCATCATCTACGACCGGAAGGGAAGGCCTCTGGTGAAGAACTCCCCCTTCTACTCCGTGGCCCTGCTTCCTGAAATGGCCCAGAGGGCCGACATCCCCAGGCTCGCCCGCTTCCTGGGGATTCCCCAGGAGGAGCTCCGGAGGAAGGTCCGCTCGGGCAGGGGACAGCTGGAGCCCATAAGGCTCAAGGAAGGGCTGAGCTTCCAGGAGCTTGCCTGGTATGAGGCCAGACTGTCGGACTNCCCCGAGCTGCTGATTGATGTGGACATCACCAGGCACTATCTCTACGGGCAGGCTGCGGCCCATCTCATAGGCTACATAGGAGAGCTCAGGGCCTCGCAGCTTCAGGAGCCCCTTTACAGGGGCCTGCCCATGGGCACCGTAGTGGGGCAGTGGGGCGTAGAGAGGCTTTATGACCCCCTGCTGAGGGGAAGCCCCGGGAAGCGCTTCGTGGAGGTGGACGCCCTGGGCAGGGAGCTAAGGGTGCTGAAGGTCCAGCCCCCCCGCAAGGGGCAGGACATCGTGCTTTCCCTGGACATGGAGCTTCAGCTGGCTGCCGAGGAGGCCTTCGGGGAGCACAGCGGGGCCCTGGTGGCCCTGGAGCCCTCCACGGGGCAGGTGCTGGCCCTCCTGAGCAGGCCCTCCTTCGACCCCAACCTCTTCTCCAGGGGAATAAGGGCCGAGGACTGGCTCCGCCTCAGCCAAGACGAGGCCCACCCCCTGTTCAACCGGGCCCTCCAGGGACAGCATCCCCCGGGCTCGGTCTTCAAGCTGGTGGTGGCAGCAGCAGGCCTCCAGGAGGGCCTCCTGGAGCCCCAGGAGGAGGAAAAGTGCCTGGGCGGCCTGTGGCTGGGCCGACGCCGCTTCGGTTGCTGGAAGGAGCAGGGCCACGGCAAGCTGGACCTCTACAGGGCCATAGTGGAGTCCTGCGATGTGTACTTCTACCAGGCAGGGCTGAAGATAGGGGTGGACACCATAGCCCGCTATGCCAGGGGCTTCGGCTTCGGCTTCCAGGTGGGCACCGGCCTGGCCCCCGAGGCCCCAGGGCTGGTGCCCGACACCCGGTGGAAGCTCCAGCGCTTGGGGCAGCCCTGGTACATGGGCGAGACCCTCAACACCGCCATAGGACAGGGCTATGTGCTGGTGAGCCCCCTGCAGATGGCCCGGTTCGCCGCCGCCCTGGCGGAGGGCAAGGGCCTGAGGCAGGTCAGGTTCCTCAAGGGCGAGGTGGGCGAGGTGGTAAGACCCCTGCCCATAAGCCAGGAGACCCTGCAGTTCATCCGCCAGGCCATGAGGGGCGTGGTTCAGGACAAGAGGGGCACCGGCCGGGCCGCCGGGGTCGGGGGCCTCTCGGTAGCCGGAAAGACGGGCACCGCCCAGGTGGCCGCCAAGGAGAAGGAGGTTAAGGACCATGCCTGGTTCGTGGCCTTTGCGCCCTTTGAGGCCCCCAGGATAGCCCTGGCCGTGGTCCTGGAGCATGGCGGCCACGGAGGCTCTGCCGCCGCCCCAGTGGCCAGGAAGGTAATAAAGCAGTACCTGAAGGGGCTTGAGGATGCGAACAAGAGCTCTTAGGGGGCTGGACTGGGCCCTGCTGGCCCCTGTGCTGGCCCTGACCCTCCTGGGGGTGCTGAGCATCTACAGCGCCACCAGGGGCACCCCCCAGAGCGCCTACTACCTGAGACAGCTCCTGTGGATGGCCGTGGCCCTGCTGGGCATGGCCGTGCTGCTCAGGGTGGACTACCAGTGGCTGGGAAGGGCCTCCTGGGCACTCTACGGCCTGGGACTGGCCCTGCTGGTGCTGGTGCTCCTTAAGGGCAGGGAGGGAATGGGGGCCCAGAGGTGGCTGAGCCTCTGGGGCCTCAGTATGCAGCCCTCGGAGTTCTTCCGCATAGCCTTCCTCCTGGCCCTTTCCAGGGTGCTGAGTGCCCATCCGGGCCCCCTCAAGGGCTGGGCCTTCCTGAAGATAGCGCTGGCCTTCGGCGCCCTGCCTTTCCTGCTGCTGGTGAGTCAGCCGGACCTGGGCACAGCGGCAGTGCTTATGCTGCTTCTGGCGGCCCTGATGCTTCTTAAGGGCGTTCAGAGGCGTCTCCTGGTGGCCCTGCTGCTGGTGGCGGCGGTCTCTGCCCCCTTCCTGGCAGAGCTCTTCTGGAACGACTTCCTCAAGCCCTACCAGCGGGACCGCCTGGTGGCCTTCCTCAGGCCCGGCACGGACCCCGAGGGCATAGGCTACCAGCTTAGGCAGTCCAAGATAGCCATAGGCTCGGGCATGTGCTGGGGCAAGGGCTACCTCAAGGGCACCCAGGGATTCCTGAGGTTCCTGCCCGAACGGCACACGGACTTCATCTTCGCCTCCTTCGCCGAGGAGTGGGGCCTGGCAGGCTCGGTGCTCTTGTTTGCCCTGTACCTGGTGTTGTTTCTGCGGGGCCTACAGGTGGCCCGAAGGGCCAAGGACGCCTTCGGCAGGTTCCTGGCCCTGGGGGTGGTGCTCATGCTCCTGGCGTACTTCTTCTTCAATGTGGGCATGAGCATGGGCATGATGCCCGTGGTGGGCCTGCCGATGCCGTTCATGAGCTACGGGGGCTCGGCCCTCCTGGCCAACTACCTGGCCGTGGGCCTGCTCTTGAATGTGCACCTGAGGCGCTACCAGCTGTTCTACTGAAAAGGGGGTTTTTGATATAATATATGGCTGATGAACCAGGCGGTGTAGCTCAGTTGGTTAGAGCAAGCGGCTCATATCCGCTGTGTCCGGGGTTCGAATCCCTGCACCGCCACCAGCAATCCCCCTAAACNCCCCCCAGTAGCTCCTGAAAGGGCCTCAGCTTCTGGTACTCATAAAGGGTGCTCATGGCCGTGCTCTCTGTGGGGATGCCCTGCTCCTCCAGGGCGGCTATGGGGTTAAGCCCCCCCACGATAACCATTCCCGCCCTGTCCATGCCCACGGGCACCTCGTAAAGGCTTGCATTGGGCTGCCCTATGTCCAGTATTCCCCCTATGCCCCTGGCCCTGAGGGCCTGAGAAAGCTCCCGGGCCCGCTGAAGGCACACCGTGGGAATCTCCCTGAAGCTGGCCAGCACCTTGCCCGAACCCTTGAGGGCCCCTAGCACATCGGTCATCTTGCCCCTGATGAAGACCTCCAGTGGGTCCAGGGAGGAGCCCTCGTAGCTGATGAGGGCCACGAACCTGCTGGGCCTGTGGGCCTGAATCTCCAGCACCCCGCCGAACTTGGAGCTCACGGGGATGCCCTCCTTAAGGAAGATGCCGTTTATGGTCACCGAGCAGACGGTGCCCAGGGCCACCATGCCCCGAGGCACCGCCACATCGCCCACCCTGTCGTGGGCCACTACCAGCCGGTCGCTCATCACATAGGGGGAGGAAAACACGGGCTTCATGATTTTCAACGCCTCCCTGAGGCGCCCCCGAGGTATGAAGGACACATTGAGGATGACCTTGCCCCTGAGGCTCCTGAGCTCCAGGTCGGTGAGGTAGCTCAGGGTGTCTATCTTGCTTATGACGAAGCCCACCTTCTCGGAGACCATGGCCTTGGAAAGCTCCTCCAGGCCCTGGGGGGTAATCTGCCGCCCCTCCTTTCCGAACCCCTTGGTGAAGCCCCGCTCATCCAGGATCCTCAGGTGGTAGCGCACGGTGCGCTCCGAGAGGTTCACCCCCAGGCCCTGGAGCTCCCTGGCAATCTCCCTGGAGCCCACCACCTCCTGGGAGTGCCTGCTGAGTACCTTCAGGATGGACAGGAGTGTGCGGTTCATATTCGGCATACGGTAGCCGTATTATAACACAAGGGGGGCGGGCCCTCAGGGCCCGCCCCCCTTTTTTACCCCAGAGTGCCTCAGAGGACAGGCAGGTAGGTCTCCAGCTCGTAGGGGAAGACCCGAATGCGGTAGTTGTCCCACTCCACCCGCTTGGAGACGATGAGCTCCCGGTAAATGTGCTCCCCCAGGGTCTCCCTCAGAAGCTGGCTCTGCTCCGCTATCTCTATGGCCTCTATGAGGCTGCCGGGAAGCTCCCCTATGCCCAGCCGGGCCCGCTCCTGGGCGCTGAGATGGTAGACATCCGTCTCGGTGGGCTCGGGGAGCTTGTAGCCCCCCTCGATGCCCTTAAGGCCCGCATTGAGCATGCAGGCGAAGGCCAGATAGGGGTTGCAGGCCGGGTCAGGGGAGCGGAGCTCCACCCGGGTGGCCTTCTCCTTGCCGGGCTTGTAAAGGGGCACCCTCACCAGGGCCGAGCGGTTCCGCTGGGCCCAGCAGATGTACACAGGGGCCTCGTAGCCCGGCACCAGACGCTTGTAGGAGTTCACCCACTGGTTCAGGACCAGGGTTATCTCCCTTATGTGCCTGAGGAGGCCGGCTATGTAGCTCTTGGCAGTGCCTGAGAGGTAGTACTTGTCCTTGGCATCGAAGAAGGCGTTCCTGGAGCCCTTAAACAGGCTCTGATGCGTGTGCATGCCCGAGCCGTTCTGCCCGAAAATAGGCTTGGGCATGAAGGTGGCATACACCCCGTGCTTTCGGGCTATCTCCTTCACGGCCACCCTGTAGGTCATTACCGCATCGGCCATCTGAAGGGCCTCCATGTAGCGAAGGTCTATCTCGTGCTGGGAGTGGGCCNCCTCGTGGTGAGAGTNCTCCACCTTTATGCCCATCTGCTCCAGGGCCAGGATGGTGTCGCGGCGCAAGTCCTCGGCGGCATCCATGGGGTAGTCGAAGTAGCCGCCCTCGTCCAGGGNCTCGGGGGCCCGGTCCCCTTTGAAGTAGAAGAACTCCAGCTCAGGGCCTACATAGAAGGTGTAGCCCTTCTTCTTGGCCCGCTGCAGGTTCTTCTTGAGCACATACCTGGGGTCGCCCTTGTAGGGGCTTCCGTCCGGCTCCAGTATGTCGCAGAAGACCCTGGCCACCGCCCTCTCCTTGGGCCTCCAGGGAAGCAGGGCAAAGGTGCTGGCGTCGGGCATGGCCACCATGTCGCTTTCGTCAATGCGGGCAAACCCCTTGATGGAGGAGCCATCAAAACCCATGCCCTCCTTGAAGGCGTACTCCAGCTCCTCCACCGGCACGGCAAAGCTCTTCAGCATCCCATGGATGTCGCAGAACCAGAAGCGCACGAACTTCACATTGTGCTTCCTTACCAGTTCCATCACGTCTTTCCTGTCTCTGGGCCTGGCCATAAAAAACCTCCTTAAATCTATAGATTTTTCATAGGCAATAGGTTGCCGATTGCCTTAGTATAGCCNCCTCCCTCCTCCTTGTCAAGGTGTCCAAGGGAATTTTAGATGTGTTAAATTAAAAAATCTACCTTGATTTTCTAAGGAGGCCCTGATGGGAAGGAACATCCTTCAGAAGATTCTCCAGAGTCATCTGCTTTATGGCACCGTGGAGGAGGGCCAGGCGGTGGGCCTGAGGGTTCAGCAGGTCTACACCCAGGATGCCACGGGCACCATGTGCTGGCTGCAGTTTGAGGCCCTGGGGCTGGAGCGGGTCCGCGTCCCCCTGGNGGTAAGCTATGTGGACCACAACATGCTTCAGGCCAACTTCATGAATGCCGACGACCACGAGTTCCTGCGCACTGCGGCGGCCCGCTGGGGGGCCTGGTTCAGCCCTCCAGGGGCGGGGATATCCCATCAGGTACATCTGGAGCGCTTTGCGGCCCCTGGTCTCATTGCCCTGGGCACCGACAGCCACACCCCCACGGGCGGAGGCATGGGAATGCTGGCCATAGGGGTGGGGGGGCTTGAGGCCGCCACGGTGATGGCCGGGGCCGCCTTTGAGCTCAGGGTGCCCCAGGTGCTGAGGGTGTGGCTGGAGGGCTCCCTGCGGAGGCCCTGGGTGGGTGCCATGGATGTGGTGCTGGAGGTCCTCAGGCGTCTTAGCGTGAAGGGCGGAGTGGGCAAGGTGCTGGAGTATGCCGGCCCAGGGGTGGCCACCCTGAGCGTGCCCGAGCGGGCCAGCATCACCAACATGGGGGCCGAGCTGGGAGCCACCTCCTCCCTTTTCCCCTCGGATGAGCGCACCAGGGCCTTCCTGGCCGCCCAGGGCAGACAAGGGCAGTGGGTGGAGCTTAAGGCCGACCCCGATGCCCCCTATGTGGACACCCTGAGGATAGACCTCTCGGCCCTGGAGCCCCTGGTGGCTCGGCCGCACAGTCCGGACAATGTGGTTGAGGCCAGGGAGCTTCAGGGCCTGAGGGTTCAGCAGTGCTGCATAGGCAGTTGCACCAACTCCTCCTTTACCGCCCTTGCCGAGGTGGCCGGTCTGCTTAGGGGCAGGAGGATTGCCCCCCATGTGAGCATGCTGCTTAATCCCGGCTCCAGGCAGGTGCTCAGCATGCTGGCCTCGGAGGGGCTACTGGAGCCCTTCATAACTGCGGGAGTGAGGATTCTTGAGTGTTCCTGCGGCCCCTGCATAGGCATGGGGGGGGCGCCGGGCACTGGGCAGGTCTCGGTGCGCTCCTACAACCGGAACTTCCGGGGCCGCTCGGGCAACAAGGAGGCCCAGGTCTATCTGGCCAACCCGCTCCTTTGTGCCCTGTTTGCCCTGAAGGGGGAGTTTGTAGACCCTTTAAAGGCCGGCCTGAGCCCCCGGGTGGTCCCCGAGCCCCGGAGCTATCCCACCGAGGCGGTCGTGCTCATTCCTCCCCAGGAGGGCCCTGTGGAGGTGCTGAAGGGGCCCAACATAAAGGAGGTGCCCCTGAAGGAGCCCCTGGAGGAGACCCTCCAGGCCGAGGTACTCCTGTGCGTAGGGGACAACATCACCACCGACGACATCATGCCTGCGGGGGCCCACATCCTGCCCCTGAGGTCCAACATTCCCGCCATAAGCCAGTATGTCTTCAGCGGCCTGGACGGCTCCTTCAGCCAGCGGGCCCTTGAGGCCAAGGCCCGGGGCGGGGGCATCGTCGTGGGAGGGGAGAACTACGGCCAGGGCTCCTCCAGGGAGCATGCGGCCCTGGCCCCCATGTACCTGGGCATAAAGGCGGTGCTGGCCCAGAGCTTTGCCCGCATTCACCGGGCAAACCTCATAAACTCGGCATTCTGCCCCTGTTGTTTGAGTCCCCCAAGGACAGGGAGGCCCTCAGGCAGGGCCACAGGCTGAGGATAAGGGGGCTGAGGGAGGCCCTCCGGGCCGGCGGGCGGCGCTACCAGGTGGAGAACCTCACCACGGGGGAAAGCTTCACCGTCCGCACAGACCTCTCGGAGCGGGAGGCCCAGCTGGTGCTTTACGGAGGGCTTCTGCCTTACACCAAGGCCAAGCTGAGCTCCCCTAAGGACGCCTGAAGGGCCTGGGAAGGAGCTCCCTGAGAGCGAGCACCTCGGTGCCCCCACTGTAGGGAAGCACCAGGGTAAGTGCCGGGGCGAACTCCCAGAGCAGTTGTCTACAGGCCCCGCAGGGCAGGCAGGGCTCCTGGAAGGCTTCGCTCAGCACTGCCAGGGCCTTGAAGCTTCGCCGGCCCTCGGAGAGGGCCTTAAGGAGGGCCACCCTCTCGGCACAGACGGTGAGCATGAGGGAGGGATTTTCTATGTTTACCCCCGTGTATATGCTCCCTTCCTGGGTAAGCAGGGCGGCGCCCNCCTTGAAGCCCGAGTAGGGGGCCAGGGCGTGCCCCAGGGCCTTCCGGGCCGCCTCCTTCAGGGCCTGTATCTCGGCCTGGCTCAGTACCTGAAGACCTCCAGGAGGGCCTCCATGTCCTGTTCCTCCACGGGGAGGTTTCGGCGGAGGGAGAAGTCCTCCTCGGCGGCGGCCATGTCGCCCCGGTATCTGGGGTCAAGCTCCACGGCCTCCTTCAGGGCCTGGGCCGCGGCGCCGTAGAGGCCCTTGGCGTTGTAGGTGAGGGCCAGCCCGTACAGGGCCTGGAACATCCCCGGCATGCGCCTGAGGGCCTCCCGATAGGCCTTCAGGGCCTCGTCGTAGCGGCCCAGGCGGTAGTAGGCCCTGGCCAGGTTGTAGAAGGCCTTCTCGGGGGTGGGATAGAGGGGGTTGCCCAGGGCGCGCTTGCAGTGGCCGATGGCCTGCTCGTACTGCCCGAGCCTGTAGTGCACATAGCAGAGGTTGTTGAGGGCCTCGGAGTAGTTCCCGTCTATCTCTACCGCCTTCTGGAAGGAGGCCCTGGCCTTGCCCAGGTCGTCAAACTGCAGGTATACCACCCCCAGGGCGTTGTGCACCTCCTTGTTTCGGGGGTCGTATCTCAGGGCCTTCTGGAACTCCAGGAAGGCGGCCTGGTACTGCCTGGCCTGCATTCTGGAGACCCCCAGCTTGTAGTGCACCGTGGCCTGCTTCTGGGCGTTAAGGCCGGCACAGCCAAGAAGCAGCGCCGCTATGAGCAGGGGTAGCGCCGTGCGCATGGCCTATAAACTTAGCAGAAAGCCCCTGGGACTGTAAAGGCACCCCTGGGGCTGTCCTTGCTTGACAAAGGCCCCTGGGAAGCAGTATTTTCCCTTATGTCCAGGCGGCTCAGTACCTTCTTGGGTTTCTTCTTCGTGCTGCTGGCCCTGGTGGGGGGGCCGGGCTTTGGCCTCTGGCTCATCCTGGAGGGGGACATAATCCAGTTTCTCAAGGAGCTGAAGGCGAAGCTGCCGGGCTGGGGCTGGCTGGCCCTGAAGATAGGCCTTTCGGCCATGGTAGGGGTGATGCTCACGGTGTTCTTCTTTGCCCTGGCATTTCTGAGCTTTTATGCCGGAAGAAGGAGGGCTTAGGCCTCCCTGATGGCCCAGGCCAGGAGGGCGGCCCTCTTGGAGGCCTTTACATCGTGGACCCTGAGGATGTGGGCCCCTTTCAGCACCGCTATGGCCTGCGCTGCCAGGGTGCCCTCCAGTCGCTCTTGAGGCGGCAGGCCCTCCAGCACATGGGCAATGAAGGACTTCCGGGAGGCTCCCACCAGGATGGGCCTTCCCAGCTCCTTCAGCTCCTGCAGGTGCTTCAGTATCTGCAGGTTGTGCTCCGGGCGCTTGCCGAAGCCTATGCCCGGGTCCACCGCTATGGCCTCCTCGGCAAGCCCTGCCTGGAGGGCCAGGCGGATGCCCTGGGCGAGGTAGTCCTTTATCTCCTTCATGAGGTCCTGATAGGAGGGCTCCTTCTGCATGTCCCTGGGGGTGCCCTTTATGTGCATGATGACCACGGCGGCCTTGTGCCTGGCCGCCACGGAGGCCATGCGGGGGTCAAACCTCAGGCCGCTTATGTCGTTTACTATCTGGGCCCCCTCTGCCAGGGCCCTTTCGGCCACGGAGGCCTTGTAGGTGTCTATGGAGATGGGCACCGGGAGGTTCCTGGCCAGGGTCCTTATCACCGGTATTACCCGCCTGAGCTCCTCCTCCGGAGGCACGGGCTCGGCGCCCGGGCGGGTGGACTCGCCCCCCACATCGATAATGTCTGCCCCCTCCTGGAGCATTCGGTAGGCATGCTCCAGGGCCCTGGAGGGCTCCAGGTACAGGCCTCCGTCGCTGAAGGAATCGGGGGNGATGTTCAGGATGCCCATTATGAGGGGGCCCCTAGAGAGCTCCAGGGACTGCTCCCTGAGCCTGAGCCTCATGCCCCTGAGGGGGCCTCCTGGTACTGCCGAATGAGGGAGTCTATCTCGTCGCTGTCCATGGTCTCCCGCTCCAGGAGGGCCTTGGCAAAGGCATGCAGCAGCCTGAGGTTCTGGGTGATGATGGCCTTGGCCTCCTGGTAGGCCCCCATGACTATGCGCTTTATCTCGGCGTCTATCTCCTGGGCGGTCTGCTCGCTGTAGTCCTTGTGCCTGGCCAGCTCCTTGCCCAGGAACNCCTGCTCGTCCCTCTTGCCGAAGGTCAGGGGGCCCAGCCGCTCGCTCATACCCCAGTCGGTGACCATCTTCCTGGCCAGCTCGGTGGCCTTCTCCAGGTCGTTTCCTGCCCCTGTGGTCATGTGCCCCAGGGCCACCTCCTCGGCGGCCCGGCCGCCCAGGAGGACCTTCAGGGTGTTCAGCAGGTATTGCTTCGAGTAGGTGTAGCGGTCATCTATGGGCAGCTGCTGGGTGATGCCCAGGGCCCTGCCTCTGGGTATGATGCTTACCTTGTGGATGGGGTCGGTGCCGGGGGTAAGCTTGGCCACCAGGGCGTGGCCGGCCTCGTGGTAGGCGGTGTTCTTCTTCTCCTGCTCGCTTATTATCATGCTCTTTCGCTCCACGCCCATGAGGAGCTTGTCCTTGGCCTCCTCGAACTCCTTCATGCCCACGGCGCTCTTGTTGTGCCTGGCGGCGAACAGGGCGGCCTCGTTGACCAGGTTGGCCAGGTCGGCCCCGGAAAAGCCCGGGGTGCCCCGGGCTATCTTGGCCAGGTCCACACCTTCCTCCAGGGGAATGTTCTTGGCGTGCACCCTGAGAATCTCCTCCCTGCCCTTGACATCCGGCAGGGGCACAACCACCTGGCGGTCAAACCTGCCGGGCCTCAGAAGTGCCGGGTCCAGCACATCCGGCCTGTTGGTGGCCGCAATCACTATTATGCCTTCCTTGCCCTCAAAGCCGTCCATCTCCNCCAGGAGCTGGTTAAGGGTCTGTTCCCTCTCGTCGTGGCCGCCGCCCAGGCCGGCGCCTCTGAGCCTGCCCACGGCGTCGATCTCGTCTATGAAGATTATGCAGGGGGCGTTCTTCTTGGCCTGCTCAAAGAGGTCCCTCACCCTGGAGGCCCCCACGCCCACGAACATCTCCACGAAGTCCGAGCCCGATATGCTGAAAAACGGCNCCCCTGCCTCCCCGGCAATGGCCTTGGCCAAGAGGGTCTTTCCTGTGCCGGGATGGCCCACCAGGAGCACCCCCTTGGGAATCTTTCCTCCCAGGCGGGAGAACTTCTGGGGGGCCTTGAGGAAGTCTATGATCTCCTGCACCTCCTCCTTGGCCTCCTCTATGCCGGCCACATCGGCGAAGGTTATCTTCACGGCCTTGTCCGACACCAGGCGGGCCCTGGCCTTGCCGAAGGAGAGGGCCTTGTTGCCCCCGGCCTGCATCTGGCGCATGAACAGCACCCAGAGCACCACCAGGAGCACTATGGGGCCGAAGGAGAAGAACAGGTTGACATACCAGGGGCTCTTGTCCGGCGGCTCGGCAGTTATGCGCACCTTGTGGGCCCTTAGTACCTTGACCAGCTCGGGATACTCCGCTATGTAGGTGCTGAACCGGGTGCCGTCCTTGAGCTTGCCCCGCACCTGGTTCTCCTTTATCACCACCTCCTCCACCTGGCCGGCCTCCACCTTCTCCATGAAGTCGGAAAAGACCAGCTTTTCCTGCATGGGCTTGGGAGGGCTCAGGAGGTTGAAAGTCAGGATGACCAGCACTCCTATGAGCAACCAGATGAAGAGGCTTTTGGCAATACCGCTCAACTGGGCATACCTCCTAACAAAAATATTTTAGCACAGGCTATGGGCTTCCCTCTATGGCCTGGCGCTGGAGGGNGATGAGCTCCGCAATGCCCTTTCTGGCAAGCTCCAGGAGGCTCAGGAGCTGCTCCTGGCTGAAGGGCTCCTGCTCGGCAGTGCCCTGCAGTTCCACCAGCCTGCCGTCCTGGGTCATCACCACATTCATGTCCACCTGGGCGGCGAAGTCCTCGGCATAGGTGAGGTCCAGGCGGGGCTGGCCCTCCACGACCCCCACGCTCACGGCGGCCACATACTGCCTGATGGGCATCTGCTGGATGAGGCCGGCGCTGAGGGCGTACTTCATGGCGTCCCAGAGGGCCACGAAGGCCCCCGTGATGGAGGCGGTCCTGGTGCCCCCGTCTGCCTGGAGCACATCGCAGTCTATCCACACCGTCCTTTCTCCCAGGGCGTGCAGGTCCACCACCGCCCTGAGGGAGCGGCCGATGAGGCGCTGGATTTCCTGGGCCCTTCCCCCCGTGCCCCTAGGGGTGCGCTGGGCGGTGCACCGAGGCAGCATGGCGTACTCGGCCGTCACCCATCCCTGGCCGGTGTCCTTGAGGAACTGGGGGACCTTCTCCTCTATGCTGGCGGTACATATCACCCTGGTGTGGCCCATCTCCAGGAGCACCGAGCCCTCTGCGGGGGGCACGAACCCCCTGTGAAACCTTACTACTCTGAGCTGGTCGTAAGCCCTTCCATCTGGTCTCATTGCATTACCTCCAGCAGTTGAACATTCTCCACCTGGCCGTCGCCCAGGAACCTTCTTCCCAGGGCCCGAAAGCGCTGGGGCGAGTCGGTGACGAAGAAGCTCCGCCGGCCCCCGGAGGCCCTCCGCCTCAGTAGCCCCATGTCCTTCAGGAGCTTGGCCGTGGCCCTGGCCGTCTCGGCGGCGGAGTCTATGAGCACCACCTGGGGGCCCATCACCTCGGCTATGGCATCCCTGAGCAGGGGGTAGTGGGTGCAGCCCAGCACCAGGGTGTCTATGCGCTGCCTCCTGAGAGGCCTGAGGTAGCGCTCGGCCACCAGGAGGGCCACCTGGTCGTCCCGGCTGCACCAGCCCTCCTCGGCCAAGGGGACGAACAGGGGACAGGCCTGGCTGAATATCTTCAGGGAGGGTTCCAGGGCCTTCAGGGCCTTGACATAGGCCTTGGAGCGGATGGTGGTCTCTGTGCCCACGACCCCTATGCGGCCCGAGCGGCTGGCCCTGAGGGCCGCCCTGGCCCCGGGCTCTATGACCCCTATGACGGGCACCGGCAGGGCCCGCTGCACATAGGCCAGACTGGTGGCGCTGGCGGTGTTGCAGGCCAGCACCAGGAGCTTTATGCCCTGCGAAAGCAGGAATCGGGCGTTCTGGAGGCTGTAGCGGTTCACCACCCGGGCCGAGCGGATGCCGTAGGGCACCCGGGCGGTGTCGCCCAGATAAATGGTATCCTCCTGGGGCAGAAGCCGCATGAGCTCCCTGAGCACCGTCAGGCCCCCGATGCCGGAGTCAAACACCCCTATGGGGGCGGAGACCTTCATGGGCCCTGCATCCTCACCCAGCTTCCCAGCCGGCGATGGGCGTAGAAATGCCCGCCCAGGCTTTCTACCTCCTGGCCTTCTACGAGCAGCTTCATGTCGGCCATGTCCTTGATGTTGGCCCTGAGGGTCTCGTACAGGGCCCTCAGAAGCAGGAACTCCGCCAGGGCATCGCCCTGGAAGTTGCGCTTCAGCTCGTGGGAGAACTCCACATAGAGCACCCCGTGGGTGCCGAAGTAGAGCCCCAGCACCTTGACCTCCCTGGGCACATGGCTTTCCTCGGTAAGGCCGGCAGGGCCCTTGAGGAATTCCCTGAGCACGGCCTGGGCGAGTTCCAGGCGGTCGGAGGTGGCGGGAATGCGCCTCTGCTGCATCCTCAGGGTGGTGCCCACGGGGTAGAAGACCGCCACATCCTGGCCTGCCTCAGGGGCAGGGGGAGGCTTAAGCTCCCGGGGCCCCTGGAGCCTGTAGGAAAGCAGGGCATAGGCCCCCAGCGCCCCCAGGGCAAACAGGACAAGGGCCAGCAGGGCCTTTAGCCGGGCCTTACTGGACATACCTCAGCAGGCCCTTCAGTATGGCCTCCACCACCGAGTCCCTGAACATGGGGTTGTCGTAGGGTGCGGCCCTGGGATGGGGGAGCTCCAGGAGCACGGCGGCCGAGGCCGCCTGGCTCAAAAGGGGAAGGGGCAACTGCAGGAGGCTTACCTTCAGGCCCGCCTCCCTTCTTAGGCTCTGAAGCACTGCCCTGGCAAGCTCCAGGCTCTGGGGAAGATAGGGCCGCTGCCTGTGCTGCCAGAGGTAGAGCTCCTGGGGAGTCTGGGCCCGGGGCAGCCAGGCCACATACACCCTGGCCCTCTGGGTGCTGGAAAGATGGAGGCTCAGGAGCACCTGGGCCCCCTCGTGGGCCTTCAGCCATGCCAGGCGCTCGGAGATGCTCATCTGCCTGTCCAGCCGGCGACTCAGGATGGCATCGACGCCCAGCAGCTCCAGGTGCCTCTTCAGGGCCTTGGCCACCTGTAGGACGATGTCCTTCTCCCTCAGGCCCTGGTGCTTTATGCCGTGGTCAAACCCTCCGTGGCCGGCGTCAATGAGCACCACGGGGGAGGCCTGGGCAGTGCCCGGCCACAAGAGAGCCAATGCCAGAAGCAAGAGGGGCATTCCTAACATTTTCCACATGCGGGGGCGGTTTTTCAATTCGCCACGAGGCTCTGGATGGCGGCCTTGAGCTCCTTGAGGTCCACGCGGGTATCCACGCAGGGGCCGAAGGGCCTTATGTTGGGTATCCCCAGGACGGGCAGGGGGAAGGTGTCGGCTATGCCGCTGGAGAGGTCGTTTTCGCAGGCCACGGCCACGATGGCCTGGGGCCTGGTCTCGGCCACTATCCTGCGGGCCAGATTACCTCCCGTGGCCACGAAGAGCTTGAGGTTGTGCTCCTGGGCTATCTCTATGAGGTCCCTTATCTCGCAGCGGCCGCACCGGGCGCAGTTGTAGATGTTGCGGGTGATGCGGATGTTGCAGTCCTGGATTTGCAGGCAGTGGGGAAGAAGCAGGAGGAGCCGCCGTACCCTGGGGGCCTCGGCCAGCACCAGGCGGTTGTTGGCCCTGATGACGAAGGCCTGCAGGCGCTCCTTCCAGTGCTTTGACACCCCCCCAAGGAGCATGAGCAGGGGGTAAAGGAGCTTAAGCAGGAGGCCTCTGAGGAGCCTGGGGCCGCTCACCGGAGCACCTCGGCCCCTCTTACGGCCCGGCCCCGAAGGAACTCCTCCGCCTTCATGGGCCTTTTGCCTTCGGGCTGGAGCTCCAGGATTCTCAGGAGCCCCTGGCCGGTGCCCACCAGCAGCTGCCCCTCTGCCTTTAGCAGCTGGCCCGGCTGCGCCCGGCCCTGCAGGGCCTGGGCCCTGAGGAGCTTGAGCCTCCGTCCCCCCAGATGGCAGAAGGCCCCCGGCCAGGGGTTCATGGCCCTTATGAAGCGTTCCAGCTCGGCGGCAGGCCTTTCCCACCGGATGTGGCCGTCCTCCTTCTTGAGGGGTGGGGCAAAGGAGGGCCGGCCCTCCTGGGGGCGGGGCCTTACCTGGCCGCTGAGAAGGCCCTCCAGGGTCCTGACCAGAAGCCCGGCCCCCAGATGAGACAGGCGCTCCGAGAGCGTGCCGGCGGTGTCCTCCTGCAGGATGGGCACCTCCTCCTGAAGGAGCACATCTCCCGCGTCCATCTCGGTGCTCATCCATATGGTGGTAAGCCCTGTTTTGTCCTCCCCCTGGAGGATGGCCCAGGGGATAGGGGCCGCCCCCCGGTACTTGGGAAGCAGCGACGCATGAAGATTCACAGGGGCCACCCTGGGGACCTGGAGCACCTCTTGGGGCAGTATCTTTCCGTAGGCTACCACGGCCAGGAAGTCCGGCCTGTCAAGCTCCTGGAGGAAGGCCTCCTCGGTAAGCCTCTGGGGCTCCAGCCCCCTGAGGCCTGCCTCCAGGGCGGCCTGCTTCACTGCCGAGGGGGCAGGCCTTAGCCCCCTCCCCCTGGGGGCGTCGGGCTTGGTGATGACCAGGGGCACCTGAAAGCCGGCCTGAAGGAGAGCCCTCAGGCTGGGTACCGAAAACGCCGGGCTTCCGAAGAACACCACCGAGGCCTTCTTTTCCATCCTTAGCCGGCCGAGGTGAGCTTCTTGAGACGCTTCTTGTAGAACTCCCTGCTGAGGAGACTCGCCCTGTCCAGTATGAGGGTGCCCTGGAGGTGGTCTATCTCGTGCTGAAGCGCTATGGCCAGGAGGCCCGTGGCCTCAAGCTCCAGGGGCTTGCCCTCGGGGCTCAGACCCCTTACCAGCACCTGCTGGGCCCTCCTCAGGGTGGTGGTGAACTCGGGCAGACTGAGGCAGCCCTCCTGGCTTTCCACCTCGCCGTGGGCCTCAAGGATTTCAGGGTTTATGAGGGCAATGAGGGGATGGCCCTGCTCCTGGGTGCTGATGTCCACCACGATGACCTGCTTGGGAACGCCCACCTGGGGGGCCGCAAGCCCTATGCCCGGGGCCGCATACATGGTCTCGGCCATGTCCTGGATGAGGCGCCTGAGGGCCTCGTCAATGTCCCCCACGGGCTGGGCCTTCTGCCTGAGCACCGGGTCGGGGTATTTCCTTATCTGAAGCACCGCCATTGCTTATTATATTAACCCTTTTTTCTCAGAAAAAGGAATTTTTCGCCTCGCTCCAGGGGCAAGGGGCCCGAGAGGTAGCCCCGGTAGCTGGAGCTCCAGATGAGGACCTCCTCCTCGTAATCCGCCCCCTCCTGGGCGCTGTAGGCGGCCTCGTAGTCCTCACCGTAAAGGAGGGCCAGGGCGTCGGTGAAGGCCTCGCCCAGGAGCCTGCCGGTCTTGTCGTAAACGAACACGGCGCCGCAGGGACAGTACCCCCCGAAGGTGAAGCCGAAGCGCATCTGGAGCCTCCGGGGGCCCTCCAGGGGCCTGCCGCAGAAGGGGCAGCTGAAGCTCCTGAACCTCTTTTCACCCCTCATGTCCGGTAGGCGGCGTTGAGCCTTACATACTCCTCCGTGAGGTCGGTACTGAGCACCTGGGCCCCGTGCTGTCCCAGGCCCAGCTCCATGGTGATTGCCACCTCCTTGGCCTTGCTCAGCCTGCCCCTCAGGGCCTTGTCCCTGCCCGTGGCCACCCCTGCCCGGGCCACCAGCACTCCCTGGATGCGGAGGTCCAGCCGCTCGGGCCTTACGGCGGCCCCGCTTGCCCCCAGGGCAGACATGACCCTTCCCCAGTTGGCCTCCGCCCCCGAGAAGGCCGTCTTCACCAGCATGGAGTTTGCCACCGCGTAGGCGGCCCTGAGGGCATCCCTTCGGCTCCTGGCGCCTTTTACGGTGATTTTCAGCACCTTGGTGGCTCCCTCGCCGTCCTTGAGCACCTGGGCCGCCAGGTGCTGGCTGAGCTCCAGGAGGGCCGACTTGAAGAGCCTCTCGCCCCTGGAGCCCGGTCCGAAGGGGGCCTCTGTGCCGCTTGCCAGGGCCAGGTAGGTGTCGCTGGTGGAGGTCTGGCCATCCACGGTGATGCAGTTGAAGGACTGCTGTACTGCCTCCCTGAGGGCCGCCTTGAGCACCGGGGCAGCAAGGGGTGCATCGGTTAGGGCGAAGGCCAGGGTGGTGGCCATCCGGGGCTGTATCATCCCCGCCCCCTTGGCAAAGCCCGAAAGCCGGTACCTCCTGGCCCCTACCTGCAGCTCCATGCTCAGGTACTTGGGGAATGTATCGGTGGTCATGATGGCCTGGGCTGCCTGCCTCAGGGTGGCCCGGTTCTGGGCCAGCCTGGGTATGGCGGCCCTCAGCTTGGGCATGGGCAGGGGCACGCCTATTACACCCGTGGAGCAGACCAGCACCAGGCGCTCCCTGATGCCCAGGGCCCGGGCCAGAAGACCGGCCATCTCCTGGGCATCCTTCAGACCCCCGGGGGTGCACACATTGGCATTTCCGCTGTTTATGAGCACTGCCTGGGCCAGCCCGGCCCTTAGACGGGCCCTGGTAAGCCTGACGGGGGCGCCTTGCAGCCGGTTGGTGGTAAACACCCCTGCCGCCTGGACAGGCCTGAGGGCATGGATGAGGGCCAGGTCGTCCCTGTCTTGCCCCTCCTTTATCCCGGCCCGGGCGGTGGCAAGACGGAAGCCCCTGGGCAGCCTGCTCATGGCATGAGGGCAGGGCCCAGCAGGCCCTGGGTCTCGGGCAGCCCCGCCATGAGGTTCATGTTCTGCACCGCCTGGCCCGAGGCCCCCTTGACCAGGTTGTCCAGGGCGCTCAGGAGCACCAGGCGCCTGGCGCGCTCATCCACCACTGCTGCAATGTGGCAGAAGTTGGTGCCCCGCACCGCCTTCAGCCTGGGCATCTGGCCCTCTGGAAGCACCTTGACGAAGGGCTCCTTGGCGTAGGTCCTCCTGTAAAGGGCCAGCACCTGGGCGGTGCTTGTGCCCTTGCGCAGAGGGGCGTAAATGCTGCAGAGGATTCCCCTGTCCAGGGCAAGCAGGTGGGGAACGAAGCTCAGCCTGACGGGGCGCTTGGCTATCCGGGCAACCTCCTGCTCCATCTCGGGAGTGTGGCGGTGGCAGGCCACGCTGTAGGGCCTGAAGTCCTCGTTGACCTCCGAGAAGGAAAAGCTCTCGTTGCTCTGCCGGCCTGCCCCCGTGGTGCCTGACTTTGCATCCACCACGATGCCTCCGGGCTCTATGAGGCCTGCCTTCAGGGCCGGATAAAGTGCCAGGAGGGCCGCCGTGGGGTAGCAGCCAGGGTTGGCCACCAGGGTGGCCCGCCTTATCCTGGCCCGGTGAAGCTCCGCAAGGCCGTAGACCGCCTTTCTCAGCACATCCCTGTGATGATGAGGCACCTGGTACCACTGCTCATATACCAGGGGGTCCCTGAGCCTGAAGTCCGCCGACAGGTCCACCGCCATCTTGCCCGCCTTGAAGAAGTACTCCACCGCCGGCTGTGCCGTCCTGTGGGGAAGGGCCAGGAAGAAGAAGTCGGCCTTACGAAGGAGGCGCTCCGGCTGCAGGGGCTCGTACCTGAGGTGCCCGTAGGCCTGAAGGTGCGGGTAAAGCTCCAACGGGCTTTTCCCCTGGTGGCGCTGGGAGGTGAGGGCCACCACCTGGACATCCGGATGGCCCTGCAGGAGGCGCAAAAGCTCGGCCCCGGTATAACCGCTGGCTCCGCAGATGGCGACCTTTAGCATGAAGGCTTAGCGCTTGGAGAACTGGAACCGCTTCCTGGCGCCCTTCTGGCCGTACTTCTTGCGCTCCTTCATCCTGGGGTCTCGGGTAAGGAAGCCCTCCTTCTTGAGCCTGCCCTTGNGGTCGGCATTGGCCTGTACCAGGGCCCTGGCTATGCCGTGCCTGAGGGCCCCTGCCTGCCCCGACATGCCGCCCCCGTGCACCCTGGCCCGGACATCAAACTTGCCCCACAGACCGCAGAGCTCCAGGGGCTGGCGAATCATCATCTGGAGGGTCTCGCGAGGGAAGTACCGCTCGTAAGGGGTGTTGTTCACCACTATCTGACCGCTTCCGGGCATCATGATGACCCGGGCAACGGAGGTCTTCCGCCTGCCTGTAGCCATGTATCTGATCTCAGCCATGCCTTAAAGTGCTCCCTCTAAAGTGGAAGTTTCTCTGGCCGCTGGGCCTGATGGGGATGCTCGGGCCCCCTGTATACCTTCAGCTTCTTGAGCATCTTGCGGCCCAGCCGGTTCTTGGGCAGCATTCCCCACACCGCGTCTTCTATTACCGCCTCGGGCTTGCGCCTGAGGCGCCGACGGGCCGTCTCGGCCTTAAGGCCGCCGGGCCAGCCGGAGTGCCAGTAATAGACCTTCTGGTCAAGCTTCTTTCCGGTAAGACGCACCTTCTCGGCATTTACCACCACCACGAAGTCCCCCGTGTCCGCATTGGGGGTGTAGATGGGCTTGTGCTTGCCCCTCAGGTAGGTGGCTACCTTGGCCGCCAGCCTGCCCAGCACCTGCTCCGAGGCATCTACCACATACCAGCGGCGCTGGGCCTCCTCCTTCCTTATGAACCTTGTCTTAAACATGTCCGTGAAAAAATGATTTACTAAGTTAATTGAAACCTCCCGGGTTTGTCAAGGCATCTATAAAGGACTTCCGCAACTTCCTCCCCAAAGACGGGTGCTGCCAGGAGCAAGGGGCCTTATACTAAAGGCATGAGAGGCCGGAGAGTGCTTGTGGCCCTGGGCCTTCTTGTAGCACTTGCCCTGGCAGGCCTGGTTGTCCTTAAGGAGACAGTCCTTGGGGAGGAGGCCCTCAAGGGCATGCTCCTTGGAAGGATAGAGGCCTCCACGGCCCTTAAGGCCGAGGCCCNGGGCCTCAGGGTCTTCCTCCTCAAGGGCATTGTGCTTGAGGGCCTGAGGCTGAAAGGCCCAGGGGGACAGAGGTTCATGGAGCTTCAGCGCCTTAAGCTCCGCTACAGCCTCCTGGCCCTGCTCAGGGGACAGGTGCTGATAACCCGGGCGGAACTCGTCAGGCCCCGGCTCTGGCTCCTCAGGGACCGGCAGGGGAGGCTCAACCTGCCCCGGGCAAAAGGGGCGCCCCCTGCGGAGCAGCGGGGAGGTCCCCCGCTTGCCCTGCTCATCAAGGACATCGCACTCAAGGACGCCTCCGTTTACTTCAGCGACCAGACCGGCGCGGTGCCGGCCTTAAGGGTCAGGTTTGACGGCAGGGCAGAGCTGGGCCTGGCCAGGGAAGGCCTGCGCTACTTGGCAAGGCTCAGACTGAAAGACATAGAGGCCCAGCTCCCCCAGGGCCTGAGGGGCTCAGGAGAGGTGCAGATAGAGCCCTCGCGGGCAACCTTCCTCATTGACCTTGAAGTGGGCGCAAATGCCCTGAGCCTCAAGGGCGTACTGAAGGACTACCTGGGCAGAAACCCCCGGCTACAGGCCCACCTGAGGGCGGAAAGGCTTGACCTGCAGAGCCTTGCCCTCCCAAGAGCGGGAAAAGACAAGAGGGCTGCCAAAAGGGCCGCCCCAGGCCCGGCCGAGGCAGGCCTTACGGCCTCGGGCACGGTGCAGCTAAGGGAGGCATTTCTGAAGAATACCCTGAGGCTGAAGGACATAGAGGCACACTACAGGTACCAGAAGGGACTCCTTTACATCAAGCTCCAGATGGGCTTTTCCACCCTGGGCCTTCTTCATGGCGAGGGGGACCTCAGGGGCTCCCTTGTCCTTAACCCCCTGAAGCCTGCAGAGACCCTGAGCGGAACCCTCAGGCTCAGGGCCCGGGGCGGAAGGCTCCGGGAGTCCTCCTTCAGCCAGGCCCTCGTCGTCCTTACCGGACTGGAGGCCCTCAGGGCCCCCGTGCTGGAAAGCNCCGAGGCCAGCCTGGAGCTCCAGGACGGCCGGGGCAGACTGGAGGCCAGCCTTAAGGGCAGGCACTTCAGCCTGGGCCTTGAAGGTAGCGTTGAGCTCCTGGGAGCCCTGGACCTTAAGGGCACCCTCAGGCTTTCGCCCACCCTTAGCACAGGGCTCAGCCAGGCCCTGCCCCTGAGTAGACTCCTTCAGGACGAGGCAGGCCATACCCTGCTTGCACTGCTCATAAGGGGAACCCCCCGGAGCCCCTCCGTAAGACTGGATGCAGAGCGGCTGGGAAGAAAGGGNATATGGGAATTTTTTAAAGGGATTTTCGGGAGATAGGGAAGATATTTAAAGCAATACTTAAAGTCCTATTTCCAGGCCTGGGAATATGGCCACCAGGGCCTGAAGTTTGTTGGTAAGGAGCAGCAGTCCGAAGGCTATGAGGAGCAGGCCGCTAAGCAGCATTATGGGGCGCATGAACCTGTAGGCCACCCGGGAGTAGGCCAGGAAGGTATTTATGGCCAGTGCCGAAAGGACGAAGGGCAAGGCCAGGCCCAGGGAGTAGACGCCCAGGAGCTTGACCCCGTAGGCCACCGAGGCCTGGGAGGCGGCCACGGTGAGGATGCTGCCCAGGATGGGGCCTATGCAGGGTGTCCAGCCGGCGGCGAAGGTCATGCCCACCAGGAAGGCGCCCACATAGCCGGCAGGTCTTGCCCTGAGGTGCAGCTTGTGCTCCTTGCTGAGGAAGCGCAGCGGAAGGAGCCCCGCGATGAACAGGCCAAACAGGATTACCAGCACCCCGCCTGCTATGCGGATGAAGTCCTGGAACTGCAAGAGCCATCTTCCCACCTGGGAGGCCGAGGCCCCCAGCCCTATGAACACCGCCGAGAAACCCGCCACGAAGGCCAGGGAGCTCTTGAGGGTGAAGGTCCTGAGCCCCTGCTGCCTCTGGGTAAGCTTCTCAAAGGAAATCCCGGTGATGAAGGACACATAGGAGGGCACCAGGGGAAGCACGCAAGGGGAAAGGAAGGAGAGCAGCCCTGCTGCAAAGGCCAGGGGGAAGGAGACCTCGCTCATGAGGCGCACTCCTTGCTGGAGCCCTTGATCTTTTCCACCGCATGGGGCAGGCCCTCCAGCACTGCCTCCAGGGCCTCCTGGGCGGCCCTGGGGCTTCCGGGCAGGTTCAGTATCAGGCACTGTCCCCTTATGCCTGCCACTGCCCTGGAGAGCATAGCCCTGGGGGTTTTCCTGAGCCCTTCGGCCCTCATGGCCTCGGCCAGGCCCGGCAGGGTGCGCTCCAGGACATCCATGGTGGCCTCGGGGGTCACATCCCTGGGGGAGGGACCTGTGCCCCCGGTGGTGACGATGAGGTCCACCTGCTGGCTCTCCCTGAGAAGCCACTCCCTGATGGCCTCCCGGTCATCGGGCAGCACCTGCAGGGTCTTGACCTCTGCTGCCAGGGCCTCCCTGAGGAGTCTGGCCACCAGGGGGCCGCTTTCGTCCTGTCTTAAGCCCTCGGAGGCCTTATCACTGAGGGTCAGCACCGCTGCGGTAAGGCTCATAGGACTATTATAGGGTCTCCCCGGCGGATGATTCCACCCTTGAGGATTCGGGCGAACACTCCCTGTCGGGGCATGATGCAGTCGCCGGCCTGCCGGAATATCTCGCAGGGGCTGTGGCAGCGCTTGCCAATCTGGGTTATCTCCACCACTGCCTCGGGGCCTATCCTGAGCCTGGTGCCCACGGGCAGGCTTCCGAGCTTCAGCCCCTGGGTGGTGATGTTTTCGGCAAAGTCCCCGGGGCCTACCTCCAGGCCCTTGGCCCTCATCTGCTGGATATCCTCCAGGGCCAGGAGGCTCAGCTGCCTGTGCCAGGCGCCTGAGGCGTGGGCGTCGCCCTGAAGACCGAAGTTCTCCTTGAGGAGGGCCTCCTGCAAGGGGCGCTTCTTGGTGCCTTTCTCCAAGCTGACATTTATGGAGACCACCTTAGCCTGCATTTACGGGGCTTTCCTGGTACCTGAGCCTCAGGGCGGTTATTCTGCCTCCGCCCAGCACCGTGTGGTTGTCATAAAGCACCAGGGCCTGCCCTGCCGATGGGGGCCACTGGGGGGAGATGAACTCCACCCTCAGGCCTTCCTGCTCGGGATGCACCCAGGCCTCCTGAGGGGGCATGCTGGAGCGCACCTTGGCCAGGAGCCTTGAGGGAAGGGCCGGCCTCTTGAGCCATCGCACCTCGTGGCACCACAGGGTGCGGCACAGGGCCGCCTCCCTGGGGCCTACCCAGAGGGTGTTTTCCCGGGCGTCAATGCGCAGCACATACAGGGGCCTGGGGGAGGAGACCCCCAGGCCCCGGCGCTGTCCAACGGTGTAGCCGGCAATGCCCTTGTGGGTACCCAGGAGGCGTCCCTGCAGGTCCCTTATGGGCCCGGGCCTCTGGGGGTGGAAGGCCTCCACCATTTGGAGGTAATGCTCCCGGCCCACGAAGCATATCTCCTGGCTTTCGGGCCGGTCAAAGACAGGGAGGCCGTGCCTTCGGGCCAGGTCCCTCACCTGGGACTTCTTCATCCCGCCCAGGGGAAGGAGGAGCCTTCGCAGGACTTCCCGGGGAAGGCTGTAGAGCACATAGGACTGGTCCTTGTGCTCGTCCTGGGCCCTGAGGAGCAGGCCGTCCTTTGCCCTGGCATAGTGGCCCGTGGCTATCCACTGGGCCCCCAGGCGCTGGGCCTCCTGGAGCAGCAGGGGGAACTTCACCCGCTCGTTGCACAGAATGCAGGGGTTAGGCGTGAGACCCGAGGCGTACTGGGCCGCAAAGGGCTCCATCACCTCCCTCATGAAGGCCTCCCTGGCATCCACGCTGTGGTGCTCGATTGCCAGGGAGCGGGCCACCTCCTGGGCGGTTCTTACGGCCTGCAGACCGCAGCAGGCCCTGGGCTCTGCCTCCCCGTTGCGCCTTTCGTAGATGAGGAGGCTTAGGCCCTGGACCTCAAACCCCTGCCTTCTCAGTAGCAGGGCGGCCACGGAGGAGTCCACCCCGCCACTCATGGCCACCAGCACCTTCATAAATCAATGATAACATTTTCAGGCCCTGAGCCTCAGGTACTCTACCAGGCCCAGAAGGCCCACCCCGGCCATGGCCAGCAACCAGGCGAAGGACAGGGCGGTAGCCTCCTGGGGTGCCACCCCCAGGGCCCCGAAGAGGAGCACGAAGGTGGCCTCCCGGACTCCCATGCCCGAGATGCTTACAGGCAGGGCCGAGAGGGCCACCGCCACGGGTATGAAGGCAAAGAAGGGAAGCAGGGGAAGCTGAAGGCCCAGGCCCCTGGAGAGGCTCCAGACACCGAGGATGCTCAGGGCCTGCACCAGCACTGAAAGGGCCGCTGCCAGAAGGATGGTGCGGGCCTTAAACCCCCCCACCACCTGGTAGAAGCTGCCCAGGGGGGCAAGCCTTGAGCCCAGCCGGAGGGAAAACACCAGGAGGCTGCCGCCGGCAAACAGCATGGCCACCAGAGGCAGCAGCCACAAGAGCCCCGAACCCCGGAGGGTGCCCAGCACAAAGGGATAGGCCAGAAGCCCCATGCCCAGCAGCACTGCAAAGCCCACATACCGCTCCATGAACACCGAGGCCACCGCCTGGGGAAGCTCGCCCCCGAAGTGCCTGCGCAGGTAGTATGTCTTTACTACATCGCCGCCCACGAGTCCAGGAAGCACGGTATTGAAGAATGTGCCCACGAGGTACAGGCCGTAAAGCCTTCCCACCGACGGGGCCTGCGGTGGCATAAAGAGCCGCCAGCGCACCGAGGATATCCCCTGGCCCAGGAGATAAAGACCCATGGCCAGGAGCAAGGCCCAGGGCTTAAGGCCCAACAGTTGCTGCAGCACCCTCTGGGGCCCGGCCTTCTGGAGCACCAGGTAAAGAAGCCCCCCACTCACCAGGGCCTTGAGGACCAGCAGGAGGGGCTTGCTACCGTTTTTCCCGAAGCCCTGTGCCAACGACCTGCTTAAGGGTGTAGATGGGCTTGCGCTGGCTTTCGTGGTATACCCTTACCAGCATTTCCCCCAGGAGACCCATGCCCACCAGTTGGACTCCCACTATTATGAGCAGCACTCCCAGGAGCAGCAGGGGCCTTCCCCCGATGGACTCCCCCAGGAGGAGCTTCCTTCCCGTAAGGTACAGGGATATGGCGAAACCACCCAGGGCCGAGGCCAGCCCCATGGGGCCGAAGAACTGGATAGGTTTGGTGGAGAAGCTCTGCAGGAACTTCACCGTCACCAGGTCCAGAAGCACCTTGACGGTCCTTGTCAGCCCGTACTTGGACTTTCCCCTCCGGCGGGGGTGATGGGCCACCTGCACCTCGGCCACCTGCACCCCGTACCAACTGGCCACCGCAGGGATAAAGCGGTGCATCTCTCCATAGAGCCTCAGGTTCTTGGCCACATCCTTGCGGTAGGCCTTCAGGGAGCAGCCATAGTCGTGAAGCCTTACCCCCGTGACCCTGCTTATCAGCCAGTTGGCTACCTGCGAGGGCAGGCGGCGGCTGAGCCAGGGGNCCTTCCTCTGTTTGCGCCAGCCGCTTACCAGGTCGTAGCCCTGCCTTATGAGCTCCAGGAGCCTGGGAATGTCCCGGGGGTCGTTCTGCAGGTCCCCGTCCATGGNGATGACCACGTCTCCCTGGGCGTGGTCAAACCCGGCGGCCAGGGCTGCGGTCTGGCCGAAGTTGCGCCTCAGGCTGAGCACTACCACATGGGGCTCGCTGAGTTCAAGGAGGCGCTCCAGGGTCCGGTCCGTGCTTCCGTCGTCCACCAGGATTACCTCGTAGGGCATGCCCAGGTCCCGAAGCACAGGCAGGAGGGCCTGCATGAGGGGACGGACATTGTCCTGCTCGTTGTAAAGAGGCACCACTACCGAGAGGCTCTGCATCAGAAGCTCCTGAACTTGGCCTTCTTCATCCCCCTGAACCCCCGGCACACGAAGATGGCATACTGCCTCAGCACATGGGGCCCCTCCTTAAGCACCAGGGNGTGGGGCTCCTGGCAGCTCTGGAAGGCCTCTCTCAGTGCCCTGGGCATCACCGGAGGCCCTATTTTAACAAACACGGCATTGTAGTTCCTCAGGCCGTGGTAGGTGCTCCAGAGGTCGTACTGGTTCATCCTCCTTCCCAAGTCCAGGCAGTAGGTTCGGGGCTGCCCCGGCATGTAAAAGGCCAGGAGGGAGGCCACCTGGTAGCGCTCCGCCAGGATGAACCTGGGCTCCGGCGGAAGAAGGGAATGGACCTTTTGGGCCAGGGGTTCCCATCCCCTGAGCCTGGCAGTGGGGTCAAGCCGGGGCGGGAGCTTGAGCACCTGGGGATAGTGGGCCGCGGCGCTCACCAAGAGGGCCAGAAGGAGGGCCAGGGCTGCCAGGGCCTTCTTGGGAAGGCTTCCCCTGGGAGCCCCCCTGAAGAGCACCGCCGCCGCGGCGGGCAGGGCCGCCAGGTAGGCCGGCATGGCCCAGTTGGCCTCCACATCGCCCTGGAGGCTCTTGAGCAGGAAGAAGACGAACATGGGGGCCGTGAAGTAAAGCCCCAAGGCCTGCTCCTGGGCCCTGTTTCTGAACACCCCGTAAAGGGCCGCCACGAATATCAGGGGACTGAGCACCCCTGCCTGTGAGCCCAGGAACTCGCCGAAGCTCCTGAGCTCTACGGCAAAGCCCTTCTTGAGCTCGGCGTGGCCGAGGTTGTGCTTGAGGTTGACCCAGCCGTGCTGGGCGTCCCACAAGAGCAGGGGGCTCAGGAGCAGGAGGCTTACCAAGAGGGCCAGCCAGGGCCCGGCAGAGGCCAGGNGCCGGCGGTCTGGTCTGCTTGCCAGAAGGTACAGGAAGGCCGAGAGCACGAAGAAGGCCATGGTGTACTTGGTAAGGAGCCCCAGGCCCACTGCCACACCCAGAAGGAGCCATTCCTGCCAGCCTGAAAGGCTTACCGCCCTGAAGAAGAGCAGGAGGGCCAGAGTCCAAAAGAACATGAGGGGGGCGTCTATGGTCATCACCAGCCCGTAGGTGGCAAAGAGGGGCACTATCTGCTGAAGCGCTGCGGCGTAGAGGCCCNCCTCCTGTTCATAAAGGAGGCTTCCCAGCCTGTAGATGAGAATGCCACTGAGGGCCGAGAGGATGACGGCCGGAAGCCTCACTCCCAGCTCCGTGGCCCCCAGCAACTTGGTGCCGGCCCAGATGAGGTAGGCCACCACCGGCCCCTTGGAGTAGTAGCCGATGTCCAACTGCCGGGAAAACTCCCAGTAATGGGCCTCGTCGGGGCTCAGCCCCAGGGGACCGTGCAGGATGTAGTAGAGCCTGAAGAGCCCCACCCCTATGAGGAGCAGCGCCAGGGCCCCGGGGTAGCCCCGCCGGAGGCAGTACCTCGCCAGGCCCACCACCAGGGCGCCCACCGCTGTACCCAGTGCCCCGCCTACCAGGATGTCCGAGGGGTAGTGCACCCCCACATACACCCTGCTTAGGGCAATGAGGAAGGCCACTGCATACACCCCCAGCAGCCAGCGCCTCCGGGCCCATAGCACCATGGCAGTGGCAAAGGCAAAGGCCACCGAGGCATGGTTTGAAGGCATGCTGAAGGACTCCCCGCAGCCCACCAGGAGCCTTACATCCTCCAGGGCCTGGCAGGGCCTGAGCCTGGCCACGGCCTCCTTGAGCTCCAGGCCTGCCCAGTCGGCCAAGGCCGAGGCGCCTAGCACAACGGCCGCCACCGCCACCGTCCGCCTTCCCAGGGCAAAGGCCAGGGGGATGAAGAAGGCCAGAAGGGGCACATAGGCCTTGGTGCTTAAGAACNCCATAGGGGCATCCAGGAGCTCGGGCAGAGCGTGGTTTATGAGCCTTTGCAGATGGAGGTCAATTTCCCACAGGAGGTTCATCAAGGGTCTTCCTGACCAGCTCCCTCAGTTCTTGTATCCGAAAGGGTTTAAGCAAGAAGTGGCCCTCATCAGGGGTGGTGCTGGAGCCACTCATGAAGATCACCTTTATGTGGGGATAGTGCTGCCTGGCCTCCTGAAGCAGGGCCTTCCAGCCTATGCCCGGCAGGTGCAGGTCCATGATGAGCAGGTGAAAGGGGCCCTTGTTCCTCAGGGCCTCAAGGCAGGTCTCGGTGTCAGGGGCTGCCACCNCCTCGTAGCCCACCATCTGGAGGGCCTTCTGCACGGCGCTCAGTACCAGGGGCTCGTCGTCTATCACCAGGATTCGCTCCATGAGGCTGGCCTTTAAAATACCATGAAGCACTGCTGGGTTCAATTCTACACTCCCGGTGGGCTCCCCAAAAATCCAGAGATTTTCACGAGCCCGCGGTTGACATTTCCCCTGGGGGTGGTATTTAATTTACTGATGCGCAGGCCGTTTATTGCAGCCAACTGGAAGATGCACAAGACCATAGCGGAGGCCCTGGAGTTTGTGAAGGAGTTCCTGCCTCTGGTGGAGGGGGCCCCTGATGTGGACAAGGTGCTGGCCCCTGCCTTTACGGCCATAAGGGCCGTGGCCGATGCCCTGCGGGGCACCGAGGTGATTGTGGCGGCCCAGGATGTGTTTTACGAGCAGAAGGGGGCCTACACGGGGGAGGNGGCCCCGGGGATGCTCAAGGAGGCCGGCGCCAGCATGGTGATAGTAGGCCATTCGGAGCGCAGGCAGTACTTCGGCGAAACCGACCAGGTGGTAAACAGGAAGCTCCGGGCAGCCCTGGAGGCCGGTCTGGGAGTCATCCTCTGCATGGGTGAAAGCCTCCAGGAACGCCAAGAGGGCCTGACCTTCCAGGTGCTTAAGCGGCAACTTGACGAAGGCCTCAAGGGCCTTCAGAGCCTCAAGGGCGTGGTGCTGGCCTACGAGCCCATATGGGCTATTGGCACCGGCATGACCGCCACCAAGGAACAGGCCCAGGAGGCCCACGCCTTCATCCGCCAAGAGGTGGCAGAGCACTTCGGGGAAAGGGAGGCCCAGGCCCTGAGGGTCATCTACGGCGGAAGCGTCAAGCCGGAAAACATCGCCGGGCTCATGGGCCAGCCGGATGTGGACGGGGCCCTGGTGGGTGGGGCCAGTCTTCAGGCCCGGAGCTTTGCAGCCATCGTGAACTTCCAGGAGGGACAATGACCGTTTTGCTGGTAGCGGTGCATGTCTTCGTATGTCTGTTTCTCATCTTCATAGTGCTCATTCAGGGCGGCCGTGGGGCCGAGCTGGGTGCTGCCTTCGGCGGCTCCAGCCAGACCCTCTTCGGCGGCCGGGGGGCTGCCACCTTCTTGGGCAAGCTCACCACCTGGGTGGCTGTGCTGTTCATGCTTACCTCCCTGGCGCTGACCCTGGTGTCCGTAAGAAGTGCCTCGGTGCTCCAGGGGGCCCCTGCCCCGGTAAAGCAGCAGGCCCCGGCCCCTCCGCCAGGCCAGTAGGGCCCTTCCCTTCGGCACCTTGAGGAGAGCACTTCTTCCGCTTCTTTGCCTTTTGGCCCTTTCCTCCTGTGCCAGGGAGCCCAAGGTGTTGATGCCCAATACCATCACCGTGGGCTCCATCGGCGATGCCAGGAGGTTGCTTCCGCTTTTCGCCTCGGACTCCGCCTCGGCAGAGATAAGCTCCCTGCTGTTTAACGGCCTGGTGCGCTACGGCCCTGACCTCACCCTGGAGGGCGAGCTGGCCGAGCGCTGGGAGGTAAGACGCGGGGGGCTGGAAATCATCTTCCACCTCCGCAGGGGGGTAAAGTGGCACGACGGCCAGGAGTTTACTGCCGAGGATGTGGTCTTTACCTACGAGACCGTCACCAACCCCCGGGTGCCCACTCCCTACAGCTCCAACTACGGCCCTGTAGAGAGGGTAGAGGCCCTGGACCGCTACACCGTGAGGGTGCTTTACAAGGAGCCCTTCGCCCCCGCCCTGGAGTCCTGGGGCATGGGCATCCTGCCCAAGCATGTGCTTCAGGGAAAGGACATAGCGGAGGAGAAGTACTCCCGAAATCCCATAGGCACCGGTCCCTACAGGCTAAAGGAATGGCTCACGGGGCAGAAGATAGTGCTGGAGGCCTTCGACGATTACTTTGAGGGCCGGCCCGGGATAGACCGCTACATAATGCGCATCATACCGGATACGGCCACCATGTTCCTGGAGTTGAAGTTCGGCGGGGTGGACTTCATGAACCTCAGCCCCGCCCAGTACAAACTTCAGGCCCACACGGAGTGGTTTGAGCGCTACTTCCAGAAGTTCCGCTACCCGGCCTTCGGCTTCACCTACATGGGCTACAATCTCCGGGACTGGCGCTTCCAGGATGTGCGGGTGCGCCAGGCCCTGGGACATGCCATAGACAGGGAGGCCATAATCAAGGGGGTGCTCCTGGGCTACGGCACGGTGTGCACCGGGCCCTTTCCCCCCGAGTCCTGGGCCTACAACCCCGCTGTAAAGGCCCCGGAGTACAACCCCCGGAAGGCCCTCCGCCTCCTGGAAGAGGCCGGCTGGCGCCTGGGCCCGGACGGCATCCTGAGAAAGGACGGCAAGCCCTTCGTCTTTACCGTGCTGACCAACCAGGGCAACACCGCCAGGCTGCTTACGGCCCAGATAATCCAGGAGAACCTCAAGGAGGTGGGCATTCAGATGAACATAAAGGTGCTGGAGTGGCAGGCCCTGCTTCATGAGTTCATAGACAAGAGGAGGTTTGAGGCCATCATCCTGGGCTGGGCCCTCTCCAGGGACCCGGACCTGTACGACATCTGGCACTCCTCAAAGACCGGGGAGGGGGAGTTCAACTTCGTCTCCTATTCAAACCCCGAGGTGGACAGGCTCCTGGAACAGGGCCGAAGGACCTTTGACCTCCAGGAGCGCCGGCGCATCTACCACCGGGTGCACGAGATACTGGCCCAGGAACAGCCCTACGCCTTCCTGTATGTGCCCGATGCCCTGCCGGTGCTTCATAAGCGGTTCAAGGGGGTGCGCAAGACCGCCCTGGGCATCTGGTACGACTTCATCCGCTGGTGGGTGCCCCAGGACAAGGCCCTGTGGTACTGAGCCCCCTGTGGTATAATTAAAACCCCTATGGCTCATCCCAAGATACTTGCCTTCGTGCTGGCTGGAGGGAAGGGCGAGAGGCTCTTTCCCCTCACGGCCATGCGGTCAAAGCCCGCGGTGCCCTTCGGGGGGCGCTACAGGATCGTGGACTTCGTGCTGAGCAACCTCATAAATTCCCACATCTACTCCATCTACCTGCTGGTGCAGTACAAGTCCCAGTCCCTCATAGAGCATGTTAGGCAGAACTGGGTGCTTTCCCCCGTGGTGAGGGAGCACTTCATCACCGTGGTGCCGCCGCAGATGCGCATGGGGCCGGAGTGGTTCCAGGGCACTGCCGATGCGGTGTTTCAGAACCTGGCCCTCATAAGGCAGTTCAAGCCCCAGCTGGTGATAATCTTCGGCGCGGACCACATCTACAGGATGGACATCCGCCAGATGATAGACTTCCACCTGGAGCGGGACGCCCAGGTAAGCGTGGCGGCCCGGCCGGTGCCCCTGCGGGAGGCCTCGGCCTTCGGCGTTATTGCAGCCGACTCGGACGGAAGGATAAGGGAGTTTCAGGAAAAGCCGGCCCAGCCCGCCCCCATGCCCACCGACCCCCAAAGGGCCTACGCCTCCATGGGCAACTACATCTTCAACGCCGATGTGCTGGTGGAAGTGCTCATAGAGGCCCAGAGCAAGAAGCGCCACGACTTCGGCGCCCACATCCTGCCCAGCATGGTGGAAGGCCGCTACAGGGTCTACGCCTACGACTTTGCCACCAATGTGATACCTGAGCTGAAGGCCTACGAGGAGGTGGGCTACTGGCGCGACGTGGGCACCATAAAGGCCTTCTACGAGGCCCACATGGACATGCTGGGCCCTGAGCCCAGGTTTGAACTCAGAAACGACGCCTGGCCCATCCACCCCATAGGGTACGAGGGCCCTGGAAGCAAGTTCCTCAGGGCCGAGGTGCACAACAGCTACATCTCCGAAGGGGTGCTTATCAAGGACGCCCTGGTGCGCAACTCCGTCATCCGCAGCGGAGTGGTCATAGAGGAGGGGGTGGTGGTAGAGGACTCCATAGTCATGGACAACTGCGTGCTCAAGCGCAACTCCAGGCTCCGGAGGGTGATAGTGGACAAGCTCAATGTGGTGGAGGAGGGCGACACCCTGGGGCTGGAGCCCGAGCGCGACCGCTTCCGCTGCCACATAGACCCCTCGGGCATAGCGGTGCTTCCCCGGGGGGGCCGCAAGGAGGGCAGCCCTACCTCCTGAGGGCCTCTGCCAGGCCCAGCTTCTTCATCTTCTCAATGAGGGTGGTGCGATTGAGCCCCAGCAGCCTGGCCGCCTTGCTCCTTACGCCCCCTGAGCGCTCCAGGGCCTGCAGGATGAGCTGGCTTTCCAGCTCCTGAAGCAGCTGAGGGAGGTTGACCCCCTCGCTGGGCAGGCTGAGGAGCACCTGGCCCCTGGGGCTTATCTCGGCGGGGCGCAGCCCCAGGGGGCTGGGCAGGTCCTGGGCACTCACCACATCGCCCTCATGAAGCACCATGAGGCGCTCCACCAGGTTCTCCAGCTCCCTGACATTGCCGGGCCAGTGGTAGGCCATGAGGGCCTTCAGGGCATCGTGGGAGAACTTTATGGGCCTTCCCCTCTTCTGCTGGCTGAGCTCCTGGACGAAGTACCCCAGCAGGGCGGGGATGTCCTCCTTCCTTTCCCTCAGGGGCGGAAGATGGATGGGTATCACATTGAGGCGCCAGTACAGGTCTTCCCTAAAGCGTCCCTGGCGCATCTGCTCCTGGAGGTCCCGGTTGGAGGCCGCTATGATGCGCACATCCACCCGGATGGTCTTGTTGGAGCCGATGCGCTCAAACTCCCGCTCCTGAATCACCCTGAGGAGCTTTCCCTGTAGGGCCGGGTCCAGCTCCGCCACCTCGTCAAGGAACAGGGTGCCCGTGTCGGCCATCTCCAGCTTGCCAGGCTTTGAGACCACGGCGCCGGTGAAGGCCCCCTTCTCGTAGCCAAAGAGCTCTGCCTCCAGGAGCTCCCGGGGTATGGCCGCACAGTTTATGGCCACGAAGGGGCCGTTGGCCCTGGGGCTCTGGTAGTGGATGGTCTTGGCCACCAGCTCCTTGCCGGTGCCGGACTCTCCGGTGATGAGCACGGTGCTGTCCGTCCTCTTTACCTTCTCTATGAGGGCGAAGACCCGGCGCATGGCCTCGGAGGAGCCTATTATCTGCCTGAGGCTGTAGTGCCTCCTGAGGTGGCGCTTAAGCAGCAGGTTTTCCCTCTTTACCTGGGAGTACTCCAGGGCTTTCTCGGCCACCAGGAGCACCTCCTCCAGACTGAAGGGCTTGGAGATGTAGTCGAAGGCCCCCAGCTTCATGGCCTTTACGGCACTCTTGACAGTTGCAAAACCGGTAATGACCACCACGGGAGTTTCGGCATTCAAGGGGGGCATGTTCCTCAGGAGCTCCAGGCCGTCCATGTCCTTGAGCATTATGTCCAGGAATATCAGGTCGAAGGCGTTTTTACCCAGCAGCTTCTTGGCCTCCCTGCCAGAGGAGGCCAGGGCCACATCGTGCTTCTCCGATTCAAAGAGGTTCCTGAGGACCTCCCTTATGAAGCTCTCGGTGTCTATCACCAGGATTGAAGCCATCTCAGAGAAAACCCTATTGGATTTTTGGCCCTCTGTCAAGCCTGCAATTGGGCAGATGTAAAGTTTTCACCTCTGGTTCCGAAAAGACCATCTCAGAGTATGAACCCCATGAGCGTGATACGGCAGCCCCTGATGCAGAGGTTTGTGCTGAAGGTGCTTCTGGCCCTTCTTCTGGCCGAGGCCCTGGCCTTGGCCTTGATGCTGGCGGCCACAACCAGGAGTGTATATAACGAGTACGGGGCCCTGTTTAGGTTTCTCTCGCAGTACAGGTGGGAGGTGCTCAAGACCACCCTCCTGGTCTATGGCCTCTTTGGTCTCTTTGCCGTGGCGGTGGTGGGTGCCCTGGCAGTGTTTTACTCCCACAAGGTGGCGGGTCCCCTCTACAGGCTCAGGTGTGCGGCCAGGGACATGAGCAAGGGCCGGCTGGGCATGGAGGTCAGCTTCCGCAAGGGCGATGCGGTGCACTCCCTGGCCGATGCCTTCAACGCCTTCAGCACCGCCTCGGCCAGACGCAGCCGGCGTATTCTACAGGCCTGCCGGAAGATGAGGGCTGCCTGTGAGGCCCTGCAGGGCAGGGGCGATACCATGGCCACCTTGGAGGCCCTAAAGAAGCTCAGGGAGGCCCAGGAGGAGCTTGAGGAGGTCTTCTCGGAGCTTAAGCTATGAAGCGGATGCTTCTGGCAGGACTGGCTCTGGTGCTGGTACTGGCCGCCATGGGCTATACGGTAATGAACAGCCCTGAACCCCATGCCTTCAGCCAGGGGCAATGCTACAGCTGCCACCTGGAGCCGGACGAAAACCCCAAGGCCCTGGTGGCTTCCGTCAGCAGGCTCTGCAGGGGCTGCCATGCCAGGACGGTGAGGGTCTCCTCCCACCCGGTAAACATAGTGCCTAAGAAGGCCCAGGTGCCGGCGGACATGCCCCTGCGCCGAGGCAGGCTCACCTGTGTTACCTGCCACGACATCCACTCCTCCAGCCGCCTGGTATTCGGGGTGAAGAGCTACTTCCTGCGCCGGCCCACCACCGACATGAGGTTCTTCTGCGTGGCCTGCCACGAGGAAAACACCCTGAGGCCAGGGCACAAGGAGCTTCTGGAGGTGGCCCACATGGGCAGCAAGTACAGGGTGCTGGACCCGGACTCTCCCATAGACCCCCTGTCCAGGGAGTGCATAGGCTGCCACGACGGCTCCATAGGGCCTGAGGCCTCCTACACCTTGGGGGAGGGCTGGTGGGAGCATCCCAGGCCAGAGGCCGGCCATCCCATAGGGGTGGACTACCTGGAGGCCCAGCTCTATCCCCGAAGCGGTCTGGCCCCGCCATACGAGCTTGACCCCAGGATAAAGTTCTTCGGCGGAAGAATTGGTTGCGGCACCTGCCATGACATGTACTCCACCTTGCCGGGCAAGCTGGTGATGCCCAACAAGGGGAGCCGCCTCTGCAGGGAGTGTCATTATGACAAATAGGAGGCCCTACAGGAGATGGCGCTACATAATTGACCCCTCCTTCCAGGGCAGGTTCGTGGGGCTGTTTGTGGTCTTTACTGCCCTGGGCATGCTCCTTTCGCTCCTGCTCATGGGGTACCTGGGGCTTCAGCGGGTGGAGGCCCTGCGGTGGCGGGCCCACACCCCCGCAGAGGCCGCCGTGGCTGGGGAGGGGCTCCTTCTGGTGGGGCTCCTGGCCCTGGGTGTCTCCTTGGTGCTGGTGTTCCTGGTGGGCAGGTATGCCATCCGCTCGGTGGCGGGACCCCTGTACCGGATGCGGAAGGACCTGCTGAGGGCGGCCGAGGGCGAGCTGGGCGTGCAGCTGAGGCTCCGAAAGACAGATGAGTTCCAGGACACGGCCACCGAGCTTGCCCGGGCGGTGCAGTCCGTGGGCGACAGGCTCAGGCATGCCAGGCATTGCTACATGAACATGAAGGACCTGCTGGGAGGCATCAGGGCGGGCGCCTCGGAGACCCTCCTGGCCCTTAAGTGCGAGCAGCTGCTCCATCACCTGGAGGAGCTGGAGCTTGCCTTCAAAGAGGTGCAACATGCAGAGCCCCCGGGAAAGACATCAGACTGAGGCAGAGGAGGAGGAGTTCTCCAGGGCCCTCCTGAGGGTCATCCGGGTGGCCACCTTGGCCAGGGCGGGGCTTAAGCCTGAGGAGATAGCCTCGGTGCTGGATGTAAGCACCGAGGAGGTAAAGCTCATACTGGAGAGCATGTAGGATGCCCCGGCCTGAACTGCTCGTACTGGTGGTGCAGAGCGAGCGGAGGCACTGGAGGCTTGTGGAGAGGGCCTTCAGGCGGCATGTGCCGGAGGCCCAGGTGGAGTTTGCAGACAGCGCTGAAGGGGCCCTTCGGTTAATTAAGAGGCAGCCGCCGGAGGCGGTGTTCGTGGACTACCTCCTGCCGGGCATGGGCGGGGCGCGGTTCATCCGGGCCCTCAGGGCTCAGGGCCTGAGCCTCCCTGTGGTGGTGCTGATGCAGCAGAGGGATGTCTCCATGGCGCCGATGCTTCTCAGGGAAGGGGCCCAGGAGTACCTGGTAAAGGACCTGGAGTACTTCAACGCCATGCCCTATGCCCTCAGGAGCGCCCTGGCCAGGCACAGGCTCGCCTCGGAGCGGCTCACTGCCCAGAGGCTCATGAGGCAGTTGTGCGACCTCCAGGGCCTCTGGCAGGCCACATTCAAGGTGCTGGCCCGCCAGGTGCTCATCACCGACCAGGAGTTCAATGTAGTGGCCTCCCACGAGTCCCTCTACACGGGGGCCCGGGGCGGCCTCAAGTGCTACGAGCTGTTGGGCTCTGAGGAGCTATGCCGGCGCTGCAGTGCCGTGCCCCAGGACAGTCCCCTGAGGGTGGAGTATGCCCAGGGCTCCAGGGTGCTCGCGCAAACGGTCTATCCCGTGGAGGTCAACAGGCGGCGCTACAGGGTGCATGTCTCCGAGGATGTCACAGGACTTAAGGGCCCGGAGGAGCATTTCCTTAACACCCAGCGGCTGGCCTCCTTGGGGGTGCTGCTGGAGGCCCTGGTGAGGGAGATGGGCCCCCCTGTCTCTGCCATGAGGCAGTGGGCCCAGAGACTCCTCAGGGAGGCTCCAGGGGAGCCAGCTGAGAAGCTCCAGAAGGCCGCCACCGTATGCCAAGCGCTCATAGAGGAGCTCCTGGGGCACACGGCCCTCCTGCAGACGCCCCCCAGGGAGCTTGACCTCAACGGAATGGTTCAGGAGACCCTCGGGCTCAGGGCCTACTGGCACAGGATGCACGGGATACAGGCGCGCCTGGAGCTTAAGGACATTCCTCCGGTGAGGGCTAACGAGCAGAAGCTCCGCCAGATGCTCATGGCTCTGCTCCTTGAGGCCGAGCAGGCAGTCCTCAGGGCCCCTGGGCCCAGGGTTGTAAAGCTGGGAAGCCTTTATGAGCCCCAGAGGGCTGCGGTGGTGGTCTTCTTCACTGGGGCTTCCCCGGCCCCTGGGCCTTTCAGCCCCTCTGGGGAAGGGCTGGCCCTGGCGGTGGCAAGGGTTGTCAGCACGGAGCACGGCGGAGGTGTTCAGGNGGAGGAGGCCCCCGAGGGCGGCAGCCTGGTCAAGGTCTATCTGCCTGCCCTTTCTCCAGGGCGGCCCTGAGCCTAAGGAGAGCAGTCTTGTGAATCTGGCATACCCGGGACTCCGTCAGGCCCAGGAGCCTGCCTATGCGCTTCATGGTGAGGCCCTTCCAGTAGTAAAGCCTCAGTATCAGCCTGTCCCTGCTGGGCAGCCCCCGGAGGGCCTCCTTCAGCCGGGCCTTCAGCCTCTGGAGCTCCAGCTCCCTGAAGGGGTCCTCAGGGGCCTGGGCAGGTATGCACTCCAGGAGGTCCAAGGGCTCCTCGGGGCTTATCCTCTGGGCCAGTGCCTCCAGGCTTACCATCCGCTGTCCCTGGGTGCGGAAAAGCACCAGGCGGTATTTCCTGGCTGAGAGGTTCAGGGCCCTGGCCATCTCCTCGTCCGTGGGGGGCCGGCCCAAGGCCTTGTGGAGGCTGGCCTGGGTCTGCCTGAGCATCCTCAGGCGCTCTCTGGTGCTGCGGGGCATCCAGTCGGCAGCCCTCAGGGCATCCAACATGGAGCCCCTTATGCGGGGCTCCACGAAGCTGCGGAGCTTGACTCGCCCGTCGTACCGCCTGAGGGCGTCCAGGAGCCCCACTACCCCCGCACTTACCAGGTCCTCCGTGGAAAGCTGCGGCGGAAGACCCCAGCTGTACCGGCTGGCCATGTGCCTGATAAGGGGCAGATACTGCCTTACCAGGGCCTCTTTGTCCTGCTGTGGTAGCATTGCCGTCCCAGGGGGGCTATACAAGGTTTGTGCCCCTGAAAAATCCTTTAGAATCAAGGGGAAATTTCACTCCCGTTCGTCAATCTGCTGACTGGCAGTCAAAATTTAGGCTATAATTAAGGGCCATGACCATAGCGGAGAAGATTCTGGCCGAGCATTGCGGAAGGAAGGAGGTAGCTCCGGGGGAGCTGGTACAGGTCAGGGTGGACTTCATCCTGGCCAACGACATCACTGCACCCATAGCCATAAGGGAGTTTAGGCGCACTGGAGCCAAAAGGGTGTTTGACCCTGAGAGGGTGGCCCTGGTGCCCGACCACTTTGCCCCCCAGAAGGACATCCAGGCCGCCCAGCAGTGCAAGCTCCTGAGGGAGTTCTCCTGGCAGCAGGAGCTGAGGTACTACTTTGAGGTAGGCAGGATGGGCATAGAGCATGCCCTGCTGCCCGAGGAGGGACTGGTGCTTCCAGGCGATGTGGTCATCGGAGCCGACAGCCACACCTGCACCTATGGGGCCCTGGGGGCCTTTGCCACGGGGGTGGGCTCCACCGATGTGGCCGCGGCCATGGCCACGGGTGAGTGCTGGTTCAAGGTGCCCGAGAGCATGAAGTTCATCTACTATGGAAGTCCCAGGCCCTGGGTAGGGGGCAAGGACTTCATCCTTCACACCATTGGCGACATAGGGGTGGATGGCGCCCTTTACAGGTCCATGGAATTTGAGGGTGAGGCCATCAGGCGCCTGCCCATGCACGCCAGGCTCACCATGTGCAACATGGCCATTGAGGCCGGGGCCAAAACGGGCATCATCGCCCCGGATGCCGTCACAGAGGAGTATGTGAAGGGCAGGGCCAAGAGGCCCTACAGGTTCTACAGCTCCGACCCCCATGCCCGTTATGCAGAGCTCAGGGAGTATGATGTCTCCAGGATACCCCTTACCGTGGCCTGCCCCAGCCTGCCCTCAAACACCAGAGCTGCCCAGGAACTTACGCACATAGGGATTGACCAGGTAGTCATCGGCTCTTGCACCAACGGCAGGCTTGAGGACCTGAGGGAGGCCGCCCAGGTACTGAGGGGCAGGAAGGTGAACCCCCACACCAGGCTCATAGTGATTCCTGCCACTCAGCGCATCTACCTTCAGGCCATGAGGGAGGGCCTCCTGGAGGTGTTTATTGAGGCCGGTGGGGTGGTCTCCACCCCTACCTGCGGCCCCTGCCTGGGCGGACACATGGGCATCCTGGCCAAGGGGGAGAGGGCCTTGGCCACCACCAACCGCAACTTCGTGGGCCGCATGGGCCATCCTGAAAGCGAGATATACTTGGCAAACCCTGCCGTGGCTGCTGCCACCGCGGCCCTGGGCCGCATCGGAGTCCCTGAGGAGCTGGGCCTGTGAGCCCTGAGGAAAGGCTCAGGGAACTGGGATTTGAACTCCCCCCTGCCCCCAAGCCACTGGGGGCCTATGTGCCTGTGCTGGAGGGCCCTGAGGGACTGCTCTTGGTTAGCGGGATGCTGCCCCTCAGGGAGGGAGGCCTCATTTGCCGGGGCAGGGTGGGGGCCGAGGTGGGGCTCCAGGAGGCCCAGGAGGCGGCCCGCTGGGCGGTGCTGAACGCCCTGGCGGCCCTGAAGGCCCACCTGGCACATCTAGGAAAGCTCAGGCAGTGCCTCAGGCTCACGGGCTATGTGGCCTCCGGGGAGGGATTCTTTGAGCAGCCCCAGGTGCTCAACCCGGCCTCCCAGCTCCTGGCAGAGGTGTTCGGCGAAAGGGGCCGGCACACCAGGGTGGCCGTGGGCGTAGCGGCACTTCCCCTGGGGAGCCCCGTGGAGATAGAGCTGCTTTTTCTGCGGGATTAGTTGGTGGAGTAGCCTGCGGCCTGGAGGAACTCCTCCCCCCTGGTCTCCAGTATCTGCAGGAAGGCATCCACCACCAGGGGGTCAAACTGGGTGCCGGCATTGCGCCTGAGCTCCTCCTTGGTAGTGGCCAGCCCCAGGGCCTTGCGGTAGGGCCTGTCGGTCATCATGGCGTCGAAGGTGTCGGCCACGGCCAGAATTCTGGCCTTCAGGGAGATTTCCTCCCCGGCCAGGCCGTAGGGATAGCCCGAGCCGTCGTAGCGCTCGTGGTGCTGAAGGATGGCCCCCCTTACGCCCTCCAGGGTGCCTATGGGGCCCAGTATCTCGTCGCCGATGAGGGGGTGGGCCTTCACCAAGCTCAGCTCCGCCGCGCTGAGCTTGCCCATCTTGTTAAGCACCATGGAGTCCACCCCTATCTTGCCTATATCATGGAGGATGGCGGCATGCTCCAGCACCTCCAGCTCCTTGTAGTTCAGCCCCAGGTGCTTGCCCAGCTCCACCGCTACATATCTGACCCGCTCGGAGTGGCCCCTGGTATACTTGTCGTTGGCCTCCAGGGCGTTGACCAGGGCCTGGATGGTGCCGAAGTAATTGGCCTTCACCGAGTCATAGAGCCAGGCGTTCTCTATGGCTACCATGGCCTGGTTGGCCAGGGTGCTCAGTATCTCCAGCTCGTCCTGGCTGAAGGGCGAGTCCACCTTCTCAAGCAGCATGCCCCCTATCACCTGGCCCTTGACCTTCAGGGGGATGCCCACCGATGAGGTACCGTTGGTGAAGCTCTTCACCACGGTGCCCTCGCTCAAGAGCTTCTTGTACATGGGATGGAAATCCAGGGAGACGGTGGAGTAGTCCACCCCCACCCCCCTCTGGTACTGGATGGTGAGCCTCACATCATCGCCCTTCTTCAGGTATATGGAGCCCTTCTCCACGCTCAAGAGCTCCGCCGTGGTCTTTATGATGAGCTTTATGAGCTCCTCCGTCTCTATCACCGAGGTCAGCNCCCTGCCTACATCGTTTATCTTCTTCAGGCGCTCCACCATGCGCTCCAGCTCCAGGTTCTTGTTCTTCAGTTCCTTGGAGAGGCTCAGGATGGCCTTGTTGGCCGTCTCCACCTCCTTGATCTTGAACTTGAGCTGGGCGTTCAGCTCCTCCAGGGTGCGCTTGTGTTCCAGCTCGGCCCTGGCCCGGACAATCTCCTTTTCCTTCCTGAGACCGGTCTCGTAGAGCTTCTTCACCTCCTCCACCATCTGGTTGAAGGCCTGGGAGATGTGGCCCAGCTCGTCGTCGCTGAACACAGGGGCCCTGGCGTTCCAGTCGCCCTGCTGGAGGCGTTTTATTGCCTTGAGCATCCCCGAGAGGGGCCTGATTACCTGCCTGGTTAGCAGCACACTGAGCAGCAGCCCCACGGCCACTATGGTGAAGATGTTGGAAAGCACCAGGAAGCGCTTGGTGGCCAGGATGTCTGCCCTGGAGCGGGAGAAGTCGTAGCTCATCTCTATGATGCCGTTGAGCCTTATGTTCTTGCTGTGGCAGCCGTAGCAGGCGGGCTTGTTGTAGATGGGGCTGCGGTAGGNGATGGAGGCCTCCTTCACCACGGCCTGGTTAAACTCCCCCAGGGAGCCGGCCTCGGTGCTCTTCTGCCCTATCTCCTGGGGGTCCTTGGACTTCAGGATAAATCCATCGGGGGAGATGATCCTCAGCTTCAGGAGCTCCGGGTTCTTACCAATGTTCTCTATGATTTTCTGCACATCTTCGGTCCTTCCCTCGGCCATGGCGGACTCAATGCTTCGGGAGATGATATTACTTAGAAGCCTGATGTCCATGAGCTCGGCCTCGGTAAGATGCCTCTGCTGGAAGTTCAATACCACAACGGTGGAGACCCCTACGGTGAGCAGGATCACCAGCACAATCAGGCTGATGAGCTTGGTCTTCAGAATCATCCTGAAACAACACAAGCAAAGAATATACCAATATTCTAAATGCTTATATTACTGTGTGTTATGCCCAAAATCCATAATTTTTAGTATGTCTTTTCACACAGTGGTGGTCTAAAAGTCGCAGAAAGGGAGTTTAGAGTGTAAAATTGCTACTTGAGAATGGGCAAGCCAGTGGTGGCCATAGTGGGCAGACCGAATGTGGGCAAATCCACCCTGTTTAATCGGATAGTGGGGGCTCGGAAGGCGGTGGTGGGGGTAGAGGAGGGTATTACCAGGGACCGCAACTATGCCCAGGCCTCCTGGCAGGGGCGCTCCTTCCTGGTGGTGGACACGGGGGGATTCTATCCTGAGGCCCAGGAGGAGATATTTGCCCAGGTGAAGGAGCAGGCCCTCTTTGCGGTCAAGGAGGCCGACCTGGTGGTGCATCTGCTGGACGCCAAGGCGGGGCTCAGCCCTGCTGATGTGGAGATAGCGGCCCTTCTGAGGGCCTCTGCCAGGCGCTGCCTCTGGGTGGTCAACAAGGTAGACTCCCCCAAGCAGGAGCCCCTGATGTATGAGTTTTATGCCCTGGGCGAGGAGGTACTACCTGTATCGGCAGCCACTGGGTATGGATTTGAGGAGCTGATGGACAGGCTGCTGCGGTCCCTTCCGCCCCAGGAGGCGGAGGGGGCCCCTGAGCCTGAGCTCCCCAAGGTGGCAGTAGTGGGCAGGCCTAACGTGGGCAAGTCCACCTTCATAAACACCCTTCTGGGCAAGAGGCGTCTGGTGGTAAGCCCCGTGGCCGGCACCACCAGGGATGCCATAGACACGGTGTGCACCTACTATGGCAAGAGGTATCTCTTCATAGACACGGCGGGTCTCAAGAGGAAGAGCCGGGCCTATCCCCTGGAGAGGTTTGCCATGCTCAGGGCCCTCAAGGGCATAGAGAGGGCCGATGTGGTGCTCTTGCTCCTGGATGCCTCGGAGGGGGTGGTGGCCGAGGACCAGAAGATAGCCGGCCTGGTGCTGGAGCATGGAAAGGCCCTGGTGCTGGTGCTTAATAAGTGGGACCTGCTGCAGGAGCCCCAGGAGGCCAGAAGGAGGCTACAGGGGGAGATTCAGCGGAAGCTCTGGTTCTTTGCCCATGCCCCGGTGCTTACGGCCTCGGGGCTTGAGGGCACCCGCACCACCAAGGTCTTCCCCCTCATAGAGCAGGTGCTGGCTCAGTGGCGCAGGCGAGTGCCCGAGGGGGAGCTCCAGGAGTTCTTTCAGAAAGAGCTTCTTCCTTCCGCTCCCCTGCCTCTGGTAAGGGGGCGGAGGCTTCAGCTCAGGGGCCTCAGGCAGGTGGGGGTCTGTCCCCCCAGCTTCGTGCTCCTTGTCCCTCAGCCCCTGCAGGTAAAGGAGGCCCTCCTGAGGTATGTGGAAAGGCGTCTCCGGGAGCGCTTCGGCTTCGGCGGAAGCCCCATACTGCTGAGAGCCAGAAGATGAGGAACCCCGCAAGGGTTCTTCATAGGAGTATCAGGGATTTCTTCTCCGACGGCGGGCTGATGCTTTCGGCCTCGGTAGCCTTCTTTGCCATGATGGCCATAGTGCCCTTTTCCCTCTTTGTGGTCTCCCTGATGGGGTATTTCCTGGGCGAGAGCCGGGGCTTCTATGACTTCTTTCTGCAGAAGCTTTCCGACTTCTTTCCCCAGGCGGCCGAGCAGATGACCGCGGAGGTCCGAAAGCTCATCACCTTCCGGGGGGTAGGCAGGCTGAGCCTCCTTCTGTATGCCCTGCTTTCCTACGAGTTCTTCAGCGCCTTGGAGAGCGCCGTGAACCGGGTGTTCAAGGTGGCCAAGAGGAGGCACTTCTTTTCCTCGGCCCTTCTGGGGCTCCTGATGGTCACGGCCATTGTGGTGCTCATGCTCCTGAGCTTTGCCCTGAGCACCCTGATGCCTCTTCTGGCGGGGCCGCTGCGGTGGCTCAGGCTGGAGGGACTGCTTTACTGGGCCCTCAAGTATGCTGCCCCCTTCCTGCTGGTGCTGGCCGTGGTGGTGCTTTCCTACATGGTGCTTCCTGCCCGGCGGGTGGGCCTGAGGTATGCCCTTTGCGGAGGCCTCTTTAGCACCTTGATGCTGGAGGCAGCCAAGCATGTCTTCACCCTGTACATGGGCACAGTGTCCATCTACGGGGCCATCTACGGACCCCTGGCTGCCATGGTGTTTTTCCTGCTGTGGCTGTTTTACGCCTGTGCCATCTTCCTCATGGGTGCAGAGGTGGTGCATGTGCTTCAGGAGGGCTAAGCCTCCTTGGCCCTGATGTTTACCACCTGCTCCAGGGGCACCACCACCCAGCCGGAATCCGTCTGAAGGTGCACCTCTGCCTCGCCCACCTCCACCAAGGTGCCCGTGTAGGTGATGCCCATGGCCTCCACCTCCACTTCCTTGCCTATGAGTTCGTGCACGGCCCTCCTCCTGGAAGGTTTTGCTGTTGTTTATGTTTATGGTTTAAAAGGTATTACAGAAAGGGCCGCTGGTCAAGCCCGGGGCTTAGGGCAACTGGGCATCTTGGAAGTTGGCCCTGAGGTCAGAGCCCCGGAGGGTTCGCCTTAGCAGCCTGGATGCACAGGAACCCCGCCCCCTTTACAGGGCCAGTACCAGCAAGCCCTCGGGCCTCAGCACCCTGTGGACCTCTCGGAGCACCCGAAGGGGCTCCTGGACGAAGCAGAGGGTAAGGGCCAGGAGAGCGCAGCCGAAGCTTCCCTCGGGCAAGGGCAGGGCCTCGGCCCTGCCCAGGAGGGTCTTTATCCCTCTTTTGGCAGCCAGCTTGAGGGCCTCCTCGGCGGGGTCTATCCCTGTGGCCGGAAGGAAGTGCATGGCGAAGCGGCCCGTGCCTACCCCTACTTCCAGCAGGGGCCTGGGGGAGGCCTCGACGAGGGGCCTCAGGCAGGCAAGCTCGCTCTCATAAAGGGGCTTTCCCCTGGAGGAGTCGTACCAGGCGTCGTAGCGTCCCGCCAGGGNGTTGAAGATGCTCTCCTTCAAGAGCCCTTTCTGTGCCGCCTGTAGCCATGGAACTACCTCCTGAGCAAAGAGGTAATCTAAAATTGTAATTTTAGATTAGCAGCGATTCCTTTTTGGGTCAAGGGAGGGGATGAACTTCGTGCTCTACAGGGGAGGCTTGAAGCGCTTGAGTCTCAGGGCGTTGGAGACTACCGTCACGGAGCTCATTCCCATGGCCGCAGCGGCGAACATGGGGTTAAGCAGTATTCCAAAGAAGGGAAACAGCGCACCGGCGGCCACGGGTATGAGCAGGGTGTTGTAGGCGAAGGCCCAGAAGAGGTTCTGCTTGATGTTCCTGAGGGTAGCCCTGGACAGGGCTATGGCTACCACTACCCCCTTGAGGTGGCCCTTTATGAGGGTGATGTCTGCTGCCTCCATGGCCACATCGGTGCCCGTGCCCAGGGCTATGCCCACATCGGCCTGGGCCAGGGCAGGGGCGTCGTTGATGCCATCGCCCACCATGGCCACCACCTTGCCCTGCTGCTGAAGCTCCTTTATCATCCTGGCCTTGTGCTGAGGAAGCACCTGGGCTATGACCTTTTCGATCCCCAGGGCCCTGGCGATGGCCTTGGCGGTGCGCTCCACATCGCCGGTAAGGAGCACCACTTCCAGGCCCAGGCCCTGGAGGGCCCTCACGGCCTCCTGGGAGTCTGCCTTAAGGGTGTCGGCCACGGCCAAGAGGCCCACGGGCCTGCCCTCCATGGCCAGGAACATGGGGGTTTTGCCCTCCGAGGCCAGGGCCTGGGCCTGCCCGAGCAGGGCCTGGGGCATCTGAACTCCCTCGTCCCTCATCAGGAGCTCGTTGCCCAGAAGGAGCGTCCTGCCCTCCAGGGTGGCCTTCNCCCCGTGCCCTGGCACGGCCTGGAAGTGCTCCGGCTCGCCTGCCTGTATGCCCTGCTCGGCGGCGGCGCTGAGGATGGCCTCGGCCAGGGGATGCTCAGAGCCCTTCTCTGCGCTGGCGGCATAGGCGAGCACCTCCTCCTTCGTAGCCCCTTCCGCAGGGAGCACATCGGTGAGCCTGGGGGTCCCTTCGGTGAGAGTGCCGGTCTTGTCAAACACCACGGTGGTTATCTTATGGGCGGTCTCCAGGGCTGCGCCTGAGCGGACGAGGATGCCGTTTTCGGCCCCCTTGCCGGTACCCACCATTATGGAGGNGGGGGTAGCCAGGCCCAGGGCGCAGGGACAGGCGATGATGAGCACTGCAATGAAGTTCAGCACCGCATAGGTGAAGGCGGGCTCGGGCCCCAGCAGGAGCCAGAGAAGGAAGGTCAGGCTGGCTATGCCCATCACTGCGGGCACAAAGTAGGAGGCTATCTTGTCCGCCAGCCGGGCTATGGGGGGCTTGGAGCCCTGGGCCTCCTCCACCAGGGCTATGATCTGTGCCAGCACCGTCTGGCGGCCCACCTTGGTGGCCTCAAACCTGAAGCTTCCGGTCTTGTTCATGGTGCCGCCCACCACCTGGTCGCCAGGCCTCTTCTCCACGGGCAGGGGCTCGCCGGTGAGCATGGACTCATCCACCGATGAGTAGCCCTCCTTCACCACTCCGTCCACGGGAATGCGCTCCCCGGGCCTTACCACCACGATGTCCCCGGGCTGGACTTCCTCGGCAGGGACCTCCACCTCCATGGAGTCCCTGAGGATGCGGGCCGTCTTGGGCCTCAGGCCCATGAGTTTCTGGATGGCCTCGGAGGTCTGGCCCCTGGCCTTGGCCTCAAGGGTTCGGCCCAAGAGTATTAGCACTATGATGGCCGCAGCGGTGTCAAAATACACCTCTGCCCTGTAGCTCCTGAGCTCAAACAGTCCCGGAAAGAAGGTGGCCAGCACGCTGTAGATGTAGGCGGCCGAGGTGCCCACCGCTATGAGGGTGTTCATGTTGGTGCTTCGGTGCCGGGCCGCCGCCCAGGCCCCCTGGTAGAACTGCCACCCTATCCAGAACTGCACCGGGCTCTGAAGCAGCATCTGAAGCAGGTGGTTTGCCTGCGCACTGAGGGGCAGCAGCTCCCCCAGCCCCAGCCTCTGCCAGTGCGCCAGCAGGAATATGGGCAGCGCCAGCAGGGCCCCGGTAACGACCCTTCGTTTCAGGGCCAGGTAGTGGGCCCGGCGCTCCCTGCGCTGCTTCTCCAGGGGGTCTTCACCGGCCTTAACGGTTATCAGCTCGTAGCCTGCCTCCTTTATGGCCCGGCGGAACTCCCTGATGCCCACCTGGGTGGCAATGTACTGCACCGTGGCCTCCTCGGTGGCAAAGTTCACCTCGGCAGAAAGCNCCCCCGGGAGGGCAGCCAAGGCCCTCCTTACCCGCTCTACACAGCTGGCACAGGTCATGCCCTTTATGGGCAGGCTCTGGGTGGCCACGGCGGCACCGTAGCCGGCATCCTCTATGGCCTGAAGCATCTCCTTCAGGCTCAGCCTCTGGGGGTCGTAAAGCACCGTGGCCCGCTCGGCGGCGAAATTGACCTGGGCATCGTGAACCCCTTCAAGGCCCTGAAGGGCCTTCTGAACTCTGGCGGCGCAGGCGGCGCAGCTCATCCCCGTAATGGGTATGTCCAGCCGTCTTGTGCCCCCTTTGGCCTCCGGGGGGGCCTCCCCCGGGGAAGTAGGCTCAATGGGGCAGAAGGCCTGCTCCTTGGGCTCCTCCTTCACGGGCTCTCCTTTCTGGCTACCCCTGCGATGGCCACATTGCGAATTCTTCTTAAGCCCCGAAGCTTCATGCCCAGGCCCTGAAGCTCGGCCAGGAATTCCTCGGCACTGAACATGCCTCCTTCCGGATGTGCCGACAAGAGCCTCATATGGGGCTTGTTGATGAAATCTCCCAGGAGCTCCTCAAAGAAGAACTCGCCACCGGGCTTGAGCACCCTGTATNCCTCCTTCAGGCACTTCCGCCAGTCCTCGGTGTGGTGCACCACCCCGAAGGCAAAAACGGCGTCAAAGCTTTCGGAGGGCTCCTTCAGGGCCAGGGCATCCTCCACCTTAAAGATTATTTTATCTCTCAGGAGTGGCTTTTTGCCAATGCGCCTTCGGGCCCTCCTGAGCTGCTCGGGGTCCACATCTGTGGCTACCACCTGCCGGGCATTGAAGAACCTTACTATGAGCTCTGCCCCTCGGCCTGTGCCACAGCCTATCTCCAGGCAGTGAGGGTAGCTGTCTCTGGAGGCCATGGCCTTCAGCCTGGGCACCTCCACATAGCGCTGAAGGAGACCCCTGAGAGGGCTGTTGGTTATAAGGCGCTCAAAAAAGTTTAGTTTCATTGAAACTATATCTTATCCTACTGCCTTTGGCCTGGAAAGTAAACCCGGCCTGCGCTGCCTGGACACCCCAAGGAACCCACCCCTCTTAAGGACAAGGGGCGGGACGACACCCTGGACATAAGGCCCCTGCCCGATATGGTGCTTGAGCGGTTCACGGCCGGGGAGACCGCCTCGGAGCCCCCAGCTCAACGGCGCCGTGGAGAGGGCCCGGAGGCCAGAAACCCCTCGGTGTCTCACATGTAGTGAACTTGTACACTGCCTTGACAAACCCGTACTGGGCTAAGTAGAATTTGTAAGGTTCCAGGGGGGTGGAAGGGGCTCCTGGAGCCTGAGACGGGCGATTAGCTCAGTGGGAGAGCGCTGCCTTCACACGGCAGAGGTCGGTGGTTCGAAACCACCATCGCCTACCATGAAAATCAAGGGGTTAGCCCGATGGGCTAACCCCTTTTTCCTTCGACCGTAATAAAATCGTAATACTTTCCCCCTTTCGGGAGCCCGTTCTGGCCTCCAGCTTTCTGACGGCCTCTGTCCTGTGCTCGAGGGCCAGGTGGGCGTACCTGAGGGTCATGGTGAGGGTCTTGTGGCCCAGGAGCTCCTGCACCGTAAGGAGGTTCAAACCCAGCGCGGGGGCCTCTTTTGTGCCTTGCACCCCCGACTCATAGACAAAGAGGCACCCGAAAGCAGTAATGACCAGCCATCTCCGCCAGGTTGATGCGGCAATAAGGCGTCTGGTTGAGGATTATCGGGTGGAGTTCAAAAGAGGTTTACGGCGCGGCAAGCTGGTGTTGAAGCTAAAGCGGTGTAGTCCCGGGTGTCGCTACTGCCCGCCGGCCCTTACTGGGGTAGGCGCGGTCAATGAGGTGTAGCTCGGAGCCTTCTGGGGCAGTTCCTGGGAGCGGGGAACTAACCTGACCATTGCTTTGCCACCGAAGCGCCGGCGTCGACCATCATTACTCAGAGGTGGAGAACTCCGGGCAGACGGCCCCAGATGCGCAAGCCCAGGGATTACAAGGTTTCGGAGCCCGGAGACGGACCCGGAGCGCTCTACCAGGTCCGGGACTGCCCCTGGACGGTGCCGGAACTCAACAAAGAGCTCATCGGGTGGGAGTTCATCTACAACTGCGTAAGACCGCACCACTGCCTGGATGAAAAGACCCCGTTGCAATTCCTCAAAGACCAGGGGATTGCAAATGTAGATTGCATTTTATAAAATACAGCACTTTTCCGTGGGGGGACTTTGGGCGTAAAC
>MTOX01000017.1 GCA_002011795.1 Nitrospirae bacterium JdFR-88
CCGGGGACAATGTGAACTTCACCGTGGAGCTCATAGCGCCTGTGGCCATGGAGGAGGGCCTGAGGTTTGCCATCCGCGAGGGCGGCAAGACCGTGGGCGCAGGCGTGGTGACGGAGATACTGGAATGAGATACATATTGCTCCTTCAGTGCACGGAGTGCAGGGGCAGGAATTACTCCAGCACCAAGAACAAGAAGAACACCCCAGAGAAGCTCCAGCTTAGCAAGTACTGCCCCCACTGCAGGAGGCATACCATGCACAAGGAGACCAAGGCATAAACTGCTACCTTGACAGGCCAGTAGCTCTAACTGGTAGAGCATCGGACTCCAAATCCGAGGGTTGGGGGTTCGAATCCCTCCTGGCCTGCCACTGCCTTTATAAGGAGAGGAGATGCTACAGAGGATAAAGCAGTTTTTCCGAGAGGNGAGGATAGAGCTGAAGAAGGTGGTCTACCCCGACAGGGAGGAGCTGATAGGCTCCACCTGGGTGGTGATCATCTCGGTGCTCCTGGTGGCCCTGTTTCTGGGGGTGGTGGACTGGAGCCTTTCGGAGCTGGTCAAAAGGCTGCTGAGGTGGATGTAGTGGCAAAGCAATGGTATGTGGTGCACACCTACTCCGGGTTCGAGGAGCAGGTGAAGAAGTCTCTTGAGAAGAAGGCCCAGAGCCTGGGGCTTCAGGACAAGATCGGCCGCATCCTGGTGCCCACGGAAAAGGTCATCCAGATGCGCAGGGGCAAGAAGCGGGAGACGGAGAGGCGCTTCTACCCGGGCTACATCCTGGTGGAAATGGAGCTGGACGACGAGACCTGGCATGTGGTAAAGAGCATTCCCCGGGTGACCAGCTTCGTGGGAGGCACCAAGCCAGTGGTGGTGCCCCAGGAGGAGGTGGACACGATACTGCAGCATCTGGAGGGCGGCGTGGCCCCCCAGGTGAGGATGCAGTTTGAGCACGGCGATGTGGTGCGCATCATAGACGGGCCGTTTACCAACTTCACAGGTTATGTGGAGGAGGTGGACATGGACCACGGCCGCCTGAGGGTGATGGTGAGCATCTTCGGGCGGCAGACCCCTGTGGAGCTGAGTTTCTTCCAGGTGGAAAAGACCTGAAAGGGAGGTTTCCTCATCCATGGCTAAGGAAGTAGTGGCACAGGTGAAGCTGCAGATACCGGCGGGGAAGGCCAATCCCGCCCCGCCCGTGGGCCCGGCCCTGGGGCCTCACGGCATAAACATCATGGAGTTCTGCAAGGCCTTCAACGCCCAGACTCAGCACATGGGCGACACCATCATACCCGTGGTGCTGACGGTATACAAGGACCGCACCTTCAGCTTCATTACCAAGACGCCCCCGGCCTCGGAGCTCATAAAGAAGGCCGCGGGGATACTGAAGGGCTCGGGCACCACGGGCAAGGAGACGGTGGGCAGGATAACGGAAGAGCAGCTGCGCTCCATTGCCGAGACCAAGATGCCGGACCTCAACACCAAGAGCCTGGAGGCCGCCATGCGCATCGTCCGGGGCACGGCCAGGAGCATGGGCGTGGAGATCGTAAAGGAGTAGGAAGATGGGAAAGAAGATGCTGGAAGCCCTGAAGGAGGTTGACGCCGAGAGGGAATACTCCCTGAGGGAGGCAGTGGCACTCCTGAAGAAGCTGGCCTATGCCCGTTTTGACGAGACGGTGGAGCTGGCGGTGCGCCTGGGGGTGGACCCCAGGAAGTCCGACCAGATGGTCCGGGGCGCCGTGAGTCTTCCGCACGGCACGGGCAAGAAGGTGCGGGTGCTGGTGTTCGCCAAGGGGGAGAAGGAGAAGGAGGCCCAGGAGGCCGGGGCCGACTATGTGGGCGCCGAGGACCTGGTGGAGAAGATCCAGAAGGGCTGGCTGGAGTTTGACAAGGCCGTGGCCACCCCCGATGTGATGTCCCTGGTGGGCAGGCTGGGCCGAATACTGGGCCCCAGGGGGCTGATGCCCAATCCCAAAACGGGCACGGTGACCTTCGATGTGGCCAGGGCCGTCAGGGAGATAAAGGCCGGCAAGGTGGAGTTCAAGGTAGACAAAGGGGGTAATGTGCACATCCCCGTAGGCAAGGTCTCCTTCCCTGAGGAGGCCCTGGTGGAGAACATCCAGGAGGCCCTGAAAGCGGTGCTGAGGGCCAAGCCCGCAGCGGCCAAGGGCAAGTACATAAGACGGGTGAGCCTTTCCAGCACCATGGGCCCTGGGATAAAGGTGGATGTATCGGAGTTTGCCAAGCTGTAGTACCGGGCCTTGCCCGGCAGGAATAAAAAGGTCAGAGACAGTAGGCGAGGAGGTCCTCTTAATAGCCCCCTCACAGAGGGGGCTGCCTACCGAGGCGCCTTTTCCGTCTCTGGGAAAGGAGGGATAAGCTGAACAGAAAGGAGAAAGAGCAGAGGGTTCAGGAGCTCAGGGAGAGCTTCCAGAGGGCCAAGGCGGCGGTGCTGGCCGAGTACCAAGGCCTCACCGTGGCGGAGATAACCGAGCTGCGGGCCTCGCTGAAGGAGCGGGGCGGGCAGTTCAAGGTGGTGAAGAACACCTTGGCCAGGATAGCCGCCGAGGGCACCGCCCTGGAGGGCGCCAGGGAGTACTTCCGGGGCCCGGTGGGAGTGGCCCTGGGCTATGATGACCCTGTGCAGGTCGTCAAGGCAGTGGTGCAGTTTGCTGAGGACAGCGAAAAGCTCCGTCCCACCGCGGCGGTGCTGGAGGGCAGGCTGGTGCCCGTGGAGGAGCTCAAGCGCATTGCCCAGCTTCCCCCCAGGGAGGTGCTCCTGGGCATGCTGGCCGCTGCCATGGCTGCCCCCACGGTCAAGCTGGCCCAGGCACTTCAGGCCACGGTGGGACAGATGGCCTGGGCCCTGGAGGCCCTGAGGCAGAAGAGACAGCAAGAAACTTAGTTAAGGAGGTTTCCGGAACATGGCGATCACCAAGGAGCAGGTGTTTGAGTTCATTGACAAGATGACCATTCTGGAGATGGCGGAGTTCATAAAGGAGTTTGAGGAGCGCTACGGCGTCAAGGCCTCAGCGCCCGTGGCGGTGGCCGCCGCTGCTGCCCCTGGGGCCGCCCCTGCCGAGGCTGCCGCAGAGGAAAAGACCTCCTTTGATGTGGTGCTTGCAGCGGCCGGGGACAAGAAGATCCAGGTCATCAAGGTGGTAAGGGAGCTTACCGGGCTGGGCCTCAAGGAGGCCAAGGAGCTGGTGGACGGGGCTCCCAAGACGGTAAAGAGCGGTGTGAGCAAGGAAGAGGCCGAGCAGATGAAGGCCAAGCTGGAGGAGCAGGGAGCTACCGTAGAGATCAAGTAGTTTGGGCATGCGTGGGGGGCGGGCCCCTTAGGGGCCCGCCCCCCCAGAGAAAAACGCTAAGACAGCTAAAGGAGAGGCATGGCTAAGGTTTTAAGGGAAAGGGTGAATTTCGGTAAGGTGACATCGGTCATAGGTGTGCCCTACCTCTTGGAGACCCAGAAGAAGTCCTACACAGAGTTCCTGCAGAAGGATGTGCCCCCCGAGAAGCGCAGGGATGTGGGGCTTCAGGCGGCCCTGAAAAGCGTGTTCCCCATCATGGATTACAACGAGACGGCCTCCGTAGAGTTCCTGAGCTACTGGATAGGGGAGCCCAAGTTCAGCCCCAGGGACTGCATGCTCAAGGGCCTCACCTACGCCGCTGCGCTGAAGATAAGGGTGAGGCTGAACCTCTGGGAGGAAGGCCCCAACGGCAAGCGCCTCAAGGACGCCAGGGAGGAGGAGGTCTACATAGGGGAGATACCCCTCATGACCCCCACGGGCACCTTCATCATCAACGGCACCGAGAGGGTGGTGGTGAGTCAGCTCCACCGTTCCCCGGGGGTGTTCTTCAGCCACGACAAGGGCAAGAGCCATGCCTCCGGCAGGCTCATATACTCGGCCAGGGTTATACCGGCCAGGGGCTCGTGGCTGGNCTTCGAGTTTGACACCAAGGACATCCTGTATGTGCGCATAGACCGGAGGAAGAAGCTTCCCGCCACCATCGTACTTAAGGCCCTGGGGTACTCCAACGAGGAGTTGCTGAGGACCTTCTACCCCGTGGAGACCATCCGCATCCGCGACGGGGCCTTCTACAGGGAGGNCACCGATGTGCTGGCCGGCTCCAGGGCGCCGGACAACCTCCTGAATCCCAAAAACGGCGAGCTCATCGTCAAGCAGGGGGCCAAGATAACCAAGCTGAGCCTGAAGAAGCTTCAGGCAGCGGGGATAAAGGAGATACCCCTTCCCCGCAAGGAGCTGGTGGGCCGCATCACCCTCAAGGACATCGTGGACCCCGAAACGGGCGAGGTGGTGGTGGAAAGCAACGAGGCCATCACCGAGGAGGCCCTCCAGAGACTCCTCAAGATGGGCATAAAGGAGCTGGAGCTTCTCTACATAGACAATATCCACTACCTGCCCTCCCTCAGGGACNCCCTGCTTACCGATAAGGTCTCCAGCCGGGAGGACGCCCTGCTGGAGATTTACCGCAAGCTCAAGCCCGGGGAGCCTCCCACCCTGAAGGATGCCCAGGAGCTGTTCAACGGCCTGTTCTTTGACCCCAAGCGCTACGACCTCCTGCCCGTGGGCAGGATGAAGATAAACAAGCGCCTGGGCCTGGACATCCCCCTTCAGACCAAGGTCCTTACCGACAAGGACATTGTGGAGATAGTGCGCTACCTCCTTCAGCTCAGGGCCGGCAAGGGCGAGGTGGACGACATAGACCATCTGGGCAACCGCCGGGTGAGGGCCGTGGGCGAGCTGATAGAGAACCAGTTCAGAATCGGCCTGGTCAGAATGGAGAAGGCCGTAAGGGAGAAGATGACCCTGGCGAACCTGGAGGATGTCACCCCCAGGGACCTCATAAACCCCAAGCCGGTGATGGCTGCGGTGAAGGAATTCTTCGGCTCCAGTCAGCTCAGCCAGTTCATGGACCAGACCAATCCCCTCTCCGAGGTCACCCACAAGCGCCGCCTCTCGGCCTTGGGCCCAGGAGGGCTTACCAGGGAAAGGGCCGGCTTTGAGGTCAGAGATGTGCATCCCACCCACTACGGCCGGATCTGCCCAGTGGAAAGCCCCGAGGGGGCCAACATCGGGCTTATCACCTCCCTGGCCACCTATGCCAGGGTCAACGAGTACGGCTTCATAGAGGCCCCCTTCAGGAAGGTGGTGGACGGCAGGGTCACCGACGAGGTGCACTACCTCTCGGCCATAGACAGTGAGAGATACGTGATAGCCGAGGCCACCGCCCCCGTGGATAAGCGGGGCAGGCTCATGGGCGACAGCGTCTCTGCCCGCATAGGGGGGGACTTCAGGATGGTCTCTCCCAAGGAGGTCCAGTACATGGATGTCTCCCCCAAGCAGATAGTGGGGGTCTCGGCCAGCCTGATACCCTTCCTGGAAAACGACGACGCCAACCGGGCCCTCATGGGCTCCAACATGCAGAGGCAGGCCGTGCCCCTGCTGGAGCCGGAGGCCCCCGTGGTGGGCACCGGCATGGAGGCAGTAGTGGCCCGGGACTCCGGCGCCGCGGTGGTGGCCAGGAGGGCAGGGGTGGTGGAGTCGGCCACGGCCACCAGGGTGGTGGTCAAGACCGACGACGGCGGAGTGGACATATACAATCTGGTGAAGTTTCAGCGCTCCAACCAGGCCACCATAATCAACCAGCGGCCCCTGGTAAAGACCGGCGAGAGGGTGGAGGCAGGCGATGTGCTGGCCGATGGCTCAAGCACCGACAAGGGCGAGCTTTCCCTGGGCAAGAATGTGCTGGTGGCCTTCATGCCCTGGGGGGGATACAACTTCGAGGATGCCATACTCATAAGCGAGCGCCTGGCCAAGGAGGATGTCTATACCTCCATCCACATAGAGGAGTTCCAGGTGGAGGCCAGGGAGACCAAGCTGGGCCCCGAGGAGATAACCCGCGACATCCCCAATGTGAGCGAGGAGGCCCTGAGAAACCTGGACGAAAGCGGCATCATCAGGATAGGGGCCGAGGTCAAGCCCGGCGACATCCTGGTGGGCAAGGTCNCCCCCAAGGGAGAGACCCAGCTTACCGCCGAGGAGAAGCTCCTCAGGGCCATCTTCGGTGAGAAGGCCGAGGAGGTCAAGGAGAGTTGCCTGTATGTGCCCCCGGGCATAGAGGGCACCGTGATTGATGTGATGATTCTCTCCCGCCGGGGCACCGAGAAGGNCCAGAGGGCTAAGAGCATAGAGGAGGAGGACATAAGGAGGCTTCAGCGCGACCTGGCCGATGAGCTCAGGGTGGCCAAGGAGGAGACAGCCAGGAGGCTCAGGCAGCTCCTGCTGGGGCAGAAGACGGCCGAGGACCTCAAGGAGCCCCGCTCCAGGGAGGTCATATGCCCCAAGGGCAGAAAGCTCACGGACAAGCACCTTCAGCGTATCAAGGACGAGCACCTGCACAAGGTAAAGGTCCAGGACCCCCAGGTGATGGAGAAGCTCAAGGCCATCCACGCCGAGGCCCAGCAGTTCATGAAGGGCCTTCAGAGGCTCTATGACGAGCGCATCGACAGGGTGAGGCGGGGTGATGAGCTTCCTCCCGGGGTCAACAAGGTGGTGAAGGTCTATGTGGCCATGAAGCGGAAGCTGCAGGTGGGCGACAAGATGGCCGGCCGGCACGGCAACAAGGGCGTGGTGGCCATGGTGCTGCCCGTGGAGGACATGCCCTATCTGGAGGACGGCACCCCTGTGGACATAGTGCTGAACCCTCTGGGGGNGCCCTCCAGGATGAATGTGGGCCAGATACTGGAGGCCAACCTGGGCTGGGCTGCCAAGGCCTTGGGCATCCATGTGGCCACCCCCGTGTTTGAGGGGGCCAAGGAGGCGGAGGTCAGGCAGTTGCTCAGGCGGGCCAAGCTGCCGGAGTCGGGCCAGGCCGTCCTTTACGACGGCCGCACGGGGGAGCCCTTTGAGCGCCCCGTGACGGTGGGCTACATGTACATGATGAAGCTTCACCACCTGGTGGACGACAAGATGCACGCCCGCTCCATCGGGCCCTACTCCCTGGTGACGCAGCAGCCCCTGGGGGGCAAGGCCCAGTTCGGAGGCCAGAGGCTGGGAGAGATGGAGGTATGGGCCCTGGAGGCCTACGGGGCAGCCAATACCCTGCAGGAGTTCCTCACCGTAAAGAGCGACGATGTCTCCGGCAGGACCCGGATGTATGAGGCCATAGTCAAGGGGGATGCGACTCTGGAGCCGGGAGTTCCAGAGTCCTTCCATGTGCTTGTAAAGGAGCTTCAGGCCCTGGGCCTGGATGTGGAGCTCCTGGAGAAAAAACACAAGGGGGAGTAAGACTTGACGGAGGAGATTTACACGCTTTTTCAAAAGCCGAAGAACCCGACGGACTTTGATGCCATCCGCATAAAGATTGCCTCGCCGGAGAAGATAAGGGAGTGGTCCCACGGCGAGGTCAAGAAGCCCGAGACCATCAACTACCGCACCTTCAAGCCCGAAAGGGACGGCCTGTTCTGCACCAGGATATTCGGCCCGGTGAAGGACTGGGAGTGCCTCTGCGGCAAGTACAAGCGGATGAAGCATAGGGGTGTGGTGTGCGACAAGTGCGGCACCGAGGTCATCCAGGCCAAGGTGCGCCGCGAAAGGATGGGCCACATTGAGCTGGCCGCCCCGGTGGCCCACATATGGTTCCTCAAGGGGGTGCCTTCCAGGATAGGTACCCTCCTGGATATGACCATGCGCCAGCTGGAGCGCGTCCTCTACTTTGAAAGCTATGTGGTCATAGACCCCGGCGACACCCCCCTGAAGGAGAAGGAGATACTCTCGGAGGAGGACTACAAGAAGGCCCTCAGCGACTACGGGGGGAGGTTCAAGGCCGGCATAGGGGCCGAGGCCATAAAGGAGCTTCTGAAGAAGATAGACCTGGACGCCCTGGCCAAGAGCCTGAGGGCCCAGGTGAAGGAGGCCCAGAGCCTGGGAGTAAAGCGCAAGCTCACCAAGAGGCTCAGGCTCCTGGAGGCCTTCCGCCATTCGGGCAACCGTCCGGAGTGGATGATACTGGATGTGATACCGGTGCTTCCTCCAGACCTCAGGCCCCTGGTGCCCCTGGAGGGCGGCAGGTTTGCCACCAGCGACCTGAACGACCTGTACAGGAGGGTCATAAACCGCAACAACAGGCTCAAGAGGCTCATGGAGCTCAAGGCCCCCAGCGTCATCATCCGCAACGAGAAGCGGATGCTGCAGGAGTCGGTGGACGCCCTGTTTGACAACGGCCGGCGCTCCAGGGTGCTGAAGACCGCCACCAAGAGGCCCCTGAAGAGCCTCTCGGACATGATAAAGGGCAAGCAGGGACGGTTCAGGCAGAACCTCCTGGGGAAGAGGGTGGACTACTCCGGCCGCTCCGTCATAGTGGTGGGCCCGGAGCTCAAGCTCCACCAGTGCGGGCTTCCTAAGAGAATGGCCCTGGAGCTGTTCAAGCCCTTCATATTCCACAAGCTGGAGGAAAAGGGCTACGCCACCACCATTAAGCAGGCCAAGAAGCTGGTGGAGATGGAGAGGCCCGAGGTGTGGGACGCCCTGGAGGAGGTCATAGCGGAGCATCCGGTGCTCCTGAACCGGGCCCCCACGCTTCACAGGCTGGGCATCCAGGCCTTCGACCCCGTGCTGGTGGAGGGCAAGGCCATCAAGCTTCACCCCTTGGTGTGCACTGCCTTCAACGCCGACTTTGACGGCGACCAGATGGCCGTGCATGTGCCCCTGTCCATAGAGGCCCAGATAGAGGCCCGGGTGCTCATGATGAGCGTTCACAACCTCCTTTCCCCTGCCAACGGCAAGCCCATTGTCACCCCTACCCAGGACATGGTGCTGGGCATCTACTACCTCACCAAGCAGAAGCGCAACGCCAAGGGGCAGTACGAGGAAGTAAGGGGCGAGCGAGGCAGGCTGATAGGCTACAGGGGCATCTACAGCGACCCCGAGGATGTCCGGGCCGCCTATGATGCCGGCATAGTGGAGCCCCATGCCAGGATAAAGGTGCGCATCGGGGGCAAGATGGTGCAGACCACCTGCGGCAGGGTGCTGTTTAGCGAGATAGTGCCCCAGGAAGTGCCCTTTGAGATGTACAACCGGGAGCTTACCAAGAAGGAGCTGGCCAAGCTCATAGACTACTCCTACAAGCATGCCGGCAGGCGCAAGACCGTGGTCTTTCTGGACAACCTGGAGAGGCTGGGCTTTGAGGTGGCCACCCGCTCGGGGGTCTCCATCTGCATGTCCGACATGCATGTGCCCTCCCGGAAGACCGAGCTCATCAGGGCCGCCGAGCAAGAGGTGATGGAGATACAGAAGCAGTACGCCGACGGCCTCATCACCCAGGGTGAGCGGTACAATAAGGTCATAGACATCTGGGCCAATGTCACCGAGAAGGTGGCCGAGGAGATGATTCAGGAGCTGGGGGCCGAGGACGGCAGGGAACTGAGCGCCGAGGAGCTCCAGGAGCGCCGCTCCTTCAACAGCATCTACATGATGGCCGACAGCGGGGCCAGGGGCTCCACCGCCCAAATCAGACAGCTGGCCGGCATGCGCGGCCTCATGGCCAAGCCCTCCGGGGAGATCATAGAGACCCCCATCACGGCCAACTTCCGCGAGGGCCTCAGCCCCCTGCAGTACTTCATCTCCACCCACGGGGCCAGGAAGGGCCTGGCAGACACCGCCTTGAAGACCGCCAACTCCGGCTACCTCACCAGGCGCCTGGNGGATGTGGCCCAGGATGTGATAGTCACCGAGCATGACTGCGGTACCACCGACGGAATCCATGTGACCGCACTGGTGGAAGGCGGCGAGATAATCCAGCCCTTTGAGGAGCGCATCCTGGGCCGCTACGCCGCCGAGGACATAAAGGACCCCGTGGAGGGAAAGACGATACTGAAGCGCAACGAGGAGATAGACGAGGAGGCCTGCCAGAGGATCCTGGAGGCAGGCATAGACAGGGTGAAGATCCGCTCGGTGCTCACCTGTCAGACCCTCTGGGGGGTGTGCGCCCGCTGCTACGGCAGGGACCTGGCCAGGAGGGAGCTGGTGGAGCTGGGCGAGGCCATCGGCATCATAGCCGCCCAGAGCATCGGGGAGCCCGGCACCCAGTTGACCATGAGGACCTTCCACATCGGTGGGGCTGCCACCAAGGTGGTGGAGCAGGCCTACCTGGAGGCCCGCAACCCCGGCACCATAAAGTTCGTCAATGTCAACACCGTCAAGAACAGGGAAGGCTTCCTCATCGTGATGAACCGAAACGGCATGCTGGCCATCGTGGATGCCCGGGGCAGAGAGAAGGAGCGCTACAGCCTGGTCTACGGGGCCAAGCTCCTGGTCAAGGAGGGCCAGAAGGTGCAGGCCGGGCAGCGCCTGGTGGAGTGGGACCCTTACTCCACCCCCATACTCACCGAGGTGGGCGGCAAGGTGGCCATGGGCGACATCGTGGAGGGCGTGACCGTCAAGGAGGAGGTGGATGAGGTCACCGGCCTGGCCAGACGGGTCATCATAGAGTACCCGGCCAACATGCGCCCCAGGGTCTCCATAAAGGACGAGCACAACCGCACCAAGAAGATCCCCGGCACCGCCAACCTGGCCCGCTACATCCTGCCTGCCGGAGCGCACATCCTGGTGGAGCGCGGCGACGAGGTCTACCCCGGCGACATCCTGGCCAAGATACCCCGGGAGACTACCAAGACCAAGGACATCACCGGGGGTCTTCCCAGGGTAGCCGAGCTGTTTGAGGCCCGCAAGCCCAAGGAGCAGGCCGTGGTGAGCGAGATAGACGGCGTGGTGGAGTTCAAGGGGGCCCACAAGGGGCAGCGCATAGTGGTGGTAAGAGGAGGCTCCGAGAGCCGCGAGTACCTCATCCCCAGGGGCAAGCATGTGAGCGTGCACGAGGGCGACTGGGTGCGCGCCGGGGAGCCCCTCATGGACGGTGCCGTCAATCCCCACAGCATCCTGGACATCCTGGGGCCCAAGGAGCTTCAGCGCTACCTGGTGGACGAGGTGCAGAAGGTCTACAGGCTCCAAGGGGTCAGCATAAACGACAAGCACATAGAGGTAATAGTGCGCCAGATGATGCGCAAGGTGAAGATAGAGGAGCCCGGAGATACCGACTTTCTGCCCGGCGACCAGGTAGAGCGCAGCCAGTTCCTCAAGGCCAATGCCGAGGTCAAGGCCAGGGGCGGCAGGCCTGCCCAGGGCAAGCCCATGCTCCTGGGCATCACCAAGGCCTCCCTCACCACGGAGAGCTTCGTCTCGGCGGCCAGCTTCCAGGAGACCACCAGGGTGCTCACCGAGGCCGCCATAAAGGGCCAGGTGGATGAGCTAAGGGGCCTGAAGGAGAATGTGATAATGGGGCGGATGATTCCTGCGGGCACGGGGATGGCGCGCTACAGGAATACCTTTGTCAAGAGGGAGCTTCAGCCTCAACTGCAGGCCCCCGAGGAGACCGAGTCCCCTGAGGACTCCCAGGCAGAGGCCTCGGAGCAGTAAAGGAGAGGGCCGCCTCCGCCCGGAGACAGCGAAACAGAACCTGCAGACCCGGGGTGTCCCCCTTGGTGGAGAAGTTTGCGGCCGATGCCATGCTGGGCCGCCTGGCCCGGTGGCTGAGGCTTCTGGGCTATGACACCTTCTACCGGGCCCATATCACCGACGCAGAGCTGTTAAGGGTGGCCCTGGGGGAGGACCGCCTGGTGCTGACCAGGGACCACAGGCTCGCCCGGCGCCGGCTGGCCCGGGGCCGCTGCCTCCTCCTGAAGGCCCAGGAGCCCCGGGAGCAGCTCAGGGAGGNCCTCCAGGCCCTGGGCCTGAGGCCCAGGGGCAGGCCCCTCTGCCCCCGGTGCGGGGGCCCCCTGAGGCGCCTGCCCCGGCAGAGGGCCAGGGCCCTAGTGCCAGAGCATGTGTACTTCGCCCAGGAGCGCTTCTTCCGGTGTGCAGGCTGCGGCCATCCTTACTGGGAGGGCACACAGCATCGGAGATTTTCGCAACTCGTGAATGATATAATAAGAAAGAATGCTCCTTGACAGAAGGGTTGTCCTGTCGGTGGCCCTGGTGGCGGGGGNGCTGGCCCTGGGAACAGCGGGCTACAGCATCATTGAGGGCTGGAACCCCTTTGACTCCCTGTACATGACGGTCATCACTCTCACCACTGTGGGCTACAGGGAAGTGCNCCCCCTGAGCCCCGAGGGTCAGCTCTTCACCATTGCCCTCATACTTTTCGGCCTGGGCATAGTGTTTTATATCCTTAATGTGGGGGCAAAGGCCGTTCTGGAGGGAAGGCTTCAGCAATTCTTCGGGAGGACAATGGTGCAGAGAAAACTCAAGGCTCTCAAGGGCCATTACATCGTTTGCGGCTACGGCCGGATGGGCAAGATTATCTCCAAGGAGTTCAAGAAGCATGGGGTGGAGTTTGTGGTGGTGGAGAAGGAGCCCCTGGCCACAGGGCTTGCCGAAAGCGGCCTGCTGTTTCTGCAGGGCGATGCCACCAGGGATGAGGTGCTCCAGGCGGCCGGCATCCACAGGGCCAGGGGACTGGTGAGCGTGCTGCCCACCGATGCAGAAAACCTCTATGTGGTGCTTACTGCCAAGGGGCTTAATTCTTCCCTGAGGGTGGTGGCCCGCGCCGGAGAGGAAGGCTCCGAGCAGAAGCTTCTTAGGGCCGGGGCTGACCGGGTCATTTCCCCTTACAGCATAGGAGGCCTCAGGATTGCCCACAGTCTGCTCAAGCCCGCAGTGGTGGACTTTATAGAGTTTGCTACCAGGGGTGGGGAGCTGAGAATGGAGGAGATCCAGGTGCAGGAGGGCTCGGCCCTCCAGGGCAAGAGCCTGGGCGAAAGTGGCCTGGGCAGGCAGTTGGGTATCATCGTGGTGGCCATAAAGAGAAGGGACGGCCGAATGGACTTCAACCCCACCTCCCGTTCTGTCCTCAGGGCCGGCGACATTCTCATAGCCATGGGCGGGAGCTCCAGGCTACAGGGCCTGGAGGAGATGGCCAGGGGAAGGGGACTTGAAGGGTAATGTCTTCCTCATAGCCCTGGCCTTCTTCATCGTGTCCCTTATAGTGACCCTCAACATCTTCCTGCAGGAGACCTACCAGGCCAAGATGGCCGAGCAGTTCAACCAGCAGCAACTGCTTCTGGCGGGCACCATCTCCAGGAACCTGGAGAACACCTTTGAGCACCTGGAGGATGAGCTCCTGTCCCTGGCCAGGCTCCTGGAGCAGGAGGACCTCCAGAGGACCGAGAGGGTAAGGACCCTGGTGGAGACCGCCTTCGAGGAACTGAGACAGGAGGTGGAGCTCACCCTCAAGGTCTACTTTGCGGGCAGGCTCCTTTACGCCAGCAGGGGGCAGGAGCCCAGTGCCTCGGAGCTTACCCTCCTTCGGCACGGCTGCGGCGAGCTTCCCCCGGGAGAGGTGCTGAGCCAGAATCTGGTGTCCTCTGAGGGGCTCCTCAGGCTGTGTACTCCCATCAAGGGAACCCAGGGGGCCCTGCTAATGAATGTGTTCATGGACTCCATAAACCAGCTCTACATTGCCCCTATGAAGATAGGCAAGAGGGGCCATGCCTGGATAATGGACGAGGGTGGCACCCTGCTGTTTCATCCCACCCAGCCGGAGATGGTGGGCCGGAACCTCCACGAGGCCGCCTCGGCCTGCTACGGCTGCCACCGCTCCTTTGAGACGGAGCTGTGGATTCTTAAGGCGGGCCAAGAAGGTGCCAGCAGCTACATAGCCCCCTTCGGGGAGGACAAGCTCATTGCCTTCAGCCGGGCCCAGGTGCTGGGCCAGGAGTGGATCGTGTGCGTCAGCACTCCTTACTCAGAGGTCACAGAGGCCCTCAGAAAGAGCCTCCTGCTTCATTCCGCCATAATATTCACCATCTTTGGCGCCGCGGTGCTGGGCGCAGGGGCCTTCGTGGTGATAAACAAGAGGCGCATCCAGGCCGAGGAGCGGGCCAGGCACNAGGAGGAACTACAGGCCTATGCCGCTCAGCTGGAGCGCACCGTGGCCGAAAGGACCAAGGAGCTTTACGCCGAGAAGGAGAAGCTGGACACCATCGTAAACGCCATGGGCGCAGGTCTGGTGCTCATGGAGCCCGACGGCAGGGNGCAGTGGGCCAACCGGAGTTTCCTGCAAATGGTGGGCACCGACGACATTGTGGGCAAGCACTGCGAGCAACTGTGCCAGGACTGCTCCATGGTGCACTCCATGCTCTCGGACCAGGCCGAAACCAATGTAATAAAGGACCTCTTCGGCAAAAAGGATAGATACTTCCAGGTCACCACCGTGCCCCTTAAGAGCGAGGGAGAGCTTGTGGGCTACATCCGCTTGGTGCAGGACGTGACGGACATGAAGCGTATGGAGGAGCAGATGGCTCACTCGGAGAAGCTGGCCGCCCTGGGCAGGCTCACTGCCGGCATCGCCCATGAGATAGGCAATCCCCTCACCTCGGTGTTTTCCTTCCTGCAGATACTGAGGGATATGGAGAAAGAGGAGTTCAAGAAGCAGAGCCTGGAGACGGTGCTGTCTCACATGCGCAGGATAGCTGACATAGTGAGGCAGCTTTCCAGCCTCTCCAAGCTGCCCCAGCCAATGCTCAAGCCCGTGGATGTAAATGCCGTGCTGAGGCAGGCCTTGGAGCTCATGCACTACGACAAGAGGGCCAAGAACATCACCGTGGTGGAGGAGCTCCACGAGTCCATCCCCCAGGTGGTGGCCGACGAGAACCAGCTTGCCCAGGTCTTCATAAACCTGGTGCTCAATGCCGTGGATGCCATGCCCCAGGGGGGCACCCTCACCGTCTGTAGCAGGGCCATGCCGGACAGGGTGATAGTGGAGGTCAAGGACACCGGCGTGGGCATAGAGGCGGAGGATTTGCCCCGCATCTTTGACCCCTTCTTCACCACCAAGGACAGCGGCACGGGCCTGGGCCTGGCCGTAAGCTACGGCATCATCCAGCGCCTGGGCGGCGACATCAAGGTGGAGAGCCAGAAGGGCCTGGGCAGCAAGTTTACAGTTATAATACCCATAGGGAGGCAACAGAAGGATGGCTGAGGCCAGGGTGCTGGTAGTGGATGACGAGCGGGACATCTGTAGGGCCCTGGAGTTTTTGCTCCTCTCCGAGGGCTATGAGGTGAGCTCTGCCCTCGACGCCCAGCAGGCCCTGGAGCTTTTCAACAAGAAGGCCTACGACCTGGTAATCACCGACCTGAGGATGCCCCGGAGCGACGGCATAGAGCTCCTTCAGCAACTGAAGGCCCTGAGCCCTGAGACCCCAGTGGTCATCATGACGGCCTATGCCTCGGTAGAGTCGGCCGTGGAGGCCATGAAGAAGGGGGCGGCGGACTACATAGTAAAGCCCTTCATAAACGAGGAGATAAAGCTCACCGTACGGAGGCTCCTGGAGCAGAGCCGCCTGAGGGCCGAAAACTTGGCCCTGAGGAGGGAGCTGAGCCAGCACCGCCGACGCTGCAAAGAGGNGGTGTTCATCTCCGATGTGATGGTCAGGCTCTTTGAGCTGATAGACGATGTGGCCCCCACCAAGAGCAATGTGCTTCTGTTGGGTGAGTCCGGCACAGGCAAGGACCTCATTGCCGAAATCATCCACTGCCAAAGCCCCCGGAGCAAGGGCTCCTTTATCAGCATAAACTGCTCCGCCATACCGGAGGGGCTTCTGGAAAGCGAACTCTTTGGCCACCGGCGGGGAGCCTTCACCGGGGCCAGCTCGGACAAGAAGGGCCTCATTGAACTCGCCCATGAGGGCACCCTGTTCCTGGACGAGATAGGGGACATGCCCCTTCCGCTTCAGGCCAAGCTCCTGAGGGTGCTGGAGACCGGGGAGCTCATGCCCCTGGGCGACACCAGGGCCAGGCATGTGGATGTGCGCCTGATTGCCGCCACCAACCAGGACCTGGAGGCCAAGATAAGGGAAGGCTCCTTCAGGGAGGACCTCTACTGGCGCCTCAGCGTGTTTGAGATAAGGATACCCCCTCTGAGGGAGCGGCGGGAGGACATCCCCCTGCTGGTGGACTTCTTCATAAGGAAGTTCGCTCAGGACAACCGGAAGCCTGTCAGGGAGGCCTCTGCTGAGGCCCTCCAGGTGCTGGAGGCCTATCCATGGCCGGGCAATGTCCGGGAGCTGGCCAATGTGATAGAGCGGGCCGTGGTGCTCGCCCGGGGGGGGCGCATCGGGCTTGAGCACCTTCCTGAAAAGCTCAGGCTGGGCAGCAGGGTGTCAAACCCCTCAACCCTTAAGGAGGCCCTGAGCCAGTATGAGCGGAGCCTCATCCTCAGGGTCTACGAAGAGCACGGCAGGAACAAGGAGGCCACGGCCAGGCACTTGGGCATAGACCTGGCCACCCTGTACAGGAAGCTCAAGAAGCTGGGCATAGAGGGCTAAGGGGGAAGCACCTGAAGGAGCTCCTGGGGCTTCACGGGCCTCAGCTGCACCGAGCCTATCTCCTGAGGCAGCACCATGCGCAACTGCCCCCCCAGGGCCTTCTTGTCCACCTCCATGGCGCCAAGTAGCTGCTGGGCCCTGAGGCCCCTGGGCAGCTCGGTCTGAAGCCCATAGGCGGCCACCAGGTCCTTCAGGGCCTTTAGCTCCTGCCTCTGCAGCAGACCCAGGGAGGCGGCAAGTTCTGCCTCCTTGCACATGCCCATGGCTACCGCCTCGCCGTGAAGATACTCCACATAGCCCGTAAGGGTCTCTATGGCATGTCCTATGGTGTGGCCGAAGTTCAGTATGGCCCTGAGGCCGGCCTCCCGCTCGTCGGCCTCCACCACCTGGGCCTTCAGTTGGCAGGAGCGCATGATCACATGCTCCAGGGCCGGGCCCTTCAGGGCCAGCACCTCGTCCCGATGCTCCCTGAGGTAGTCAAAGAACTCCCTGTCCCTTATCACCCCGTATTTTATGCACTCGGCCAGTCCTGCCAGGAGCTGTCTTCTGGGGAGGCTTCGGAGGGTCAGGGGGTCTATCCACACCAGGGCAGGCTGCCAGAAGGTGCCTATCATGTTCTTGCCCAAGGGGTGGTTGACCCCTGTCTTTCCGCCCACGGAGCTGTCCACCTGAGCCAGCAAGGTGGTGGGCACCTGCACATACCTTATGCCCCGCATGTAGGTGCTGGCCACGAAGCCCCCCAGGTCGCCCACCACACCGCCTCCCAGGGCTATGAGCACCGTGGCCCGGTCGGCCCTGCCTTGGAGCATCTGCCCGTGCACGAACTCGGCCCAGAGGAGGGTCTTGTACTGCTCCCCGTCCGGCACGAGCACCACCTGGCAGCTCAGGCCTGCCTCCTGGAGGCTCCTGAGCACCTCTTGGCCATAGAGGGCCAGGACGGTGGGGTTGCTCAGGAGCACCACCTGCTGGGCCAGGCCCTGAAGGGCCTGGCCCAGCTTGCCCAGAGTGCCTTCCCCTACATGAATCCGATAGGAGCGGGCGCCCAGGCGAACCTCTACCTCCGGCATATCTGCTCCAGTATCTCCTGGGCCACCTGCAGGGGGGTCTTGCCATCGGTGTCTATCATCAGGTCGGCCTCCTGGTAATAAGGCTCCCTGGCCTGAAGGAGCTCCTTGATTCTCTTTAGCGGGTCTTCTACCTGAAGCAGGGGCCTTTCGTCGGTGCCCTGGGTGCGCTGAAGGATCACCTCGGGACTGGCCCTCAGGCAGACCACCACGCCGTGGGCCTTGAGGGCCTCCATGTTGTCCCGCCTGAGTACCGCTCCTCCGCCGGTGGAGATTATCACTCCCCGCCTCCGGGAAAGACGCTTTATCACCTGGGCCTCCAGGTCCCTGAAGTAGGGCTCCCCGTGGAGCCGGAAGATTTCCTTAATGGGCATTGCTGCGGTGCGCTCTATCTCGGTATCCGCATCCAGGGCCTCTCTGCCCAGGAGCCTGGAAAGCTCTCCGGCCACGGCGGTCTTTCCAGTGCCCATGAAGCCCGTAAGCACTATGTTAAGCTTCTCTGACGGTCTGCAGGTAGGCATGGTAGTTGCGCTCTGTCTCCTTCAGGCTGTCACCCCCGAACTTCTCCAGGAAGGCCTCTGCCAGGGTGAGGCACACCATGGCCTCGGCCACCACCGAGGCGGCCTCCACGGCGCACACATCGGAGCGCTCGTAGGCGGCCTCCACCGCCTCCTTGCCCCTGAGCTCTACGGAGCGGAGGGGCTTTTTAAGGGTGGGAATGGGCTTCATGCTGGCCCTGAGGATGAGGGGCATGCCGTTGGTCATCCCTCCTTCCAGGCCTCCCATGCGGTTGCTCCTGCGGAAGAAGCCCCTGTGGGGCTCGTACAGTATCTCGTCCATGCTTTCGGAGCCCTTTCTGTGGGCAAGCTCTGTCCCCAGGCCCACCTCCACCGCCTTTATGGCCTGCACCGACATCACCGCCTGGGCCAGCCTGCCGTCAAGCCTCCTGTCGTGGTGCACATGGCTTCCCAGCCCGGGCGGAAGCCCCAGGGCAAAGACCAGGAACTGTCCGCCCAGGCTGTCGCCTTCAGCGCGGGCCTGGTCAATCCTGGCCTTCATCCTCTCGGAGGCCTCTCTGTCGGGGCAGCGCNCCTCCGAGGCCTCGGCCTCCTCGGAAAGCCTCTCCAGGGCCTGGGGCTCGGCCAGGGCCTGCTGGGAAAGCTCCATTGCCGCCCCCCCAATGCTCAGCACAAAGGAACCTACCTTGATGCCGAAGGTGCCGAGAAGCTTTCTGGCCACTGCGCCCAGGGCTACCCTCATGGCCGTCTCCCTGGCGCTGGAGCGCTCCAGGACATTCCTTATATCCTCCTGGGCATACTTCAGAACCCCCGGGAGGTCTGCATGGCCCGGCCTGGGCCTTGTAATCGCAGGGATGCTCCCTGAGTGGGCCCCCGAGGGGCTCATCCCCTGGGCCCAGTTGGGCCAGTCCCTGTTCCTTATGAGCAGCGCTATGGGGCTCCCCAGACTCCTGCCCCAGCGCNCCCCTGAGAGGATTTCCNCCTCGTCGGCCTCTATCTTCATCCTGGGCCCCCGACCGTAGCCTGCCTGCCGACGCCTGAGCTGTATGTTTATCTCCTGAGCACTTATGGGAAGTCCGGCCGGCACCCCCTCCAGGATGCCCAGGAGGGCCTGGCCGTGGCTCTCCCCTGCGGTCAGGAACCTGAGCATCTCAGTCGGTGTAGCGGCATTCCTCGAAATACCCGATGGTGAAACTGGTGCTGGCCTTGAAGCTGAAGTCGTTGCCGTAGGAGTCCTGGCCATAGAAGGTATAGGTAGCTGTATATACGGGGAAGTAGCTGTAATCGGTGCTGGCCCAATAGAACTCCTGCTTCTGCTCAATGGGCACCAGGTAGGCGGTGAAGGTGGCCTGGGCGGAGTCCGAGTTCGTGAGGGCCACATCCACCGAGTGCTGGGTGCTGAACTCGCTGAGGGGCGGTGCATTGGGGTCCGAGGAGCTGTACTGAATCCTGTAGCCCTCTATGTGCTGCGTGCCTGCGGGAAGCTCTGGGTGAATCTTCCGAGCGGTGAGGGATNCCTCGGCCATGTGGTCGTGAAGCAGGGCGTCAATGTTGCCCCCTGGGCAGTTGGCTATCTGGGTGTCGGGCGCAGATATGGTGTTGACATTCACCTGGCCGTCCAGCTCGGGCTCAATCTGGGCCTCCCAGAGCACATTGGTGTCCTCCGAGCCTGTGGAGCCCGGGGAGCCCAGCCCCCCGCCACAGGCCAGGAGCAGAAAGGGCAGAGAAAGACCTATCAACCCGATGCCAAGAAGCGCTCGCATGCAGGGGTATTTTACCGCCTTAGGGGACTATTTGCCAACCTCTGCAGAGCCGTTCCGGATAATCCTGGGTGTAATCAGTATAAGCAGCTCCGAGGGACTGGGCCCCGTCTGAGTCTTGGTCTTAAACAGCCAGCCCAAGAGGGGTATCCTGCTCAGGAGGGGCACCCCTGTGAAGGTGGTGCTTTCGGTGTTGGTGAATATGCCGCCCAGCACCAGGGTCTCGCCGTCCTTGACCCTGGCCTGGGTCCGCACCTCCTTCTTGTCGATGGCAAAGCCCTGAGGGGTGAGGGTGCCCAGGGTGTTGTTGGAAGCGGTGACTTCTAACGTAATCTCATCCGTGCGTTCAAAGAAGTTGGTAGGGGTGACATCCAGGGTAAGGCTGGCGTCCACGAACTCGGTGGTGGTGCCCTCGGCGGTGGTGGTCTGCACGGGTATTGCCTCACCCTGGGTAATTTTGGCCGCTTTGTTGAGGATGGTAAGCACCCTGGGGTTGGCAATCTTTCTGGTCTTGCCCACGGTCTCCAGGGCTTCTAAGGAGAGCTGAAGCTGCAAGGCATTGGCAGTGCCTACCTGCAGTCTGGCTGCTCCACCCTGTACATTGGCTGAGGCGCCCGCGGAAGTCACGGGGGTGTTTACCGAAAACTCCAAGGACTCCGTATTGGTCTGGTCTATATCCACACTGCCTCCCCATCTTATACCCAGGCTCTGGGCATAGTCGGAGCTAACCTCCACTATCTGGGCCTCTATCATCACCTGAATTACGGGCTTGTCTACTTCATTGATAAACTTGTCCAGCTCCTCCTGAATGTCTTTCAGATGCGTGGGAGTGTCCCTGATGATTAGGGTATTGGTCATTTCTATTACCGTAATCGTGCCCCTTGGGCTGAGAAGTTTGAGCTTCTCTATCTCGGTCTTGATGTCCGAGGCGCTGACATATTTGAGCTTTATTACCCTCTGCACCAGCTCCTCGGCCCGCTCCTTGGCCTTCTTGAGCCTCTCCCGCTCCTGCTCCCACTTGGCGAACACACTAAGGGGGGCTATCTTCATCACATTGCCCTCGATGCGCTTGCCCAGGCCGAAGGTCTCCAGCAGGATGTCCAGGGCCTGGTCCCAGGGCACATCCTTGAGCTTCAGCGTTATGGTGCCCTTGACCTGCGGGTGCACCACCACATTCAGGCCTCCTACCTCCCCCAGGAGCATGAAGATGGGCACTATGTCGGCGTTCTGGAAGTCCAGGGAGATGCGCTGCCCCGTGTATTTCCTGTCGGCAATGACGACCTCCTCCTCAGGGGGGGCGGCTTCCACGGCCACGGGCCTTACATCGGTGGGCATGCTGAGCACCACGGAGGAGTCCTCGGTGTAGACCTCAAAGTCCACATCCTCCTTGAGGTCCACTACCAGGCGCACCTTCTCAGGGTACTCGGCACTCCTTATGGCCTTGACGGGGGCTACCACCTCCTGGGGCATCTCCGCCGAGATGGTGGCCCCGGGGAAGTCGGCCACTATCCGCCCGGGTAGGGAAAACACGCTGGGCTCCACGGGGCTTGTAAGGCCCACTACCAGCCTGAGGGTGCCGTCCTGGTACTCAAAGGTGATGGAGTTTATGTCGGCCAGGCCGGGGGCCTCGGCCGAGGGTGTAGCCTCGGCGACCTCCTGGGGCTGGGAAGGGCTGAGCCTGAGGGTGAGCCTCCCATCCTGTACCGAGGCGTCAAGCTCCAGGGGCTCCTGCAGCAGGAGTTCCACCACGGTGAGGCCCTCCTGAGTGCTTATGTTCAGCTCGCTGAGACCCCTGGCCTCAAAGGCCAGGCTGCCCCCGTAGGGGCCGGGCCTTACATCCCTGAGTTCCAGGAGGGCCCTGAAAGGCTCGGGCTTGTAGATGGTATAGCTGAAGGGGCCCTCTATGACGAACTCCACCTGGTAGTCCTGAACCTCTATGCTCTGAAGGGTGGCCCCCAGGGCTGCTGCGGGAAGCAGTAAGAGGGCCAGAATACTCCTGAGAATGATTGCTTTCATCCTTCCTCCTCCTTGCGGAGTTTCAGTTTTATGGTCTGCCTAAAGACCCTCCCCCTTATATCGGTGGTTATCTCCTCCACCACCACCATGCGGGGGGTGATTTCCACCACCTTGCCCTCGTGTATGCCTACGGTGAGGCCTTCCCTGAGCACATAGTGCTTGCCGTTGGGAAGCCTCNCCAGGGCGTACTTCTCGGAGTTCCACACTATGGCCAGGAGCTGGAACTGGCTGACATCGTACTCCTGCAGGGGGCTCTTCAGCTTCTTTTTCTTCTTCTGGGCTGCCTTGGCAATGGCAACGAGGGAGACGAAGGGGTCCCTGAGCCCCCTGGCCTCGTAGGAGACCTCCTGGGGCTCTTCTGCCTTGGGGGGCTGGGCCCCGGCCTGGGGCAGCCAGGAGAGCACCAGGAGCAAGGCTATGCAAGGCAGGGGCCTCATCTTCTGCGCCTTCTGCCCTTTTTCCTTTTCATCGCCTTCTCGGGGGCAGCGGTGAAGGTGAGGGCGGTAAAGGTGATGGACAGCTCTGCCTCTGTGCCCACCATCTTGGGGCTGGACATGTTGATGTCGGTTATGTTCACGATGCGCTTGAGCCTGGTGAGGGCGCTGAAGAACTCGCCCAGCCGGTGATAGCTGCCCCGCACCCTCACGGTGACGGGCACCTCGTAGACGATGCCGCTTTCATGGAGCCTGCGCCTGCCGGGCTTCCAGGACAGGATCCTGAGGCCGGTCTGCTGGCCGATATCTGAGACCTGCCTAAGGAGCGCCGAGACCTCCTTTTCCTCGGGCAGCTGCTCGCTGAGCTCCTTGAGCCTCTGCTTAAGGCGCTGGTTTTCCTCCTTCAACACATCCAGCTTGGCCGCCATGCTCTGGGCCTTGGTGATCTCGTTCTCCTGCTCGGAAATCTCCTTCCTCAGGGCCTCCACCCGCCTGCTGTTGGGCATTATGACCAGGAAGACCACCAGCAGGGTGTAAATGAGGGCCGGCACAACGGCCAGGGCCACCTTGGCCGGCTTGGGCAAGGCTGCCAGGTTGAGCTTGGCCATGGCCTCAGCCCGCCTTTACCTTCATGGAGATGGTGAATTTGTACACCGTCACGCCCTCCACGCTGGCGCTGTTTGTGCCGTGAAGATATACATCCTGAAACATCTTGGAGTGTTTCAGGCTTTGAACATACTGCACCACATCCGGGTTGGTAAAGCCCACGCCGCTGAGGTTTATGTTCTGGTCGCTTATCCTGAGGCTGCTGAGCCACACCCCGTCCGTAAGGGTGCGGGCCAGCTCGTTGAGCACCCGGACGGGCACGGCCTGGTTGCGCCTGAGCTGCTCTATTATGCCCTTGCGCTCCTTGAAGGTCTTGTTGAGCTTCTCAAAGGTCTTTACTTCCTTTATCTTGGCCTGCAGGGCCTTTATCTTCTGGGCGTTGGCGGCCTTCTGGGCCTGCAGGGCCTTCACCTTGGCCTTTATGAAGTAGTTCACATAGAAGGTGACGATGATGCTCAGTGCTAGCAGCAGCACCCCTGCCACCACGAAGCCCGGAATGGGCTTGGGCTTCTTGCGCCTCTTCTTTACCGGCAGCAGGTTTACCTTGATCATCTGTCCAGAGGCCTCCTCAGGGCCAGGCCCACGGCCACTGCGGCCAGGGGAGCCACCTCCTCTATGTAGGCCCTGTCAAAGCGCTTGGGAATGATGATGTTCCTGAAGGGCTCGGCTACCTTCACCTCTACCCCGGCCCTTTCTGCCAGGGCCTGGGGCAGACCGCTCAGGAGGGCCCCGCCCCCGCTGAGCAGTATCTCCGAGAGCTCCTCATGAAGGGCGGTGGTCTGGAAGTACTCTATGGAGCGCACCACCTCGGCCAGAATCTCCTCGTAGGCACTAACCATAACGGGGTGGGCGTCCTCGGGGCTTGCCCCCTCCACCTCCTGGCCCCTCAGGAGCCTTTCGGCCACCTCGTAGGGCAGGTTGAACTCCTTCTGGAGGGCCTCGGTGACGGTGTTGGTGCCCACGGAGCTGTCCCTGGTGAATATGGGAATGCCGTTTTTCACCACATTGAGGTTTATGGTGGCAGCCCCTATGTTGACCAGGGCGATGTTTCGGCCCGGCTCGATCTCGTAGTTGACCTCGTACATGTTGCTCAGGGCGAAGGCGTCCACATCCATTACCACGGGGTTCAGCCCGGCCTCCCTGGCCACGGTCACATACTCGCCAATCACATCCTTCTTCACCGCCACCAGCATTACATCCATCTGGCCGGGCTCCTCGGTAGGGCCCAGTATCTGGAAGTCTATGTTCACATCCTCAATGTCAAAGGGGACATACTGCTCGGCCTCAAACTTTATGGACTCGCTGAGCTCCTCCTCCGACATCTCCGGCAGGGATGCGCCTGATGATTACCGAGGCATGGCCCGCTATCCCCAGGGCGACATTCTTGGCCTTTATCTTGGCCCGCTTGATGAGCTCCTTCAGGGCGTCCACCAGCCTCAGGGAGTCTATTACCGAGCCGTCCACTATGAGCTCAGGGGGAAGGTGCACCGTGTCAAAAAGCTCCAGCTCGTAGGTTCCCCTCCGCTCCCTGAGCTGCACCGCCTTCACTACGCTGGAACCTATGTCCAGCCCGAAGGTGGCCTTACCTCCGAAAATCATAGCCTTATCTTTACCAGAGGTTGAACCAAATGTCAAGTTTTTTTTGGATTAAAATTCCAAGGGTTTTAGAGCCGAACTTAAGATGTTAGTTTAAGGCTGCCCTCCTTTATGGTTGACTCCTGGGCATGGGGAGGGCTTAAATAAGAAGGATGTGGCGTAAGGGAGTTTTGATGGTGATGGCCTTGGTGCTCCTGGGCTGCGGGGGCAAGGAGGCGGTAAGGGGCCAGAGCCCGGGGCCCGAGGAGGCCTTCAGGCGGGCCAATGAGNATCTCCAGAAGGGCCGGTATGAAGAGGCCAGGGACCTCCTTCAGGAGGCCAGGGCCAGGGATGCCACGGGGAAGATAGCCCCCTTGGCTGAGCTTCGTCTGGCCGACTCGTATCTCAAGGAGGGGGAGCCGGAGCAGGCCATCCGGCAGTATGAGCGGTTTCTTCGGCGCTATCCTGAGCACCGCTATGCCCCCTATGCCCAGTACCAGATAGGGATGGTGCACTTCAGCCAGATAGAGGACCCCGAGCGGGGCTACGGGGCGGCCAAGGCAGCCCTGGAGGCCTTCCAGAGGCTTCAGGCCCGCTACCCCCGCAACCCCTACCGCAAGGTGCTTCCCGCCAGGGTGGCCAGATGCAGAGACATCATAGCCAGGTACGAGTTCCTGGTGGGACAGTTCTACTTCAAGCGGCAGGCCTGGCAGGGGGCCATAGGGAGGCTGGAGGGCCTCTTAAGGGACTACCCTGAGTTTGCCCAGGAGGCCCAGGTGCTTTACATGCTGGCCCTTTCCTACCAGGCCCTGGGCAAGAGGGACAGGGCCTGGGAATATTTCAAGGCCCTGAGGGAAAAGTACCCCGACAGCCGGCTTGCCAAGAAGGTTGAGGAAAAGCTCCGCTAAGGCCCCTGCCTATTATCCCCTGTTTCTTGACCTCAGGGGACGCCGATGTGTAGTAGTAGGCGGCGGCCGGGTAGCCCAGCGCAAGGTCAAGGGACTGCTGGAGGCCCAGGCCCAGGNAGTGGTGGTGGCTCCTGAGGCCAGCAGGGCCCTCTGCAGATGGGCCTCCACGGGGCGCATCCGCCTGAGGCAGAGGCCCTATCGCAGGGCCGACCTCAGGGGGGCGGCCCTGGTGATGGTGGCCACCGATGAGGCGGCCCTGAATGCCCGGGTGGCCCAGGACGCCGAGGCCATGGGCATACCTGTTAATGTGGCCGATGCCCCTGGGCTTTGTACCTTCATAGTGCCCTCTGTGCTCCGGCGGGGCCCCCTGACGGTGGCCATAAGCACCTCGGGGGCCAGCCCTGCCCTGGCCGCCACCATAAGGAGGGAGCTTGAAGGGCTCTATCCCCCTCAGCTGGGGGCCTATCTCAGGAGGCTGGCTGCCCTGAGGAAGGAGCTGCTCAAGGGCCTGGCTGCCAGGGAAAGGCAGGGACTTCTTAAGAGGCTGGGCTCGGCCAGGGCCCTCGGGGCCTTAAGAGGGGGTCAGGACCCTTTCAAGGAGGTTTTAAAATAAGGTCTTGGCTTCCGGGCCTGAGGTGATATGATTGAAAAACAATGAAGCGGTGAAGGAGGTCTTATGCCACAGAGGGATGTGTCGGTACTGGAGCTTCTGGGGGTGTTTGCCCTGGGGGCGCTGGCGGGCGCTACCCTGGCGCTGCTTTTTGCCCCGGCCTCTGGAGAGAAGACCCGGCAGCGCATAGGCGATGCCCTGGAGGAGGCCAAGGAAGAGCTGCTGGAGCATGCCGAAAGGCTCAAGAAGAGGCTGAGCTAAGAGGCCCCGGTGGCCTCCCTTATGCATTGGGTAAGCACCTGGAGCATCCTGTGGAGGTTTTCCTCCTGGATGTTCAGGGGGGGCATGAGCACCACCACATTGCCCAGGGGGCGGATGAAGAGCCCCTTCCTTAGCGCTGCCCTGGCTACCTGCCAGCCCATCTGCTCCTTGAGGCCGTAAGGTTCCTTTGTGGCCTTGTCTCTGACCAGCTCCAGCCCTGCCATGAGGCCCAGGCCCTGGGCCCTGCCCACATGGGGGTGTTGGGACATCTGCTGAAGCCAGTCCTTCAGCATCTGGGCCTTGGGCCTCAGGGCCTCAAGGATGTTGTCCTTCTCAAACACCTCCAGGGAGGCCAGGGCCACGGCACAGGCCAACTGGTTGCCTGTGTAGGAGTGGCCGTGAAAGAAGGTCTTAAGCTCCTCGTACTCCCCCAGGAAGGCGCGGTAGAGCTCCTCGGTAGCCAGGGTGGCAGCCAGGGGCAGGTAGCCGCCGCTGATGCCCTTGGAGAGGCAGAGGAGGTCGGGGGTGGCAGCCTCGTGCTCGGAGGCGAACATCCTGCCCGTTCGGCCAAAACCTGTGGCCACCTCATCGGCAATGAGGAGGACATTATACTTTCTGCACAGCTCCCTGGCCCCCTTGAGGTATCCAGGGGGGAAGAAGACCATTCCCCCGGCGGCCTGCACCATGGGCTCTACGATGAAGGCAGCAATCCTGCCATGGTGTTCCTTTAGAATGCGCTCCAGCTTTGCCAGGCAGGAGAGGGAGCAGCTTTCGGGCTCCATGCCCAGGCTGCACCGGTAGCAGTAAGGCGAGGGGGCCTGGAGCGTGTTGATGAGCAGGGGCCTGAAGAGCTGGTGAAACAGCCCTATGCCTCCCACGCTCACGGCCCCCAGGGTGTCGCCGTGGTAGGAGTTCTCCAGGTGGAGAAATGTCTGCTTCTCCTTAAGCCCCTTGTGCTGCCAGTACTGGAAGGCCATCTTCAGGGCCACCTCCACACTGGTGGAGCCGTCGTCGGAGAAGAACACCCTGGTAGGGGCCTGGGGGCCCAGGTGCCTCCTGCTTAGGGCCGAAAGCCTCTGGGCAAGCTCCACGGCCGGCTCGTTGGCCAGGCCCAGCAGGGTGGTGTGGGCCACCCGCTGAAGTTGCCCCCTTATGGCCTCGTCCAGCTCGGCCCTACGGTGGCCGAAGAGGTTCACCCACAGGGAGGAGACCCCGTCCAGGTACCACCGGCCCCTGATGTCCCGTATGAAGCAGTCCCTGGCCTCGGCCACCAGGATGGGGGGCTCAAAGTCCTTCATCTGGGTAAAGGGATGCCAGAGGAAGCGGCGGTCGGTCTCCAGGAGCTCCCGGGTCTTCTGCTCAATCCTGAGCATTCATTCCCTCAGTTGTCCTGAGCCCAGGACGATGAACTTGAGCGAGGTCAGCTCCTGCAGACCCATGGAGCCTCTGGCATGAATCTTGTCGGTGGAGATGCCTATTTCTGCGCCCAGGCCGAACTGGGCCCCGTCGTGAAGCCTGGTGGAGGCATTGACCAGGACGGCGGCGGAGTCCACCTCCCTGAGGAACCTCATGGCCCGCTGGTAGTTCATGGTCACTATGGCGTCGGTGTGGGCCGAGCCGTAGGTGTTTATGTGTTTCACCGCCTCCTCCAGGCCCTCCAGCACCCGGACATTGAGCACCAGGTCCAGGTATTCCTGGTAGTAGTCCTCTTCCTTCACTTCCTGGATGCCGGGGTAGATGCCCAGGGTCCTGGGGCAGCCCTTAAGGAGCACTCCGGCCTGCTCCAGGCGCTTGAGTACCTTGGGCAGGAAGCCCTCGGCCACGGGGGCGTCCACCAGGAGGGTCTCCATGGCGTTGCAGGTGCCGGGGCGCTGCACCTTGGCATTGAGGCATATCTCTTCGGCCATGATGAGGTCGGCGTCCCTGTCCACGAACACATGGCAGACCCCCTTGTAGTGCTTAAGCACGGGGATGCGGGAGTTTTCCGTGACGGTGCGAATGAGGCCCTCGCCCCCCCGGGGGATTATGAGGTCCAGCAGGCCCTCCAGCTTGAGCATCTCCATGACGGCGGCCCTGTCGGTGCTGTCTATGAAGCTTACCGCCCCGGGGTGGAGCCCCTGGGCCTGTGCAGCCTCCTTCAGCACCTTGACGATGGCCCGGTTGGAGTTCAGGGCCTCCGAGCCCCCTCTAAGCAGCACCGCATTTCCCGCCTTCAGGCACAGCCCGGTGGCGTCGGCCGTCACATTGGGCCTGGCCTCGTAGATGATGCCTATCACCCCTATGGGTACCCTCATGCGGCCTACGCACATGCCGTTGGGCCTCTGCCACATCCTGACCACCTGGCCCACGGGCTCGGCCATGGCGGCCACCTCCCTCAGGCCCTGGGCCATCTCCTGGATGCGCTTCTCATTAAGGGTAAGGCGGTCTATGAGGGCCTTGCTCAGGCCCTTGTCGTGGGCGTAAGCTATGTCCTTTCTGTTTTCCTCCAGGAGGCTCTCCTGGGCGTCCAGGAGGGCCTGGGCCATCTGCCTCAGTGCCGCATCCTTCTGGGCCGAGGTGGCCTTAAGAAGGGCCCTGGAGCCCTCCTTGGCCTCTTGGGCCCGTCTAAGAACCAGTTCCCTTACATCCATGCTGGGGCCTCCTCCTAAGCAGGATTTCCTAAAAGATTAAAGCATGCCCTGGTGTGTTTGCAAATCCAGGGGTTATAATATCCCCTGTGCTTAAGGTGGCCGTCACGGGCATCTACGGGGCAGGCAAGAGCACGGTGCTGGGGCTTCTGAGGCAGCTGGGTGCCCCCACTATAAGCACCGACGAGCTGGTAGAGCAGTGCCTGAGGGAGCCCCAGGTACAGAGGAGACTGAGGGAACTCTTCGGTCCCGAGGTGTTCGGCCCGGGGGGCGAGCTCCTTAAGGAGAGGCTGGCCCGGAAGGNGTTTTCGGACCCCAGGGCCAGGCGCACCCTGGAGGACCTGCTCCATCCCCTGGTGTTTGAACGCCTAAGGGAGCGCTACCGTGCCCTTCAGGCCCCGGTGGTGTTCGTGGAAGTACCCCTGCTCTTTGAACGGGGCTACGAGGGACGCTTTGACAGGGTNCTCACCGTGCATGTGCCTCAGGAGACGGCCCTGAGAAGGCTTGAGGCCTCGGGAGTGCCCAGGGCAGAGGCGCTGAGACGCCTCAGGGCCCAGATGCCCCCCGAGGAGAAGGCCCGGAGGGCCCACTATGTGGTGGACAACTCTCGGGACCTGGAGCACACCCTGAGGCAACTCAGGCGCATCTACAAGGAGCTCACAGGTGGCTGAACTGATAAGGGGAATAGAGAACTTCCACAGGCCCCAGGGGCCCCTGGTGCTTACCATAGGGAACTTTGACGGTGTGCACCTGGGCCACCAGAGGATATTGAGCCGCCTGCGCCACAGGGCCCGGGCTTTGAGGGCCCGGGCGGTGGCCTTGAGCTTTGAGCCCCACCCCCTGAGGGTACTGAGGCCCCATGTGCCCCTCAAGCTCCTTACCCCCTTAGAGGAGAAGGCCCGGCTCATGGGCCTCTACGGGGTGGATACCTTGGTGCTGGCCAGGTTTGATGAGGCCTTTGCCCGGCTCGGCCCGGAGGAGTTCATCCAGAGGGTGCTGGTGGAGGTGTTTGCCCCCCAGGAGGTGGTGGTGGGCTCGGGCTATGCCTTTGGCAGAGGGCGGAGGGGCTCCACCGAGCTTCTTCGCCGCCGGGGCAGGCGCTGGGGCTTCAGGCTCCATGTGGTGCGGGCAGTGAGGCTTGGAGGCCAGGTGGTAAGCTCCAGCCGGGTGCGCTCTGTGCTTGAGGCGGGCCGGGTGGCCGAGGCCCTGAGGCTGCTGGCAAGACCCTACATGGTGGAGGGCCCCGTGGTAAGGGGCACGGGCAGGGGAGGAAGGCTCCTGGGCATACCCACTGCCAATGTGCAGAGCACCTACGAGCTTCTGCCCAAGCGGGGGGTGTATGCGGTGAAGGTCATGGCGGCAGGCAGGCTCTACGAGGCGGTGGCCAACCTGGGGGAAAACCCCACCTTCGGGGGGCAGGGCCTGAGCTTGGAGGTACACCTGCTGCGGTATCATGGCGGGGGGCTTCTTGGCCAGAGCCTCAGGGTGTTCTTCTACGAGCGCCTGAGAGCCGAGCACCGGTTCGGAGACCCCCAGGCCCTCAAGGAGGCCATCCTCAGGGACATAGCCAGGGCGGAGGAGTTCTTCCGCCAAAAGGGCCGGAGGCTTCCCGGGCCCCTATAACCACTGAAGCACAGCCCTGCGGCCCCGAAGGCCCCTGAACACCTCCTTGAGGGCCTTCCTTAAGGCCTCGGGCCCTGGGGCCTTAAGGAGCAGCCTGTAGGTGTCCTTCTGGGCTGTTGTGCCCAGGCACTGCACCCCCTGGGGCATGGGGCCAAGCTCCGGCACAGGCCCTTTGAAGTGCACCGCTACCAGCCTGCCATAGGGGGGGTAGCCCAGGGCCTTGCGCTGGGCAAGCTCCTTGCGCATAAAACCCTCGTAGGAAAGCTCCTTGAAGTCCTCAAACATTCGGGGCTGAAGACTCTGAAGGATTATCAATCCCTCGGGGCCCAGGGACTCTGCCAGGTAGTAAAGCTCCTGGAAGAACAGCTCCCTGGCCTTGTAGGTGCCCCTCAGAAGGGCTGCCTCGGGCTCCGTGAGCACGGCCAGGGTGGCCTCCCTGAGTAGGGCCTTTTTGGCCTTCCTCCTGGTGCTTACCACGATGAGGGCCTGCTGGGCCTCCTGGGCCTGGGCCACCGTGGCCTGGGGGAAAAGGCGCCTAAGCTCCTGGGCAAGCCTTTCGGTGCCTGCCCCTAGGGGCTTGAGCCTGTGGCCCTTGCACCGGGCACACAAGAGGGGGGCCGCCTCGGTGTGGCCGCAGAAGCTACAACACAGCTTCCCCCCTGAATGAAGCACCAGGGCCGCCTCGCAGCCGGGGCAGCGCCACAGGAACCCGCAGTCCTCGCACAGGGGCACCGAGTGGCCCTCCTTCTGGGCCAGCACCAGGGCGCTCTGTCCTGCCGAGGTCCTCTGCCTGATGAGCTGTAGCACACTCCGAAGCAGGGGCCCCCTTCCGGCCTTCAGCACCCTCACCTTGGCCCTGGCCCCCCCGGGGGCCCACAGAAGCCTGTAGCGTCCCCACAAGGCCTGGGCATAGCTGTCCGAGGAGGGGCAGGGGGAGCTCAGGAGCACCCTGGAGCCTTCCAGCCTCCCCCTGAGCACCGCCATGTCCCTGGCGCTGTACCTGGGGGCTTCCTGCGCCCTGTAGGCAGGGCTTTCCTCCCCCAGCACGGCTATAAGGGAGACCCTTCTCAGGGGGGCAAAGACGGCCAGGCGGCTGCCCAGCACCACATCGGCCTGCCCGGCAAGTATCTCCTGGTAGGCCCGGGCCCTCTGGGCCCTGCTCTGCCTGAACTGGAGCACGCAGAGTCTTCGGCCCAGAAGGGGCTGAAGATGCCCCTGGAGCCTCCTGAGCTCCATCTCCGTGGGGCAGAGGATGATGGCACCCTCAAGCGGCCCCCTGAGGAGCTCCAGCAGGAAGGCCATCTCGTAGTCCCTGCCGGGGGCCTTAAGGAGCGATACCCCTGGGGCCTGCGCCTCCTGCAGGAGCCCCTTATCCACCGGGGGCAGGACCGAGGGCTGGGGAACCCTGGGGGGCCTCTCCTGGGGTGGCCTCCTGGGGGGCCTCAGGAGCTCCGGGCCGAACATGGCCCTCAGGGCCGTCCCCAGGGGTACCATGTAGTGCTCTGCCATGAACCGAAGCATCCCGAGCAGTGCCTCGGAAAGGAGCGGGCCCGGGGAAGAAGGCCCGGGGACCTTCTGCAGGGGTCTCTGGGGCTGCTGGGCGGCTTCCCCCAGCACCAGGGCCCTCCTCAGGGTGCCCCTCAGGGGGGCCTCTACCACCATGCCGGGCCTTAGTTCCTGTCCCAGGTAGGTCAGGGGGCCAAGCTTGAGAGGGAAGACGAGCTCATAGGGCTTCATGCCGGATTTTAACATGTTGAAATCAAGGTAGCCCCTATGTGTATAATAAAACTTGTTTTCAATGCCGATGCGGAGGAGAGGATTGAAAGAGCCCAAGGTATACCTGATTGATGTGACCAACCGGGACGGGGTGCAGACCTCCAGGATACTGCTTCCCAAGCTGTCCAAGACCATGCTGAACATCTACCTGGACGAGATGGGGGTGTACCAGAGCGAGATAGGCTTTCCCACCCTGAGGCACGAGGTCAACTACATAAACGCCAACCTGGAGCTGGCCGAGATGGGGGTCATCAAGCGCCTTCACCTGGAGGGCTGGAGCAGGGCGGTGCCCCAGGATGTGGAGCTGGCCTTCAAGAACTGTCCCAAGCTCAAGCATATAAATGTCTCCATCTCCNCCTCGGAGATAATGATAAGGGGGAAGTTCCAGGGAAGAAGGGGCTGGAAGGATGTGGTGGGCTCCATGGTGGAGGCGGTGAAGACGGCCCGGGCCTTGGGGGCCGAGACCGTGGGCATCAACGCCGAGGATGCCTCCAGGACAGAGCTTAACCACCTGGTGGAGTTCATCCTGGCCGGCAAGGAGGCCGGCGCCCACAGGTTCCGCTACTGCGACACCCTGGGGGCCGACGACCCTATTACCATCTACGAGCGCATAAAGGCTCTGGCCGAGGTGACCCGCTTCCCCATAGAGATGCACTGCCACAACGACCTGGGCATGGCCGAGGCCGTCTCGGTGGCCGGGGCCCAGGGGGCGGTGGAGGCAGGGGTGGAGGCCTACATCAACACCACCATTAACGGCTACGGTGAGCGGTGCGGAAACTGCGACCTGGTCTCCACCATCCTGGCCCTGAAGTTCTCCCACGGCCTCAGGGAGAAGGTGCACCTGGATGAGCATGTGAACCTCAAGATGGCCTGGAAGATAGCCCGCTACGCCTCCTACGCCTTTGGCATCCCCATTCCCATAAACCAGCCTGGTGTGGGCGCCAACGCCTTCGCCCATGAGTCCGGCATCCATGCCGACGGGGCCCTGAAGGACAGGCGCAACTACGAGCTGTACGACCCCGAGGACGTGGGCCGGGGAGAGCCCGAGCTGCTTCAGACGGGCCGGATCATAACTACCGGGGAATACGGTGGCATAAAGGGCTTCCGCCATGTGTACGACAACCTGGGCATTCACTTCAAGAGCGATGCCGAGGCCAGGAGGATCCTGGAGCTGGTGCAGTATGCCAACCTGCACACCCAGAAGCCCCTCACCGATGACGAGCTGCGCTTCATAGCCAGCTACCCCGAGGTGGCAAAGAAGATCCTGACGGCCACCCCCTGAAAGGTGTACACCGTAACCTTCATACCTGGCGACGGCGTGGGGCCCGAGATTGCCCGGGCCACCCAGGAGGTGCTGGAGGCCACGGGAGTGCCCTTTCGGTGGGATGTGCAGGAGGCCGGCACCGAGGTCTATGAGCGCGAAGGCACCCCCCTCCCCCAGAGAGTCATAGAGTCCATAAGAAGGAACAAGGTGGCCATCAAGGGGCCCATCACCACCCCGGTGGGCAAGGGCTTCAGGAGCGTGAATGTGGCCCTGAGGCAGACCCTGGACCTCTATGCCTGCCTCAGGCCCTGCAGGAGCTTCAAGGGGGTGCTGAAGTGCAGGTACGAGCACGTAGACCTGGTCATCGTCAGGGAAAACACCGAGGACCTCTACGCCGGGGTAGAGTTCGCCCAGGGCTCCCCCGCTGCCCTGGGCCTCATTGAGTATGTCCGCTCCCAGGGGGGCGGGCAGATAAGGCCGGACTCCGGCATAAGCATAAAGCCCATCTCGGTGTTCGGCACCCGCAGGATCGTGCGCTTCGCCTTCGAGTATGCCCGGGCAAACGGACGGCGCAAGGTCACCGCGGTGCACAAGGCCAACATCATGAAGCACACCGACGGGCTCTTCCTGGAGGTGGCCAGGGAGGTGGCCCGGGCCTACCCGGACATAGAGTTTGAAGACCGCATCATAGACAACATGTGCATGCAGCTGGTGCAGAAGCCCGAGCTCTACGATGTGCTGGTCATGCCCAACCTCTACGGGGATATCGTCTCCGNCCTGGGGGCCGGGCTCATCGGGGGGCTGGGCCTTGCCCCGGGGGCCAACATAGGGGACGAGTATGCCGTGTTTGAGCCCACCCATGGCAGTGCACCCAAGTACAAGGGGTTGAACAAGATGAACCCCTTTGCTATGATGCTTTCAGGGGTGATGATGCTCAGGCACCTGGGCGAGAAGGAGGCGGCAGAGCGCCTGCAGCGGGCCATTGCCCTGGTAATAAAGGAGGGCCACTGCCTTACCTACGACATGAAGCCCAGTCCTGACGACCCCACTGCCGCCAGCACCTCGGAGGTGGCCCAGGCGGTGGTACAGAAGCTAAGAAGCATCTGAGGATGGAACCTCCCAGTATAGTCAACCTTGTCCTCATTCTGGGCGCTCTGCTCCTGGTGGCAGTGCTTTCGGCGGCGGAGAGCTCCTTCATCTCTGCCAACCGCTACAGGCTCCAGAGCCTCGTAGAGCGGGGCGACCTCAGGGCCAAGGCCCTGAAGAAGCTCCTGGAGGAGCACGACCGGCTCTTCAGTGCCGTAATAGTTTCGGGCAACCTCTTTACCATCTTTGCCACCAGCGTGGGCACCGCCGTGGCCATTCAGGCCATGGGGCCCGACGGGGTGATAGTGGCCACGGTGGTAATGACCTTCCTGACGGTGGTCTTCGGCGAGCTGGCCCCCAAGACCATGGCCGTAAGCCACGCCGACGCCTTCGCCCTCAGGATGGCCAGGCCCATGGCCCTGTACATGAAGCTCATATCCCCTCTGGTGTGGCTCTTCAGCCACATCGTGAGACTCATGGGCATAAAGCGCAGGCCCCTGCCGGCCTTCATGACCGTGGAGGAACTGAAGGCCCTCATCACCGTGGGCGAGCGGGCAGGGGCCATTGAAGAGGAGGAGAAGGAGCTCCTTCACAGGGTGTTTGAGTTCGGCGACAAGATGGTCTCGGAGGTCATGGTGCCCCGCACGGAGATAGTCTCCATCCCCACGGTGGCCACCGTGGAGGATGCCCTGGCCCTGGTGGCCGCCGAGGGGTATTCCCGCTACCCGGTGGTAAAGGACAGCATTGACGATGTGGTGGGAGTGCTCTACATAAAGGACATCCTCATAGGAATGGCCAAGGGCCAGGTGGACAAGGAGACCCCCGTGACGGAGATCATGCGGGAGCCCTACTTCGTGCCCGAAAGCAAGATGGTCTCGGAACTGCTGGACGAGATGCAGAGGAAGAAGTTTCAGATAGCCGTGGTGATAGATGAGTACGGGGGCACCGACGGGCTCATTNCCCTGGAGGACATCATAGAGGAGATAGTGGGGGGGCTTCAGGACGAGTTTGAGGCCTTGAAGACCGAGCGGGAGGTGGAGGTCCTGGACGAGCGGACCTTCATAGTGGCCGGGCAGACCGACATAGAGGAGGTGAACGAGCTGGTGGGGACGGAGCTTCCCGAGAAGGAGTTTCACACCATCGGGGGATTCGTCTTCGGCCTTTTTGGGCGCCTGCCCAAGGTGGGCGAGCAGGTGCGCTACCAGAACCTCCGATTCCTCATCCTGGAGATGGACGGCCGCAAGGTGGGGAAGCTGAAGATTACCAAGCTTTAGACCTCTTAGGAAGTCCTCCCGGATGAACTTCCTGTACCAGCCCTCGTAGAGCTCCGGGGTGGCCCAGGGCCCGAAGGAGCCTTTCTGCCACTACCAGCACATCTGTGTCGCTTTTGCCGGCCGGATTGTAAGTGCCTCTTTCCAAGAGGAGATGGGCCGTCTTCAGGAACCCATCGGCGTTGTCCTTTAGAAAGCCGGATTGCATGGCAGTAAAACCGTAGCGCCCCCGGAGGGGATTTGTCAATTCNCCCCCTGTGTTATAATTCCCTGAAAACCTCTCTCAAGGGGAGACAGGGATGTTTGCCGTAGTGGTGTTTCCAGGTTCAAACTGCGACCACGACTGCTACCATGTGCTTAAGCATGTGCTGGGGAAGCCCACGGAGTTCGTGTGGCACAAGGCCCAGGAGCTTCCCCGGGGCACCCAGGTGGTGGTGCTTCCAGGGGGGTTTTCCTACGGGGACTACCTGCGCACCGGGGCCATTGCCCGCTTTTCCCCCATCATGAAGGCAGTGCAGGCCTTTGCCCAGGGAGGGGGGCTGGTGCTGGGCATATGCAACGGCTTCCAGATCCTCCTTGAGGCAGGGCTGCTGCCGGGGGCCATGCTCAGGAACAATGTCCTGAGGTTCGTGTGCAAGGATGTCCACCTGAGGGTGGAGCGCACCGACACCCCTTTTACCAACCTCTTTCAGGAAGGCCAGGTGATAAGGATACCCATTGCCCACATGGAGGGCAACTACTTTATTGCTCCCGAGGGGCTTGAGNCCCTGAAGGCCCAGAGGCGGGTGTTGTTTCGTTACTGCGACCCCCAGGGGCGCATAACCGATGGGGCCAATCCCAACGGCTCGGTGGATGCCATTGCGGGCATCCTCAATGCCCGGGGCAATGTGCTGGGCATGATGCCCCATCCGGAGCGCTGTGCCGAGGCCATCCTGGGCGGCGGCACCGACGGGCTTACCCTCTTTCAGAGCATCCTCAGCCACCTGGGCCAGCGGCTCTGATGCTTCTGAGGCTTACCACGGGAAGGGAGTTCTCCGTCAGGAAGGGCCAGAGCGTTCTGGAGGCCCTCAGGGACGGGGAGTTCTATCTACTGGCCTCCTGCGGGGGCAAAGGCACCTGCGGGCACTGCAGGGTTCGCCTCCTGGAGGGTAGGGCCGAGCTGAAGGGATGGGCCAGGCTCAGCCAGAAGGAGAGGCAGGAGGGCATGGTACTGGCCTGCCAGTGCTACCCCCAGGAGGATGTGCTCATTGAGGTGCCCGAGACCTCCCGCTTAGTGGTGGGCGAAAAGATAGCCCTGGGAAGGGCAAAGGAACTCAAGGGGCTTCTGCAGGGCCTGCAGGCCCCGGTGGAGCCGGCCCTCCGCTCCGTGGAGCTTTCCCTTGCNCCTCCCAGCATTCAGGACAACCTCTCGGACCTGGAGAGGCTCAAGGCCGCCCTTAGCAGTGAGGGCGTGGAGGGGCTCTCCTTCAGCCTTCGTTTTCTGAGGTCTCTGGGGCAGGCCCTGAGGCGGGGGCAGTGGCGGGTGCGCCTGAGCCATGCCCTGGGGGCCGCGGTGGAGCTTGCACCCCTGCAGGAGGCCGGGCCCCTTTACGGACTGGCCGTGGATGTGGGCACTACCACGGTGGTGGCCTACCTGGTGGAGCTTGCCTCGGGGGAGGNGCTGGATGTGGGCTCCACCTACAACAGCCAGATGCGCTGGGGCGACGACGTGATAACTCGGATAGTGCAGGCCACCGAGGGCGGTGCCCTCATGGAGCTCAGGGCCGCCGTGCTGGCCGATGTGAACGAGCTCTGCGGGCTGATGTGCCGCCGCCAGGGGCTGCAGCGCAGGGCGGTGCAGTTTGCCACCCTCAGTGGCAACACCACCATGTGCCATCTGTTCTGGGCCCTGGAGCCCTCCAGCATAAGGCTTGAGCCCTATGTGCCCGGCGTCAGCTTCTTCCCCCCTTTGAGGGCCTCTGAGGCCGGCCTGAGGATTCATCCCGATGGGGTGCTCTACACTTTGCCCTGCCCGGCCAGCTATGTGGGGGGCGACATAGTGGCCGGCGTGCTGGCCACAGGGATGCACCTCAGGGATGAGGTAGCCCTGCTCATGGACATAGGCACCAACGGCGAGGTGGCCATCGGGGGCAGGGACTGGCTGGTCTCGGCCGCCTGCTCGGCCGGGCCCTGCTTCGAGGGCGGGGGCATTCGCCACGGCATGAGGGCCGTGGACGGCGCCATCGAGAAGGTAAGCCTGGGGCCCCAGGGCCCCCGGGTGGAGGTGCTGGGCGACGCCGAGCCCCTGGGTATCTGCGGCTCGGGCATGATTGATGCCGTGGCGGAGATGTTCCTTAAAGGGGTGATAGACCAGAGGGGCAAGTTCCACCGGGAGCGCCTGGGCAAAGACCCCTTTATGCGGGAGGGCCCCGAGGGGCTTCAGTATGTGCTGGCCTCGGGCCCCGCGGGGGACATAGTGCTTACGGAGCCAGACCTGGACAACATCCTCAGGGCCAAGGCAGCCATATATGCCGGGGTGAGCACCCTGCTAAGGCAGGTGGGCCTGGCCGTGGAGGACATCCAGAGGGTCTACATTGCCGGGGGCTTCGGCAACTACCTGGATGTCCAGGGCGCCGTTGTGCTGGGGATGCTGCCGGACCTGCCCCTGGAGCGCTTCAGCTTTGTGGGCAACACCTCCATTGCAGGAGCCTACCTGTGCCTGGTCTCGGAGCGCCTCAGAGAGGAGGCCGAGGCCATAGCCCATAAGATGACCTATGTGGAGCTTTCGGTCCTCAGGGGGTTCATGGAGGAGTACATGTCGGCCCTGTTCCTTCCGCACACCAACATGGAGCTCTTTCCTACCGCCAGGCGGCTCCTCAGTGAAGGGGGCCAGAGGAGATGATGCGCTCCACCTCGGTCTTGATGAGCCCGGTGGGGATTCCACCGTGCATCCTGGGTACACCGTTGATGAGCACCACGGGGGTGGTTATCACTCCTTGGTGGAGCATCTGGCGCACCTCGGGAAAGCTGTCCTCGTCTGAGCTGAACAGGTCTATGTACTCCACGCTCACCACCGAGGGATAGTGGTAGCGGAGCTCGCTGTCCAATTGCTCGGCCAGCAACTGGTTCTCCACCATCTGCTGGGGCTCCTCGGCCCAGTAGGCAGGGCTGTCCAGTATCTGTATGTGCACCCGCTGAAGCATTCTAAATTTATTTTAAGCCATCTATGAGGAGGTTGTCTATAAGCCTGGTTCGGCCTATGAAGGCGGCCACTGCCAGGAGGGCCGAGCCCCTGAGCACCGGGGGCTCCTCCAGGGTATAGGGGTCGTAGGCCGAGGCATACTGGACCTCCCCCACCAAGGGCTCACTCCTGAGCACCTGGTGCATGAGCTCCCGTATCCTGTGGGGCTGCCGTTGGCCCCTCAGGAGGGCCTCCTGTCCCTTGAGCAGGGCCTTGTAGAGAATGGGGGCAGCGCGGCGCTCCTGGGGGCTCAGGTAGAGATTCCTGGAGCTCATGGCCAGCCCGTCGGGCTCCCTCACGGTGGGGCAGACTACCACCTGCAGGGGCAGGTTCAAGTCCTCCACCATGCGGCGCACAATGAGGCTCTGCTGGTAGTCCTTCTGGCCGAAGTAGGCCCTGGTGGGCTGCACGATTTCAAAGAGCTTGAGCACCACCGTGGCCACCCCCCTGAAGTGCCCGGGCCTGAAGGCCCCGCAGAGCCGCTCGCTGAGGCCCTGCACCTCCACGAAGGTGCAGAACCCTTGTGGGTACATCCCCTCCGGCTCGGGCAGAAAGAGGTAGTCCACCTCCAGGGCCTGGAGCTTCTCCATATCGCCCTCCAGGTCGCGGGGGTAGCGCTGCAGGTCCTCGGAGGGGCCGAACTGGAGTGGGTTTACGAAGATGCTCACCACCACCAGGTCGTTTTCCGCCCTGGCAGTCCTTACCAGGCTCAGGTGGCCCTCGTGCAGGGCCCCCATGGTGGGCACGAACCCAATGCTTCGGCCCCTGGCCTTAAGGACGGCATCCTGCATCACCCGGGCTATCCTTATGGTCTCCATGCCCTAAGCTCCCTTAAAAGCTCCTGCAGCAGGTGCTCCTCCTTCACCGTTCTGAGCACCCGGCCCTTCCTGAAGATTATCCCCTTGCCCCGGGCGCCGGTGATGCCCACATCGGCCTCTCTGGCCTCTCCAGGGCCGTTTACCACGCAGCCCATCACGGCCNCCTTCACGGGAGCCCGGATGTCCCTCAGGGCCAGCTCGGTCTTTCTTGCCAGTCGCCTTATGTCAATGCTGCAACGGCCGCAAGTGGGGCAGGAGATTACCTCCGCCCGCGGGGGACCAAGCCCCAGGCTCTGCAGTATCCCCCAGGCCACCCTTATCTCCAGGACCGCCGAGGCACTGAGGGACACCCTCAGGGTGTCCCCGATGCCTTCGGAAAGGAGCACTCCCAGCCCCACGGCACTCTTTATGATGCCAGCCTCCGGGGGGCCGGCCTCGGAGATACCCAGGTGCAGGGGATAAGCGGTCCTTTCGGAGAAGAGCCTGTAGGCCTGCACCGTGAGGGGGACGCTGGAGGCCTTCAGGGAGACCTTTATCATGCTGTAGCCCAGCTCCTCCAGGGTCTGCACCTCTCTGAGGGCGGCCTCCAGGAGGGCCTCGGGGCAGGGGTGGCGGAATTTCCTGAGGATGTCCCTGGGCAGGCTTCCGGCGTTGACCCCCACCCTGAGGGGCACGGGCCTGTCGGCAAGGGCCCTGACCAGCTCCTTGAGCTTCCACCGGGCCCCGATGTTGCCGGGGTTTATCCTCAGGCCATCTGCGCCCTGCCTGAGGGCCTCCAGGGCCAGCCGCCAGTCAAAGTGCACATCGGCCACTATGGGCAGGGGACTGCGGGCCTTTATCCTGCCCAGGGCCCGGGCGGCCTCTGCGTCCGGTACGGCCACCCTTACCACCTGGCAGCCGGCCTTCTGCAGGGCGGCTATCTGCCTGAGGGTGGCAGCCACATCCCTGGTGTCCGTCTTGGTCATTCCCTGCACCACCACCGGGTGGCCCCCGCCAATGGGGATACCGCCCAGGTAGATGGTGCGGGTCCTTCGTCGCTGCTTAGTCATTGGCCCTTCTGGCCTGGATGGCCCTGAGGTGCTCCCTGAAGCTTACGGAGAAGGTGTGGGTGCCGTCGCCGTTTGAGACGAAGTAAAGATAGGGCACCTTCTCTGGATAGAGGGCTGCCCTCAGGGAGGCAAGCCCTGGCGAGGCTATGGGCCCAGGGGGAAGTCCCTTTATCACATAGGTATTGTACCTGGTGCGACGGCGGAGGTCCCTGACCGTGACGCCCCAGCTGAAAGGCTTTACGCCGTAGACGGCGGTGGGGTCGGCCTGAAGCCTCATGCCCCTTTTAAGGCGATTCCACAGCACCCCGGCTATCACGGGCCGCTCCGCATCCACCACCGCCTCCTTCTCTACGATGGAGGCCAGGGTGAGGGCCTCGTTCACCGAAAGGCCCAGCTCCCTGGTGCGGGCCCTAAGCTCCTGGTCATACACCTGCCACAGCCTCCTGACCATGGCGGAGAGCACCTCCTTGGCAGGGGTGCCCTTGGCGAACCTGTAGGTGTCCGGAAAGAGGTATCCCTCCAGGCTGGGGGCCTCGGGGGGGACTCCCAGGGAGGCCATGAATTCCCTGTCCCTTACGAGTCGGTCAAACTCCTCAGGGGCCACGAGCCCCTGGAGCTTCTGCCTTATCTCCAGGAGGCTGTCGCCCTCGGCAATGACCACCGAGTGCTGTAGCACCCGGCCCTCTTGCAGGTGCCTGAAGACCTTCCAGGGGCTCATGGAGCCGCTGAGTAGGTAGTGGCCGGGCCTCAGGGTCTTGTCCGCCCCTGTGAGCCTGGCCAGGGCCAGGAACAGCCTCTCGTCCCTGATGAGTCCCTCCTGGGCCAAGGCTCTGGCGGCCTGGGCAAAGCTGGCCCCCTGGGGCACCCGGAGCTCCACCTGGGTGCGCCAGGGAGCTGCCGGCACCAGCATCTGAAGCAGCAGGCTGAGGGCCAGCACCAGGAGGCTGGCCCCTACGGCATATGCCGCTAAGCGCTTCATTGCTCCTTCAGCTCCCGGAGCAGCTCCTGTAGCTCCTTGAGCTCGGCCCTTACTACCTTGGGCGGAGGGGCGTCCCTCAGGGGGATGCCCGGGTGCCAGTACTTCAGGTACAGCTGGAACTCCTCCACGGCCTTCTCCAGTTGCCCCAGGCGCACATAGGTGCGCCCCATGTTGTAGTGGGCCTTGGCAAAGGTAGGGTCAAGCTCCAGGGCCTTGCGGTAGGCCTCGTAGGCCTCCTTCACCTTGCCCTCGGCTACCAGGGCGTTGCCCAGATTGTAGTAGTAGCCCGCCTCCTCGGGCTCTATGGCTATGGCCCTCCGGTAGTACTGGATGGCAAATATGTAGTAGTGCTTCTCCTTCATCACATAGCCCAGGTTGTTCAGCGCCCTGGCGAACTGGCCGTTCAGCTTCACCGCCCTCTGGTAGGCCGAGATGGCATAGTCCCAGTATCCCCAGGCCTCGTAGATGCTGCCCAGGAGGAAGGGGCTCAGCCAGTCCTGGGGCTGCTGCCTCTGGGCCTCCCACAGGTAGCCCACGGCCAGCTCCGGGTCGCCCACCCAGAGGTGGGCCACCCCCAGGNCCCTTAAGAGCCTGCCGTCCTGGGGCCTTTCCTTGAGCATCTCTTGGAGCCCTCCCAGGTCCCTGCTCCTCAGGGCCTCCAGGAGGCTCAGGTAAAGCCTGGCGTCCTCGTCCCCGGGGCCGAGGGCCAGGGCCCTCTTCCAGGCCTCGTAGGAGGCGGCGAAGTCCTCGGCCCAGAACAGGGCCTCGGCCCTGCGCTTAAGGTAGAGCACATTCTGCGGCTCCTTCCTCAACAGGGCCTCGTAGGCCTGGGCCGCCTTGAGCCATCGGCCCTGGAGGAAATNCCTCTCCGCCTCCTCAGGCCCCTGGGCCAGGGCAGAGGACAGAAGCAGCCACCCACTCAAGGCCAAAGCACCCCAGAGGCGCATAAGGATATTTTACCAGAAGGGGCCTCAGGCAAGCTCCACAGGAAGCATGAAGCACAGGGCCCAGGAGCCTGCCTGGGTGCGCTCCAGGGCGGCCACCGTGGCCGGCCCGAACCCCAGGGCCAGGCTGTCCCTTCCACAAAGAAGGAGCGCCGCCAGCCTTCCCACGTGGGGTATGTGGCCTACCAGCATCACATCTGCCTCTTGGCTCCTGAGCCTCTGGGCCCACTCTGCGGGGTCGTCCAGGGGGGCCAGGCCCTGGGCCTCCTGGGGGCTTAGGCCCAGGGCCTGGCCCACTATCTCGGCAGTCTGCCTGGCCCTGAGCTTGCCGCTGTGATAGATGGCCTGGGGCCTGATGCCCATGGCCCTGAGCCTTGCTGCCATGCGCTGCGCCGCCTCCCTGCCCTGGGCAGTAAGGGCCTTGGGCTCCGAGACCTCTGCCTCGGCATGCCGCACAAGGTAAAGCCTCATAAGCCCTCCTCCTAAAGATGCTCTTCAGGGTAATCATAACNCCCTTTGGGGGAAAGTAGAAGGAAGCTGCCCCCCTGCATGCTATAATAAAAGAAAATAGATTTTAAATTTCTAAACCATGAGGTACTTGCTCATATCTCTGCTTCTTGTCCTGGGGCTTGGGGGGCTGGGCTGGCCCCAGGGCATGGCGCCTGATTTTGAGCTCTCGGACCTTGGGGGCAGGGTGTACAGGCTTTCGGAGCACAGGGGGCGGGTGGTGCTACTTAGCTTCTGGGCCACCTGGTGCCGGAGCTGCCAGGAGGAGCTCCAGGAGCTGGCGGAGCTTCAGAGGCTCCTGGGCCCCCAGGGCCTGGTGGTGCTTACCGTAAGCATTGACCGTTCCGAGCGCACCCTAAGAAGGTTTCTGAGGAAGCGCCCCTTGCCCTTTGTGGTTCTCTGGGACAGGCAGAGCCGGGTGGCCTTTGACCTGTACGGCGTGGTGGGCCTGCCCACGGCGTTCCTGATTGATGCCCAGGGCAGGCTCCTGAGGAGCATCTACGGGCCCCAGAGGTGGGCCTCGGAAAAGTGGCTAAGAAGAATAAGGGAACTCCTCAAGGAGGCAGGACAATGAGAGGTTTAGTCATGGCCCTGGCAGCCCTGCTCCTTTTTTCCGGCTGTGCAGGGCAGAGGNTTCTGCTCTACAAGGACGGGCAGGCCTACTACTTCGGCAGTGCCCAGGAGGGGATAAAGAAACTGCTCTGCGACTCAGGGGACCTGGAAAGGGTGCTTCAGAGGGCCCAGGGGCTTTCCCAGGACACCAAGGAGGCCCTGTGGCACTACAACTGCGTGGAGCTTTCGGGAGAGAAGCTCAGGGAGATACTGCAGGCCCTCAGCCCTGCGCAGCGACGGCAGCTCCGGGAGGCCTTCCAGGCCGAGGGCTACGACATAAACTACATAGCCTGCTGATAGCCCTCAGGGGCCCCCGTGGGGGGCCTTGGAGGCCATATCCCGCAGGGCCTCCCTCACCTCCTCCAGGTAGATGAGCAGGTCGTGCTCCCTCAGGTAGGCGTACTTGGCCCTGGCGGCCCTGGGGTCGGTCTCCTCAAGCAGCAGGTACTCCAGCACATGGGCCACATCGGCGGCCCTGGCATGGGGGAACAGTCTCTGGAAGGTTTTAAGAAAGACCAGGGCCTCGTGGGTTCGGCCCTGGAGCCTCAGGGAGTGAATGTAGCCGTAGAAGTACTTCGAGGGGCTGACCATCCTCAGGGCCGTACTGGCAAGCAGTGCGCCCTCCTTCCCCCCCTTGCTCAGCGCGGCCTTGAAGAGGGCCATGGCGTAGAAGGATTTTATGTTCTCGGAGAAGAAGTCCTCGGCATAGACCTCCAGGGCCCGCTCGTAGTTGAGCTTCGGCGTGCTTTCTGCCAGGAATCCTTCTGCCGGGCCTGTATCGGCGCCCTTAGGTAGCAGCATGAACATCACAGGGCCTACATGGAGGTCCCACTCTGCCTTCATGGGCTCAGGCAGGGCGTTTTCTGCCAGGGCAAACAGGCGGCCCCGGGCTGCCCTGGCCTTCAGGGTCTCAGGATGAAGAAAGCTCTTGGTAAAGGTGATAAGCCTCTTGCGGGCGAACCTCTCGTGCAGGGGCCTGTTGAGCAGAAATATGGACTGCCCCTTTACCAACTGCAGCTCGTCGGTCAAGGGGTTGCGGATGAAGCTCAGGATGTCCTCCCTGAGCCTCTCTGTCCACTGCATGTAGAGGGCGCCGAAAACGGGTGCATCCCCCGTTATGAACGCCCAGGAAAGGGGAGGCATCACCATGAGGCTGTCCCTCATCCTGTCATAAAGCAGGTAGTGCTTGCCCAGGGACTGCCCCTTAAGCACAGGGGCAAGAAGCACCAGGGGCGCCAGCAGAAGCAGGGGGGCGGCCCTTGCCCCCTTGGGCGCCAGTGCCTTGAGCCACCCGTAGGCCCTGCCAAGCAGCACCGAGGCAGGAAGGGGAAGCAGAAACAGGAGGGGCACATAGTAGGGGGAGACAACAAAGATGTCCTTCTCCGTGGGTATGGCGGCCGAGAAGGTGAACCTCGGTAGCAGTAGCAGCCAGGGAAGCAGGGCCAGCAGCAGGTAGAGCTTCAGCCAGGCCCTCACCCTCAGGAGCAGCAGCGCCACCGCCAGCGCCACCAGCAGCAGTCCCAGCACGGGCCCGTAGTTGCTCTCTATAAGATAGCGCAGGGTGTTGTAGAGCCCCTGGCCGAAGGGGCGGGACTGAACCTCTGCCAGGGCAGAAAGGGCCTTGGGGCTTGAGAACTCGTAGCCCTTCCTGAGCACCGTGTCCAGGGTGGCCTCCAGGCCTTTGCCCCCTGAGAATATGAAGCCCCTCAGGGGAAGCACCAGGCTTCTGAGATATATGTGGAGGTTTATCATCAGCCCTGCTGAAAGGAGCAGGAGGGCAGGCACCACCACCCGGGGCCGCCGCTCCCTGGCCAGCCAGTAAAGGCCTGCCAGGAGGGCGCTGAGGCCCATCAGGGCCAGGGTGTGATGATTGCCCGAGCCCAGACCAAACAGGAGGGCCGAAAGGAGAAGGAACCGCACATCCCCCTCCTTGATGCCCCTGAGGCCCAGGTAGAAGACCCCTAGGCACAGGAAGGCATTGAGCCCATAGACCTCGGCCTTGAGGGACTCCACGAACACCAGGGGGGTAAACAGGGGAAGAAAGGCGAAGGAGAAGGCCAGCCACCTGTTCAGGGTGAGGTACCTGATTGTGAGAAAGAGCACGAGCCATGCCAGGGCCCCGCTGAGGGCAGAGACCAGGTTGGTCTTGTAGGCGATGCTTCCCAGGGGAAGAAAGGTAAGAAGCTTCCCCAGGGTGATAAACAGGGGGTAGGCGGGCGGATGGGCAGTGCTGAGGTAGAAGCTGGCGGTGCTCAGAAGGGCGCTGTCGCCCACATACACGGTGGGCGCCAGGTTCAGAAGCAGGAGGGCAAAGGCCAGGAGGAAGCCTACTTGGGCCAAGAGCCGCCCTTTACACCATCCTGGTCGATGGTAAGCACATCGTCCTTCACAGGCCCCCTGAGGCCTGTGGCAGTGGCCGTGAAGGCGGTAGCTGAGCTCACCTGAAGGGTGTATTTGTACTTGTTCACCGCCCCGCCTGCGGCCTTCCGGGGGTTGAAGCAGGGAAGCCAGTCGGAGAAGTCATCGGTGGTCACGGTGCCCGAGGCATTCATCTCCCAGCTGTAGGTAGTAGGAAAGCTGGTGGCATTGGCATAGGAGGAGTTTTCCGCATAATACTGCTCCAGGCACAGCACCAGGGCCTGCAGGTTTGCCGTGGCCTCCTGCCTGGCGGCACCCTTCTGGTAGCCCCTGTACATGGGCACCGCTATGGTGGCCAGTATGGCCAGAATGGCCAGGGCCACCAGAAGCTCTATGAGGGTGAAGCCTCGCTTCATTGCCCGAAGGGATTATAACAGAAAAAGGGGGCCGTGCGGCCCCCTCCTTCACTAACGCTGAGCTTTAGAGCTCTGTCCAGCTTATTACCTGACCAAGTGTATCGTCGCCTGAGTCAGGCCCTACTATAGTTGAGATGGAAACTGCTGTAGCTGTTCCTTGCGTTTGGAAATTCGCACACAAACTGCTGAGATCGGTCTCGGAGATTATCACCCTGCCTATTTCCAGCGTGGTACTCTCTACAAACGCACTCTCACCGGTTGCCCAAGGGTTTCTTTTGTCGCCGGAGTTGAGCTGAGCCACTACATTTTCCGTAACTGCATCAGGGTCGGCAGAGCACTTGGTCATCTCGGCCTTCACCAGCCTGAAGGCGGCATCGAAGTTTTCCCTCACGGCCCTCTTCTTGGCCGACTTCTGGTAGCCCAGGTAGCCGGGAATGGCTATGGCTGCCAGGATGCCCAGGATGGCTATCACCACCAGGAGCTCAATCAGGGTGAAACCCTCACGGCCCCTTATCCTCTGTACTGCCTTGTACATCTAACCTTTCCTCCTTTCCTTGGTGAAAGACTTTGCAAGCCTTCTGCGACAACACCCTTTATGCCTCTTTCCCCCTTTCACCTCCTTCCATAACCCTTTTGCCCCTAAGTATTGCAGGAACCATGCCATATTGGAGCCTTTTAAAAATCAAGGGTTTTTCTGGAAGGGGGGTACTGGGCTGACAAATTTTGTCAGCCCCACGGGGGAAATTCGTCAGGGGGATTGAACAAGTCCCTGGAATTTTGATAACCTTGGGTTTGTAATTCTTTGTATAACAGGAGGGGTTTCCTTGGTGTTCTACATAGGGGTTGATGCCGGCTCGGTGAGTGTAAAGCTCCTGGTGCTGGACGAGGGGGGGAGGCGTCTTGAGGGCAGGTATCTCAAGCACAGGGGGCGGCCTCTGGAGGCGGCCCTGCGGCTCCTGCAGCCTTATGAGGGCAGGCCCGTGGTGCTGGCCCTGGTGGGCTCGGGGGCGCCGGTCCTCAGGGAGGCCTTGTCCTGGGCGCTACAGGCCAACGAGGTAGTGGCCGAGGCCCAGGGCCTGGGGCATCTTCATCCTGAGCTCAGGGCGGCGGTGGCCCTGGGAGGGGAGGACTCCAAGCTCCTGGTGCTTTCTGAGCGGGGGCTGGAGGACTTCTCCATGAACTCCGTCTGTGCTGCCGGCACGGGCAGCTTTCTTGACCAGCAGGCAGAGAGGCTGAGGCTTTCCATTGAGGAATTCTCCCGGATGGCGGCCAGGGCGGCCAAGCCTGCCAGGGNGGCGGGCCGCTGTAGCGTGTTTGCCAAATCGGACATGATTCATCTTCAGCAGATAGCCACCCCCGTGGAGAACATAGTGGCGGGCCTGTGCTTTGCCGTGGCCAGGAACTTCAAGGGCACCATTCTCAGGGGCAGGCAGATGCCCAGTCCTGCGGCCTTCATAGGCGGGGTGGCCGCCAACGAGGGCATGGTGAGGGCCTTCAGGGAGGTGCTGGGGCTTGAGGATCTCCTGGTGCCTGAGGACTTCGCCCTCATGGGGGCCTGGGGGGCGGCCCTCAAGGCCCTGAGGGAGGGCGCGGCCTCGCGGGTGCTGGAGCTTTCCTCCCTCAGGGAGCTGCTGGGGCGCTCCGAGGCCAGGCCCAGCGCCCCCCAGCAGCCCGTGCTCATCAGCCAGGGGGACGACTTCCTGCGGCGCCACAGTGGCGCCCAGGCCCATCTTTACAGGCCCCGGGGAAAGGTGCCGGCCTATCTGGGCATTGATGTGGGCTCCGTGAGCACCAACCTGGCCGTTGTGGACGAGGCGGGCCGGGTGCTGGCCAAGCGCTACCTGGCCACGGCAGGCCGGCCCATTGAGGCCGTAAGGCAGGGCCTCAGGGAGCTCAGGGAGGAGGTGGGCCACCTGGTAGACATCAAGGGCGNGGGCACCACCGGAAGCGGTCGCTACATGATAGCCGACTTCGTGGGGGCCGACATCGTGAAGAACGAGATAACGGCGCAGGCCACCGCGGCGGCCAGGATAGAGCCCCGGGNGGACACCATATTTGAGATAGGCGGGCAGGACTCAAAGTTCATAAGCCTTAGGGATGGCGTCATTGTGGACTTTGAGATGAACAAGGCCTGCGCTGCCGGCACGGGCAGCTTCCTGGAGGAGCAGGCCGAGAAGCTGGGAATAAGCATAAAGGAGGAGTTTGCCCGGCTGGCCTTCCGGGCCAAGGGGCCCCTCAGGCTGGGGGAACGCTGCACCGTGTTCATGGAAAACTCCCTCATGGCCAATCTGCAGAAGGGGGCGGCCCTGGAGGACCTCCTGGCGGGGCTGGCCTACAGCATTGTGCAGAACTACATCAACCGGGTGGTGGCGGGAAAGCCCATCGGGCAGAGGATATTCTTCCAGGGCGGGGTGGCCTTTAACAAGGCGGTGGTGGCCGCCTTCGAGAAGTACCTGGGTAAGAGGATAACCGTTCCGCCCCATCACGAGGTCACGGGGGCCATAGGCATGGCCCTCATTGCCAGGGAGCACATGGGGGGCAGGAGGCAGAGCAGCTTCAAGGGCTTCTCCCTGGCCGATGTCCCCTATGAGCAGGGCTCCTTCCAGTGCAAGAGCTGCCCCAACATGTGCGAGATAAACCGGGTGAGGCTTAAGGGCGAGCGGGACTACCTCTTCTATGGCGGAAGGTGCGAGAAGTACGACATAAGGCGGCGCAAGGCCCCGGGCATAAGGGACCTCTTTGCCCTCNGGGAGGAGCTCCTGTGGCGGGCCCACGAGTCCCTGAAGGGCCGGGGCGGGAGGGCCCGGGTGGGTCTCCCCTATGTGTTCTTCTTCCACGACCAGCTGCCCTTCTGGAGCACCCTCTTGTGGGAGGCAGGGCTGGAGGTGGTGCCCTCGCCCCGGACCAACCGCCAAGTGGTGGACGCAGGGCTGGAGGCGGTGCTCTCGGAGGCCTGCTTTCCCGTCAAGGTGGCCCACGGGCATGTGAAGTGGCTGCTTCAGGAGGGCCGGGTGGATGCGGTGCTTCTGCCGAGCTTTATCAACCTCAATCGGCCTGGCCAGGAGTACCCCAGCGGGCTGGCCTGCCCCCAGGTGCAGACCATCCCCTATGTGGTGAGGGTGGCCCTGGAGGCCCAGGACAGGGTGCTGTCCCTGCCGGTGGACCTGGGCCGGGGCGAGGGGTATTTGCTGGGGGAGCTTCGGAAGGTTCTTGGCCGCTTCGGGGTTGGAAGGGGCACCCTCAGGAGGGCCCTCAGGAGGGCCCAGCAGGCCCAGGAGGCCTTCGAGCAGGCCCTCAGGCAAGAGGGCCAGAGGGTGCTGGAGTCCCTGAGGGACAGGGCGGTGGTCATCCTGGGCAGGGCCTACAACGCCTTTGACCGGGGCATGAACCTGGAGATCCCCCAGAAGCTGGCTACCCTGGGGGTGCAGGCCATCCCCATGGACATGCTTCCCCTTTCGGAGGTCCGGGGGCTCAGGGAGCGCTGGCCCAACCTGTACTGGCGAAGTGGCCAGAGGATGCTCAGGGCGGCCAGGTTCATAAGGGAGCATCCCCTGCTTTATCCCATCCTGATAGGCAACTTCCTCTGCGGTCCGGACTCCTTCATCCTGAAGTACCTGAGGGAGGAGCTGGGGGAGGAAAAGCCCCTGCTTCATGTGGAGATTGACGAGCACAGCGCCGATGCCGGGGCCATCACACGGTGCGAGGCCTTCCTGGACAGCATAGAGGGCCGGGGCAGGAAGGCCCGGAGGGTGCCCGTGTCGCAGCCCAAGAGGCCTTCGGCCCCTGAGGTGCGGCGCCGGGTGCTGTACATCCCCCTCATGTCCGACCATGCCTATGCCCTGAGGGCCGCCTTTGAGGCCTGCGGCGCCCAGGCCGAGGCGCTTCCGCCCTCGGACGAGCGGACCTTTGAGCTGGGCAGCCGCCATGTCTCTGGCAAGGAGTGCTACCCCTGCTTGGTCACCACCGGGGACATGCTGAAGAAGGTCTTTGAGCCGGGCTTTGAGCCCGGCCGCAGTGCCTTCTTCATGCCCTCGGGCACGGGCCCCTGCAGGTTCGGCCAGTACAATGTGTTTCACCGCATGGTGCTGGATAAGCTGGGCCTTCAGGAGGTGCCCATCTTTGCCCCCAACCAGGGGGCCGAGTTCTACCGGGAGCTGGGGGTGGTGGGCGGGGACTTCCCCCTGCTGGCCTGGCGGGGCATCGTGGCGGTGGAGCTCCTGCAGAAGTGCCTTCACGAGAGCCGGCCCTACGAGGTGGAGCCCGGGGCGGCCGAGGGCCTGTACCGGCAGTACCTTCAGAGGATATGCGCCTCGGTGGCCCGCCAGGACGGCTCTCTGGAAGGGGTGCTTCAGGAAATGGCCCGGGCCTTCCAGTGCCTGCCCAGGCGCTCCGAGGCCAGGCCCCTCATAGGCATAGTGGGGGAGATATTCGTGCGCTCCAACCGCTTCAGCAACGAGGACCTGGTAAGGCGCATAGAGGCCCTGGGGGGCGAGGTGTGGCTGGCCCCTGTAGAGGAGNGGCTCTATTATGTAAACCTCATGGGCCTGAGGAAGGCCTGGCTCAAGCGCGACTGGTCCGCCCTGTGGGAAAACCTCCTCAAGGGGCTTGTCCAGCGCAGGGTGGAGCACAAGCTGCAGAGGCCCTTTGAAGGGCTCCTTAAGACCCTCCGGGAGCCCACCACCAAGGAAATCATAAGGAAGGCCTCCCCCTATGTGCATCGGTCCTTTGAGGGCGAGACCATCCTTTCCATAGGCAAGGCGGTGGACCTGGCCCAGCGGGGGGCCTCGGGCATAATAAACGCCATGCCCTTCGGCTGCATGCCCGGCACCATAGTGAGCGCCCTTCTCAGGGGCATAAGCAGGCGCTACGGGCTGCCCACCCTGAGCATCCCCTTTGACGGCNCCCCCTCCAGCACCGCAGAGCTCCAGCTGGAGGCCTTCATGGAGCAGGCCAGAAGGAAGGCCGCCCCCTGATGTGGTAGAATAAAGACCTTACAAGAGCGGACAAGGAGGNGAGCCAGCACAGGGTGGGCAGTGTCAAAAAGTGGCGGAAGAAGAAGATGTCTAAGCACAAGCACCGCAAGCTCAGAAGAAGGATGAAGTTCCAGAGGAGGAAGTAGTGAAGGAGGAGATAATACTCCGGGAGAGGATAAAGCTCCTGGAGCAAGAGCTTAAGACCCTGGTGGAAAGGGTGGACAAGTTTGAGGAGCTCCTGAGGGAGCTTCAGGACCTGAGGCTTGAGCTGAAGGGCCTGAAGCTTTTCCTGGGCCGGATGCATCCGGACTTCAAGAACCAGTTTCCAGAGGNACTCAAGAAGATAAAGGCCAATCAGGGCTGACCCCCCTTTTTGCCCCGGCCGGTTGCTCAAGCCTTTCCTCGGCAGTTATGTTAAGACATGTCCATGTGGGTGCTTGCCTATAGGCGTCTCAGGCAGGAGCCCCTGAGGACCCTGGCGGTGGGGGCCTGCACGGCCCTTCTGGCCGCCCTGGCCCTTCTGCTTCTGGCCCTGGGGGCCTCAGGGGCCCAGGGGCTTCGGAGACTCCAGGACCGTCTGGGGGCCGACGCCCTGGTGCTGCCTCAGGGGGCACAGCCCCAGGGACTTCTGCTTCTGGGAAGCCCCCGGCCCCTTTACCTGGAGGCCTCCCTGAGGGAGGCCTTGAGGGACTACCCAGAGGTCCAGGCCATTACTGCCCAGCTCTTCGTGCTTTCCGCCCCCCTGGCCTGCTGCTTCGAGGGCGACACCCTGCTGGTAGGGTACGAGCCCGAGACGGACTTCACCATAACGCCCTGGCTGAGGGAGCATCTGGGACGAAGGCCCCGGGCCGAGGAGGTGATAGTGGGCTCTGCCATACAGGTGGGGCCCGGCGGCAGGATTCGCTTCTACGGCACGGAGTTCAGGGTCCTGGGCAGGCTGGAGCCCACAGGGGGGTTTCCCGACCGGGCGGTGTTCGTGCCCATGAAGGGCATAAGGGCAATGATAAGGGACTCGGCCCAGAAGGCCCTGAGGAGCCTCCAGGTGCCCCAGGACAAGGTCTCGGCCTTCCTCCTTAAGCTTCGCCCGGGCAGCGACCCCGGGCTGTTTGCCCTGAAGCTCAGGCGCCGGTGGGGCCAGCTCAGGGTGGTGGTGGCCGAGGAGTTCCTGGCGGGCCTTAGGGAGGACCTGGGGCGTCTCCTCCTGCTGGGGGCCGCACTGCTGGGCCTCGTGGGGGCAGGGGGGGCGGTGCTCTTGGCGGTGGTGTTTGTCCTTTCGGCCCACCAAGGGTTTGCCTCCTACGGGCTCATGAGGCTTTTGGGGGCCAGGAGGGCTCAGGTCAAGGCCTTGGTGCTCCGGGAGGCCCTCCTCAGCTCAGGCTGCGGTGCCCTGGCGGGCACGGTGGCGGGCTGGTTCCTCTTCAGGAGCTTTGTGGCCCTGTTGAGGCTTTCTCTGGGGCAACCCTTGGTGCCTCCCCCCTGGTGGTGGCTCCTGGGGGCCTCGGTGCTGCTGGGCGCTGCGGTGGTGCTGGTGGCCGCCGTGGCGGCCCTCTGGGCGGCCCACCGGGCCGCCCGGGCAGAGCCCTACGCCCTGGCCAGAGGGGGACCGGCGTACCTTTCCATCAGCTCCGATACCGAAAGGGGAGGGGCGAAGTAGTAGCCCTGGCCATAGTCCACCTCAAGCTCCAGGAGCTTTTCTGCCAAGGGGCGGCTCTCCACATACTCGGCCACCGTCCTGAGCCCTAAGCTCTTGGCCATCTTCACGGTGGAGCGCACTATCTTGTAGGCCTCCTCGGAGCTCAGCACCTGGGTGGTGAGGGAGCCGTCTATCTTCAGGTGGCTTATCACCTCGGCCTGGGCCAGCTCTGCCACTACCTTCAGGGAGGAGTATCCGGTGCCGAAGTCATCCACGGCCACCCTTACGCCGTAGTGGAAGTTCAGGTGGCGGATGAGTTCCATGTGCTCCAGCACCACCTGCTCGGTGATTTCCACCAGGGGCACTATGCCCTGCTCCTTCATGGTCTTTATGGCCTGCTCCAGGAAGCGGCCAAAGCCCGGGGCCTTCAGGCTGAGGGGGCTGAGGTTTATGCTTACCCTGGCCGTGACGGTATTGAGCAGGGGGGCAAACTCCGTGGTCCTCTGGGTCACCTGGCGGTCCAGCTCCCTCACCAGGTCCAGCCTGTAGAGGGCCTCTATGAACTCCCCCGCGGGGAGGTACCGGGGGTTGTGCTTGATTCTGGCCAGGGCCTCCAGGGCATAGAGGCTGCCTGTGGCCAGCCCCACCACCGGCTGGAAGAAGGTTTCCACCTGCTGGGCCCTCAGGGCCTGCTTCAGGAAGGCCTCCCTCTTTGTGGCCTCCTTCACCTGGGCCCTCAGGGCCTGAAGCTCCTGGGGGCCCAGGAGCCTCAGCTCCTCGGGGCTGTCCAACATGTGCTCAAATACCTCCTGGAGGGCACCTTCCCCCTGGCTGGCACAGACGCTGACCTGAAGGGGCATGTCGTTGACCTTCTGGGCCTCCACGGCTCGCTTAAGCTTGAGCAGTCGCGTCCTCTGAAGGGGGGTGGCCTTGGCCAGGGCCACCAGGGACTGCTCCTTCAGAGGCAGCAGCACGTGCTCCTTGCCCCTGAGGGCCCGCCTGAGGGCCCTCTGGGCGCTCTGCAGGGCCTCCTGCCTCTGCGCGGCCCTGGCAGATGCCGAGGGCCTCCTGATGGTGAAGGCCACCACCAGGTCGTCCTTCGTGGCCGTCTGAAGGAGGTTCCTCAGGGCCTGCCCCGGCCTTTCCCTTAGCCTGCTCTGTAGGGAGGACAGCTGAACCATGAAGCTCAGGAAGCTCTGGGGCATCTGCCCCAGGGTGAGATAGGCCTGGTGGTAAAGCTCCTCGGAGACATAATAGACCAGGGCCTCCAGGAGGGCGTGCATCTCCTGGTGAAGGTGCCTCAGACCCTGCAGGCAGCCCTGATGGACGCAGAGCACCTGGGCCTCGGGCCCCTGGAGCCAGTCATGCAGGGGACAGCTCCTGAGCCTGCGGGGCGGAGGAGGTGCCAGGCCCTCCTTCAGGGGGCCGAAGAAGGAACCAATGTCTATGCAGGCCTGGGTGGGCAGGGGGCTTTCCTTGAGCTGTTTCTCCAGGAGCTCCTCCACCTCCACGGCCAGATGCTGCAGGTAGCCCCGGGCCACATACTGCCTCACCAGATGAAAGAACAGGGCAAGGGGGTCAAAGTAGCTCCCCAGGATGCCCCTCTGTAGAAGCACCCTCAGGAACTGCTCCTCCAGGCGCTCCAGGGCCTCCATGAAGTCCACGAAGGGGAGCCCTATCCTGATGTGCCTCTGGGCAAGCCCCCCGTAGAGGACCTTGAAGGTCTGAGGCTCTGTTTGGAGGCTCCGAAGGAGAAAGCGCTTCTGGTTTTCCACCAGANCCTTTATGCGGCCCCTGCTCTTGAAGTAGCGCCTCAGGTGCCGGAGCCCGAAGAGCCCCTCGTAGAACCCCTTGAAGACCTGGTCGAAGCAGTCCTGAAGCTCCAGAAGCCTCCTTATGGAGTGAAACTCCTGCATCCTTTACACTTTGGTTGTTTTCGGCTCTGAGGGGGCGGACTTTAGGCTGGGCCCGGGGGCTAGGCCAAGCCCATGGAGGGCATGGCCCGCTCGGGAGGTGCCGGGCACCTGGGCGGAAGCCCTCAAGAGACGGGTATGCGGCGGATGCTCAGGCCTTCTTGGTCTTTCTGGGGGCTGCCTTTTTCTTGGCCACCCTGCCTTCCAGCTTGGCTATGTCGGCATCCAGCTTCTTCAGCCTCTGGATGAGGCCCTTGACCTTGGCATCCAGGAGGGGGTTGCGCCTGCTCTTGCTGAGCTCATAGACCATGCCGCCCAGCTCGGCCAGGACCTTGTGGGCCCGGCTCTTGAGCTCGTAGAGCCTGTAGCGCTTCTTGCCCTCCTCGCTGAGGGTCTCGGCCCTCTTCTTCAGGTAGGCCAAGCTGTCCTTCAAGGTCTTCTCCACGTCCTTCCTGGTGATTCTCCACAGGGTCATTTCCAAGCCCTCCTTGCTATTGATTGTCCTTTTCCACGGCCTCTCTTATCTGCTCCAGCACATAGGGCACCGCCGAGGTCACCCTGTGCCAGCTGGGGATGAGGGGCACCCCGATGGGGTTTTCCATGATTATTTCCGAGGCGGTCTTTATGCCCTCGGTGAAGGTCTCCACGGCCAGGCTTTCCTGGTGGCGGTCGAAGTACAGGCCGTTTACCGCGGCGTCGTCCTCGTAGCGCTTCAGGAAGTCCTGGGCCGTCCTGACATAGGTGGCCAGGAGGCTCTTAAAGAACCCCTGGGAGAAGACCACCCCCTCGGAGGCCAGGGTGCGGAAGATGCTCTTGCAGATGTCTATGCACATCTTGTTCAGGCCCTGGGTGGCATCCTCCGGGGAGAGGTTCTGGTGCTTGTGCTCGTAAATCTCCGCTATGTCAATCTGGCAGACCCTGCGCACCGAGGTGTTGCGGAACACCTCGGCCAGGAGGCCTATCTCCAGCCCCCAGTCCCCGGGTATCTGGTTGACCCTGGCCAGGTCGGCATCCATGGCGAACTCTCCTGCCAGGGGATAGCGAAAGCTGTCAAAGAATACCAGGATAGGTAGCTGCCCCACTATCTTCAGGAGGCTCCTTATCAGGGGGGTGACCAGGAGCCTGGTTACGCGGCCGTGAAGCCTGTCGGTGACGCGGCTGTAGTAGCCCTTGCAGAAGTCGTAGTCCAGGCTGGGGTTGGCCACGGGAAAGCACAGCCTGGCCAGGATGGAGCGGTCGTAGGTGAGAATGTCGCAGTCGTGCTGGGCTATGACGGCCAGGTGGGGCCTGCTGAGCACATATCCGTAAGCCATCCAGGCGCTCTTGCCCTTGCCCTGCTCCCCTGTGGGAAGCCCCGCGTCCTCTATCNCCTTGTAGACCGCCTCTATGCGCGGCCCGGTGTTCCATACCACCACGGTCCGCTGGGGCAGGGCCGAGAAGAACCTCTTGGCCTCCAGGAACTCCTCCCTGCTGCAGGGCCCCAGGGTGACCACCACCTCGGCAATATAGGGCACATGCTTGAGCTCCTGCAGGATTCCCTTGAGGGCCTCTCCCTGGAGCTCCGAATACAGGGACGGCAGCACCAGGGCGATGGGCCGCTCCTGGGCATAGTGGATCAGCTCCTCCTCCAGCTTCTGGAGCTCTATCTTGCCCAGCCTGTGGAATGTGGAAACCACACCGGTCTGGTAAAAGTCGCCCATCTCTTTGTCTCCTTATAGGCCCTGGAATTTACCCTAAAGAGTATATAGGCAGGCCCGGGGAAGGTCAACTGCAGAACGCAGGCTTCCTTGCCAGCGGGGACGCTTTCCTATAAAATATAGCAACTTCATGGGCTGAAGGAGGCTTTCATTCGCTTGCATCTGAGAGGCCTGCTGCTGGTGCTTGCTGCGATGGCGGCCCTGGGCTGCACCCAGGGGCCCCAGGCCCCTTCTTCCCAGGCCACCCCTCCTGAGCAGCGCATACAGAGCCGGCAGATAAGCGGTCTTTTCAGGCCGGGCGAGAGCCTATACCACCTGTTCAAACGCCACGGCCTGAGCATGGCCGAGCTGCTGTCCCTCAGGGATGCCGCCAAGGGGGTGTTCAACCTCCGGCGCCTCAGGGCCGGCATGCCCTACAGCCTGCTGCTGGACGCCCGGGGGGCGCTTCAGAGCTTCCGGTGCGAGATAGATGCCGACNCCTACCTGGAGGCCAGGCGCCAGCCCCAGGGGGGCTTCAAGGTAAGGCGGGAGCGCTACCGCTACCAGCGGCGTATCAGCCATATGGCCGGCATCATCCAGAGCAACCTGGTGGAGTCCATGAAGGACATTGTCCTGGCCGTGGAGCTTTCCGAGATATTCGCCTGGCAGGTGGACTTCAACACCGACCTCAGGAGGGGNGATACCTGGAGGCTGGTGGTGGAGGGCCTCTACCTGGACGGGAAGTTCCGCAGGTGGGGCAGGATACTTTCTGCCGAGCTAAGCAACAATGGCCGCATCTACAGGGCCTACTGGTATGAGGACCCCCAGGGGCGCTACAGCGGCTACTACGACGAGCAGGGGGCCAGCCTGCGCAGGGCCTTCCTGAAGGCCCCCCTGAGCTTCAAGCGCATAAGCTCGGGGTTTTCCCGGCGGAGGTTCCACCCCATACTGAAGATATATCGGCCCCACCTGGGGGTGGACTACGCCGCCCCCAAGGGCACCCCGGTGTCGGCAGCGGGCGACGGAGTGGTGGTCTTTGCAGGCTACAAGGGGCAGAACGGCAACCTGGTCATTATCAAACATCCCAACGGCTACAGGACCTACTACGGGCACCTGTGGAAGTTTGCCCGGGGCATTCGCAAGGGCCGCCGGGTAAAGCAGGGACAGGTCATAGGGTATGTGGGCTCCACCGGGCTGGCCACAGGGCCGCACCTGGACTACAGGGTCAAGAGGAACGGCCGGTTCATCAATCCCCTGGCCATGAAGCTGCCGCCTGCCCGCCGGCTGCCCCGACGCCTCATGAGCAGCTTCAAGGCCCTGAGGTTGGCCATGGACGAGAGGCTGGCCTCCATCACGCTGCCGGGCAAGCAGGGCTGACAGTCCTTTACTAAAGTTATGAGAGGCAACGGAGCATGAAGGCTGAGGTTTTCATTCTACCGGTGGCAGTGGCCGCGGCACTGACCGGGCTTTTCTTCTTGCTGAGGGGCCTTACCCTCAGGGTGCTTCATGGCTGGGCCCAGAGGACCGACACCCAGCTGGACGACCTGCTGCTTCGAAGCCTCCGAAGCCCCTCCCTTTACTGGTGCGTGGCCTTGGGGCTTTACGGGGGGGTGCAGTTTTCCCAGCTTCCTGAGCGCTACGCCGCCTATGTGAACAAGGCCATCTATGTGCTCCTTTTGGTGTCCGTGACGGTGGTGGCAGCCCAGCTGGTCAGCAGGCTCTTTCACTACTGGGTGGCAAAGGTGGCCATGCCCCTTCCCACCACCGGGCTCACCCAGGCACTGCTTAAGGGGGTCGTGCTCATGGTGGGGGGGCTGATGATACTTCATGCCCTGGGGGTCTCCATCACCCCCCTGCTTACGGCCCTGGGCGTGGGAGGCCTGGCCGTGGCCCTGGCCCTCCAGGATACCCTGGCGAACCTCTTTGCGGGCATCCACATCCTCCTGGAGCGCTCCATCAGGGTGGGAGACTTCGTGAGGCTTGAAGGGGGGCAGGAGGGCTATGTGGTGGACATCGGCTGGAGGACCACCAAGGTCAGGATGCTTCCCAACAACATAGTGGTCATACCCAACAGCAAGCTGGCCCAGAGCGTGCTTACCAACTACTACCTGCCCGAGCCCCGCATGTCCTTGCTCATTCCCATATCGGTCTCCTACGGCTCGGACCCCGAGCATGTGGAGCGGGTGCTCATTGACGAGACCCTCAAGGCCGCCCAGGAGGTGCCGGGACTCCTCAAGGAGCCGGCCCCCTTCGTGAGGTTCATCCCCGGCTTCGGGGAAAGCTCCCTGGACTTCACCCTCATATGCCAGGTAAAGGAGTTCGTGGACCAGTACCTGGCCCAGCACGAGCTGAGAAAGCGCATCTTCAAGCGCTTCCAGGCCGAGGGCATAGAGATACCCTTCCCCCACAGGACCGTCTACCTCAGGGAGGAGAAGGATTGGCAGAGAAAGGACTGAGGAAGAAGGAGCCGGACAAGTCCTTTGAGTTCAGGCAGTGCGTCAAGCTCATGAGGGCGGTGCCCCTTAAGGCCAGGGACCTGGGGCAGTTGCGGGAGCACATTGCCCGGGTGAGCGAGAACTCCATCTACCACCATATGTACGAGTACTTCCTCAAGGGCCACAGGCTGGAGTACACCAACGACTTTGCCCAGTGGGCGGGGGAGAACCTGGAGGCCCGGGCCCTGGCCGAGAGCCTCTCCAGCATAGACCCCTATGCGGTGGGCTCGGTGCAGGAACTCAGGGCCCAGCTGCTGAGGGCCATAGACTACTACAGGGAGCACTTCCCCGACCCCGGCCAGGTGCCCCCTGGGGAGGAGTTCCACTTCAACGAGACCGTCACGGTGGTCTTCCCCGTGGGGCTGAAGGCCAGGAACCTGGCGGAGTTCCTCATAGCCCTCAGGCATGTGGATGCAGGGGCCATCTACTACCATTTCTACGAGGCCCGCCGTAGGCTCAAGGAGCGGACCGACGACTTCTCCCAGTGGGTCAAGGATGTGCTGGGCAAGGAGGCCCTGGCCCAGGCCATCCGCTCCATAGACCCCTTCATGCACACCATAGAGGGCATCAGGGAGCATGTGCTCGAGCTGGTGGATGCGGAGCTGAGGAAGGAGATGGAGGTGCTGCCCCCTTGATAGAGCGCTACGCAGGGGTGGCCCCCAAGGGAGACCTGCAGCTGCTGGGCCTTCTGAGCAGGCACTTTCGGGGAAGGAGCTTCCTCCATGTGAACTCCACCAGGGCCGGCGGCGGGGTGGCCGAGATACTGGCCCGCATGGTGCCCATCATGCGGGACCTGGGCCTGAAGGTGCGCTGGGAGGTCATAGAGGGCGATGTGCGCTTCTTTGAGATAACCAAGAGGATCCACAATGCCATTCAGGGAAGCCCCCAGGAGCTCACCCCTGAGATGTGGGCCTACCACCTGGAGGTCAACCGACGCAACGCCCAGAAGATAGACCTGGAGGCCGACTTCGTCTTCATCCACGACCCCCAGCCCGTGCCCCTGGGGAAGTTCCGCAAGGGCGGCCGATGGGTGTGGCGCTGCCATGTGGATGCCTCTGCCCCCCAGGAGGCGGTGTGCGAGGGCCTCAGGCCCTACTTCGGCCTCTACGACGCAGCGGTGTTCTCGGTGCCCAAGTTCGCCCGGGCCATGGGGGTGCCGGAGTACATCGTGCTTCCCTCCATAGATCCCCTGAGCGAGAAGAACCGGCAGCTGAGCCCCCAGGAGCTTCAGCAGGTGGCCCAGCGGTTCCAGATTCCCCAGGACAGGCCGGTCATCCTCCAGGTGTCCAGGTTCGACAGGTTCAAGGACCCCCTGGGGGTGATAGAGGCCTACAGGATGGTGAAGAAGTACAACGACTGCGTGCTGGTGCTGGCCGGAAGCCCCGCCACGGACGACCCCGAGGGCGAGGCGGTGCTCAGGGAGGTGGAGGAGCACGCCGGCCAGGACGAGGACATAAAGATACTGCTCCTTCCACCCTTCAGCGACCTGGAGATAAATGCCCTGCAGAGGCTGGCCACGGTGGTGCTGCAGAAGTCCCTGAAGGAGGGCTTCGGCCTTACCGTGGCCGAGGCCATGTGGAAGGGAAAGCCCGTGATAGGGGGGGCCGTGGGCGGCATACCCCACCAGATAGTGCACGGGGTCAACGGCTTCCTGGTGCACACGGTGGAGGGGGCCGCCTTCAGGATAAGGCAGTTTTTGAACGACCCCCAGATGCTCCAGCAGATGGGCCAGAGGGCCAGGGAGCATGTGAGGGCAAACTTCCTCATTACCAGGCAGGTGAGGGACTACCTGTGCCTGTGCCTGGCCCTGGAGAACGAGGGAAAAACCATAATAGAGATTCTTTGAAGTCTCTGGGAAAACTCCTATGGTAGAGCTTGGAGCAGTCCCCCGGGGGGGAGGGGTCAGGTTTGTCCTCTGGGCCCCTGGGGCCCGCAGAGTGGCCCTGCAGCTTGAGGGCAGAGGCAGGGTGCCCATGAGCCCCCTGGGGGAGGGCTACTGGGAGGCCTTCGTGCCCGGGGCGGCAGAGGGCCTCAGGTACATGTTTGTGCTGGATGACGGCCCTGCCCGGCCCGACCCTGCCAGCCGATACCAGCCCCAGGGGGTGCATGGGCCCTCGGAGGTGCTGGACCTGACTGCCTACCCCTGGGCCGACCATGACTGGAAGGGCCTGCCCCTGGAGGAGTTCATCGTCTACGAGCTTCATGTGGGCACCTTCAGCCCTGAGGGGACCTTTGAGGGGGTGCTCAGGCAGCTTCCCTACCTCAGGGAGCTGGGCATAACGGCGGTGGAACTCATGCCCGTGGGGCAGTTTCCCGGGGTCAGGAACTGGGGCTACGATGTGGCCTATCCCTTTGCGGTGCAGGCAAGCTACGGGGGGCCCAGGGGGCTTCAGCGCCTGGTGGACGCCTGCCACAGGGCCGGTCTGGCAGTGGTGCTGGATGTGGTCTACAACCACCTGGGGCCCGAGGGCAACTACCTGGGCCACTACGGGCCCTACTTCACCGACGCCTACAGGNCCCCCTGGGGGCCGGCCATAAACTACGACGGCCCGGACTCCGACCATGTGCGCCGCTACTTCATGGAGAACATCATGCAGTGGCACCTCTACTTCCACATAGACGCCCTCAGGCTGGATGCCGTGCACGGCATCTTTGACCACTCGGCCAGGCATGTGCTTCAGGACTTCAAGGAGGCGGCCCGGAAGGCCTCCGAGGCCACGGGAAGGCCCTTCTACGTGATAGCCGAGTCCGACCAGAACGNCCCCCGGCTCATTCGCCCTCCTGAGCTGGGCGGCTACGGCCTGGATGCCTGCTGGCTGGACGACTTCCACCATGCCCTGCATGTGGCCCTCACGGGCCAGAGGGACGGCTACTACCAGGACTTCGATGAGCCCCTGCAGAAGCTCCTGAAGGCCTACCGGGAGGGGTTCATCTACTCGGGGCAGTACAGCCGCTTCAGGAGGAGGCGCCACGGGGCCTCCTCATCCGACCGCCCGGCGGAGCAGTTCGTGGTCTTTGCCCAGAACCACGACCAGGTAGGCAACCGCCCCCTGGGCGACAGGCTCAGGGGCAGGGCCCTCCGGCTGGCCGCCGCGGCGGTGCTCCTGGGCCCCTACATACCGCTCCTGTTCATGGGGGAGGAGTACGACGAGCCCGCCCCCTTCCTCTACTTCGTGGACCACTCCGACCCTGCCCTCCTTCAGGCCGTGAAGGAGGGGCGGAGAAGGGAGTTTGAGGGCTTCCGCTGGCCCGAGGACTTCCCCGAGCCCGGCGCCCAGGAGAGCTTCCTTCAAAGCAGGCTGAACTTGGCCCTCCGGGAGGCCCCTGGCCACCGGGAGCATCTGGAGTTTTACAAGAGGCTCATCCGCCTGAGGAAGGAGCTTGTAGGAAGGGCCGGCCGGCAGGGGCTGAGCGTCAGGCGGGAGGGNGGGCTTATAATACTGGTGCGCAGGGCCCAGGGCGAGGAGGTGCTCCTGGGGCTCAACTTTGCCCCTGAGGAGGCCGAGCTGGGGCTTCGCCCCCCCCAGGGTTGGCAGGCCCTCCTGGGGCCAGAGCCCCGGGCAGGCGGGCTGAAGCTGGGCCCCCAGGAGGCGGCCCTGCTAAGGAGGCGACTGCCATAGGCAAGGAGCGCTACATAGTCATCCATGCCCACTTCTACCAGCCCCCCAGGGAAAACCCCTGGCTGGAGGCCGTGGAGGCCCAGGACAGTGCCTTCCCCTACCACGACTGGAACGAGCGCATAACTGCCGAGNGCTACGGCACCAACGCCTTCAGCCGCATCCTGGATGAGCAGGGCAGAATCCGGCGCATCTTGAGCAACTACAGGGAGATCAGCTTCAACTTCGGTCCCACCCTTCTTAGCTGGCTTCAGGGCAGCCAGCCCGGCATCTACGAGGCCATCCTCCAGGCCGACGCCGAGAGCATGAGGGAGCGCTCTGGCCATGGCAATGCCATAGCCCAGTGCTACAACCATGTAATCATGCCCCTGGCCTCCCACAGGGACAAGCTGACGCAGGTGCGCTGGGGCCTGGAGGACTTCCGCCACCGCTTCGGCCGGCAGCCCGAGGGCATGTGGCTTCCCGAGACGGCCGTGGATGTACCCACCCTGGAGGTGCTGGCCCAGGAGGGTATAAAGTTCACCATACTGGCGCCCCATCAGGCCCTGAGGGTGAGGCCCCTGGGGGCTTCCCAGTGGCAGGAAGTGAACGAGCACACCCTGGATGTCAGGCGTCCCTACCTGGTGAGGCTGCCTTCCGGGCGGCAGATCGTGGTCTTCTTCTACCAGGCCCAGGTGGCCAGGGAGGTAGCCTTCCAGGGGCTGCTTAAAAGCGGCGATGCCTTCGCCCAGAGGCTCCTGGAGTGCTTCGGCCAGGAGGAGGAGCCCCAGCTGGTGCACATAGCCACCGACGGGGAGTCCTACGGGCACCACAGCCGGTTCGGCGACATGGCCCTGGCCTACTGTCTGCACAAGATAAAGGAGGAGGGCCTGGCCAGGGTGAGCAACTACGGGGAGTTCCTGGAGCTGCATCCCCCCCGGTGGGAGGCCCAGGTAAGGGAGTACACCTCCTGGAGCTGCGCCCACGGGATTGAGCGCTGGAGGGCCGACTGCGGCTGCCGCCAGAGGCAGGACTGGTCCCAGGCCTGGAGGGCCCCCCTGAGGGAGGCCCTCCAGTGGCTCCAGGAGGAGCTCGCGGCCGTGTACGAGCGGACCGCCTCGGGCTACCTCCAGGAGCCCTGGGCCGCCAGGGACGACTACATCAGGGTGATACTGGACCGCTCGGCCGAGAGCCTTCGGCGCTTCTTCAGCACCCATGCCCTGAGGGAGCTTACCAGCCTGGAGCAGATGAGGCTGCTGAAGCTCCTGGAGATTCAGCGCCACGGGCAGCTCATGTTTACCAGTTGCGGCTGGTTCTTTGACGACATCTCGGGGCTTGAGGCGGTGCAGATACTGCAGTACGCCGCCAGGGCCATCCAGCTGCACGAGGAGCTTTACGGCGACGCCCTGGAGGAGGAGTTCCTCCGCCGACTGGAGGCGGCCCAAAGCAACCTGGGAGGCACGGGCAGGGATGTGTACCTCCGTCATGTAAGGCCCAGGAGGGTGGACCTCCGCAGGGTGGCAGTGCATTACGCCATAAGCAGCCTCTTTGAGGACTACCCCCAGGAGGCCACCCTTTACTGCTACGACGTGCAGCGGCTTGATTACGAGCGCCTGGAGGCGGCCAAGGCCGAGCTGGCCACGGGCATGGTGAAGGTGCGCTCCAGGGTCACTCTGGAGGAGGACACCTTGAGCTTTGCGGTCCTCAGGCTGGGCGACCACGACATAAACTGCGGCCTCAGCACCGCCCAAGAGGAGCCCTACGGCTTCATGAAGGCGGAGCTCCTGGAGGCCTTCCAGAAGGGGGCCTTCTCCGACTGCCTCCGCCTCATGGACCATCACCTGGGCATGCACACCTACAACCTCATGGACCTGTTCTGGGACGAGCGGCGCAAGGTCCTCAGCCAGACCATCCGCCAGAGCGTGGAGGAGTTTGAGCACACGGGCCTGAGGCTCTACCAGGAAAGCAAGTTCCTCATGGGCTTCCTCAGGGACGCAGGGATGCCCATCCCCAGGGTGTTCCTCTCGGTGGCCGAGTTCGCCCTCAATGCGGCCCTGAAGAAGGCCCTGAAGGAGGAGCCCCTGGATGTGCACAAGGCCGAGACCCTGTGGGCGGAGATGAAGGAGTTCGCCCTGCCCCTGGAGGCCCAGGAGGTGGAGTTCCTCATCCGGCAGCGCCTCGGCAGGATGCTCAAGGCCCTGAGGGAGCATCCCAGCCTGGAGGGCATAAACCTGGTGAGGGAGTTCCTGGGCTTCGTGTTTACCCTCCCCCTGGAGGTCAACCTCTGGGAGCCCCAGAACATCTACTACGAGATGGCCACCGAGCTTTCCGCCCCCGAGGGCCCCGAGGATGAGGAGTGCCTTGAGGCCTTCCGGCACCTGGGGGAGGTGCTGAACTTCAATGTCCAGGAGGTCTTTTCCCGTTGAGCCCCCCGGTGTGCACCTACAGGGTGCAGTTCGGCCCGGGACTGGGCTTCAGGCGGGCCAGGGAGATTCTGCCCTACCTGAGGGCCCTGGGAGTAAGCCATGTGTATGCCTCTCCGCTGCTTAAGGCCAGGGCAGGCAGCACCCACGGCTACGATGTGGTAAGCCACCGGGAGCTCAATCCTGACCTGGGCTCGGAGGAGGACTTCCGCTCCTATCTGGGGACCCTGAGCGAGCTGCGGATGGGCCAGGTGCTGGACATCGTGCCCAACCACATGTGCATTCTGGGGGAAAACCTCCTGTGGCAGGATGTGCTGGAGCACGGCCCCTCCTCCCCCTACGCCCGCTACTTTGACATCCACTGGCAGGCCCAGGGGGGAAAGGTCCTCATGCCCGTGCTGGGCAAGCAGTACGGGCAGGCCCTGCAGGACGGCGAGCTGGTGGTGCTCTTTCAGGACGGGGCCTTCAGGCTGGGCTACTACGAGCACCTCTTGCCCCTGGAGCCCAGGAGCTACCGCCTGGTGCTTGCACCCCTCGTGGAGGAGCTCCAGGGGCGGGCGCCCGAGGAGCACCTTCAGGAGCTTCGGAGCATTCTGACTGCCCTGGAGCACCTGCCTCCCTTTGACGAGGCCCGGCCGGACAGGGCCCAGGAAAGAAGGAGAGAGGCCGAGGTGATAAAGCGGCGGCTGAAGGGGTTGTGGCAGGCCTGCGAGCCCTTCAGGCAGGCCCTTGGCCGGGCCCTGGAGGGGCTGAAGCTTAAGCCCCAGGCCCTGGACGCCCTGCTTCAGGCGCAGCCCTACAGGCTCTGCCACTGGGTGGTGGCTACCGAGGAGATAAACTACCGCCGCTTCTTTGACATAAACGAGCTGGCGGCCCTGAGGGTGGAGGACCAGGAGGTCTTCCAGAGCACCCATGAGCTGCTCTTCAGGCTCCTTCGGGAGGGGGCGGCCCAGGGCCTGAGGGTGGACCATGCCGACGGCCTTTACGACCCGGGACAGTACCTCCGGAGACTCCAGGCCCAGTGCCAGCGCCTGAGCGGCCGGAGGCCCTTCTACATCGTGGTGGAAAAGATACTGCTTAAGGGGGAGCGCCTGGTGGAGGACTGGCCCGTGGCAGGCACCACGGGCTATGAGTTCCTCAACGCCCTGAGTGGCCTGTTCGTCCATCCCCAGGGGCAGAAGCCCCTCAGCGAGCTTTATGCCAGGTTCACGGGCCAGGGGGTGGACTTCCAGGAGCTGCTCCTGGAGTGCAAGCGCCTGGTGCTGGAGACCTCCATGGCCGGGGAGCTCAGCGCCCTGGGCGAGAGGCTTTCGCACCTGGCCCAGATGTCCCCCTTCACCAGGGACTTCACCCGGCTGAGCCTCACCCGGGCCCTGGCGGAGACCATAGCCGCCTTCCCCGTGTACAGGACCTACATAAACCACCAGGGGGTATCCGACCGGGACAGGCACTACATCCAGCAGGCCATCGTCAAGGCCCGGAGGCAGAACCCTGCCATGAGCGCCTCGGTGTTTGATTTCCTGGCCGATGTGCTCCTTCTTAACTGGCCCCAGGGGCTCCCAGCCCCCGAGAGGGCCCAGTGGCTGGATTTCGTAATGCGGTTTCAGCAGAGCACCGGCCCCGTGATGGCCAAGGCCCTGGAGGACACCGCCCTTTACAGGTACAACCGGCTACTGAGCCTTAACGAGGTGGGCTCAAGCCCCGAGCGCTTCGGCTTCAGCCTGGAGGCCTTCCACAGCCACTGCGCCGAGCGCCAGAGGCTGTGGCCCTTGGGGCTTTCGGCCTCCAGCACCCACGACACCAAGCGGAGCGAGGATGTGCGGGCCAGGCTCAGCGTACTGAGTGAGATGCCCCGGCAGTGGAGGACGGAGGTGCTCCGATGGGCCAGGCTTAACAAGCGCAAGAAACCCCTCCTGGAGGGCCGGGCCGTGCCGGACAGGAACGAGGAATACCACATTTACCAGAGCCTCCTGGGGGTGTGGCCCCCCGAAGGACTGAGCCAGGAGCTCGTGGCCCGGCTGATGGAGTATGTGCGAAAGGCCCTCAGGGAGGCCAAGGTGAACTCCAGCTGGCGCAGCCCCAACTTGGCCTACGAGGAGGCGGTGCTGAGGTTCCTGCAGCGGATACTCAGGCCCGGGGGGGCGTTCCTCAGCCTCTTTGAGCCCTTTGCCCAGGTGGTGGCCCACTACGGATGGCTCAACTCCCTCAGCCAGTGTGTGCTGAAGGTGGCGGCCCCCGGAGTGGTGGACATCTACCAGGGCACGGAGCTCTGGAGCCTCACCCTGGTGGACCCGGACAACCGCCGGGAGGTGGACTTCTCCCTGAGGGAAAGGCTCCTAAGAGAGCTTCAGGGCCAGGAGCAGGCCCTGGGCCCCCTGGAGCTCTCAAGGGGACTCCTGAGGAGCATTTCCGACGGCAGGGTGAAACTGTATGTGCTGCACAAGGCCCTGGGCCTGAGACAAAGGCTTAGGGAGGTGTTCCTGCAGGGCCAGTATGTGCCCCTTTACGCTCAGGGCCAGAGGGCCGAGCATGTGTGCGCCTTCATGAGGGAGCATCCCCGGGGCCGAGTGCTGGCCGTGGCCGGCAGGTTCTTCGTCTCCTTGGTGGGCCCGGGGGAGTTCCCCCTGGCCCAGGTGTGGGGGGACACCTTTCTGCCCCTTCCCAGGCCCATGCGCCTGAGGGATGTCTTTACGGGTCAGGTGCTGGAATGTGCCTCCGGGAGGCTTGCCCTTTCAGCGGCCCTGGAGCACTTCCCCGTGGCCCTCCTGGAGGTGGTGGAATGAGCGAGGCCCTGCACAGGCTGGCCGAGCTCATGGGCATCCTGCCCGAGTACTGGGATGTCTGGGGCCGGAGGCACACCACCGGGCCTGAGACCAAGGCGGCCATCCTCAGGGCCATGGGGGTGGAGGCAGGACATCCCCAGGCCCTCCAGGAGGCCCTGAGGGAGCGCCTGAGGCCCCGAGAGCTTGAGCCCGTGGGGTTTGCCCACCCTGACAGCCCCTCCAGGGTGGCCCTCAGGTTAGCCCCCCCGGGGACCCTCCCGGTGGAGTTTACCCTGAAGGCAGAAGAGGGCGGGTTTGAGCACACCGCCTCCCTGGTGGTTTCCCCAGAGGAGGAGTTTGAGCACGAGGGCAAGCGCTGGGGACTTTACAGCCTGGAGCTTCCGCCCTTGAGGATGGGCTACTACGGGCTGGAGGTCTCTGCCGGCCAGGGAAGGTGGCGCCAAAGGCTGGTGGTGGCCCCCGAGCTTTCCTACCTGCCAGGGCATTGGAACAGGCTCTGGGGCCTCACCGTGGCGCCCTACGGGCTGCGCTCCAGGGACAACTGGGGGGTGGGCGAGCTGGAGGACCTCAAGAGGCTGCTGCGGTGGGTGGCCTCCGAAGGAGGGGCCTTCGTGGGCATCACCCCCCTTCATGCCATACCCAACAGCTCCCCCTGGGGCATAAGCCCCTACAGCCCCCTGAGCAGGCTGTTCAGAAACCCCCTGTACCTGAGCCTGAGGGAGGTGGAAGAGTTCGCCCTGGTGCAGCCCCCAACCGAGGCCCAGCTACGGGCCCTGAGGGAGGCCCCCCTGGTGCAGTACGAGGAGGTCTGGCAGCTTAAACTCAGGTGCCTCAGAGAGATGTTCGAGCACTTCTACCGGAGGCACTACCTGGGGGACAGCCCCAGGGGCCGGGCCTTCAAGGCCTACCTGGGCGAGCGGGGCAGGGCCCTGGAGGACTTCTGCACCTTCATGGCCCTGTGGGAGAGACACCAAGGGGGCTGGCAGGACTGGCCCCAGGAGTTCCGAAGCCCCCGGGCCCCCCAGGTGCAGCGCTTCAGGGCGGAGCACCGGAAGGAGGTGCTCTTTCATGCCTACCTCCAGTGGCTCATGCACCAGGGCCTGAAGAGGCTTCAGGAGCACTGCAGCGATATGCCCATCGGCCTTTACGCCGACCTGGCCCTGGGCTCCCTGGGCGGTGGGGCCGATGCCTGGGCCTACCCGGAGGCCTTTGCCCTGGGAGCCGACACGGGGGCCCCCCCGGACGAGTTCAACCAAAAGGGGCAGAACTGGGGCTTCCCTCCCCTGAGCCCCCAGGGCCTCAGGGACTCGGCCTATGAGTACTTCATCCAGGTGATAAGGGCCAACATGGAGCACGCGGGCCTCTTGAGGATAGACCATGCCCTGGGACTGTTCCGCCTTTTCTGGATACCCCAGGGCATGAAGCCTTCAGAGGGCGCCTATGTGCGCTACCCCTGGCGGGAGCTCCTCAGCATCCTGGCCCTGGAGGCCCACAGGGCCCGCTGCGCCATAGTGGCCGAGGACCTGGGCACCGTGCCCCCCGAGGTGCGCCATAGCCTTCAGGCCCGAAGGATGCTGTCCTACAGGGTCTTTTACTACGAGAGGCAGTACCCTAGGGCGGAGCTCACCCCCCCTGGGGGCTACCCCTCCCTGGCCCTCTGCTCCGTCAGTACCCACGACCTTCCCACCCTGTGGGGCTTCTGGGCCGGGGAGGACATCCGCACCAAGGCGGAGCTGGGCCTTTACCCCAGCCAGGAGGCCCTGCAGCAGGACCTCCAGGGCCGAAGGCGCGACCGGGAGCTCATCCTCCAGGCCCTCAAGGCCCAGGGGCTTCTACCCCAGGATTATCAGGTGCCCTCCCAGATGAACCCCACCCTGCTTCAGGCCATCTACCGCTACCTGGCCCGCACCCCCTGCCTGCTCCTGGCCGTGAGCCTGGACGACTGGCTGGCGCTCCGTAGACAGCAGAACATGCCGGGCACGGTGTCGGGCTACCCCAACTGGCAGCAGAAGAGCCCCCTGGAGGTGGAGCAGCTGCCCAGCCGGGCCGGGGGGCTGGGAGCACTCCTCAGAAAGGAGGACAGGGGCCGTGCTTCAGTTCCCCAGGATTGACCCCGTCATAGTGGAGCTGGGCCCCCTGCAACTCAGGTGGTACGGCCTCATGTACATCCTGGGCTTTGCCGCCTCCTACTTCCTGTTCCTCAGACAGGTAAGGGACAGGGGACTGCATCTTTCCAAGGCCCTGGTGCAGGACTTGTACTTCTGGCTCATAGTAGGCCTGCTGGTGGGCGCCAGGGTGGGATATGTGCTGTTTTACAACCTTCCCTACTACCTGGAGCATCCCCTGGAGGCGCTGGCCTTCTGGCGCGGGGGGATGAGCTTTCACGGAGGGCTCCTGGGCGTGCTCTTGTCAGGCTACTGGTTCTGCCGCCGCAGGGGCCTGAGCCTCCTTCCCATGGCCGACGCCTTCGTGCCCACCNCCCCGCCGGGCCTCTTCTTCGGCCGGCTGGGCAACTTCATAAACGCCGAGCTTTACGGAAGACCCACGGAGCTACCCTGGGGCATGGTGTTTCCCGACGCCGGGCCCCAGCCCCGCCACCCCTCCCAGCTTTACGAGGCGGCCCTGGAGGGCCTGCTGCTGTTTGCCCTCATGTGCTACCTCCGAGGAAGAATAAGATTTCCCGGAGGCCTCCTGGCCGCCTTCCTTGTGCTCTACGGCACCCTGCGCTTCCTGGCCGAGTTCTTCCGAGAGCCCGACCCCCAACTGGGCCTCATCCTGGGCCCCTTCAGCATGGGCCAGGTGCTTTCAGCCCTCATGGTGGCTGCGGGATTTGCCCTCTTCGTTCGCCAGCGAAAGAGGCGATAGGGCCATATCCCCTACCTGCGCCCAAAAGCATATGAATTATGTTCATAATATGCATTTTTTCTGTCCTTTCTTTTGGAACGGATTTTGCTAGTTGAGGAAGCAAGGAGGGGTGTGCATGGGCGCAAGGAGGCGCTTTATTGAAGTAATTATCGTGCTTTTGCTGTTTACGGCTCCCCTGGTGGCGTTCTCCCTGCATGTCGTGAATTCCTACACCGAGGCCCTGGAAAGTCATATTGCTGACACCCTCCTGGACACTGCCCAGGTGCAGGCCAGGGTGTTTCAGGAAGCCATGGCCAGGCGTCTGGGGGTTTTGGTAGAGCTGGCCGAGCAGGAGGAGTTTGCCCGGGCCCTTTCCGAGGGCGATTCCGTGGCCCTGGGCGCCTTTCTCAGGGAGCTTCCTGGCAGCGATGGCAGGGCCATGGTGCTGGCTCTTAAGGGCAAGGTGGCGGCACCCTTTGTGGGGATGGATGTATCAGGGAAGGACTGGTTCAGGCAGGCCCTCAGGGAGAGGCGGCCCATGGTGGCAGGCATCCACGAGGGACTGGACGGGGAGTGGGCCTTCGTGCTTTTGGCCCCGGTGCTTCAGCGGGGCATGGTAGTGGGCTTCCTGGCGGAGGAGCATCCCCTCATGCCCCTGCTCCGGGAGCTGGGGCTCCCCCAGGAGAGGTTCTATCTGGTGGATGCCTCCCTGAGGGGCTATTCTGTCTCGGGGCTGAGGGACCTCAGCCGCCATGAGTGTGCCAGGCTGCTGGCGGAGGGGGCTACGGGAGTGCTTTCCCGCTGCGAGGCCGAGGGAGGCAGCTTTGCCGCCTTTGTCCCCATTGAAGGCACGCCCTTCGGGGTGGTGGTGCTTCAGGAGCATGCGGCGGTGTTGGGGCTGCTGGGGCAGTTCCAGGACAAGGTCTTCATGGTGGGTCTTCCCCTTCTGCTTCTGGGCTGGGCGGTGGTGCTCTGGGCCTACAGCCTTTACGAGAGAAACAGGGCCCTGGTGGAGAGGCTCAGGGCCTCCGAGCAGGCCCTGGAGCAGGAGGTGCGGGAGCGCACCCGAAGGCTCCAGGGCCTCTACGAGGTCACCGCCGCCATGGGGCGCACCCTGGAGGCCCAGGAGGTGCTGGCCCTCATGCTCAAGGAGGCCGCCGAGGAGCTGGGGGCCAGCCATGCGGCGGTGTACCTGTACGAGGACGGCCAGCTCAGGCTCATGCATTCCAGGGGGTTTTCCCCCGAGGGCGAGGCCCTCCTGAGGAGGCTCAAGCCGGGCCAGGGGGGCTCGGGCAGGGCGGTGCTGAGCTGCAGGGAGGTGCTCCTGCCCATGGAGGACTACGACCCCGGGCCCCTGAAGGAGCTCCTTCAGGGCGAGGGGGTGGGCTGTGTCTTCAGTACCCCCATTTTGAAGGACGGCCGGGCCCTGGGGGCCCTCACCCTGGGGCTTAAGGGCAAGAGGGCTCCTTCGGATGAGGAGATAGGCTTCATGCACTCCCTGGCACAGCAGGCGGCAGTGGCCCTGGAGCGCTCCAGGCTCTTTCAGGCCCTCCAGGCGGCCAAGCGCCACTGGGAGGAGACCTTTGACGCCACCAACGACATCATCTATCTTCACGACCCCGAGGGCCGCATCCTCCGGGCCAACCGGCAGTTCCTCCGCCTGGTAGGCAAGGAGGACTTCCAGGAGGTACTGGGCAAGCCCTACTGGGAGCTCTTGGGCTACCGCGGCTCTCACGAGGGATGCCTAAAGGCCATAAGGAACGGCCAGAGCCGATATCAGGAGGTGGTAAATCTTCAGGGCAGGTACTTCCTCATGAGCTTTGCCCCTGTGTTTGACGCCCAGGGCAGGCACCTGTACTCCGTGCATGTGGGCATGGACATCACGGCGCTCAAGAAGGCCCAGGAGAGGCTCAAGGAGGAGGTGGAGGTCTCCAGGGCCCTGCTTAAGCTCACGGAGGTCACCAGCTCCATCCTGGAGCAGGGCCAGCTGATAAGGGAGATGCTGGCCCTGGCGCCCCGGTACCTCAGGCTGGATGTCCTCCTGGTGTTCCTCCACGAGGAGCCTCTGAAGGGGTTTGTCTATGCGGGCGGCTACGGCATGAGCCCGGAAGAGGAAAGGGGGCTTCAGGGCTATCTCTTTACCGACAAGGACGCCCCCCTGTTCGGTGCCCTCGTGGAGGGGCAGGCCGTGGAGCTGGGCGGCACCGAGGCACTTCTTCAGAGCCGCCTGGGCTCTCTGGGCCTCAGGGCCCTGGTGGCCCTGCCCATTCGCCACAAGGACAGGCTTCTGGGGGCCCTGCTGGGAGGCCTGGGCCGCCCCGGGGCCATTAGGCCCAGGGAGGTAAGCCTTCTGAAGGGCCTGGCCAACAGCATGGCCACCGCCCTGGACAACGCCGCCCTTTACCAGGAGCTGGAGGAGCTGTTCCTGGGAGCGGTAAAGAGCCTTACCGATGCGGTGGACGCCAAGAGCCCCTGGACCAGGGGCCACTCCGAGCGGGTCACCGCCTATGCCATGGCCATAGGCAGGGAGCTGGGCCTTTCGGAGACCCAGATGAAGACCCTCAGGCTGGCAGGGCTGCTCCATGATGTGGGCAAGATAGGCACCTACGACGCCATACTGGACAAGCCCGACAGGCTTACCCCCGAGGAGTTCGCCCTGGTCAAGCAGCATCCGGACAAGGGGGCCAGGATCATAGAGGACATCAAGCAGCTGAGGGATGTGGCCGAGGTCATCAGGTATCACCACGAGAGGATGGACGGCAAGGGCTACCCCTACGGCGTAAAGGGGGAGGCCATCCCCCTCCTTTCCCGAATCCTGGCGGTGGCCGACAGCTTCGACTCCATGACCACCGACCGGCCCTATCGGCCTGCCCCGGGGGAGGAGTATGCCGTCAAGGAGCTCAGGCGCTGCGCCGGCACCCAGTTTGACCCCCGGGTGGTGGAGGCCTTCCTCAGGTGGCTGCAGGTGGAGACTCCAAAAGGCAGCTCCGCTAAGGTATAATCTTTCCCTGAGGTGGCCCAAGAAGGAGTTGTTCTGAGGAAGGAGGTGCGCCAGCGCCTCCAGGAGCTTCAGAAGGCCGATATCCTGGTGGGTATCCCCAGCTACAACAATGCCCGTACCATTGGCCATGTGGTCAGGGCCGTAAGGGCGGGCATGGCCAAGTACTTCCCCACCCTGAGGGCCGTCCTGGTCAACGCCGACGGGGGCTCAAAGGACGGCACCCCCCAGGTGGTGCAGCAGGCCACCGTGGATTTGGACACCCTGCTTATTGCCCAGAGGAGGGACAACCTGTTCAAGATAGTCACGCCCTATCATGGGCTGGCAGGCAAGGGCAGCGCCTTCAGGACCATCTTCGAGATAGCCCAGGAGCTTCAGGTCAAGGCCTGCGCCGTGGTGGACGCCGACCTCAGGAGCATCACCCCGGAGTGGATGGACCTCTTGCTGAGGCCCGTGCTGGAGGCAGGCTATGACTTCGTGGCCCCCTACTACCTGAGGCACAAGTACGACGGCACCATCACCAACACCATCGTGTATCCCCTCACCCGGGCCCTCTACGGCAAGAGGATTCGGCAGCCCATAGGGGGGGACTTCGGCATCTCCCAGCGCCTGGTGGCCACCTATCTGCAGAGGGATGTATGGCAGACCGACATAGCCCGCTTCGGCATAGACATATGGATGAGCACCACCGCCGTGGCCGAGGGCTACAAGGTCTGCCAGGCCTTCCTGGGGGCCAAGATACACGACCCCAAGGAGCCCTCGGCCGACCTGGCCCAGATGCTTCAGCAGGTGGTGGGCTCGGTCTTCATGCTCATGGAGCTGTACGAAGAGGTGTGGAAGGCCGTGGAGGGCTCCCAGGATGTGCCCGTGTTCGGCTTCCGCTACACCGTGGGGGTGGAGCCCGTGTATGTGAACCTGGGGCGCATGCTGGAGCGCTTCCGTCTGGGCCTCAGGGAGCTGGCCGGCCTCTGGGAGCAGATCCTCTCTGCCGAGCTTCTGCAGGCCCTCAGGGAGATGGCGGCAGAGGAGCCCTTCAGGCTGCCCGACGAGCTGTGGGTGAGGATAATCTACGAGTTCGCCCTGGCCTGGCATGCCAAGGTGATGAGCCGCCAGCACATCCTTAGGAGCCTCACCCCCCTTTACCTGGGCAAGGTGGCCTCCTTCGTGCTGCAGACCCAGCACAGCAGCCCCCAGGAGGTGGAGGACCGCCTGGAGGCCCTGTGCCTGGCCTTTGAGCAAAACAAGCACTACCTGGTGCAAAGATGGCAGTGAAAGGAGCGTAGGGATGGAGAGATTTCTACAGAAGGTGTTTACAGAGCCTTTCCAGGGGTTTCTTCAGAAGGTGGCGGAGTTCCTGCCCAACCTCATAACCAGCCTGGTCCTCATCCTGGCCGGCTTCGTGGTGGCCTGGCTGCTGAGCCTCGCCGTGGGGCAGGCCCTGAGGCTCCTGCGGGTGGACACCCTGGCGGAGCGGGCCGGGGTGCGCCAGGCCCTTCAGCGGGGCGGCATCAAGGATAGCGTCTCGGCCCTCCTGGGCAGGCTGACCTACTGGATAACCCTCATCAGCTTCCTCATCATGGGGCTTAACGCCCTCCAGGTGCCGGCAGTGGAGGGGCTCATGAGCCGCTTTTTCCTGTACCTGCCCAACCTGGTGATGGCGGTGGTGCTGCTGGTCTTTGGCTACCTCATGGGCAACTTCCTGGGCAGGGCCGCCCTCATAGCCGCCGTCAATGCGGGCCTCAGGGGCTCGCAGGCCATAGCCGGGGGGGTCAAGATAGGGGTGTTCATCGTGGCGGTCACCATGGCCCTGGAGCTCCTGGGCATAGGGAAGGACACGGTGCTGGTGGCCTTTGCCGTGCTGTTTGGCGGGGTAGTGCTGGCCCTGGCCATAGCCTTTGGGCTGGGGGGGCAGGAGCTTGCCCGGCGCTACCTGGAACGCCTGAGGCAGAAGGAGGAGGACAGGGACGAGCTGAAGCACCTTTAGGCCTTCTTCAAAAACTCTTCAGAGAGTCTTCAAAATCTCTTCACAGTCCTTTAGTAAAGTTTACTTAGCCAGAGCACAGAGANCCTTCTNCCCCCTCCTTTCCGGGGGCGGGGCCTCCTGGGGAGGCCCCGCCCCTTAAAAGACACTCTCCTCCCCCACAGAAGGGGCCGCCCCTTCGGGGCGGCCCCCACTTTTTTCTCCCCCCCACTTGAACGGCTCCCTGGGTTGCGTTAGAGNGTTTGCCATGGGGCTGTGGCCTTACTGGCTGGGCTTTGTCCTCTGTAGCGTGGGGGTCCTTTACGGAGGCTCCAGGCTCAGCCGGCACGCCGACGTGATTGCCGAGCGGACCGGCCTGGGCAGGGTCTGGGTGGGGGTGGCCCTCATGGGCACCATTACCAGCCTGCCGGAACTGGCCACGGGCCTGAGCTCCGTGCTGGTCTTTGACGCCCCGGACATAGCTGCAGGCGATGTCCTGGGCTCCTGCATGGCCAACCTGCTCATACTGGTACTGCTGGATGCCCTGTGCAAGGGCCCCCTGCTGGCGCAGGTGCACACCGGCCATGTGCTTACCGGGGCCTTCGGGGTGCTGCTCCTGGGAGTGGTGCTGGCCAGCGTCTTCGTGGGGCCCCGGCAGGCGGCCCTGGGCTGGATGAGCCCCTCCAGCCTCCTGGTGCTGCTCCTGTACTTCCTGGCCATGCGGGCCCTGTTCTTCTACGAGCAGAGGGCCATGGCGGCCCTTAAGCGCCTGAAGCTCTACCCTGAGCAGAGCCTCAGGGAGGCAGTCCGGGGCTATGTGCTCAACGCCCTGGTGGTAGTGGCGGCGGCCACGGCCCTGCCGTATCTGGGCAAGACCCTGGCCGAGGCTACGGGCCTGGGCCAGACCTTCATGGGCAGCATCTTCATTGCCGTCTCCNCCAGCCTGCCGGAGCTGGTGGTCTCGCTGGCAGCCCTGAGGCTTCAGGCCCTGGACCTGGCCGTGGGGAACCTCCTGGGCTCAAACCTCTTCAACATGGGCATACTGGCCGTGGATGATTTCTTCTATTTCCAGGGTCCGCTCATGAGCGCCATTGAGCAGGGCCATGTCCTTACCGCCCTTACGGCCATGATGATGNCCGCGGTGGTCATCACGGGAATAACCTACCGGGCCCAGCAGAAGCGCCGTCCCCTGGCCTGGGACAGCATGAGCCTGCTGATGCTTTACCTGGTGAACATGCTGGCCCTTTACGCCCTACGGGGCTGAGGCATAGCGGGCCACCAGGTCGCCCACCTCCGAGGTGCTCAGGCCCATCTGCCCCGCCGCCAGGCTCTTGAGATGCCCGGAGGTGACCTTCATGACCGCCTCCTCCACTGCCTGGGCGGCCCGGGCCTCGCCCAGATGCTGTAGCATCATGCCGGCAGCACAGATGGCCGCCAGGGGGTTTATCACGCCCTTTCCCGCATACTTGGGCGCAGAGCCCCCTATGGGCTCAAACATGCTCACCCCCTGGGGGTTGATGTTGCCCCCTGCGGCTATGCCCATGCCTCCCTGGATGATGGCCCCCAGGTCGGTGATGATGTCGCCGAACATGTTGTCGGTGACTATCACGTCGAACCACTCGGGGTTCTTCACAAACCACATGGTGATGGCATCCACATGGGCGTAGTCGGTCTTGACCTGGGGGTAGTCCCTGGAGACCTCCTCGAACACCCTCTGCCACAGGTCGAAGGCGTAGGTGAGCACATTGGTCTTTCCGCAGAGGGTGAGCTTGCGGTGCTTGTTCCTCTTCAGGGTGTACTGGAAGGCATAGCGGATGCACCGCTCCACGCCGAAGCGGGTGTTTATGGAGCTCTGGATGGCCACCTCCTGGGCCGTGCCCTTGCGGAGGAACCCCCCTGCGCCTGCGTACAGGCCCTCGGTGTTTTCCCTCACCACTACCATGTCTATGTCCTCAGGGCCCTTGTCCTTCAGGGGGCAGTCCACCCCTGGATAGAGCTTTATGGGCCTGAGGTTTATGTACTGGTCAAGCTCGAACCTGAGCCTCAGCAGTATCCCCTTCTCCAGCACCCCGGGCTTCACATCCGGATGCCCTATGGCCCCCAGGTAGATGGCGTCAAAGCCTCTGAGCTCCTGCAGGGCCCCCTCTGGCAGGGTCTCCCCTGTGCGGAGGNAGCGCTCGCCGCCGAAGTCGTAGCTATGAAATTCCATCTTGAAGCCGAACCTCCGGCTTACGGCCTCCAGGACCTTCATGCCCTCGGCCACTACCTCGGGCCCGGTGCCGTCGCCCGGAATCACCGCTATGCGATAGGTCTTCATGAGGAGGCCTCCTGGAGCTTCTTCCTGGTCCACTCTATGAGCCCCCCTGCCTCAATGAGCTCTTTCATGAAGGGGGGGATGGGCCTTATGGGGAACTGTCCGCCCCTGGTGAGGTTGCTCACCAGCCCCTGCTGGGCATCCNCCTCCAGGATGTCTCCCTCCTGGGTGGCCTCGTACAGCTCCGGGCACTCAAACACCGCAAAGCCGATGTTGAAGGCATTGCGGTAGAAGATGCGGGCAAAGCTCTTGGCTATGACGGTCTGCNCTCCTGCGGCCTTTATGGCCAGGGGGGCGTGCTCCCTGCTGGAGCCACAGCCGAAGTTCTTTCCCGCCACAATGATGTCGCCGGGCCTTACCTTGTGGGGAAAGGCCGGGTCCGCATCCTCCATCACATGGCGGGCCAGCTCACTGGGCTCGGAGCTCACCAGATAGCGGGCCGGTATGATGGCATCGGTGTCCACATCGTCGCCGAACTTCCACACCCTGCCGGTAAACTTCATGACACCTCCTGCTAAGGCATTATCCAAAGATTCCCTCCACGAACTCCTGGGGGTCAAAGTCCCTGAGGTCCTCCAGGCCCTCGCCCAGGCCCACCAGCCTGACGGCCAGGCCCAGCTCCTTCCTTATGGCCAGCACCATGCCGCCCTTGGAGGAGCCGTCCAGCTTGGCCAGGGCTATGCCCGTGACGGCCACCGCCTGGTGAAACATCCTGGCCTGCCTGAGGGCGTTCTGCCCCGTGGTGGCATCCAGCACCAGGAGCACCTCCTGGGGGGCCTCCGGGTGGGCCTTCCCCAGCACCCTCTTTACCTTCTTGAGTTCCTCCATGAGGGGGGCCTTGGTGTGCAGCCTCCCCGCCGTGTCCACTATGACCACCTCTATGCCCCTGGCCTGGGCAGCCTTGACGGCATCAAAGGCTACCGCAGCTGGGTCCGCCCCGGGACGCTGCTTCACCACCTGGGCCCCCGCCCTTCGGGCCCAGAGCTCCAGTTGCTCAGCGGCAGCCGCCCTGAAGGTGTCTGCCGCCGCCAGGAGCACTGAATGGCCCTCGGAGACCCACCGGTGGGCCAGCTTCCCTATGGTGGTGGTCTTGCCCGTGCCGTTTACCCCCACCACCATCAGCACGAAGGGCCTCTGACCAAAGACCACCAGGGGCTGCCCCCTGCCCAGGAGCCTCAGGGCCTGCGCCTTCAGAAACTCCCTGGCCTCCTCGGTGTCCCTGGGCCTGGCCTGCCTAAGGGCCTGGGTGAGCTCCAGGGCCGCCTCCACCCCCATGTCGGCCCCAATGAGTACCTCCTCAAGCTCCTCCAGGGCCTCCTCGGTAAGGGCCGAGGACAACACCCCTTCAAGCCTCTGGCCCAGTGCCGCCCTGGTCTTCTTGAGACCTTCCGCAAGCCTCCCTAATACACCCATAGATAGCTATTTTAACCTAAAACGACCACCAGACCCCAGGGGAAACAATCAGGGCCCGCATTGGAGGTAATATTTTGGGTAATTTTTTACCCAATGTGGATTTCGTGCTCTGGCGAGGTATTGATTTTACGGGTTTTTATTTCTGGCACAGGAGTTGTATATGTTTGAGCGAGGTGGAAAAAATCGTGGTTTTAAGGAGGTAGAGGAGATGTGGAGGTCAAAGGGAGGATTTACACTGATTGAGCTGGTGATGATCATCATCATTCTGGGGATTCTGGCTGCGGTAGCGGTGCCGAAGTTTCAGGACCTGAGGGAGGAGTCCTACAAGTCTGCGGCTGAGGGCTACATAGGGGGCGTACGCAGCGCCATAGCCATAGACTGGGCTGCCTATCTGGCTGGAAAGGCCGGTGCTATAGGCAATGCTGTCACCACCTTCAGCATAGCCACCAGTCTTCTGGAGGAGGGCTCCGACCCTCCTGACAGGCTGAAGTTCGATGGCACATTCTCCAGCACGGACACCATGTGGCTTGACCTGGATGATGATGACGCAAAGGACACCGGGGAGATTCGCTACATTCTGAGGGATGCTACTACTTCCAGGCCGGCGGCCATAAAGAAAGAGACCATCTAAGGGGTATGCAGGAAAAGGCAGGGGGCCGGCTGCTGGTCGGTCCCCTGTTTTTCTTTCTCTTCTTTCTTTACCTTGTCTTTCTCTGTCCCCTTCTTTACGGGGGCGACAGTCCCCTTTTGGCCACGGCCGTCTTTTCCTTGGGACTGGCCCATCCGCCGGGCTATCCCCTCTACGTGCTCCTGGGCAAGGGGGTAAGCCTCCTTCCCTTTGGGGCCCTTTCCTTCAAGGCCAATGTGTTTTCGGCCCTGGCGGGCGCCCTGGCGGCGGCGCTACTGCTAAGGCTTTCCCTGGAGCTGGGGGCCCCCTGGTGGGCAGGGCTGTGGGCCTCGTTCCTGGCGGCCTTCTCGCCCCTGGTGTGGGTGGAGGCCACCAAGGCAGAGGTCTATGCCCTCAATGCCCTCCTGGTGCTTCTCATCCTTTACGGTGCCCTGAGGGCCCTCAGGGATGTGCGCTGGCTCTATGTGGCCTCCTTCCTCCTGGGGCTTTCCCTGGGCAATCACCACACGGCGGCGCTGATGGTGCTGCCTCTGGGAGGGGCTTTTCTTCTGGGGAGGGGCTCCTGGAGGGTGTTGTTTTTCTGTGGGCTGTTCTTCGGGGCGGGGATGCTTGTGGAGGTATTTCTCTGGCTGAGGAGCCTGAGGCATTCCCAGGGGGAGGCCCTCTTTGGGTTTTCCACGGTGCTTGACTGGAAGGGTTTCCTGAAGACCTTTCTCAGGCTTCAGTACGGGGAGGGCACCCCAGGGGCGGTGGCGAGCTCTGTGGGGCAGGCGGCGCCCTGGCTCTGGGGGCCATGGAATGTGCTGAGGCATCTGCTCTGGCCCCATCTGGGCCTTTCCCTTCTGTTTTTGCTGCCTGCGGTGGTGGGGTTTTTCCGGAGGCCCGGGGAGGGACTGCTCTGGGCCCTGGCTGCGGGGGGCTTTTGGGNGGTGCTGTCGGCCCTGAGCTTTGGGGCCAGGGAGCCCTCATCCAGGGCGGTATTCATGGCCCTGCCCTATCATCTGCCCCTGGTTCATCTTGTGGCCTTGGCCTTGGCCCTGGGGGCGGGATGGTGCTCCGGGGCCCTAGGGCGGAGGGGCCTTCCGTGGCGCCCCTTGGTGGTAGCCCTTCTGGGGGCGGTGCTGGCCCTCAGGCTTCCGGCCACCTTGAAGGGGCATTCCCTGGAGGGGTACTTCTTCGTGGAGGATTTTGCCGAGGGGCTCCTGGGGGTGCTTCCGCCCAAGGCGGCGGTGATAACCAACTCCGACAGCTCCTACTTCCCGGCCTTTTACAAGGTACTGCTGGAGCGCCGCAGGGACGACGTACTGGTGCTTTTTACCATGGAGGGGGTAGTGGCCACCCAGGTAGCCCCCCGGTGGAAGTATGAGCATTTTTACCCGGAGCTCTATGCTTCAGAGGAGCCCGGCTTAGTAATGCTGCAGGGGCGGTTTGCCCTCCGGGGCAGACTCTTTGCCTATGGGTATTTGGGGCAGCCGGGGTTCATAAAAGAGCGCTTTGAGGCCCTGCCCTATGGATATGTGTTCAGGCTCTATCGTAGGGATGCTCTTCCCACAGGCTGGGAGGAAGAGTCCTTAGCAGCCCTCGGAAAGACGGTATGGGAGCGGGCAGTTAGGGNGAGGGATGTGGATGTGCTTACTGCCAACCTCATGGGGGCTTATCTTGTGCCCCTGGCCCATGGGGGGTTCCTCATGCATGAAAGGGGGCGGGTTGAGCGGGCCAGGGAGCTTTACCGCCAGGCCCTGTGCTTCCTCTATCCCGAGAGCCTGGCCCAGTNCCTCTCCTACCTGAAGCTCCGGGGAAGGAGACAGGAGCTTTCTGTCCTGGCCCGGTATCTTCAGAGACTCGAGGTGTCCGGGGCCCAGGCCCTGGCCCAGAAGGTCAAGGAGGCCCTGGAGCACTTCTAGACCGTCTCTATGTACTGCCTGACCTCCTTCTGCAGCTCCTGGACGGTGCTCTGGAGCCTTTCGGCCAGGGCCAGCAGGTTTGCCCAGGTGAGCTCTGCCACATAGGTCCTGGCGAAGACCTCCCTGAAGGCCAAAAACCCCCTGAGGTTCTGGAACAGCCCCTCGGGCAGGATGCCCAGCTGGAAGGCCTTCTCCAGGAGCAGGGTGTGCCTCCGAGGGGAGTGCTCCTGCACCACGATGGTGTCGTAAAGGAGCACTTTCTCTATCACCCTCTCCATGCCCGAGTAGGAGGTGTAGATGAGGGCCCCTGCGGCGGCCTTGTGGAGCACCGTGGGCTCGGGGGTCTCCTTCAGGCCCTCCAGCTCCTTGAGCATTTCCCTCAGGGCCTGGAACTCCCTCTGGCAGAACCGCAGGAGCTCCTCCTTGGTCATCAGAACAGCCCCTGGGGCGCCTCCCTGCCCAGGTGCAGGTAGGCCTCGTGGGTCACCTGCCTGCCCCTGGGGGTGCGCTTGATGAAGCCCACCTGGATGAGGTAGGGCTCGTAGACCTCCTCTATGGTGTCCTTGTCCTCCCTGAGGGTGGCCGAGAGGGCCTCAAGCCCCACGGGGCCGCCCTTGAAGCGTTCTATCATGGTAAGCAGGAGCCTCCTGTCCATTTCGTCCAGGCCCATGGTGTCCACCTCCAGGGCCTGCAGGGCCTCCTGGGCGCCCTGGAGGTCTATGAGCACCTCTGCGGAGGAGGAGGCCTTCACCTGGGCGAAGTCGCGAATCCTTCTTAAGAGCCTGTTGGCTACCCTGGGGGTGCCCCTGGAGCGCCGGGCTATCTCGTAGGCGGCCTCCTGGGTTATGGAGATCTTCATTATGGCGGCTGAGCGCAGCACGATGCGCCTCAGCTGCTCGGGGCTGTAGAACTCCAGCCTGCCCAGGATGCCGAAGCGGTCCCTCAGGGGGGAGGTGAGCAGTCCCGTCCTGGTGGTGGCCCCCACCAGGGTGAAGCGGGGGAGGTTGAGCTTCAGCGTCCTGGCACTGGGGCCCTGGCCAATCACGATGTCCAGCTGGAAGTCCTCCATGGCGGGATAGAGGACCTCCTCCACCACCCTGGGCAGTCGGTGAATCTCGTCCACGAACAGCACATCGCAGTCCGAGAGATTAGTAAGGATGGCGGCCAGGTCGCCGGGGCGCTCCAGCACGGGCCCCGAGGTGCCCTTTATTCCCACGCCCAGCTCCGAGGCCAGGATGTGAGCCAGGGTGGTCTTTCCCAGCCCTGGAGGGCCCCACAACAGCACATGGTCCAGGGGCTCCTTCCTGGCCCTGGCCGCCTCTATGTAGACCTTGAGGTTTTCCTTCAGCCTTTCCTGCCCCACGAACTCCTCCAGGCGCCTGGGCCTGAGGGAGTACTCGTTCTGCTCCTCGGGGCTGGGCAGGGGGCTCAGGATGGCCCCCTCCTTAGGGTCATCCCTTCTTTTCATGAAGTGCCTTCAGGGCCTCCTTCAGGAGATGCTCTATATCATTGTAGCCTGATTTGCTTGCGACTTGCAGGGCCCTGCGGGCCTCGGCCTTGCTGTAGCCCAGGTTCAGGAGGGCGCTGAGGGCATCCTCCATGGGCCCCTGGGGGGCTCCCTCCAGGGCGGGCAGCTTCTGCCTGAGCTCCAGCACTNCCCGGGCGGCCGTCTTCTTGCCCAGCCCGGGAATGCTGCTTAAGAGCCCCACATCCTCCCTCTGAAGTGCCTGCAGGAACTCCTCCTCCGAGAGGCTGGACAGGATGCTCAGGGCCACCTTGGGCCCCACGCCGTTTATTCCCAGCAGGCTTGAAAAGAGCCTCTTGTGGCTCTCCTGGAGGAACCCGTAAAGCCTTATGGCGTCGGCCCTTACCAGGGTGTAGATGTGAAGGGAGACCTCCTGGCCCGGCTCCGGAAGCTCCGCCAGGGTGCTCAGGGGCACGGAGACCTCGTAGCCCACCCCGTGGGCCTCCACCACCAGGGCCTCAGGCCTTTTCAGGATAAGCCTGCCTCGGAGGGTGCCAATCATGGAGGTGCCCCAGGAGGTCTGCGGTTTTTTGGGGGTCCCTGGGGCAGCTTCAGCTGCTGCACATGGCAGAGGCACAGGGCCAGGGCGTCGGCGCTGTCGGCACTAAGGGCCGGGGCCCCCTGAAGCAGCATCCTTACCATCTTCTGCACCTGGGCCTTGTCCGCCCTGCCGTAGCCCGTGACGGCCTTCTTCACCTCGGTGGCCGAGTACTCGTAAAGGCCCAGGCCCTTCTGGGCCACCGTGAGGAGCACCACCCCTCTGGCGTGCCCCAGGCTGAGGGCCGAGCGCACCGAGCGGGCAAAGAACATCTTCTCCACCACGGCCACCTGGGGGCGGAACTCCTCCATGAGCTCCAGCAGGCCCCTGTGAAGGCCCTGGAGTCTTTCGGCCAGGGGCCTGCCCTTGGGGCTCTGTAGCCTGCCCGAGGCCACATACCTGGCGGCGCCGCCGCCCCGGGAGCTCACCACCGCCCAGCCAAGGCAGGTGCTGCCGGGGTCTATGCCCATCACCAGCAGGGGGGGGCTAAGAGTTGTTCCCAGGTGCCTCAAAGAGTATCTCCTCCACCATCTGGCATATCACATGGCCCAGGGTGATGTGCACCTCCTGCACCCTGGGGGTGTTTGCCGAGGGCACCACGAAGGGGAAGTCCACCTTCTGGGCAAGCCTCTTGCCCTTGGCGCCGGTAAAGAGCACGGTGGTAAGCCTGCGCCTTCGGGCCACCTCCAGGGCCCTGAGGACATTGGGGCTGGCCCCGCTGGTGGTGATGGCCAGCACCATGTCGCCCTCCTGGCCCAGGGCCTTAAGCTGCTTGGCGAACACATCGGCGTAGTCGTAGTCGTTGGATATGGAGGTAAGCACCGCCATGTCGGTATTGAGGGCCAGGGCCGGCAGGGGCGGCCGCTCCAGCCTGAAACGGTTTACGAACTCTGCGGCCAGGTGCGAGGCGTCGGTAGCGCTTCCGCCGTTGCCGAAGAGGATGAGCTTTCCGCCCCGGTCAAACACCCTGGCCAGGGCCCTGGAGACCTGCTCCACCAGCTGCAGGTGCTCTTTCAGGAACTGCTCCTTAAGAGCGGCGCTTTCCCTGAAGGCCTGGGCTATGCGCTCGGTCATCTTGCTCACGGCATGGCCCCCTGGGTCTGGAGCATGAGGATGTGGGCAAGCTCCAGTCCTTCCTCCAGGAGGGGACTGTCGGAGTACCTGAGGCCTTCCTCAAAGACCTCCTTGGCCTGCTCATAGAGGCCCATCTTGAGGTACAGCCTTCCCAGCATGGCATAGGCCTCGGCCAGCTCCGGATGGTACCTTATGGCCTCCTTGTAGGTGGCCTCGGCCTGGGTAAGACGGCCCTTCAGTTCCTGGATTTTCCCCAGCATGAGCCTGGAGCGAGAGGCATCGGGGTTGTTCTGAAGATGCCTCAGGAGGTGGCGTTCCGCCAGGTCGAAGTTCTCTTCCCTGAAGGCCTTCTCGGCCTCCTGGTAGTCCCTCATGTCTATTATCTGGGCTATGGCGAACCGTCCCTCGGGCAGCTCTACAATCCCCGTGTGCCTTCCTGGGGCCAGCCCCCTGAGGGCCTCCCTGAGGGGTGCCTCCAGGGCCTGGGGCTTTACCCTTCCCAGGTAGCCGTAGCTCTGCCTGGCGGCCGGGTCGGTGGAGTGCTTCCTGGCCAGGAGGGCCAGAGGTGTGCCCGCCTCCAGGGCCTGGAGCACCTCCTGGGCCTTGGGGAGGGAGTCCAGCAGCACCAGCCTCAGGTGCAGGGGCTCCTCGGGCAGGGGGACCTTCTGCCTGGGGGGTTTTTCCCGGGGCTTCCCCGGGGGCTTGAGGCGGACATACACCCTGTAGAATCTCCTTCCCCTCACTTCTACCTCTTTTATGAAGGCGTCCTTTCCCTGGGCCTTCAGCCGGGCCTGGAGTTTCTTGGCGTTTTCCAGGAGGCTGAAGGCTCCTACCTGCTTGGTCTCTGCCCAGGCGTTCTGAAGTAGCAACAGGGCCAGCAGGAATGCGGGAGCCCATCTCATGACACACTCATTTTAAAGACAGCCCCTGGGGGGTGTCAAATGCAAAGCCTTGAGACAAGAGGGTTTCAGCCCCTTGATAGAGTAAATTTTGGCTTGACAAACCAGACCGTTCTTGATAGCTTATTCCCAAACCTTTGGGAATACTCAATCTTGAAAGGAGGGAATTTGGATGACCAAGGCTGAGCTGATTGACAAGGTGGCCGCCCAGACCGGGCTCACCAAGGCCGATGCCGGCAGGGCCCTGGACGCAACCCTGGACGCCATCAGGGTGGCCCTCAAGAGGGGCCAGAAGGTGACCCTGGTGGGCTTCGGCACCTTCTCGGTCTCAAAGCGCAAGTCCCGCAAGGGTCGCAACCCCAGGACTGGCGAGGAGATCAAGATTCCGGCCACCAAGATACCCAAGTTTACGGCAGGCAAGGCCCTGAAGGATGCAATAAGATAACGAGGCGGAAAGTTTTATTTGATGGAAAGAGGGGTAAGGTTTTTTTACCCCTCTTGTCTTTTAGGAGGTGCAGAGGAATGCTGGTGGAATTCAGCATAGTGCCGGTGGGTGTGGGCTCCAGCATAGGGGAGCAACTTGCCCGGGTGCTCAAGATAGTGGACGAAAGCGGCCTGCCCTACAAGGTCAACCCCATGGGCACCTGCGTGGAGGGCGAGTGGGATGAGGTGATGAGGCTCATCAGGCGCTGCCACAGGGAGGTCATGAAGAGCGGCGAGCGGGCCATCACCACCATCACCATTGACGACCGCAAGGGCAAGCCCAACAGGCTGCAGCTGAAGGTGCGCTCCATAGAGAAGCGCCTGGGAAGGAAGCTCAAGAAGTAGGCCCCTCAGAGGGGCAGCACCTCCACCCACTCCTGGGCCTCCAGGCCCTGGCGCAGGGGAGGCACCAGGACCACCCCATGGCTCCTCAGAAGCGTCCTTATGAGTCCCGAGGGGCCCAGGACCGGTTCGGCCCACAGCTGGCCGTCCTGCTCAAACACCCTTACCCGCACATACTGGGCCCTGCCCACGGTGGAGCTTACCGCCTTGGTGAGCCTGGCCCTAAGGCTGGCCCTCGGGGCCGAGACCTTAAGCCCTGCAAGCCTCCTCAGGGTAGGGGCCACGAAGAGCTCAAAGCACAGGGGCACTGCCCCGGGATGGCCCGGAAGGCCGAACAGGGGCTTGCCCTCCTTGCTTAGCCCAGCCATGGTGGGCTTTCCCGGCTTCATGGCCACTCCGTGAAACAGCACCTGGCCGGCCTCCTGGATGAGCCCGGCGGTGTAGTCCCTGGCGCCCACGGAGCTTCCCCCTGTGATGAGCACCATGTGGGAATGCTCCAGGGCCTTGTCAAGGGCCTCCCTGAGCAGGGCATAGTCGTCCCTGAAGATGCCCTCCATGAGGGCCACGGCGCCCTCCCGCTGGAGCAGGCCCATAAGGGTGTAGGAGTTCATGTCCCTTATGAGGCCTGCCCCCAGGGGCTGCCCTGGTGCGACCACCTCGTCTCCAGTGATGATGATGCTGACCCTGGGCCTCTCGTAGACCCTGGCGGAGGTGATGCCCACCCCTGCCAGGGCGGCCACGGCCTGGGGCGAGAGGCGGCTTCCTGCCTCCAGCAGGAGCTCCCCCTGCTGGGCGTCCTGGCCCTTAAAGATGACGTTGTCCCCTGGGGCCAGGGGCTTGAGAACCTCAATCTCTGAGGGGCTCAGCTCCTGGGTGTGCTCCAGCATGGCCACCGCATCGGCCCCTGGGGGCAGGGCCCCTCCAGTGGCTATCCTGGCGGCGTGGCCCCGGGACAGCGCCCTGGTAGGTAGCTCCGCCATGGCCACCTCGGCCTGTACCTTCAGGTAGGCGGGGGAGGACTCCGTGGCGCCGAAGGTATCCTGGGCGACCACGGCGTAGCCGTCCACGGTGGAACGGGCAAAGGGGGGGAGGGGCTCGGGGGCATGGATGTCCTCTGCCAGGATGCGGCCGTAGAGCTCCTGCAGGGGGNGCTCCTCCTGCCTCAGGGGGGCGGGCCTGAGGGCCTCCAGGAGCATCTTCAGGGCCTCCTGGGGACTCAGGGCCTGGGCTCTGCCCAGCTTGTCCTTCATGGACTGGGGGAGCTCAGGCGGCCAGGTGGCCCATGGGGTCGTACTTCAGCACCGAGGAGGCTCGGCCCTTGCTGAGGACATCCAGCATCCTTTCCAGGGACTCCTCGTGCAGCCTCTGGATGCGCCCCTGGCGCCTGCTGCCCAGGGGCTGAGGCAGCGGCGGCTTCAGCCCCGAAAGCAGAAGCATGCCCTTCATGAGCCGCTTGTTGGTCCTGAAAGACACCACGGGGCTTTCCAGGCAGCGCTCCAGGAGGCGGTCGCCCCGGCGCTGCACCTGGGGGGCAATGCTCATGGCCATGAGCCAGTAGTGCCGGCCGATGAGGNGCTCGGCGGCCACCTCCAGCAGGGTGTGCTGAAGGTTGCTCCTTCCGTTGGTGAGACGGTGATGGGCTACGGTGTCGGCGGCTAGGTGGCTCAGGTAGCCCCAGCAGAAGGCCTGCTCCGCATCGGAGCGGGCCTTGGAAAGAAGCCCCATGGCTACTTCCCAGCTGTGGGGGTTTTTCTTCCGGGGAAGGTACTTCTTTGTCAATATTATGTCGGCCATGATGTTGCCATAGAGGTAGTCCTGCCGGTACTTCCTTATGAGCCCGTAGATGCCCCCCGGCAGGGCGGCGCCCAGCAGGAACAGCTCGGTGCCCAGGTAAAGGTGTGTCATAGGGCCCCAGGCCAGGGCCTCTCTGGGAAGCAGCACTACCGCTATGAAAACCGCCAAGGGGAAAAACATACCGCCTCTATGATAACAGAAGCCCCATAGGGGGGACAATCCCGGCTGCTGGCTCAATGCATGGGGCCGGAAGTTTCAGCCCAAGAGGAGCTGCCCTCTCCCCTCTCTACGGGGTGCCCAGGAAATCGATGCCCTTGCGGGGCTGTGGCAGTACCAGCAGGGGCTTCGGGCCTACCCGGAGGGCAGGGCCTTCCAGCACCTGCTCCCTGCCCTGGGCACCGAGCACCCTGAAGGGGCCCAGCTCCCAGGGCAGGCTCACTGTCCTGGGCCCCTGGGCCCACACCACATAGAGGCGCCTGCCCCCCTTGGTGCGCAGCCTGTATGCCTTGGCCTGGGGGACCTCCACGACCTCCACGGCCTGGGCCTCCTGCAGGTAAGGAAGGAGGAACCGGAGGCCCTCCAGGGGGTCCTCCCCGCCCTGGAAGCAGACCTCCTGCAGGCCCAGGCGGAGGGCCTCCAGGAGGAGCTGCAGGTTCCTGGTGCCCTCTTCAGAGGCCCCGACCAGGAGGAAATCGGGCGCCCTGCCCGTGGCGGCCCTGAAGTGCCGAAAGGCGGCCTCCAGGGCGTCGGGCCCTGAAAGCTCAAGGCCCAGCTCCTGATGGGGCACCTGGAGCACCTCGGGGAGCCCTGTCTTGAGCTCCTCCCAGTGAAGAAGGGCATAGAGCCTCTGGCCCTGGGCCCTGGAGGCCGCCGCCTCCACCGTGCGGACAAGCTCCCCTGGGCTTCCCTGCCAGTGCCGGGCCCTGAGGCCGGCCTCAAAGCCTACCGCCTTGAGGGGTCCGGCTGCTTCCAGCACCTTCTGCACAAACAGGGCCCATTGCCGTAGGTCCCTGGGCGGATAGCTCATGTGCCTGCTGGGAGGGATGAGGCCCTGGGCCTGGGTGGCCCAGGCCGAGCTGCCTGTGCGGAGGTTGAGCCTCACCTGGATGCCCATGTCCCTGAGCATCCTGAGGGCTTGGGCCAGTCTGCCCAGGTGCAGCCTCCCTGGCTCCGGCTCCAGCTCCTGCCAGGACACATCCAGCAAGAGTATCTGGAGCCCTCCCACCCGCCCCAGCTTCTGCCTCAGGCCCTGAAGCCCCAGCCTCTGGCCCAGCTGCAGGGCCTGCCCAGGGGGGCAGAGGGAAAGCAGAAGGAGCACTACCAGGGCGCTGCGCATGGCTTTAAGGTATCCGAGAGTAGTCAAAAAATCAACCAAGGTGGTATAAAATCTCACCTGATGCAACCCTGGCGTCAGGAGATAGAGCGTCTGTGCCGTAGCAGGTTTTACGAGGGCAACCAGGTGGAGCTTCTTTACAGGGGGCCCGAGACCTTCCAGCGCATCTTTGAGGCCGTGGCCGAGGCCCGCCACCTGGTGTGCCTGGAGTTTTACATCTACAGGAACGACGAAACGGGCCTGGAGCTGGCGGAGCTCCTGAAGGCCAAGGCCAGGGAGGGCGTAAGGGTCTACCTGCTTTATGACCACTGGGGCTCCTTTGGCACCCCCAGGAGCTTCTGGCGGGCCCTCCGGGAGGCGGGGGGGCAGGGGGCGGCCTCGCATCCCTTCAAGTGGGCCTCCCCTGGCAGGTACCTTCACCGCGACCACAAGAAGCTCATCGTGCTGGACGGCAGGGTGGCCTTCACAGGGGGGCTCAACATCGCCGATGAGTACCGGGGAGGCCTCAGGCGAAGGGCCAGGGCCTGGAGAGACACGGGGGNGCTCCTTAGGGGCCCCGTGGCCCGAGGGCTGCTTCAGGCCTTCAGGGAAAGCTGGGAGCACTTCAGCCCCCTGCCCCTGAGGGCCCAGGTGCCCCCTGCTGAGCCCTGCGGCAGCCTTCCAGTGATCCCCATATTCGCCAGCTCCTCCAGGGGCCGCAGGCGCTTCAGGAGACTCCTTTACTGGAGCATCGGTCGGGCCCAGGAGAGCATCCACCTTACCACCGCCTACTTCTGCCCCTCCAGGGCCATGCTGGCGGCCCTGAGGGCTGCCGCCCGAAGGGGGGTGAAGATAAGGCTCCTTCTTCCAGGCATAAGCGATGTGCCCCCTGCCCAGTATGCTGCCATGGCCCACTACGAGGCCCTCCTCAGAGAGGGGGTGGAACTCTACCACTACCAGGGCGAGGTCCTGCATGCCAAGAGCTATGTGTTTGACCGCCGCTGGAGCATCGTGGGCTCGGCCAACCTGGACTTCCAGTCCCTGAGGTACAACGACGAGGGCAATGTGGGTATCCTCTCGGAGGAATTCGCCCGGCAGATGCTCCAGGTGTTTCGGGAGGACCTGGAGCATTCCCAGGCCCTGGAGCTTCGGCGCTGGCGCCAGCGCCCCTTGTGCCAGAAGCTCAAGGAGCGGTTCTTCGTCCTGTTCCGCAGGAGGCTCTAAGGGATGACCTTGTTGAGCTGATACTCCACGATGCCCGAGGCCCCGGCCCTCTTCAGCTTGGGGATTATCTCCCTGACGGTGCGCTCCTGGATAACCACATCTATGTCGTACCAGCCCTCCTCTGTGAGAGAGCTAATGGTGGGCGAGTGCATGGAGGGCAGCACCCTGAGGACCTTCTTCAGGGCCTCCTGGGGGACATTCATCTTCAGCCCCACCATGTCCTCGGCAGCCAGGGCGCCCCGGAGGAGCATCACCAGGTTCTCCATCTTCTGGCGCTTGAAGGGGTTGCGCCAGGCCCTCTTGTTGGCAATGAACCTGGTGGTGGAGACCAGGAGGGNCTCCACTACCCTCAGGTTGTTGGCCCTCAGGCTGGTGCCCGTTTCCGTCAGCTCCACGATGGCGTCGGCCAAATGGGGGGGCTTGACCTCCGTGGCCCCCCAGGAGAAGTCCACCTCCGCCTTTATGCCCCGCTGGGCCAGGTAGCGCCGGGTGAAATTGACCAGCTCGGTGGCTATGCGCTTGCCCCTGAGGTCCTTGAGGGTGCGAATGGGCGAGTCCACGGGCACGGCCAGCACCCAGCGGACCGGCCTCAGCCCCTCCTTGGCGTAAATCAGCTCCGCTACCTCCAGGACATCGGCCTGCTGCTCCAGTATCCAGTCCTTGCCCGTAAGACCGCAGTCCAGTACGCCGTCCTGCACATAGCGGGCCATCTCCTGGGCCCGAACGAGCATGGCCTGAATCTCCGGGTCGTCAAACTCCGGGTAATACGAGCGGGCCGAGACATTCACCCTGTAGCCCGCCTTCCTGAAGAGCTTCAGGGTGGCCTCCTGGAGACTGCCCTTAGGAAGCCCTATCTTCAGGACCTTCTTCGCTGCCATGACAGATTATTTTACCACAAGGCCTAGGCCGCTTTTGTGTTTCAATCAGGCCCCCACCCCGACGGCCCCCTAAGCTTAAAGGCCGGGCCAGGACACCGTCTACGGCAAGGGCGTCGGGGGATGGTCCAGCCTTGAAATCCCCGCTCCTTAGGGGGTAATATTTTTTCCATGGGGAAGGGCGACAGGAGGACCAAGCGGGGCAAGCTCTTCCGGGGCACCTACGGCAAGACCAGGCCCAGGAAAAGGAAAAAGAGGGCCTGAGACCCTAAGGATTCTCACCTCTTGAGCTCTTTGTTTTCTAAAAACCTGTTATCATAAGGGGTGGGTGCTGTTAGTGCTGTCGCGCAGTCGGAGCGGGCCAGGCTGTGGCGCTGGGCCCTGGCCCTGGCGGTCTTTACTGTCCTTTACAATGTAGCCGAGGGGCTGGTCTCGGTCCTCTTCGGCCTTCAGGACGAGACGGTGGCCCTGGTGGGCTTCGGTGCCGACAGCTTCGTGGAGGTCCTCTCGGGGCTGGGCATTCTGCACATGCTTTGGAGGCTCAGGAGGAACGGCACGGCCGGGCTTGATGCCTTTGAGGCCACTGCCCTGCGGGTGACGGCGGCGGCCTTCTTCATCCTGGCTGCTGCCCTGACCGTGGCGGCAATCCTGGGCCTTTACCAGGGCCATGTCCCCCAGAGCACTCTGTGGGGGATGATAGTCTCTGTCGTCTCCATAGCCACCATGTGGGCCCTACTGTGGGGCAAGCTCAGGGNGGGCCGAAGGCTGGGCTCCGATGCCCTGGTGGCCGATGCCCACTGCACCAGGGCGTGCCTGTGGCTTTCGGTGGTGCTTCTGGCCTCAAGCCTGGGTTATGCCCTTACTGGCCTGGGGGGGCTGGACAGCCTGGGTGCCCTGGGCATAGCCTGGCTGTCCCTCAGGGAGGGGCGGGAGGCCCTAAGGAAGGCCAGAGGCCTGGGCTGCGCCTGCCAGGGCCCCTGTAAGGTATAATCGGCTATGGCTCTTAAGGAGGCATACGAGGAAGCCCTCAAGGCCCTCCTCAGGGAGGCCAAGAGGTTTTACGGCCCCAGGCTGGTAAGCCTGGTGGTCTTCGGCTCGGTGGGCAGGGGGGCCTTCAGGCCCGGTTCCGACATAGATGTGCTCATCATCGCCTCCGGGCTTGCCCGGGGCCGGCACCGCAGGGTGGCCGAGTTTGCCCAACTGGAGAAGGCCTTGGAAGCAAAACTGCACTCCCTCAGGAGGAAGGGCTACATGATGGAGCTTTCTCCCGTGTTCAAGACTCCCGAGGAGGCCCTGGCAGGAACTCCCCTCTTTCTGGACATGCTCCAGGACGCCAGGGTGCTTTATGACAAGGGGGGCTTTTTCCGCAAGGTGCTTGAGCGCCTTGCGGCCAGGCTCAAGGAGCTGGGGGCGGTAAGGCGCTGGCGGGCCAATGCCTGGTATTGGGACCTGAAGCCGGACTATCGGCCCGGGGAGGTCTTCTGCCTTTGACCAACATGGACCTGGCCAGGAGCTACATCCTTAAGGCCCAGAAGAGGCTCAGGGCCTTGGAGGTGTTGTTTCAGGAGGAGGCCTACTCCGATGTAGTCAGAGAGGCCCAGGAGCTGGTGGAGTTGGCCCTGAAAGGCATGCTCAGGGCGGCAGGTCTTGAGCCTCCCAAGTTCCACGATGTGGGCTTCCTGCTGCTGGAGCACAGGGAGAGGTTCAAGGGGCTGAGTTTGAGGGACCTTCAGAGGATGGCAAGGGTGTCAAAGCTTCTGAGAAAGGAGCGGGAGCTTTCCTTCTACGGGGACATAGACTTCATTCCCACGGAGGAGTACACCAAGGGGTTTGCCTCCAGGGTGCTTAGGGACGCCCAGTGGGTGCTACAGAAGGCCTCGGGGTTCATTTCTGCAGCAGGGGGTCCTGGAGGCCGGCCTCTCTGAAGCCCTTGGCCCTGAAGAGGCAGCTGTCGCAGGCCCCGCAGGGCCGGCCCTCGGGGGNGGGGTCGTAGCAGCTCCAGGNGAGGGCCAAGTCCAGGCCCAGCTCCACGGCCTTCCTGATGATGTCCGCCTTGCTCAGGGAAAGTAGGGGCGCCTGCACCCTGAAGTGCATCCTTCCCTGCACGGCCTCCCGGGTGGCCAGGTTGGCCAGGTGCTGGAAGGCCTCCAGGAACTGGGGGCGGCAGTCCGGGTAGCCGCTGTAGTCCACGGCGTTGGCCCCTATGAAGATGTCCTCTGCCCCCAGCACCTCTGCCCAGGCCAGGGCGAAGGCGAGGAATATGGTGTTTCTTGCAGGCACATAGGTGGGGGGAATGCCTTCCCGGGGCGCCTGTCCTTTGGGCACGGGCTCCTGGGTAGTGAGGGCCGAGCCCCCGATGCCCCTGAGGTCAAACCTTATCAGTAGGTGCTCCTTTGCCCCCAGGGCCCGGGCCGTGGCCTGGGCGGCCTGAAGCTCCCTCCTGTGCCTCTGCTGGTAGTCAAAGCTCAGGGCATAGCACTCATAGCCCTGAGCTTTGGCCCAGGCCAGGGTGGTGGAGGAGTCCAGCCCGCCGCTAAGCAGCACCACGGCCCTGCCCTTAGTAGAGGTCATCGCCGCTTCCCTGAAGACCGTCAGGCCCGGTGCTCAGGAGCAGGTAGCCCTCTTGCAGGGGCCTGTATACGAAGGGCCTGCCCCAGGCATCCTGGAGGGGGACATCCCCCAGGGCTCCCAGGGACTGGGGATAGGAGCCGTGCCTTAGCTTGTGGAGCTCCAGGGTGAACCTCAGGCTGTCCAGGGCCTGGGAGGTCCTGGAGGCCTCCGTCTGAAGCCCCCTGGGACTCAGCAGGAGGGCCAGGAGCAACATCGCTGCCAGCGCCAGGGTGGCCACATAGTCGGGGATGCGCAAGGGGGGGCGGAGCTTCTTGAGGGGGGGNGGGGGGGGCACCTTCTGCTCTATGAGCCCCTTGTCGTAGAGGGCCAGCAGGGCCTTGGAGACCTGGAAGCTGTCCAGCCCGCTGAGGGCCACGATGGCGCTTACATCGTTTTCGCCGTCCACCAGCCGGTAGATGCTCAGCTCCTGCTCCGAGAGCTCCGGCTCCTCGGCCCCCGTGCGCACGAACACCGTATCCAGGGTTATCTTGCCCTTAAGAAGCGACCACTCATCCAGTATCCTCAGGCCCTCCATAAGCAGGTGCTGGGTGTCCAGGGATATGGGCACCTCCTTGTCAATGGGCACCCCCTGAGGCCTGAACTCGTATCTGCCCTCCCGCCAGGTGAACAGGTAGGTGACTATGTCGGTGAACTGCTGGGTGAGGGTCTCGCGGAGGGCCTCCTTGGGAAGGCCCTTCCTCAGCAGTATGTGGCCCAGCCTGCCGCCCCGCTGGGCCTGCTCCTTCAGGGCCTCCTGGAGGGNCTCCTTGCTTATAAGGCCCTTTTTCTGAAGGATCATGCCCAGGCGGGCCTCGGGGCGCTTCCTGGACTCTACGGAGACAATGTTGCCCTCGTAAAACAGGAGCCTTACCACATCGGAAGGGCCCTGGATGCTCAGCAGTCCGGTCTTCCGCTGAAAGTACAGGAGCTGCAGAATATCAGCCAGGCCGAACTCCTTTATGGAGCCCTCTAGAGCCACTGAAGCCTCCTGGCCCTAAGGGCCCCTGTAAGGTAGAGTGCCAGCGCTACAGGCAACAGCAGTGGAGACAGCCAGTTGTGGCTCAGCCCTCCCAGGCCGGTCTCCAGGAGAGGGTTCAGGAGCATAAGCAGCACCAGGAAGCTGAAGACCCACAGGGCCACTGTCCCGCTCAGGAGGTGGCCTGCATACAGGTGGGCCACTCCCGGGGGGGCAAAGCTCAGCAGGCGCAGGATGGTCCTCTGCCTGTTCTGTCTTTCGTGAATCATCAGCAGCCTGTTGACCCTCTCTCGGGGCTCCACGCTCTCCATTTTCACCAGGCTTCTGTAGCAGTCGCCGCACATGTGGCCCCACTGGAGGTTCCTTTCGCAGCGGGGGCAGAGGACCTTCTGGCAGCGGGAGCATCGGAGGGCCTTGAACCTCCTTCTGCGCATGGCCCCCAGGCTGGCCCCCAGGAGGAGGGCCAGGAGGGGGCTGCCCCAGGCTCCCGGGGGAAGGGAAGGCAGCCGGAGGAAGGAGAGGAAATCCCGCGGCCCCAGGTGCTCATCCATGAGGAAGCGGTTGGGCTGGCGGCTGGCCCGGGCAGTGAAGGCGGAGACGCGCTCCCTGTCCAGCTGGGAGGCCTGCCTGAAGAGCTCATCCCCTCGGGAGAACTCCAGCCTCTCCCTGTAGAGCTGCCCCAGGTTGTAGTAGGCCGCGGCGGTGGGTCTTATGCTCAGGGACAGCTCGTAAAGCTCCTTGGCGCGCTGCAGCTGGCCCATGAGGAAGTAGCAGTTGGCCTGGTTGGTAAGCACCCTGTGCTCCTGGGGGCGCTTCTGCCAGGCCTTTTGGTAAAGCTCCAGGGCCTCTTGCAGCCTCCCCCGGCGCTTCAGGGCCAGGGCCAGGGAAAACAGGCTGGCAAAGTCCTGCCTCCCCCTGAGGGCCTGAAGGGCCAGGGNGTTGTCCCTGCCCTCGTTGACCGCCACGGTGGCCCTCAGCTGGGGACTTGAAGCCCCCAGCAGCACCGCCACCGCCCCTGTCAGCAGGGGCCAAAGGAGCAGCACCAGGAGGGCCAGGGGCAGCAGGGCCCTGGAGGCGCCCCTGAAGTAAAGGCCCAGCACCACCAGGAGGCTCAGCAGGAAGGGCCCTGCCCCAAAGGGCAGGGCCAGAAGGAGGGGAAGAAGCAGAAGGAGCTTGCGCCTGTCCTCCTCCACCTCGTGCTTAAGCAGCGGCAGCTCCTGCGGAAGCCTTACCAGCACCACCATGGCCACGGTAAACAGGGTGGCCGCCAGGAGGGACGAAAGGAGGAGGCCGGCAAGGCTCAGGCACCACCACCAGCCCCGCTTGTAGGCCCTGAAGCCCTCGATGAAGGGCTGCATCCATTCAAACAGGCCCCCGGGCAGGTGCCTGAGGTTCCAGCCCGAAAGGGCGAAGTGCAGGGCGGGCACATCGGGGGAGGCCTCTACGGCCCGCCTGAGGAGCTGTCCGGCCTCCGCTACGGGGGCCTGGCGGGCCTCCTTTAAAAGCACATAGGAGTAGGCCTCGTAGTTTCGAAGCCCCTCGTCCAGCCTCCGCTGAAGCACATCCTCCCCGTGGGCCAGGGCGGGGCCCAGGAAAAGCAGAAGCAGTGTCTCAAGCAGTCTTTTTGCCAAGGCGCGGCTCCTGTCCCCTAAGAAGTCTCTTTATATTGCCAGTGTGGCGCCAGAGNATCAAGCCTGCCAGGGCCAGGGCCGTAAGCACCATGGCCGGCTCCCCGTAGAGGGCGGCCACTGCCAGGGGCAGGGCTATACCCAGGCTCAGGAGGGCGGCCAGGGAGGAGTAGCGGGCCAGCAGGGCTACCGCTACCCAGCAGAAGAGGCACAGAAGACCTGCCCAGGGTGCATAGGCCAAGGCTACTCCCAGGGTGGTGGCCACCCCCTTTCCACCCCTCAGGCGGAGCCACAGGGAGAAGTCGTGCCCCAGCACTGCGGCCAGGCCCACCAGGCCCTGTCCCCCGGGCTCAAGTCCCCAGGCCCTGGCCAGGAGCACCGGCAGGGCCCCCTTGAGGGCGTCGCCCAGGAGGGTGAGCGCTGCCGGGCCTGCCCCTGCGGCCCTGAGCACATTGGTGGCCCCGATGTTGCCGCTGCCAACACGGCGGGGGTCCACCCCCTTGAGCCTGGCCGCCAGGAGCCCGAAGGGTACCGAGCCCAGCAGGTAGGCACCCAGGAGCAGGCCCAGGAGCTTCATAGCCTCCTCCAGAAGCTCAGGGNGTACTGATAGGCCGACACCACCGCCAGCACCATGGCGGCCCACAGGAGGGCCGTGCCCAGGTCAAAGAGGTCCACCCCCAGGAACTCGCCGCCCAGGACCAGGCAGATGATGCCCACGAACTGTGCCCCGGTCTTGAGCTTTCCTCCCNCCTCGGCGGCCATTACCATGCCTTTGGACAGGGCCACCACCCTCAGGGCCGTCACCAGGAAGTCCCTCACTATGAGCATCGTGGCCACCCACACGCTGAGCCTGGCCATGTCCACCAGCAGTACGAGGGCGGCGATGACCAGGAACTTGTCCGCAATGGGGTCAAAGATGATGCCGAACTTGGTGATGGCCTTGAGGCGCCTGGCCAGGTAGCCGTCCAGCACATCGGTAAAGGAGGCCGCAATGAACACCCCTGCGCCCAGCAGGGGCCTTTCGGGCGCCAGCACGATGAACAGGGGTATAAGGAGCACCCTGCTTAGGGTAAGCAGGGTGGGAATGTTAATCCTCAAGGTAGGAGCCGATGAGTGCATTCCACAGCCCTTTGGCCTTTATTATGAAGTCCGTTGCCTCCCTCACTGCGCCCCTTCCCCCCGGCTGGGAGGTAATCAGGAGGGCGTGGCGCCGGGCCTCCTGGTGGGCGTCGGCCACGGCGATGGGAAGTCCCACCTTCCTAAGGAGGGGGATGTCCACCACATCGTCGCCCATGTAGGCCACCTCCTCCTGCCTGAGGCCCAGCTTCCCGAGCAGGTGCTCGTAGGCGGCCCCCTTGTCCTTGCAGCGCTGGTAAAGCTCCCTGATGCCCAGCTCCTGGGCCCTGAGCTCCACCACCCTGGAGCCCCTGCCGGTGATGATGGCTACCTCCACCCCTGCAGCCTGCAGCATCTTTATGCCGTGGCCGTCCCGGACATGGAACTTCTTGAGCTCGTTGCCCTCGTTGTCCAGGATTATTCCCCCGTCCGTGAGCACTCCGTCCACATCCAGGATGAGGAGCCTCACCCCCCTGGCCCTCCTTCTGAGCTCCCTGAGCGTGGCCCCCCTGGCCCTCATGCGATGCCCTGCTTGAGGATGTCGTGGATGTGTAGCACCCCCAGGGCCCTGCCCTGGGAGTCGGGCACCACCAGGGCGGTTATGCTGTGGGTCTGCATCACCGCCAGGGCCCTGGCGGCCAGTTCCTCCGGGCCGATGCACTTGGGCTTAGGGGTCATGACATCGCCCGCCTTGAGGTCAAAAAACTCCCTGCCCCAGCGCTGAATACCCCTACGGAGGTCGCCGTCGGTTATGACCCCTACTACCTTTTCCTCTGCATCCAGCACGGTGGTTATGCCCAGGCGCTTGGAGGATATCTCCACCACCGCCTCGCTCATAGGGGTGTGGGTCCAGACGCGGGGGAGCCCCTGGCCGGTGTGCATGAGGTCCCCTACCTTTATGAGGAGCTTTCTGCCCAGGCTGCCTCCTGGGTGGAAGGTGGCGAAGTCCTGGGGGCTCAGGCCCCTGAGTTTTATGAGGGCCACGGCCAGGGCGTCGCCCATGGCCAAGGCGGCGGTGCTTGAGGCCGTGGGCACCACCCCCAGGGGACAGGCCTCCTGGGACACCCTGATGTCTATGTGCACATCGGCCGCCCTGGCCAGGGTGCTGGAGGCGTTGCCCGTGAGGGCCACCAGGGGCACCCCGAAGCGCTTTAGATGCGGAAGGAGCTGGAGCACCTCCTGGGTCTCCCCGCTGTTGGATATGGCCAGCAGCACATCCTCCCTGGTCAGTAGCCCCAGGTCGCCGTGGCCGGCCTCGGCAGGGTGCAGAAAATACGAGGGCACCCCTATGGAGGAGAAGGTGGCCGCTATCTTCTTGCCCACCAGGCCGGACTTGCCCATGCCCGTGACTATCACCCTGCCCAGGCAGCGGTGGATGAGCTGCAGGGCCTGCTGGAAGGAGGCATCCAGCCTTTCCGAAAGCTCCAGCAGGGCCTGGGCCTCTATCTTGAGGACCCTCCTGGCCTCCTCAATAGTATCCACGGCTGACCTCCCAGATGCTCTTCAGGCTCTGGAGCACCTCCTCCACCTCCTCCAGGGGCAGCATGTTGGGCCCGTCGCACAGGGCCTCCTGGGGGCGGGGGTGAACCTCCAGGAAGATGCCGTCCAGCCCCGCTGCCACGGCGGCCCTGGCCAGGGGGGCGACGAACTGCCTCTGCCCCCCCGAGGCCCTGCCCAGTCCCCCCGGAAGCTGCACGCTGTGGGTGGCGTCAAAGAGCACGGGATAGCCCAGGGAGCGCATGATGGGCAGGGAGCGCATGTCCACCACCAGGTTGTTGTAGCCAAAGCTAACACCCCGCTCCGTAAGCAGCAGGTTGTGGTTGCCCCTGGAGGTGAACTTCTCCACCACATTGGCCATGTCCCAGGGGGCCATGAACTGCCCCTTCTTTATGTTCACCGGCAAGGCCGTTTCGGCGGCGGCCAGGATAAGGTCCGTCTGCCGGCACAGAAAGGCCGGCACCTGCAGGGCATCCAGCACCTCCGAGGCCGGGCCTACCTCCTGGGGGCTGTGCACATCCGAGAGCACGGGAAGGCCCGTCTTGCTCTTCACATCCTGAAGCACCCTCAGGCCCCGCTCAAGCCCGGGGCCCCTGAAGGAGCTCAGGGAGGAGCGGTTGGCCTTATCGTAGGAGCTCTTGAACACCAGGGCAAGGCCCAGGCGCCGGCAGATGTCCCTGAGCGCCGTGGCGGTCTGGAGCACCCCCTCCTCGGACTCAACCACGCAGGGGCCTGCCACCACCAGGGGCGGCGCTCCCCCGCCGCAGCGGGCCGAACCTATGCGGACCTCTCTGGTAGAGGGGCTCTTCATGCCGGGGTATTTTAACCCAACTGGGCCTCGGGGGGCTTAAGCACCTCTGCCTCCGGGAACAGGGCCCGCCGCTCCCTGAGGGCCGCCTCTATGAAGGCCCTGAACAGGGGGTGGGGCTCCGTGGGGCGGCTCTTGAACTCGGGGTGGAACTGGCAGCCCAGGAACCAGGGGTGCCCCTTCAGCTCTACGATTTCCACCAGCTCGCCGTCCGGGCTCAGGCCGGAAAAGACCATTCCAGCCTGGCCCAGCACTTGGCGGTAGGCGTTGTTGAACTCGTAGCGGTGCCTGTGCCTCTCGGATACCTCCCTCAGCCCGTAGGCCTGGTGGGCCAGGGAGCCCTCCTTCAGCACGCAGGGGTAGGCCCCCAGCCGCATGGTGCCCCCCTTCTGGGACTCGTGGGAGCGCACCTGCACCCTGCCGGTGCGGAAGTCGTACCAGCGCTGCATCAGATAAATGACCGGCTCGGGGGTGGCGGGGTCGAACTCGGTGCTGTTGGCCTTGAGGCCACACACATTCCGGGCAAACTCTATCACCGCGCACTGCATGCCCAGGCAGATGCCGAAGTAGGGGATGCGCTTTTCCCTGGCGTAGCGGATGGCCTGGATCTTTCCCTCTATGCCCCTTTGGCCGAAACCGCCCGGCACCAGCACCCCGTCGGCCTCCTGGAGGAAGCGCTCCGGGCCCTGGGCCTCTATGTCCTCGGAGTCTACCCAGTGGATGTTCACCCGGGCATCGTTGGCCACGCCCCCGTGGGTGAGGGCCTCAATGAGGCTCTTGTAGGAGTCCTTGAGCCCCGTGTACTTGCCCACCACGGCAATGTTGACCTCGTGCCTGGGGGCCCTGAGGGTCTGCAGCACCTGGCGCCAGAGCTGGAGCCTGGGGGGATGGTCCCTCAGGGAGAGCTTCTTCCTGAGGATGGTGGCCAGGCCCTCGGCCTCCAGCACCAGGGGCACCTCGTAGATGAACTCCACATCCCGGGCCGCTATGACCGCCTCGGGCTCCACATTGCAGTGGATGGCAATCTTGCGCTTCACTGCCTCCGGCAGGGGACGGTCCACCCGGCAGAGTATCACATCCGGCTGGATGCCGATTTCCCTGAGCTTCATCACGCTGTGCTGGGTGGGCTTGGTCTTCAGCTCCCCGGAGGTCTTCACATAGGGCACCAGGGTAAGATGCATGTAGAATACATTGTCCCTGCCCACATCGTAGCGCATCTGCCTGATGGCCTCCAGGAAGGGCAGCCCCTCTATGTCGCCCACGGTGCCGCCTATCTCCACGATGACCACATCGTAGTCCTCCTGGACGGAGCGGATGGCGGCCTTTATCTCGTCGGTGATGTGGGGCACCACCTGGACGGTCTCGCCCAGGTAGTCGCCCCGGCGCTCCTTGGTAATCACATTGTAGTAGATCTTGCCCGTGGTGTAGTTGTTGTTCCGGTTGGTGCGCACATGGGTGAAGCGCTCGTAGTGGCCCAGGTCCAGGTCGGTCTCGGTGCCGTCGTCGGTCACATAGACCTCGCCGTGCTGGAAGGGGCTGAGGGTACCGGGGTCCACATTTATGTAAGGGTCCAGCTTCTGCAGTGTGACCTTCAGGCCCATGCCCTCCAGGAGGGCTCCGGTGGCCGCCGCCGCTATGCCCTTGCCCAGGGCAGAGACTACCCCGCCCGTTACGAAGATGTACTTAGCCACTGCTCGGCCCTCCTGAGGTCCTCAGGGGTGTCCACCCCCAGGGTCTCGTAATGGGTGATGCCCACCTTTATCCTCAGGCCCATCTGCAGGGCCCTCAGCTGCTCCAGGGCCTCCAGGGCCTCCAGCTCCGTGGGGGGATGCTGGACGAAGGCCTCCAGGGCCTCCCGACGGTAGGCATAAAGGCCTATGTGCTTGAGGGCCTTGGGCCTTGCCCCCCTTTGGCGGTGGTAGGGAATGGGGGCCCTGGAGAAGTAGAGGGCCCAGCCCTGGGCGTCCAGCACTACCTTCACTACATGGGGGTCCTGTAGCTCCTGCCACTGTCTTATGGGACTGGCCAGGGTGGCCATGGGGGCCTCCTCAAGGAGCTCCAGGGCCTGCTCTATCATCTGGGGCCTTATGAAGGGCTCATCGGCCTGCAGGTTCAGTACCGCCTGGCACCAGGGAAGATGCTTCAGGGCCTCGGCCACCCTGTCGGTGCCCGAGGGGTGCTCCGGGGAGGTCATCACCACCTGGGCCCCGAAGGCCCGGGCACACCGGTAGATTTCCTCGTGGTCGGTGGCGATGAGCACGGCCTCCACGGAGGCCTGGGAGGCCTGCTGCCAGGTGTGCTGAAGAAGGGGCTTTCCCGCCAGGGTTGCCAGGGCCTTGCCCGGAAACCTGCTGGAGGCATACCTGGCAGGGATTACTATCGCGGCCCTCACGCCCTCCATTATAACATTTTTTCCCCCCTGCCTTTACAACCCTTCCCGGTGGGACTTATAATAAAAAATAAATGAGAAAACTCGTGGGCGGTCTCCTTCTTCTGGCCCTGGGGTTTGCCCTGGGGTGGGTGGCTTCTTTAAGCGTTGCTCCCCTGCCTTCTGCCAAGCCTCAGGTTCAGCCTGCCAGCTTTCTGGGGCAGTCGGCCCAGGAGGTCTTTGTCCGCACGGCCCAGGAGGTCTCCCCGGCGGTGGTGAATATCTCCGCCGTCCGGACCTACGAGGAGGACTCCTTCTTTGAGGACTTCTTCCGGGAGTTCTTTGACCCCTATGGGCCCCGCCGAGGAGGGGCGGAGGACAACCTGGGCTCAGGGGTCATTGTCAGTCCCGACGGCTACATCATCACCAACTACCATGTGGTGGCCGATGCGGAGGAGGTGAGGGTGACCCTCTACGACCGGCGGAGCTTCAAGGCCGCCCTGGTGGGCGCAGACCCCAAGACCGACTTGGCGGTGCTGAGGATCAAGGCCCGGGGGCTACCTACCATCGCCTGGGGCGACTCTGACCAGCTCAGGGTGGGCCAGCTGGTGCTGGCGGTGGGCAACCCCTTCAGCCTGGGCCATACCGTCACCATGGGGATAGTGAGCGCCACCGGCAGGGCCAATGTGGGCATTGCCGACTACGAGGACTTCATCCAGACCGATGCGGCCATCAACCCTGGAAACTCCGGCGGCCCCCTGGTGAACATTCGGGGCGAGCTGGTGGGCATCAACACCGCCATATTCTCCCGCACCGGAGGCTACCAGGGGGTGGGCTTTGCCGTGCCCTCCAACATGGCCCGGCAGATAATGAAGCAGCTCATTGAGCATGGCCGGGTGGTGAGGGGCTGGCTGGGGGTGAGCATCCAGGAGCTTACGCCCCAGCTGGCCCAGAAGTTCGGCCTGCGGGGCCCAAGCGGTGCCCTGGTGAGCGATGTAGTGCCCGGGGGGCCTGCCCAGAGGGCCGGTCTTCAAAGGGGCGATGTGATTGTGGCCCTGGCGGGACGAGAGGTGCGGGAGCCCTCTGCCCTCAAGCTCATGGTGGCCCGGCTGGCCCCGGGAAGCAGGGTAGAGCTGGAGTTCATGAGGCAGGGGAGGGCCAGGAGGGTGGAGGTCCAGGTGGGACAGTATCCGGAGGGCCCCGAGCAGGCCTCCAGGGCCCTGCACCGCCCCAGGACGCAAGGGACAAGGCCCTTTTCCGGCCTGGCCGTGGCGGAGCTCAGCAGGGAGGTGGCCCGGCAGCTGGGCCTCAAGGATGCCCAGGGGGTGCTCATCACCCAGGTGGCCCCCGCAAGCCCGGCCGCCAGGGCCGGCCTCAGAAGGGGCGATGTGATAGAGGAGATGGAGTCCCAAAGGGTGCGCACCCTGGGGGACTTTGACCGCCTAAGCAGAAGGCTTTCGGGGGAGCGGACGGTGCTGCTCCTGGTGAACCGCCGGGGAAAGAGATTCTATGCCACCCTTCAAGGAGGTTAGGGGGGCGCTAAATAAATCCTTAAGGAGAGGAAAGAGATGTTCTTGTTTCTGAGAATCGGCATAGTGGGGGTCTTCATGGTGGCAGGGCTGCTGGTGGGCCAGAGCTACGGGGAACTTTTCCTGGGGGCCATGGGGGGGCTGCTGATGGGTGCCCTAGCCCTGCTGATGGAGGTGTTCATTCGCCGACTGCCCCTGGGCACCATACTGGGGGGACTCATAGGGCTTGCCCTGGGGCTGCTGTTTGGCAGGCTTCTCTTGGTGCCCATCGATGGGCTCATGAGTCCCTGGCTTTACCGTCCCGTGGCCTTCCTGCTGCTGGGGCTTCTGGGCTGGGGAGGGCTGATGGTGGGGCTGAAGCGGGGGCAGAACCTCACCGTGCCCAAGCTCTTTAGGCTCTTCAGGGGGGAGACGGAGGAGGAGAACCTCAAGATCCTGGACACCAGCGTGATCATAGACGGCCGGGTGGCCGACATATGCGAGGCCGGCTTCCTGGAGGGCACCTTCGTCCTGCCCCAGTTCATCCTGCAGGAGCTGCAGCACATAGCCGACTCCCCCGACCCCCTCAGGCGGGCCAGGGGCCGCCGGGGCCTGGATGTGCTTCACCGCATGCAGAGGATGACCCAGATTGAGGTGCGCATCGTGGAGGAGGACTTCCCCAGGCTCAAGGAGGTGGACTCCAAGCTCATGGCCTTGGCCAAGGCCCTGGGCGCCAAGATAGTCACCAACGACTACAACCTCAACAAGGTGGCCGAGCTTCACGGCATCCAGGTGCTGAACATCCACGAGCTGGCCAGCGTGCTGAAGCCCGTGGTGCTGCCGGGCGAAAGCCTCAAGGTGTTCGTCCTGAAGGAGGGCAAGGAGGCCAACCAGGGGGTGGCCTACCTGGAGGACGGCACCATGGTGGTGGTGGAGGGGGGCCGCAGGCTCATCGGAAAGACCGTGGAGGTCACGGTGACCAGCGTGCTTCAGACCNCCGCGGGAAGGATGATATTCACCAAGACCAAGGAGTCCGAAGAGAGGGAGGAGGCCAGGGCCTCCAAATGAGCGTGGCGGCGATAGTGCCGGCAGCGGGCTCCAGCAAGAGGTTCGGCCCGGGCAGGAAGCTCTTCTACCCCCTGAGGGGCAGGCCCGTTTTGCTTTGGGCCCTTCAGGCCCTGCAGGACTGCCCCCACATAGAGGAGATCATACCGGTGCTTCAGGGCCAGGAGGCGGAAGAGGCCCTGAGGCTCATAGAGGAGGCGGGCCTCAGGAAGATAAAGCGCATAGCCCCGGGGGGAAGGAGCAGGCAGGAGTCGGTGCGCAATGGCCTGAGGCTCCTGGGGGCAGGGACGGAAACGGTGCTGGTGCACGACGGGGCCAGGCCCCTCATAAGCCCTGAGTTCGTGAGCTCCCTCATAGAGGCCCTTGGCCCGGGTATTGATGCGGTGGTGCCTGCCCTTGAGCCCGTGGAGACCATCAAGGAGGTGAACGAGGAGGGGATGGTGAGGAGCACCCTGCCCAGGCACCGCCTGGTGGCGGTGCAGACCCCCCAGGTGTTCCGCTACCGGGTCCTCCTGCAGGCCCATGAGCAGGCCAGGGGGCTTCACAGCACCGACGATGCCGCCCTCCTGGAGGCCCTGGGCAGGAAGGTGAAGGTGCTTCCGGGGCTAAGGCAGAACCTGAAGATCACTACCCTGGAGGATATCGCCTTGGCCGAGGCCCTTCTGGGATGAGCCTCAGGGTGGGCATCGGTTACGACAGCCACAGGCTGGTGCAGGGCCGCCCCCTCATGCTGGGCGGTGTGCAGGTGCCTTTCGAGCAGGGGCTCCTGGGCCACTCCGATGGCGATGTCCTCATCCACGCCATAATTGATGCCCTGCTGGGCGCAGCGGGGCTGGGGGACATAGGGCAGCACTTTCCCCCCACGGAGGAACGCCTCAGGGGCGTAAGCAGCCTCAGGCTCCTTCGGGAGGTACTTCAGATGCTTGCCCAGCGGGGCCTCAGGCCCCTGCATGTGGACGCCACCGTGGTGGCCGAGGCCCCTAAGCTGGCGCCTCACCTTGCCCGGATGAAGGAGGCCCTTCAGCAGGCGGGCCTTGCCTCTGTGAGCATAAAGGCCAAGAGCAACGAGGGCATGGGGCTCGTGGGCTCGGGCCAGGGCATGGCCGCCTTCGCCGTCTGCCTGCTCAGCGCCTGACCCTGAGGACCCCGTCCACCTGCAGGATCTTCTGGGTGATGCCCTGAAGCTGGGCCCTGTCGCGTACCTCCAGGATGAGCTGAATTCTGGCCCTCCTGTCCTGAGTGGCGTGGGCCTCCAGGTGGTGGATGTTCACATTGGCCGCGCTTATGACGGCCGAGAGGCTGGCCAGGATGCCCGGTCTGTCCACCGTCTCCACGCTCAGGCGGGCATGGCTTGTGGTGTCCTGGGCGGCGTCCCAGGTGACCTCTATGAGCCTGGCGTCGTCCACGGCATAGCGGGCCAGGTTGGGGCAGCTGCGCCGGTGGACACTCACGCCCCTTCCCCTGGTGATAAGGCCCACCAGGGGGTCGCCCGGTATGGGGTAGCAGCACTTGGCCAGGCTGTAAAGGATGTTGTCCATGCCGGTGATGGTGATACCCTTCTGCTGGGGAGGGGGCTGCTTGGGTCTTGTCGGCACTTCGGCGTCGGGCTCCTTCTGGGGCTGGAGCCTGTTGAGCACCTGCTGGGCAGAGAGCTTGCCGTAGCCTATGGCCACCACCAGGTCCTCGGGGCTCTGGAAGTTGAACTCCCTGCTGAGGCGGGCCATGTCCTCGGCCTTGGGCTGGCCCGCGCCCCTGCGCCTGAGCTCGGCCTCCAGGAGGCGCTGGCCCAGCTCCAGGGACTCCTGCCGCTCCTTGGCCTTTATCCACTGGCGAATGCGGGTGCGGGCCCTCTGGGTGGCTACGAAGCTGAGCCAGTCGCGGCTGGGCCCGTGGCTCTGGGAGGTGATGACTTCCACGGTGTCACCGCTTTTGAGCTGGTACCTCAGGGGCACCATCTTGCCGTTTACCCTGGCGCCGATGCACTGGTGGCCCACCTCGGTGTGAATGCTGTAGGCGAAGTCCACGGGGGTGGCCCCCTGGGGAAGCTCCTTTATGTCCCCCTTGGGGGTGAAGACATAGATGGTCTCGGGCACCACCTCGGCCTTCACGGCCTCCAGGAAGTCCCTGGGACTGTGCTGCTGGAGCTCCTGCAGGAGGTTTCGCAGCCAGGCCACATACTGGTCGTCCCTGGGGTTTATGCGGCCCCCCTCCTTGTAGCGCCAGTGGGCCGCTATGCCCTCCTCGGCCAGGCGGTGCATCTGGTGGGTGCGTATCTGGAACTCCACCCTTCTGCCCTCGGGACCTATGACGGTGGTGTGAAGCGACTGGTACATGTTGGACTTGGGCACCCCTATGTAGTCCTTGAACTTGCCGGGCACGGGCTTCCACAGCGAATGTATCAGCCCCAGGATGGCGTAGCAGCTGGCCTTGGTGTCCGTTATCACCCTAATGCCCAGGACATCGTGCACCTGGTCAAAGGTGATGCCCTGCCGCTGCATCTTCTGATAGATGCCCCAGTAGTGCTTCACCCTGCCTGCCACCGTGCCGGTGAGGCCCTCCTGGGCCAGGCGTTCCTTCACCGTCTGCATGAGGGCCTGCATGTAGCCCTCCTGGCGCTCCCTGCGCTGGGCCACCCGCTTGACCAGCTTCTTGTAGAGCTCGGGCATGAGATGCTTGAAGCTCAGGTCCTCCAGCTCGCCCCTCAGCCACCCTATTCCCAGCCTGTGGGCCAGGGGGGCGTATATCTCCAGGGTCTCCCTGGCCACCTTCTGGCGCTTCTGGGGAGGCAGGAACTCCAGGGTGCGCATGTTGTGCAGCCTGTCGGCAAACTTCACCATTATCACCCGCACATCCTCGGCCATGCTGAGCAGCATCTTGCGGAAGTTCTCCGCCTGGGCCTCCTCCCTGGAGCGGAACTCCAGCCTGCTCAGCTTGGTGACGGCCTCCACCAGGAAGGCCAGCTCCCGGCCAAAGAGCTTCTGAAGCTCCTGGCACCTCAGCCTGGTGTCCTCCAGGGTGTCGTGCAGCAGGCCTGCGGCAATGCTGGTGGTATCCATCTTCATGTCTGCCAGGATGGAGGCCACCGCCAGGGGATGCTCTATGTAAGGTGTGCCTTCCCTTCGGCGCTGCTGGCCATGGGCCTCGGCAGAGAGCCAGTAGGCCCGGCGGATGAGCTCCAGGTCGGCCCCGGGGTTGTAGGAGCGCACCTTCCTAAGAAGGTCCTCAATGCCGTGCACTGCCACTGCCATAATTCCATTATAAAACCTTTTTTCTTATTTTTATAGGCCTTTCAGGGCCTGAAGCAGCCTCTGCAGGTCCTGGCGGCTGTGGGCGGCAGTGATGGTGAGCCTGAGCCTGGGCCTGGGCACCGTGGGGGGACGAATGGCCGGGGCCAGGATGCCCTCCTCAAGGAGGCGCTCCGAGGCCCTCAGGGCCTCCTGCACGGTGTCAAAGAGCACCGGCACTATGGGGCTTTCGGTAGGGCCCAGCTCAAGGCCCAGGTCCCTGAGGCCCCGGAGGACAAACCGGGTGTTTTCCCAGAGGCGGCGCTGGAGCTCGGGCTGGCTCCTCAGCAGCTGCAGAGCCTTCAGGCTGGCCGCCACCACCGAAGGGGGCAGGGCGGTGGAGAACATGAAGCTCCTGGCCCGATTGGCAAGCCACTGAGTAAGCTCCTCCGAGGCCGCCACGAAGGCCCCATAGGAGCCCAGGGCCTTGGAGTAGGTACCCACCTCCAGGAGGCCCTCCCAGGGCTGAAGCCCCAGGTGGGTCCTGGAGCCCCTTCCGCCCCCCAGCACCCCCGTGGCATGGGCCTCGTCCACCACCAGGAGGGCATCGTACTGCCTGGCCAGGGCGTAAAGCTCCCCCAGGGGCGCCAGGTCGCCGNCCATGCTGAAGAGGCTTTCTGAGACTATCAACCGCCGCCCCTTGGTGCTACGGAGCAGCTCCTTCAGGTGCTCCGTGTCCAGGNGCCTGTACACCAGCACCTGGGCCCGGCTCAGCCGGCAGCCGTCTATTATGCTGGCATGGTTGAGTTCGTCGCTGAGGATGAAGTCCGCCTCCAGGGCCGGCAGTACCCCCACATTGGCCAGGTAGCCCGAGCCGAAAAGCAGGGCCCGGGGCAGCCCCTTGAAGGAGGCGGTCTGTAGCTCCAGCCTGCGGTGAAGCTCCGAGCCGCCGGCCAGCAGCCTGGCCGCCCCCGAGCCACTGCCATGCTGCTTTAAGGCCTCCTGGGCTGCCTCCTTGAGGGCGGGGTGGGTGGCCAGGCCCAGGTAGTCGTTGCTGCAGAAGCTCACCAGCTCCCTGCCTTCAAGCACCACCCTGGGGCCCTGGGGGCCCGTCCGGTCCCTAATGGTGCGAAATAGACCGGCCTCCTTCAGCTCCCTGAGCCTTCTCCGGTAAAGCTCCATAGCAGCCCTTAGGGATTATACCCCAGAAAACTATAATTTTTACTTATCGGCCCATAGTTTTCTTGACAATGTTTTTTCCGGTGTGATAATCTCTGCTGCACTGTCTACGGAATTCTCTGGAGGGTTAGAGAGGGGAATGCTTCAGTTCACCAAATGGTATTTCGTCCTCCTGGTCAACTTCCTGCTTCTGGTGTGGATAATGAACCGCCTTTTCTTCAGGCCCTTCCTGGAGCTTCTCAGGAGGCGCCACGAGCGGATAAGCGGCTCCCTGGAGCTTGCCCAGGAGCTTCAGAAGAAGAAGGAGGAGGCCTTGGCGGCCCTGAGGGCCGAGCTCCAGGCGGCCCGGGCCAGGGCCAGGCAGGTGCACGAGGCCCTGAGGGCCCAGGGCCTCAAGAGGCAGCAGGAGATTCTTGAGCAGGCCAACCAGGAGGCTATGGCCATGGCCGAGGAGGNGCGGGCCAAGCTACAGGCCGAGACAGAGCGGGCCAGGCAGAGCCTGCGCCAGCAGGTGCAGGAGTTTGCCCGGGCCATTACGGAGAAGCTGGTAGGGGTATGAGGGCTCTGCTGGCCGTCCTCATGCTGGCTGCGCTGGCGGTGCCGGCCCTGGGGGCCCAGGAGGCCCACGGGGCCGACTGGAAGGGCTGGATGTGGAAGATTCTGAACTTCGCCCTCCTGGTGTTCGTCCTGGTGAAGTTCTTGGGCAAGCCCCTCAGGCAGTACCTGCAGAGGCGCACCGAGCTCATAGAGCGGAGCCTGAAGGAGGCCCAGCAGGCCAGGGAGCTGGCCGAGGAGGCCCTCAGGGAGGNGCAGGAGCGCCTCAAGCTCAAGGACCAGGAGATACAGGAGATAATGCAGGCGGCCCAGCGCTCCGGTGAGGCCGAGCGGGAGGCCCTCATCCAGGAGGCCCAGAAGATGGCCCAGAGGGCCCTCCAGCAGGCCAGGGCGAATGTCCAGCTGGAGCTCCGCAGGGCCCAGGAGGCCATAAAGAGGGAGGCCGTGGAGATGGCCCTCAAGGTGGCAGAGGAGCAGCTCAAGGAGAGGCTCACCCCGGAGCAGCAGAGGAAGCTCCTGGAGGAGGCCCTGGAGCGCCTGGAGGCCAAGAGGTGAGGGCCACCAGGGGGCAGCACAGGAGGCTTGCCCGTATGTGGCTCAACCATGTGGGGCTGGAGCATGCCCCGGAGGGCCTCAGGGAGCTGGCACTCCTTAAGGAACTGCTCCTTAGGAGCAAGGACTTCAGGGTCCTCATGGAGGGGCCCCAGTTTTCCCGGGCAGAAAAGGCAAAGGCCCTGGAGGAGCTCAGGCAGAGGCTGTCGCTTTCGGAAGATACGGTGAAGTTCATGCGCTACCTCATCGAGGGCAACCAGGTGGGCCTGCTTCCGGACATCCTGGGGGCGGCCCTGCAGATGTACATGGAGCGCACCCGGAGGGCCGAGGCGGTGGTATACAGCCCCGTGGAGCTTGAGGCCCCGCACATGGAGCGCCTCAAGGGGGCCCTGGAGCGCCTGCTTCAGCGCCAGGTACAGCTCCAGGTGGAGCTTCAGCCCGAGCTGCTGGGAGGGGTGGTGGTGAAGGTGGGCTCCAGCATGTTTGACAGTAGCCTCAGGGGGCAGTTGAGACTCCTGAAAGAAGAGCTTATAAAGGGGTGAAAGCATGCAGATCAAGGTTGAGGAGATAAGCGAGTATCTCAGGAAACAGATAGCCGACTTTGAGAAGCGGGTGGATGTCAGCGAGGTGGGCACCGTGCTCAGCGTGGGCGACGGCATAGCCCGTATCTATGGGCTGGAGCAGTGCATGGCCTCGGAGCTGCTGGAGTTCCCCAACGGCGTCTACGGCATGGCCCTGAACCTGGAGGAGGACTCCGTGGGTGCGGTGCTGTTTGGCGAGGACACCCTGGTGAAGGAGGGCGATGTGGTCAAGCGCACCGGCCGCATCATGGAGACCCCCGTGGGCGATGCCCTCATAGGCAGGGTGCTGAATGCCATCGGCCAGCCCATTGACGGCAAGGGGCCCATTGAGACCAAGGAGTTCAGGAAGGTGGATGTGGTGGCCCCGGGCATCGTGGACCGCCAGCCCGTGAGGGAGCCCCTGCAGACGGGGCTTAAGGCCATAGACTCCATGATACCCATCGGCAGGGGCCAGAGGGAGCTCATCATCGGCGACCGCCAGACGGGAAAGACCGCCATAGCCATAGACGCCATGATCAACCAGCGGGGCGGCGATGTCATCTGCATATATGTGGCCGTGGGGCAGAAGAGGGCCAATGTGGCCCGGGTGGTCAAGACCCTCCAGGAGTACGGCGCCATGGAGCACACCATTGTGGTGTCGGCCACCGCCTCGGAGCCGGCACCCCTTCAGTTCATCGCCCCCTACACGGGCTGCGCCATAGGGGAGTACTTCAGGGACAACGGCCGGCACGCCCTCATCATCTACGACGACCTTTCCAAGCAGGCCCAGGCCTACAGGCAGCTCTCGCTGCTGCTGAGGCGTCCACCGGGCAGGGAGGCCTACCCGGGCGATGTGTTCTACCTTCACAGCCGACTGCTGGAGCGGGCCGCCAAGCTCTCGGACGAGCTGGGCGGCGGCTCCCTCACGGCGCTTCCCATCATAGAGACCCAGGCGGGCGATGTCTCGGGCTACATCCCCACCAATGTGATATCCATCACCGACGGGCAGATATACCTGGAGCCGGAGCTCTTTTACGCCGGCGTAAGGCCCGCGGTGAATGTGGGCCTTTCGGTGAGCCGGGTGGGCGGCTCCGCCCAGACCAAGGCCATGAAGCAGGTGGCGGGCTCCCTGAGGCTTGACCTGGCCCAGTACCGGGAGCTGGCCGCCTTTGCCCAGTTCGGCACCGACCTGGACAAGGCCACCCTGGCCCAGATAGAGAGGGGAAAGAGGATGGTGGAGCTCCTGAAGCAGGACCAGTACCAGCCCATGAGCATGTCCGAGCAGGTGGCCGTCATCTTCGCCGGCACCCAGGGCTACCTGGACGACCTGCCCGTGGAGGCCATCAAGAGGTTTGAGGCCGAGTTCCTCACCTTCATGCGCCAGCAGAGGGCTGAGGTGCTGAAGGAGCTGCAGGACAAGAAGGCCCTGGACGAGGAGCTGAGGCAGAAGCTCAGCCAGTGCGTGGAGGACTTCAAGAGGGGGTTTCAGCCCTAAGGCATGCCTACCCTGAGGGACATAAGGCGCCGCATAAAGGCGGTCAAGAACACCCGGCAGATTACCCGGGCCATGAAGATGGTGGCGGCGGCCAAGCTCCGCAGGGCCCAGCAGAGGATGCTGGCCCTCAGGCCCTATGCCCACAAGATGCAGGAGGTGCTGGCCTCCCTGGCCCAGGTGGGCGGGGCGGAGGAGCTGCACCCCCTGCTGAGGCGCCGGCCCAGGAAGGTGGTGGAGGTGCTGGTGCTTACCAGCGACAGGGGCCTCTGCGGTGCCTTCAACAGCAATGTGCTCAGGGCCGCCACGGCCCTGCTGAGGGACTTCCGGGACAAGGACTTCCAGGTCAGCGCCAGCGCCGTGGGCCGCAAGGCAGTGGAGTACTACAAGAGGAGGGAGGTGCCCCTCAGGGCCCAGTGGACGGGCATTTCCGGCAGGCTGGGCTACGCCCATGCCCAGGAGATTGCCTCCAACATCATAGAGGGCTACCTGAAGGAGGACTTCGACGAGCTCTACCTGGTGTACAACGAGTTCAAGTCGGTGATAGCCCAGAAGGTCAGCACCCTGAGGCTGCTTCCCCTGCATGAGCCCGAGGAGGCCCAGGCCATGGCCATGGCCGACTACATATTTGAGCCCTCGGCCAGGGCGCTGTACGAGCAGCTTCTGCCCAAGGCCCTGGAGATCCAGCTCTACAGAGCCCTCCTGGAGTCCCAGGCCTCCGAGGAGGCGGCCAGGATGACCGCCATGGAGAACGCCTCAAAGAACGCCGACGAGATGATAGACCGACTCNCCCTGGTGGCCAACAAGGTCAGGCAGGCCACCATCACCAAGGAGCTCATGGACATAGTGGGCGGTGCAGAGGCCCTGAAATAGAGCAATCCATGAAAGGTTTTCCGGAGGTATAGAGATGGCAGAGAATGTAGGCAAGGTGGTACAGGTCATCGGCGCAGTGGTGGATGTGGAGTTTGAGGAAAAGCTCCCGGAGATACTCAATGCCATAAAGATACAAGAGAAGGGCGACCCCCAGCGGGGCATTCCGGAGATAAACCTCACCCTGGAGGTGGCGGCCCACCTGGGGGAGAACAAGGTCAGGACGGTGGCCATGGGCTCCACCGACGGACTGGTAAGGGGCATGAAGGCCCTGGACACGGGGGCGCCCATCAAGGTGCCCGTGGGCGAGGCCACCCTGGGAAGGATCATGAACGTGGTGGGCGAGGCCTACGACAAGAAGGGCCCCATCCAGAGCAAGGAGTACTGGCCCATTCACCGGCCGGCCCCGGAGTTTGAGGAGCAGGAGCCGGCCGAGCAGGTGTTCGAAACAGGGGTGAAGGTGTTTGACCTCCTGGTGCCCTTCGTCCGGGGCGGAAAGATGGGCATGTTCGGCGGTGCCGGCGTGGGAAAGACCGTCATCATCATGGAGATGATTCACAACATTGCCATGAAGCACGGAGGCGTCAGCGTCTTTGCCGGCGTGGGGGAGCGCACCAGGGAAGGCAACGACCTCTACCTGGAGATGAAGGAGTCCGGCGTGCTGCAGAAGGTGGCCCTAATCTACGGGCAGATGAACGAGCCCCCGGGGGCCCGCCTGAGGGTGGGCCTTACGGCCCTGACGGCGGCCGAGTACTTCAGGGACCAGGGGCAGGATGTGCTCATCTTCATAGACAACATCTTCCGCTTCACCCTGGCGGGGGCGGAGGTCTCGGCCCTGCTGGGCAGGATGCCCTCGGCGGTGGGCTACCAGCCCAACCTGGGCACCGACATGGGGGCGCTTCAGGAGCGCATCAGCACCACCAAGAAGGGCTCCATCACCAGCATGCAGGCCATCTACGTGCCTGCCGACGACCTGACGGACCCCGCCGTGGCTACCGCCTTCACGCACCTGGACGGCACCGTGGTGCTTTCCCGCCAGATTGCCGAGCTTGGCATATACCCGGCGGTGGACCCCCTGGACAGCACCTCCAGGATTCTGGACCCTAGGGTGCTGGGCCAGGAGCACTACCAGGTGGCCCGCGAGGTGCAGATGATTCTCCAGCGGTACAAGGAGCTTCAGGACATCATTGCCATCCTGGGCATGGAGGAGCTTTCCGAGGACGACAAGCTGGTGGTGGGAAGGGCCAGGAGAATCCAGCGCTTCCTGAGCCAGCCCTTCCATGTGGCCGAGGCCTTCACGGGCACGCCCGGCAGGTATGTGAAGCTCCAGGACACCATCAAGGGCTTCAAGGCCATCGTAGAGGGCCGCTACGACGACATGCCTGAGCAGGCCTTCTACATGGTGGGCACCATTGAGGAGGCCGAGGAAAAGGCCCGCAAGCTGGGCTGGCAGCGGCAGGTGTAATCCCCCATGGCCGAAACCCTGAGGCTGGAGATACTCACCCCCTATGGGGAGGTCTTCTCTGCGGATGTCCAGGAGGTCTCTGCCTCGGGCACCGAGGGGGACTTCGGGGTGCTGCCTGGCCATGCCCCCTTTGTCACCNCCCTGCGGATTGGCATGGTGGTGGCCAGGCAGGACGGCCGGGAGCTCTTCTTCTTTGTCAACCGGGGCTATGCCGAGGTGGGCCCGCAGCGGGTGCTCATCCTGGCAGACAGTGCCGAGAGGGCCGAGGACATAGATGTGCAGCGCGCCCTGGCGGCCAAGAAGAGGGCCGAGGAGAGGCTCAAGAGGCAGGACAAGATTGACTTCGCCCGAGCCCAGGCCGCCCTGGAGAGGGCAGTAATGAGGGNGCAGGTGGCCGAAAGGCGGCAGCCCCAGCGCACCCCCAGCGCAGAGTAAAGGCTTCAGGCAAGGTCCCATGCAGGATGTCCACGAGCTGATTCAGGCCCTGAAGGCCTCCAGCGCCCTGAGGCGCAAGAAGGCGGCCCAGGAGCTGGGCAGGAGCGGGCAACGCCAGGCCCTGAAGCCCCTCCTGGAGGCCCTCAAGGACCCGGACGCCAGCGTCAGGGACAATGCCGCCTTTGCCCTGGGAGAGCTGGGATTTGCGGAAGCGGCCCCCCACCTCCTGGAGCTCCTTCAGGACCCCGACGAGTGGGTGCGCAAGTCGGCGGCCAAGGCCTTGGGAATGCTCAGGGCGGCCGAGGCGGTGGAGGCCCTCATCGGGGCCCTCAGGCAGGATGCCTCCTACATAGTAAGGAAGTCGGCTGCCAGGAGCCTGGGCCAGATTGGCGGGCCCAGGGCCGAGGCCGCCCTCAGGGAGGCCCTCCAGGACGAAAGCCTCATTGTGCAGGAGCACGCCCGCGAGGCCCTGAAGGCCTTGAAGGCATAAGCCTGTGTGTCTGCTATAATTACAGGCTACTAAGAGATGCCCAAGAGGACAGGGGGCCTACAGCATCCAGCCCTGGGAAGGACAAATGGTGCTTCTTGAGAATGTTCAGTTTACTTGTGGATTGGCCTTGATTGCCGCCGGCGACGAAGGCCTCCGTTCGGAAGGGGCGCCGTTGGCAGGGGGCAAGGTAGCCGGTGTTTAAGCCCTTCCAGAGCACCGGCATAGGCAGCCTTCCGCACACCGAGGCCCAGGAGGCCGTGGAGCTGGTGCTGGGGGCCTTTGACATCCCCTTCTGGCCCCAGCTGCCCAGGGCCTCCTTCAGGGAGCAGATGATCGCCCAGTTCACCGAGGGCATGCCCATGGTGAGGATTGACGAGGCCTCAAGGCGCCTTTGGGTGGACCGCTCCGCCTCGGAGGAGCTGGAGCGCTTCTACGAGACCTGGAGCCCCTCAAGCAAGCTGGCCATCTCCGAGCCCTATGCCCGGGGCCTCCATGCCTTCCTCAGGCTTACCCGTGGCAGGAGGTTTCAGGCCCTGAAGGGCCATGTCACCGGCCCCCTGACCTTCACCCTGGGCCTGGCTGACCAGCAGGGCCGGGCCGTATACTTTGACGAGGAGCTTCGGGAGATAGCCCTCATGGTGCTTAAGGGCAAGGCCCGGTGGCAGGTGGAGCTCCTCAGGGAGCGGGCCGGGGAAGTGCTCATCTTTCTGGACGAGCCCATTGTCTCGGCCCTGGGCTCAAGCGCCTACATGGGGGTTGGGGCCTCGGAGGCCCTGAGGCTCCTGAGGGAGGCCGTCTCCGACGCCCAGGCCCAGGGGGCCCTGGTGGGCATTCACTGCTGCGGAAGGGCCGACTGGGGGATGCTCCTTCAGAGCGGCCTGGATGTGCTGAGCTTTGATGCCTACGAGTTCGGCAGGACCCTCAGCCTGTATCCCCAGGAGCTCAAGGCCTTCCTCCAGAGGGGAGGCTTTCTGGCCTGGGGGCTGGTGCCCACCACCGAGGCCATAAGACAGGAGACGGAGGAGTCCCTGAAGAGACGCTTCCAGGAGCTCATGGAGCACCTCTGCGCCTATGTCCCCGAAGGGCTCCTCAGAGAGAGGCTCCTTCTGACCCCTTCCTGCGGTGCTGGCTCAAGGAGCAAGGAGGAGGCGGTGAAGGTGCTTCAGCTGCTTATGCGCCTTAAGGAGGCCCTGGCATGAAGGGGTTCTTCATAAGCTTTGAGGGGGTGGAGGGCTCGGGAAAGAGCACCCAGGCGGCCCTGCTTGAGCAGGCCCTCAGGGGCAGGGGCCTCCCGGTGCTCCTTACCCGTGAGCCGGGCGGCACCGCCGTGGGCCGAAGGGTCAGAGAGGTCTTGCTTTCCCCAGAGCACGAGGCCCTGACCGCTTGGGCAGAGCTCTTCCTCTATCTTTCCGACAGGGCCCAGCATGTGCAGGAGATTGTGGTGCCTGCCCTGAGGGAGGGCAGGGTGGTGATTTCTGACCGGTTCTCGGACTCCAGCCTGGCCTACCAGGGCTGGGGCCGGGGCCTGGAGGTGGCAAAAATCAAGACCTTTAACGAGGCCGCCACGGGTGGACTTAGGCCCCATCTGACCTTCCTGCTTGACCTCCCACCTGAGGTGGGCCTGGGGCGCAACCAGAAGGGCCCGGACAGGCTGGAGCAGGAGGACCTGGAGTTTCATCGGAGGGTGAGGCAGGGGTATCTGCAGCTTCAGCGGGCCGAGCCCGAGCGCATCGTCCTCATTGACGCTACATTGAGCCCCCAGGAGCTTCACCAGAGGGTGCTGAAGGTGGCCCTTCAGAGGCTTGAAGCCTGAATTTGACAGCCCTTTCACGCCCTGCTAACTTCTAAGGCATGGAGGCCGGGTTCTGCTCCCTGTGCCAGGGACTCATAGGGGCAAGGGACCTAAGGGAGGCCCTCCAGGGGCTTGCCAGGGCCTTGGTGAAGCACCTGGGGGTGAAGGGCTGCACCGTGAGGCTCCTGGATGCTAAGGCCCGCACCCTGCAGATTGTGGCCGCCTACGGCCTGAGCAAGGAGTACCTGAAGAAGGGCCCCGTGCGGCTGCAGGAGCATCCCGTGGATGAGCGGGTGCTCAGGGGCGAGGTAGTAAGCACCCTGGACATCACCAAGGAGCCCCATGTGCTTTACCTGAAGGAGGCCAAGAAGGAGGGCATCTGCTCGGTGCTCAGCGTGCCCCTCATGGCCGAGGGCAGGGCCATAGGGGTGGTGAGGGTCTATACCTCCAGGCCCCACCGCTTCAGTCCCGAAGAGATAGAGAGGGTTCGCTTCCTGGCTGCCATTGGCGGCGCAGTGGCAGAGCGGGCCAGGCTGCTGGCGCAGATGCAGGCCCTGCTTCAGAGTGCCCAGGCGATGACGGCCAGCCTGAGCCTGAAGGAGGTGCTCCAGAGGCTCCTGGAGGGAGCCGTGAAGGCCCTGGGGGCCAAGGCGGCCTCGGTCAGGCTCCTGGAGCCCGATGGCCAGAACCTGCAGGTGGCGGCCGCCCATGGGCTCAGCCAGGAGTATCTGAAGAAAGGCCCCGTGCTGGTGAAAAAGAGCCCCCTTGACAGGGAGTGCCTGGCCTGCAAGGTGGTAAACATCGTGGATGTAAAGAGGACGAGGAAGCTTCAGTATCCCCAGGAGGTGCTGAAGGAGGGCATCAGGGGGCTCATCGGCGTGCCCCTGGTGCTCAGGGGCAGGGNCATAGGGGTGCTGAGGCTCTATACGGCCGTGCCTTATAAGTTCAGCCCTCAGGAGGTGGACTTCCTCCAGGCCCTGGCCTGCCAGGGGGCTATTGCCATAGAGAACGCCCGCCTTTACGAGCATGTCCGAAGGGAGTACGAGGAGCTAAAGAGGGATGTCTGGAGGTGGTATGACTGGGGCGAGCGCTTCCCCCAGAGGCTCTGAGCCGCCCCGGGNCGTCTCCTCGGAGGAGCTTTCCGCCTGGCTCGGGCGCCTGGGAAGGTGCCTCAGGCTCATCGGCCCTACAGGCAGCACCGCAACGGCCGTCTTCAGGAAGGTCGACGGGCCCCAAGAGCTGAACCTCTCCTACACCCACAGCCACCTTCCTGCGGGCAAGCAGTTCATCTTCCTCCCCAGGGAGGAGCTTCTGCGCTTCCGCCTCAAGGGAGGCCGATATGCAGCCCAGGAGCCCCCTTTTGAGCCCGAGGCCCAGCTCCTGGTAGGCCTTCATCCCTGCGATGTCCATGCCCTGGGGTACCTGGACAGGGTGTTTCATGGCAAGGACCCCTTTTATACCCGAAGGAGGGAGAGCACCTTTGTGCTGGCCCTCAACTGCCGGGAGCCCACGGAGTGGTGCTTCTGTGCCTCGGTGGGCACAGGCCCCCTGCTGGAGGCCCCCCTAGGGGCCGATGCCCTCCTTNCCCCCCTGGGGGATGGCTCCTTCATCTACGAGGGCTTCAGCGGGAGGCTTCCCAGCCCCAGGGGGCGGAGGCTCAGCAGGGCCTGGGCCCAGAGGAAAAAGAGCGAGCTCCAGGAGCGCCTCAGGGGAGGCTTCAGGAGGAAGGTGGCCCCAGAGGGGCTTGATGAGGTCCTGCTTTCCCAGAGGGAGCATCCTGGGCTGGTACACACTGCCGAGCAGCGCTGCCTTTCCTGCGCCAACTGCGTGATGGTCTGCCCCACCTGCTTCTGCCACGAGGTCTATGACGAGCCCACCCTGGAGCTTTCCACCATAAGGAGGCTCAGGCGCTGGGATGCCTGCCAGGCGGAGGAGTTCTCCCAGGTGGCGGGAGGGAACTTCAGGGCCTCCAGGACTGCCAGGCTCAGGCAGTTTCTGCTTCATAAGCTCAACTACACGGAGCAGTTCGGCTGCCTGGGCACGGTGGGCTGTGGCCGGTGCATTCGGTGGTGTCCCACGGGGATAGACATTACCGCCCTGGCCGGGGCCATGAAGGGGCCATGAGGGCGGAAAATCCCTATCTGCCCTTCAGGGCCGAGCTACTGGGGCTTCGCCAGGAAGCCCCGGGGGTGAGGACCTATCTGCTGAGGCCCAGGGGGCTCAGGGAAGCCCCCCGGGCAGGGCAGTTCATGATGATAGGGGCCCCTGGCGTAGGCGAGGCCCCCATATCGGTAAGCGGCTTCCGCAAGGGGCTGCTCATGCACACCGTTAAGGCTGTGGGCAGGCTCACCCGCTGGCTCCAGGGCCTTAGGCCGGGGGATGTTCTTTTCCTGAGGGGCCCTTATGGAAGGCCTTGGCCCCTGGAGGAGGCCCGGGGCAGGCACCTGTTGTTGCTTTCAGGAGGCATGGGGCTTGCCCCCCTGAGGCCGGTGGTGGGACTCTTCCTTTCGGGGCGGCTGGGGGCAAGGAGACTCAGCCTGCTTCATGGGGCCAGAAGACCCCGGGACATCATCTTCAAGGAGGAGCTTTCGGCCTGGCAGGGGCAGGGCCTGGAGGTGCTACTCACCGTGGATGTGCCAGAGGAGGGCTGGCCCGGCAGGGTGGGGCTGGTGACGGAGCTCCTGGGGGAGCTTGAGCTTGAGCCCCACCGGACGGTGGCCTTCATCTGCGGCCCGGAGATAATGATGAGGTTTGTCCTCAGGGAGCTGCTCATCAAGGGGCTCAGCCCCCGCAGGCTGCATGTGTCCCTGGAGCGGAGGATGCGCTGCGGGCTGGGCCTGTGCGGGCACTGCCAGCATGGGGTGTGGTTCGTCTGCAGGGACGGCCCGGTGTTTTCCTACCCTCAGGTAAGGGGGTTGCCCGATGGCCTCCTCTGAGCGAAAGAGGCTGGGGTTTTTCAAGTTCACCTGCTGCTCGGGCTGCGGGTTTGAGCTCCTTTACTTCCAGCCCTTCCTGAGGGAGCTCCTTGAGCAGTTTGAGCTCGTCTTCTTCCGCCTGGCCTCTTCGGGGGGCAGCCCCCGGGGACCTTTTGACATAGTGCTTGTGGAGGGCGCCGTGACGGAGCCCTGGCAACTCAGGGAACTCAGGGCCCTGAGGCAGCGGACCGCCCAGCTTTATGCCGTGGGCTCCTGCGCGGTACTGGGGGGTATCTCGGCCCTTAAGGCCCTGGCTCCGGAGCTGCAGGTGCAGAGGCAGGTCTACCCCAGGACCCACCGGAGGCTTTCCTCCCTGAGGCCCCAGCCCCTGAGGGCCTATGTAGCCCTGGAGGGCGAGCTGCGGGGCTGCCCTCCCCAGCCGGAGGGTCTTGCCGAGGTGCTCCTGGGCGTGCTCCTTGGCCGCCGGCCCTCTCTGCCCAGCCACAGCGTGTGCTTAGAGTGCAAGATGGGGGGCAATGTGTGCCTGCTTCAGGAGCGCTCCGAGCCCTGCTTGGGCCCTGTGGTGAATGCCGGCTGCGGGGCCCTGTGCCCCTCCGCGAACAGGGCCTGCTACGGGTGCTTCGGCTTCATGCCAGGGGCCAACCTGGAGGCCCTCAAGGAGAGGTTCCGCCAGATGGGTCTTCCGGAGGAGGAAATCAAGAGGCGCTTCAGTCTCTTTGAGGCCTTAAGGGCATGAGGCTCCGGATTCCCTACATAGGGCGGGTGGAGGGCGAGGGGGCAGTGGAGCTTGAGCTCGGGGGCGGCCTAAAGCTCAAGGTGTGGGAGCCCCCCAGGTTCCTGGAGGGGGCCCTCAGGGGCAGGGGGTTCCAGGAGGNGCCGGATGTGGTGGCCAGGATATGCGGCATATGCCCGGTCTCGCACATGCTCACGGCCATTCAGGCCCTGGAGGCCGCCCTGGGATTTGAACCCCCTGAGGGGGTTAGGCTCCTAAGGAGGCTGGCGGCCCTCAGCCAGGTGGCCTCAAGCCACTTGGTGCACCTGGCCCTGCTGGCCCTGCCGGACTACGAGGCTGTAGAGTCCTTCCAGGAGCTTCTGCCCCGCAGGCAGGGGCTTCTTCAGGCGGTGCTCAGGCTGAAGGGGACCCTCAATGACCTTACAGCCCTGCTCGCTGGGGGGAGGGCCCTTCATCCGGTGGGCCTGGTGGTGGGCGGCTTCAGTAGGGCGCCAAAGCCCCAGGAGCTTGAAAGGATGCAGGTGAGGCTGAAGAGGGCCCAGAGGGATGCAGGCCTCCTGTGGAGGCTCTTCAGGGCCCTGAGGGGCCGGAGCTGTCCCTCAGGAGCATCCCTCTGAGCCTTGCCGCCCCCCAGGAGTACGCCGTAAATGGCGGAGCCCTCTGCCTGGGAGGAAGGCTCCATCCGGCAGGGCATTACAGGAGGCTCCTGGTGGAGGAGGAGCTGTCCCACAGCTTTGCCAAGCGCACCGTGCTGAGGGGCTCTGGGGAGGTGGTAATGGTGGGGGCCCTGGCCAGGCTGAGGAACCAGCACGGGATGCTGCCCAGGCCCTTCAGAGGCTGGGCCCAGGGGCTGCTCAGGGAGGCCGGGCAGAACCCCTTCTACAACCTTCAGGCCCAGGCCCTGGAGCTTTACTGGGCCGTGAGGGAGTGCCGAAGGCTCCTGGGGGCCTTCAAGGTGGGCGGAGGGCTTTACTTCAGACTGCGGGGAAGGGCCGGTGAAGGCCTGGCCCTCACGGAGGCGCCCAGGGGACTGCTCATGCACAGGTATGTGCTTAACCAGAAGGGCCTGGTGGAGGAGGCCGAGGTGGTCACGCCCACGGCCCACAATGTGGCCGCCCTGGAGGCTGCCCTGAAGGCCCTGCTTAGCAGGCACGCCCGGGCGGGCAGGCAGGGGCTTCTTAGGCTTTCGGGCATGCTGGTGCGGGCCTTTGACCCTTGCTTTTCCTGCTCGGTGCATTAAAATCTCAGCATGGAAGAGGCGCTACGGTTTCTGCCCCACACCTTCATCCCCCTGTTTGTGGCCATGGATGCCTTTGCGGTGATGGCCATCTTCCTGGGTCTTACCCAGGGTATGCCCAGGGCGAAGGTGCGGAAGGTACTGCGGGACTCCATCGTGACAGCCCTGGGGGTAAGCCTGGGCTTCCTGGCCATTGGGGAGGGGGTCTTTGCCCTCTTGGGTATCACCGCCAATGACTTCAAGGTGGCCGGGGGACTGGTGCTTTTGATCTTTGCCGTGCTTGACCTGGTAAGGGCCGGCGAGCGCCGGCGCTACCCCGTGGGCACCATGGGGGTGGTACCCCTGGGAGTACCCCTCATAGTGGGCCCGGCGGTGCTTACCACCCTGCTGGTGCTTACGGAGCATTACGGTCTGGCCCCCACGGTGCTTTCCCTGGCTCTTAACCTGGCCCTGGTGTGGCTTGCCATGCGCAATGCCCAGGTGGTAGTGAGGTTCTTCGGCCGGGGGGGCATTACCGCCCTTTCCAAGCTCATGGCCCTGCTGCTGGCCTCCATAGCGGTAATGATGATCAGGCTGGGGCTTGAGGGATTCCTGAGGTGAGGGTGGTGCTCCTGGTGCTGGACGGCCTGGGGATAGGTGCTGCCCCGGATGCCTACCTGTACGGCGACGAGGGGGCCAACACCCTGGGCCATCTGGCAGAGGCGGTGGGGGGCCTTGAGCTGCCGGCACTGGAGCGCCTGGGCCTGGGCAATGTGGGGGACTTCAAGGGGATAAGGAAGAACCCTGGGGCGCAGGCCCTCTGGGGCAGGCTCAGGGAGGCCTCGGCAGGAAAGGACACCATCTCCGGCCACTGGGAGATGATGGGTATCGTGAACCCCAGGCCCTTCCCCACCTATCCGGAGGGGTTCCCCCCTGAAGTGATAAAGGAGTTTGAGCGTCGCTCAGGCCTCAGGGTGCTGGGCAACCGGCCGGCCAGCGGCACCGAGATAATCCAGGAGCTGGGCCCCGAGCACCTGCGCACGGGCCGGCCCATCGTCTACACCTCGGCAGACAGCGTGTTTCAGATAGCGGCCCATGTGGAGGTGATTCCCCCACAGAGGCTCTATGAGCTTTGCCGCATAGCCAGGGACATCCTCCAGGGGCCTCACAATGTGTGCCGGGTGATAGCCAGGCCCTTCCGGGGCCGTCCCGGTGCCTTCAGGCGCCTGGGAGAGGCCAGGAAGGACTTTGCCCTCCCGCCCCCGGGCCCCACGGTGCTGGATGCCTTGAGGGCCCGCAGGGTGGCGGTATACTCCGTGGGCAAGGTCTCGGAGATATTTGCCCACAGGGGGTTTTCGGAGACCATGAAGTGCCGGGACAACGGCCAGGGCATGCGCACCCTGGATACACTCATGCGCTCCCGCAGCCCCGAGCGCTGCCTCCTCTTTGCCAACCTGGTGGACTTTGACACCCTCTGGGGCCACAGACGCGACCCCGAGGGGTTTGCCCGGGGTCTCAGGGAGTTTGACTCCTTCCTGGCCCGGTTCCTGGCGCTCTTCGGCCCTGAGGACTGGTTGCTCATTACTGCAGACCACGGGTGCGACCCCACCTTCAGGGGCACAGACCACACCAGGGAGGAGGTGCCCGTGCTGCTGTGGGGACCGGCCCTAAGGGAGGGCCGGGGTGTGGGCCTCAGGAACGGGTTCATGGCCGTGGGGGCCACGGTGGCCCGTCTGTTCGGCCTCAGGGAGTTTTCCGAGGGGAGCCTTCTTGACCCAGGCGCTTCTTAATCTGGGTAATTATGCCGTGAAGCATCTGGGCCTCCCAGCCTGTAAGGCCTGCCCTTATGAAGATGTTCCTGAGGTGCCTGCTGACCCTGGCCTCCAGGTCCCTGTCGCCCCGGGATACGTAGTCCAGAAGCCTGAGGGCCTCCCTGAACCTCTCCACAACGAACAGTNCCTCCTGGTGGCTCACCAAGGGGGGAGGCCTAAGGGAGGGCTCCGCCTGGGCCAGCTCGTAGGCCACCAGTAGCACCGCCTGGGCCAGGTTGTAGGAGGGCGCCTCCGGGGCCGAGGGGATACTCAACAGCATGCCGCAAAGTGCTGCCTCCTCGTTGGTAAGGCCCCTGTCCTCCCGGCCGAACAGTACGGCCACGGGGTTGCCTCCCTCGGCCCAGCCCCTCAGCCTGGGCAGGGCATCCCTCAGGGGAAACAGGGGTCCCCGGTGCCTCCCTGCCCGCCTGGTGGTGCCTACCACCAGGGTCTTTTCCTTCAGGGCCTCCTCCAGGTCATGGCAGAGCTCGGCAGCCTGCAGCACATCTTCGGCCCCCTTGGCCATCCACTGGGCCTCGGGGGCAGGAAAGTGCCTGGGCCTTACCAGCACCAGGTGCCTGAAGCCCAGGTTCTTTAAGGCCCTGGCCGAGGCCCCAATGTTGCCCGGCTCCCTGGGTTCTACCAGAACGAAATGCACCTTGTCTTTCCACATGACCGCTCTGCCGAGGGTTATGATACCATGAAGGCATGGAGGTGCTTAAATACCTGGTATTGATATTTGGGGCCTCGGCCCTGTGCGTGTTCATTCTCAGCAGGCTGAGGGTGCCCGTGGTGGCCGGCTTCTTCCTGGCCGGGCTGCTTTTGGGCCCCCATGGGCTGGCCCTGGTGCCCGAGACAGAGCAGGTGGAGGTCCTGGCCGAGGTGGGAGTGGTGCTCCTGATGTTCACCATCGGGCTGGAATTCCCCCTGCGGAGGCTCTTCATGCTCAGGGGGGCGCTGGTGGGCGGCGGGGCCCTGCAGGTAGCCCTTACCGGGGGGGCCGCCACCGCCCTGAGCATGTGGTTCTTTGGGGACACCCTGGCCCAGGCCCTCCTCAAGGGCTTCCTGGTGTCCCTGAGCAGCACCGCCGTGGTGATGAAGCTCCTTTCCGACCGGGGGGAGCTCAACAGCCCCCATGGGCGCACCTCCCTGGGCATACTCTTGTTTCAGGACCTGGCGGTGGTACCCTTCATGCTGTTGGTGCCCGTGCTGGCGCAGGCCCAGCCCCAGGGGTTGTGGGTAAGCCTCCTGAAGGCCCTGGCAGTGGTGGCTGCCGCCCTGGTGCTTGCCCGCTGGGCGGTACCGGCGCTTCTTCACCAGGCGGTAAGCACCCGCAGCAGGGAGCTCTTCGTCATCACCATAGTGTTCATCTTCCTGGGCACCGCCTACCTCACCTACAAGATGGGCCTTTCCCTGGCCCTGG
>MTOX01000003.1 GCA_002011795.1 Nitrospirae bacterium JdFR-88
CCCTCACGGCGGTGCGCATCGCCTCGGAGGCTCTGAGGCAAGGCCATGCTGTGAACCTCATCGCCTCGGGCGACGGCGTCTACTGCTTCCTCAAGGGGCAGAAGGCCAGGGGGCTCCCTAATGCCGAGGAGCTCTTCAGTGAGCTCATCCAGAAGGGCCTGAAGGTCTACCTCTGAGGAGGCTGCCTGAACTTCCGCCGGGCGCGGAAGGAGGACTACCTGGAGGGCACCCAGGTGGGCTCCCTCAAAGGGCTCTTCCAGACCATGAAGGAGACCGATGTATGGCTCAACCTGGGCCCCTGAGGAAGGAGGAGGCATGGCCGAGCCGAAGGACATAGACCTCTGCATCGTGCTCTCAAGGCCTCCCTACGGGGATGTAGAGGCGGCCGAGGCCCTCAGGCACGCCATGGGCGCAGTGGGAGAGGAGCTCTCTACGGTGTTGCTTCTGCTTTCAGGCGGGGTGATGCTGGCCAAGAAGGGCCAGGAGGCCGGACAGTCCGGCCTGACCGGCCTGGAGGAGACCCTTAGGGACTGCCTGGACATGGGGGTGGAGGTCCTCCTGGAGGAGGCCTCGGTCAAGAGCTGGGGCCTTAGCAGGGACGAGCTGCCCCAGAGTGCAAGGCTCGTAAGCACCCAGGAGGCGGCCCAGGGGCTTAAGAAAGCAGGGAAGACTTTTATCTTCTAAGGAGAAGGCGCACAGGATGCTGGTACTTATCAAGAGTGGCCCCGGGGAGAGGGCCCAGAAGGCCCTGGAGCTCGCCAGGCTGATGCAGGCCGAGGGGCTGTTTCTACAAAACGGCGTACTGCTTTGCCAGGAGAGGTTCCTGGGGAACTTCCCAGGGAGGGTCTATGTCCTGGCCGAGGACCTCAGGCTGAGGGGCCTCTCGGAAGGCCGGGCAGAGCCCGTCTCCCACCAGGGGCTGGTGGAGCTCATGAGCCGGCACGAAAAGACCTTGGGGCTCTTCTAAGCGCCGGTAAGCATTAAACCAAGGGGAGGAGGCGCCAGGAGATGGCCGTAAGGGTGGTGGTGCTGGGGGGTTCCTTCGGGGGGCTCACCGCTGCCTTTGAGCTCAAGAGGCTCCTGGGCGACAGGGCCGAGATTACCGTGCTTTCCGACGAGGACAAATTCGTCTTCCTGCCCTCTCTCATCTGGGTGGCCATGGGCCAGGAGGCCCCGGAGCGCATAATTCTTCCCCTGCAGAGAATCCTCCCCCCCAAGGGCATACGCTTCAGGCACCTGGCTGCCCGGGGGGTGGATGCCCAGGCCTCTGTGGTAGAGACATCCGAAGACAAGATACCTTACGACTTCCTGGTGATTGCCACCGGGCCCTATCTGCACTTCGCCGCCGTGCCAGGGCTGGGCCCGGAAGGGGGCTACACGGAGTGCATCTGCACTCTTAAGCAGGCCCTCAGGGCAAGGGAGGCCTGGCAGCAGCTCCTGCAGTCCCCGGGGCCCATAGTGGTGGGCTCGGTGCAGGGGGCAAGCTGCTTCGGCCCCTCCTACGAGATGGCCTTCCTCATGGAGCAGGCCCTAAGGAGGCAGGGCCTAAAGAGCAAGGCCCCCATCATCTACCTGAGCTCCGAGCCCTACCCGGGGCACATGGGCATCGGAGGGCTCAGGAACTCCCGCCGAGCCTTCGAGGACTGGTTCGCCGACAGGGAGATAAAGACCCTGTGCAACCAGGCCGTGCAGGAGATTACCCCCCAGGAGGTGAGGCTCCAGGACGGCACCAAGCTGCCCTACCGGTATGCCATGCTCACCCCTGCCTTCCAGGGGGTGCCTGCCGTGGCCCATCTGGGAAACCCCAAGGGGTTCATCCCCGTGGACGGCCTCTTCAGGCACCTGGAGCACGAGAACATATTCTCCGTGGGTGTGGCCGTGGCCATGGCCCCGCCCGAGCCTACCCCTGTGCCCACGGGCCTGCCCAAGACCGGCTACATGACGGTGCGGATGGCCAAGACCGCTGCTGCCGCCATAGCGGCCCAGGNGCTGGGAAAATCCCCCCCTAAGGAGCCCGTGCTGGATGTCATCTGCCTCATGGACATGGGCAGAAGCGCGGCCCTCATGATGGCCAGGCCGGTGGTGCCTCCCAGGGACAAGGCAGCTATCATCCAGGGGCGGTGGTTCAAGTGGCTCAAGCATGCCTTTGAGAGATACTTCATGTTCAAGATGCGCCACGGCCTTACCAGGCTGCCTTACTGAGCCATGCACCAAGTGGTGCTGAAGCTGGTAGAGCTTTCCCTACGAAGGCCCAGGCTGGTGATAGCCCTGAGCCTGGGCATCAGCCTTGCCCTGGCCTCCCAACTGCCCAGGATGAGGATAGACACCGACCCTGAGAACATGCTCAGGCAGGAGGAGCCCGTGAGGGTCTTTCACCGGCAGGTGAAGGAGACCTTCGGGATAAAGGAGCTCCTGGTGCTGGGCATCGTGCGCCAGGACGGCATCTTCAAGCCCGACACCCTGGAAAGGATAACAAGGATAACCGCCGAGGTGAAGAGGCTCCCGGGGGTGGTGGGCAGGGATGTGGAAAGCCTAAGCAGCACCAACAATGTGGTGGCCCGGGAAGGGGTGCTCCATGTGCGCCCTCCCCTTTTGCAAGCCCCCCAGGGGCAGGAGGGCCTTCAGCGCCTCAGGGCCGAGGTGCTGGAAAACCCCCTGTTCAGGGACCGCCTGGTATCCTCCCACGGGCAGGCCGCCGCCATCTACATACCCATCCTGCAGAAGGACATGGCCCACGAGGTGGCCCAGCAGGTGGCCCAGATATGCAGGCGCATCCTGGGGCCTGAAGAGGAGTTCTACCTGGCGGGGCTCCCCCTGGCAGAGGATACCTTCGGCTCGGAGATGTTCAAGCAGATGGCAGTGGTGGCCCCCCTGGCAGGGGCCTTCCTCATGGCCCTCATGTATCTTATCTTCAGGAGCCTGCTGCCCGTGGTGGCCTCCATGGCGGTGGCCATGCTGGCGGTGCTCTGCAGCATGGGAGCCATGGTGGCCCTGGGCTTTGAGGTGCACATAATGTCCTCCATGATTCCGGTCTTCCTCATGCCCATAGCGGTGTGCGATGCGGTGCATGTGCTCAGCGACCTCAGGCAGAGGCTGGGCCCGGGCAGGGACAGAAGGGAAGTGCTCCAGAAGCTTTACAGGGCCCTGGCCAAGCCCATGCTTTACACCTCCCTGACCACGGCGGTGGGCTTTTCCATGCTGGCCTGGGCAAAGATACCCCCTGTGAGGGTCTTCGGCCTGTTCGTGGCCCTGGGGGTGGTGGTAGCCTGGCTGCTTAGCATGAGCCTTCTTCCTGCCATGCTGTCCCTGTGGGCCAGGCCGGCCAGGCTGCCCCAGCAGGAGGGAAGCCCCCTCCTGGGCCGCCTGGGACGCCTCTGCCTCAGGGGGGCCAAGCCCCTGGTAGCCCTCCTGGCCCTGGGCATCCTCTTTTCCCTCTGGGGGATAAAGGCCCTCAGGGTGAACGACAACCCGGTAAAGTGGTTCAAACCCCATCATCCCGTAAGGGTGGCCGACGGGGTGCTCAACCGCCTGATGGGAGGCACCTACATATCCTACCTGGTAATAGAGGGCTCCGAGACAGGGGCCATGAAGGAGCCCCAGGTGCTGGCCTACCTCCAGGCCCTCCAGGAGCACCTCCAGCTTCACCCCCTGGTAGGAAAGACCACCTCGGTGGTGGATGTGCTCAAGAGAATAAACTATGTGCTCCATGACCAAGAGGAGGCCTTCAACCGCCTCCCCGAGGACAGGCGTACCGTGGGGCAGTACCTGTTCCTGTACCTCATGTCCTCGGCTCCCGACGAGCTGGAGGAGTTCCTGGACTACCCCCAGCAGAGGGCCAATGTGTGGGTGCAGCTCCGCTCAGGGGACAACCGGGACATGCAGGCAGTGGTGAGCCACCTGGAGGCCTTCCTGAAGGACAACCCTCCCCCGGCAGGCATAAAGGCCCCCCAGTGGTCCGGGCTCCCCTATCTGAACATCACCTGGCAGGCCCTCATGGTCAAGGGGATGCTCCAGGCCACGGTGGGCTCCTGGTGGGCCATACTGCTCTTGTTGATAGCGCAGTTCCGCTCCTTCTGGTGGGGACTGCTGAGCATGCTTCCTCTGGCCCTGGCGGTGCTGTTCAGCTACGCCATGGTGGGCTATGCGGGCAAGGACTACGACATGCCCATAGCAGTTTGCTCCACCCTGGCCCTGGGCCTGGGAGTGGACTTCGCCATCCACTTCGTGCACCGCTTCAGGGACAGGTTCTCCAGGGAGAGAGCGCTGGAGCCCACCTTGAGCTGGAGCATGGGGGGCGAGCCCGCCCTGGCCATCTTCAGGAATGCCCTGGTGGTGGGCCTGGGCTTCCTGCCCCTGATGCTTTCCACCCTTACGCCCTATGTGACGGTGGGGTTGTTCTTCGGCTCTATAACCTTCTCGGCGGGGCTGGCCACCCTCCTGTTTCTGCCGGCCCTCGTCGTAGCGGGAAGGAAAGTCCTGCTCAAGGAGGAGCCTAGATGAGAAAGGCCCTTGCCCTGGGGGTGTTGCTCCTTCTGCCCGCAACGGCCCTTGCCCTAAGTGCCCAGGAAGTGATGGAGCGGGCCCACAGGGCCTTCTACTACCAGGGGAAGGACTTCAAGGCCAGGGTGCTCATGAGGCTCATAAGCAAGGCAGGAAGGGAAAGGCTCAGGGAGCTCGTTATGCTAAGGAAGAACTACCCTCAGGGTAGACAGAAGTACTACATTTATTTCTTCCGTCCCGTGGATGTCCGGGGAATGAGCCTCCTGATACACAAGCACCCCGGGAGGGACGACGACCGCTGGCTGTTCATTCCCGCCCTGGGTATGGTCAAGAGGGTGGCTGCCAGGGACAAGCATTCCAGCTTTGCCGGCTCGGACTTCACCTACGAGGATGTCTCAGGCCGAGACCCCGGGGACGACACCCATGTGCTGCTTAGAAGGGAGCCCCTCCAGGGCCGGCCCACTTATGTGATAAAGAGCACCCCCAAGGAGGAGGCCTTCTACACCTACAAGATATCCTGGATAGACCAGGAGAGCTTCCTTCCCCTCAAGGAGGAGTACTACGGCCCGGGGGACCGGCTCCTCAAGGTCTTCAGCGCCGATAAGGTAGAGCACATCCAGGGCCTTCCCACCGTGCTCCAGCGCACCATGCGGGATGCCGAGACCGGCCACCGCACCGAGGTCAGCTTCACCCAGGTGCGCTACAACCAGGGCCTGAAAGATGCCCTGTTTTCGGAGCGCTACCTCCGCCGTCCCCCCATGCGATGGCTAAGATAGGGGCCCTGCTGCTTCTCCTGGCCACCTTGCCCCTTAAGGGGGAGGCCTTGGAGCTCAGAGGGTTTCTGCAGCTGAACTGGAGCCTCAACATCGCCAGTGAAAACCCCACAGGGGGAGACTTCAAATGGGCCGAGGAGAGACTCCAGGTGGAAGCACTAACCGGGCATGGAAAGCTCAAGGCAGAGCTCTTTCACGACCATGTAGAGGGGGCCCCGGGNGCCGGGCTCAGGGAGCTTTACCTTGACTGGGCCTACGGAGCCCTGCAGTTCAGGGCAGGAAGGCAGGTGCTTACCTGGGGACTGGGCGAGCTTGTCTTCCTGAATGACCTCTTTCCCAAGGACTACCAGGCTCTGTTTGCCGGTCGGCCCCTGCAGTATCTGCGAAAGCCCGTTGATGCCCTCTGGCTGGCCCTGTACCCCCAGGAGGCCTCGGTGGATGTGGTGCTCANCCCCCGGTTTGAGCCCGACGAGCTTCCCGGCCCGGAGAGGTTCCATGTCCCCGCCCCTCCAGGGGCGGAGGAGCCCCCCGTAAGCCTTGAAAACCTCCAGGTGGCCCTCAGGGCGCTTAGGAACTTCGGGGGCTGGGATACGGCGCTTTACTTCTACAAAGGTTTTACAGGCCAGCCCCCCTACAGGAGGCTCCTGAGCTGGGGGCTGAGCCTTGAGGGGCCGGTGGCAGGGGGGGTGGGTGGGCTGGAGGCCTCCCTCTACCGAGCAGGCCTCAGGCAGGGCAGGCTGCTCCTGAGGTATGAGGCCCAACTGGCCAGGGAGCTCACGGCCTCCCTTCAGGGCTACCTTCAGGAAGGCGGAAGCCACGTCCTTAGCCTCAAGCTCTTGAAGCAGCTCTGGCACCAGAGCCTCACCCTCAGGTGGCTGAGCCTCTGGAGCCCTGACGAAGGGGACTACCTGCTCCTTCCTCAAGTGCGCTACAGGCTCTCCGACACCCTCTGGCTTGCCCTGGGCGCTGTGCTTCCAGGCGGAAGCAGTAAGGGGCAGTTCGGCTCCCTGGGACAAGACAAGGTCCTTTACAGCCTGCTCAGATGGGGGTTCTGAAGGATGCTCCGGGAGAGCCTGCTGTATGAGCGCCTGCCCAGGGGATACCTGAGGTGCCTTATCTGCCAGAGGCGCTGTAGCATCGCTCCTGGCAAAAGGGGCTGGTGCCTTACCAGGGAAAACAGGCGGGGCAGACTGGTGAGCCTGATATACGGTGAGGTCTCAAGCCTCAGCATGAACCCCATCGAGAAGAAGCCGGTGTTTCACTTCCTGCCCGGCTCGGTATGGCTGTCCGTAGGCAGCGTGGGGTGCAACTTCCGCTGCCCCGGCTGCCAGAACTGGCAGATTGCCCACTACAAGGGCGGACCCATGGGCACCACCTATGTGGGGCCTGGAGAACTCCTGCAGATGGCCCTCAGAGAAGGTGCTCAAGGCATCTCGTGGACATTCAACGAGCCCACCTTGTGGTTCCAGTACACCCTGGAGGGCGCCCGCCTGGCCAAGGAGCAGGGCCTCTTTACCAACTATGTGACCAACGGCTTCATCAGCCCCGAGGCCCTGAGGATGCTTTCACCCTGGCTGGATGTCTTCAGGGTAGACATCAAGGGTTTCTTTGAGGAGACCTACCGAAAGATTGCCCATACCCGGGCCGCCCAGGGAGTGAGAAGCTCCACGGAGCTGGCCCGCAACCTGGGCGTGCATGTGGAGTGCGTGACCAACATAGTGCCGGGAGTAAACGACTCGGTGGAGGAACTCAGGGCCATCGCCCGCTGGATAAAGGACGCCCTGGGAGTGCAGACCCCCTGGCACATCAGCAGGTTCTATCCCCATTGCGAGTGGAGCCACCTGGAGCCCACACCAGTTGAAACCCTTGAGCAGGCCTGGCACCTGGGCAGAGAGGCAGGCCTGTGGTATGTCTACCTGGGAAATGTGCCCGGGCACAAATGGGAAAACACCTACTGCCACAGCTGCGGAGGCCTGCTTATAAGGAGGTATGTCTTTCAGGTGCTGCAGAACCGCATCAGGAACGGCCGCTGTAGCCACTGCGGAAGTCCCGTGCCAGGAAGGTGGCAGTAGCTATAGCCCTCGGGAGGGATGCCCGGGGGCCCGGGACCAGGGNGTCTTGTCCTTTACTTCCTGCACATGGAGCAGGTATCCGTAGGGGTACTCAGGCTGGTAGATGTGGAATTTGTCAAACTCGAAGAGCCTTCTGGCCGCCAGGAGATAACGGTAATAGAGGCTGTCTTTCTTGAGGACCTCCACATGCCCGTTGACCTGAAAGCTGATGTACCGAATGCCCCCTCCCTCCTGCCTGGCCATCCCCACATAAAGCAGACTTGCCCGGGGGTTGGCCAGGAGGTTCCGGAAGGCCGTACCCTCAAATATCTCCAGCCCCCCCAAGAGGAAAGGGTTGAAATTCTCCACATTGCCGTAGAGGGCCCTCAGGGCATCTACCCTCTTTGACAGGGTCTCCCCCCAGTTGCCAGCCCTCGCCTCGGCACTCAGGGACTCAAAGAGGTCAATATACTCGCCCACGAGGTCGTCCCTGGGTACCAGGCCTATGCCCTTCACGGTAAGGTTTACGGGGAACTCCCCGCTGCCGTTCCAGGTGGCCATCACAGGCAGGTGTGCCGAGAAGTAGCGTAGGGGCCTGCCCTCCAGCATGCCGTTTAGGAAATCAAGCCTGGAGGACGCCAGCCACCGAAGGAAGACCTGCGGTATGGCCAGCTTACTCGGTGCGCCTTTCATCATCCAGCCCTCTTCTTTCTTATAAGGTTAATGACCCAGTACTCCAGGGCCGCCACCCCTAAGAAGGCCACCACGGGCAGGACATAGGCCGCCATGCGCTCCTCGGTCTGCAGGGCCACATAGTACCATGTGGAGACCGCCTTTCTGGCGCCCCTGTTGCCCTGGGAGCCATCCCAGACGGCAAAGGCCACGGGCGTTACGGCNCCCTCGGTGAAGCTCACATCATACCTGTTGGTGGACTCCAGGGCCCTCTTCAGGAGCAGCCTCCAGCGGCCGTCCTTCCAGGAGGCCCTCCCCTGGGGCAGGACCTGGGAGGCGGAGTTGTCCGTCAGGGNGCTGAAGCCCACCGAAACGAGGTTCTCCACCGGAGGCGCCAGGGGGTGGGAAATGGGATTTCCCGCCAAGACGCCGCTCTGCCATGCCCTGTCAATAAGGATGTGCGTCTGGGGGTCGGTCTCAAAGCGGGGACTGTACTGTTTGGGCGCCATGGCCCCGGGGGCTTCCTCCGAGGCAGCCCTCCAGTACCATATGTTTGCCGGGTTTTCTCCGTCGCCCATTCCGAAATGGGGCTTTCCCTCCGCCCCCTGGGAGGGGAACTCCAGGGCGGCGGCATCCCCATAGCCGCCCACATCAACTCCTGCATCCTGTGTTTCGTCCCTCCACTGCAGCAGGAAGGCTATCTCCCTACCGTTATGGAGCGCCCTCACCTCAAGCCCCCTTATGCTGCTTTCGTATATCCTGGGCTTGGCCATCACCTGCGGAAAAAGGGGAATCTCCACAAGGGGCGCACCCTCCCACAGCGGGGCATGGGGGTCCAAAGGGATGTCCCCCACAACCTTTTTGGCGAATATCACCACACCCTGCCCCCGGGCGATGCCATGGCCCTGTACCGCCAGGGCCGCCGCTAAAACCACTATGAACAACCACCTGAGCATCCCCGCCTCCTCTATGTTATGTTGTGCCTGTAGGCCTGAAGCCTTTCATCGTAAAAGGGCCTTATGTAGACGGGCTCATACAGGGGCACCCTCACGACCTCCTTGCCCCTTGCGTCGTAGCCCAGGACGGTATCCCCCCTGAGCCTGTACCTCTGGAGCCAGAACTCCGTGGAGCCAAAGAGGGTAAGCACGGCCAGGAGCTCCTTGTCCTCACTGGCAGCCCTGTACCGTCCGAGGGCCTCCTTTACCCCGGGGCCGAACATCTGGTAGAGAAACCCCCTGGGCACATGAAGGGGCGGTATGTAGTAGATATTGGGCTCAAGGCCGAACTGCGGAAAAAGCGGCAGGGCCACCTTCCTGATGTGCACCAGGTAGTCAATGGGGTTTGAGGGCTCCGCCTTTTCGGGGGTGCTTATCCAGCCGTTGAGTCTTATCCTTCCGATGCAGGTCTTTATGCACAGGGTCTGCTCACCCTGCTCCAGGAGGGGATAGCAGGCGATACACTTCTCCGATATCCTGCTGTGAGGGTTGAAGAAGACCTTCTTGTAGGGGCATGCCCTGACGCACTCCCTGTAGCCCCGGCACCTCTTCTGGTCGACCAGGACTACCCCGTCCTCGGCCCTCTTGTATATGGCCTTCCTGGGACAGGCGGCAAGGCAGGCAGGATAGGTGCAGTGGTTGCAGATCCTTGCCAGGTAGAAGTGCCACACCCTGTGGGGGGNGGTGATGTAATCCCCCTGGGCTACGTCCCCGTAGGGCTCGTCCTCACCCACATTGGGATAGGAGAAGTCCTCCTTGTCCGGGATGTAGCCCACGGCGGTCTCGCCCCTGGGGGCTGCCTCGAATATGGTCTTTCCGCTGTAGCGGCCGCCATCCCATGTCTGCCTGCCCAGCATGTCCAGCAGCTTGACATCCCAGGCCAGGGGATAGAAGCCGTAGGGCTTGGTCTCCACATTGTTGTAGAATATGTACTCCTGCCCCGGGCCCGCCGTCCAACCCTGCTTGCACGCCATCGTGCAGGTCTGGCAAGCAATGCACTTGTTGATGTCAAACACGGCGGCAAACTGCCTCCTGGGCCTTGTCCCCTCGTAGGGGTACAGCATCCTCCTGCCAATCTGCCAGTTGTACACCCTCTGCCTTGGCATACGCCCTCCCTTATCCTATGTACTGGGCCTTCAGGTATTTCTTCATGGTCTCGTTTTCATAGCCCTTTCGGAAGCCCAGGGCGGCCGGCCTCCAGAGGCCCTTGCCGCCCACGGCACCGTCCTCGGCCTTAGTTACCCTTACAAAGGCCTCCCTGGGGGCACCGATGGGACAGTGGACATCGGGCAGGAAGCCCTTACCTATCTTATGGCCAAAGACCTCCTTCCTTACCAGGGAGTCGGTCATGAGGGTGGGGCCAAGCCATGTCCTGGTGCAGGACTGGTGCCCTCCGTACCTGAATATGGACTGGTAGTTGGTCTCGGGGTTTCGGGCAAGTCCGTCAGGGTTTGTCTCGTGGCCCTTCACGGAGCCATGGGTGGCCTGGTACATGTTGTGCCACATTATGAGCACCCCCCTGGGCAGGGCGCTGTAGTATCTCACCCGGCACATCATCCTGGCCACCTTGTAGTCCCGGGGCTTCTTCTGCCATCCGTGAAACGGCCTGTCCTGGGGGTCGGCATCTATCCACACATAGTCACCGTCGTTTATGCTCAGCTCCCGGGCATCGCGGGGATTCATGTGCACATAAGCCTCTCCCACCCAGGGGCTCCTCTTGTCCCTCCTGTAGATGTCCCCGAAAGGACCATACCAGACGGTTATGAAATCCAGGTCAATGGGGGTGGAGTGGGCGCCGTGGCGATACTTCGGTGTTATGAACAGGAACCTGTAGCCTCGCTTCTTCATGAGGGGATGCCGGGTCTTCTTGAGCTCCTCCCAGGGCCTTAGCACATTTCTTCCCTGCCTGACTTCCGTGCTCAGCTCGTCCCGGCTGAGACCGAAGTCCTCGGGCTGAATCGGTCTAAGGAGCGGGCTGCCCTTGGAGACAATCACATTGGGCTCATAGAAGGTGGAATCAATGGGCTCCCTGTAAACGGGCAGGTTCTCCCCGTGCTCAATGAACTCGGGCTCCTCCCTGTAGAACTCCAGTCTTCCCGACTTGGTGTACCACGGCTTGTCCTCGTTCGTCTGCTCCCAGCCCGTTACCTTCGGGTAGGTCCTAAGGTTCTTCAGGGAGGGCACCCCTTTCAGGGCCCGCTCATGGAGCTCCTTGAATGTGAACCCCTTAAGGGCGGTGCTCGTCTTGGTGATTCTTTCCAGGTATGCCTCCACCTTGCCCTCGTAGACGAACCTCCAGTAATCCTCAAACCTCCTGTCGCCCGTGAGCTCCGCAAGCTTTCTGGCCACCCCTGCCAGGGTCTCTATGTCTCCCACGGTGTCAAAGATCCTCTTTATGGGCGTGACGGGAAACACCTGGTTGAAGGGATTGGTCACCGAGCCGCAGAGGTCGGGATGCTTGAACTCGGCCCAGGAATCCACCGCAAAGACCACATCGGAGTACTCGCAGGACATGGTCCACCACCAGTCGGCCATCACCACCGCCTCTATCTTCGGAAGGGCGTTCACCACCACCTCGTAGCTACCCTTGCAGTTGCCGATGAGGGAGTTGCTGTTGGCGAACCAGATGAGCTTCGTGGGCACAGGCATGTGGGTCCTGCCTGTAAACAGCCTCGTGCCCACCCTCAGGGGCCTGCTGTCGTGGGCAAAGTAATGGGCCGACTCGAACTTCAGGTAGGGTCTGACCCTGGCAAGCTTCGCGGGGTCAAGCTCCACATCAAAGGGGTTCTCCGCTATGTACTGAGGGAGCCCGTTGTAGAGGGCGACCCTGTAGTTGCCGGCATAGCTCCCTAGGGAGCCCCCGATATGGCCTATGTTGTTGGTGAGGGCCGCCACCAGAAATATGCCCCTGTCCTTGAGGCTGGCGTTGAAGAACTGGTTTGGCCCCATCCCCACCACGAAGAGGGTGGACCCCTTGTTCTTGGCCACTTGGCGGGCAAGGCTCCTTATCGCCTTAACCGGTGCCCAGGTTATCTCGGAAACCACCTGGGGTGTAAACTGGGAGATGTATTCCCAGAGGATGTCGTAAACGGGCCTGACCTCTATGTCCCTGCCCTGCACCGTCCGCAGACGGAACCTGCCCTTAAGGGCCGGCTCTATGCCCAGGGCGCTGAAGCGCCTTCCCACCTGGTCGCGGCTTACGGCTACGGGCCTGTTCCCCCTGCTGTCCCACATCACGAAATCGCCCCAATTGAGCCTCATGTCTTCTGAGATGTACTGCCTGCCATGCTTGAAAGGTGGAGGAGGCGTTTTCCCCTCCCCTACGACGGATATGTAGTTCCGAAGCTCGGTGGGCCTGTAGCCCTCAAACACCTCCGAGGCCCTCAGCAGTTGCAGCGTGTCGGTCCGCACCAGGAGGGGCAGGTCGGTGAAGGACTTCACGAAGGGGGCATCATAGAGCCCCTCCTTCATGAGGATATGGGCAAGGCCCAGCATGAGGGCATGGTCCGTACCGGGTCTTATGATGATTACCTCGTCGGACTTGTTTGCCGTGGACTGGTACTCTACGGTTATGTTCACTACCTTGGCCCCCCTCTGCCGCGCCTCCGTGAGCCAGTGCCCATCGGGCATCTTCGTGCTTATCCAGTTCATCCCCCAGAGGGTGATCAGCTTTGCCTTCTCGGCCAGGGCAAGGTCGAAGTCCACGGTCTGCTGCCCCGTGACCATGGGGTGGCCCGGCGGCAGGTCAGTGTGCCAGGAATAGTTGTCCAGGTGCCTCGCCCCCACTGCCCTGGCAGGGCCCGTCTTCCTTATGTAATCGTCCAGCAGGGCCATCATGTTTGCCATCCTCACAANCCCCATGAGCCTTACCGCCCCCAGCAGGGGCATGCCGCCCCGGAACTTCAGGACCTGGGTGCCGGCCCCCTGCATCGCCTCTATGGAGGCAGAGTCGTATCCCTGCCTCCTGAGGTACTCCGCTCCCTTTTCGCCGCTGTAGGTACTGGCGATGTCAAGCAGTGCCTTGGCCACCAGCTCATAGGCCTCCTCATGGGGCATCTTGAGCCAACGGTCCTGGCCCCTGTTTCGGAAGTACTTCTCTGGCGGCTTGCCGGTCTGGGGGTCCCTGGGAAACCCAGCCCTTGCCCACTCGTAGAAGCCCTTCCTCACCATGGTGGTCTTTATCCTTCTGTCGCCGTAGAACCTCCTGTTAAGCACCAGGCCCTTCTGGCAGCACCTGGGCTCCCACCGCTGCGTGGCCCTGTTTTTGTAGGCATCCTCGGCCTGGTGAAAACCATAGGTGGGGCCGATCCTCACGATCACATCGTTTCTCACATAGGCCCTCAGGAGGCAGTTGTGGGTGTCGTTGGGGGCACAGGTGAAGTGGAAGATGTAGTCGTATCTGTACTTGTCCCTGTATATCTTCTCCCAGTCCCTGTGGGGATACCACCTGAGGGGGTTGTCCACCACCACAGGCTGCAGGAAGGCTACCTTCGGGTGGCTGGCCGCAAGGCCTGCCGCACCTGCAAGGGACCACTTGAGAAACTCTCTCCTACTGAAGCCCTTCACCTTTGGCCTCCTTTATGCAGAAATTCAGCGGTTCCGCTCCGTCGTCCCTCAATCTCTCCAGGGGATACCCCAGGGGCTCGGGCCTGGCCGCCCTGTAGGCGCACTCGGCCCTGACCCAGCTCTGAAGCAACCGTGCCATGGGGCTGTAGAAGTCCATTGCCTCGGTGGCACCCACCAGCAGATGCACCCATCTTCCCAGGTGGTCTCTGAGAAACGCCCTCTCTGCCTCCAGGCAGACCATCCTGGCCTCCCGATTGCCGTCAAGCTCTGCCACCGCCTCCTTCAAGGCCAGGAGCCGCATGAAATCAAGCTCATAGGAGATGTGGTCGGGCCTTTCGCCTGCAAAGGTGAAACCGAAGGCCCTGTAGAAGCCGGCCACATCGGCCATCTCCTGGTGGCTGCAAAAGGGCTGGTGATACCGGCACTCGTAGAGTATCTTAAGCCTGGGGGTCTCCAGCGTCTCGTAGCATGCCTGCAGGGCCTCCAAGGGCATCCTCCCGAGGTCCGCCACCGCCTTCTGGAGGAAGGAGGCGTCTATCTTCTCCCTCAGGGGATATACCGCCAGAGACTCCCTAAAGGTATCCTCCAGGCCTCCCTCCTGGATGAACTCTATGTACTCCCTGGAGGGGCTCCAGAAAAGGTAGCTCAGGAGCTCGTATATCCTGCCCCTTTGGAAGGCCACCTCCGCGGCACTGCTTCTCATTCTCCGTCCCCCTATTCCCATGTCCTGGGTTTGACTCCCGCCTTGGTGTAGATATACATGATTACCTCCCAGATCTGCTCCTCCTCCAGCTCATCGGCCCATCCGGGCATTGCCGACTTGAACTGCTTGTCAAATATGCCTCCGTCCCTCCCCCTCCAGTACACATAGCTGAGGGGCAACTGGGCAATGGTGCCAGGTTCCTTGAAGTTGGTAGGTGCCGCAGGGTAGCGAATGGCCGATGCCGCCGGGCCCTTGCCGTCGGCCTCCTTGCCGTGGCATACCAGGCAGTGGTCCTCGTATATCTTCTGCCCCCGCTTTATCCTCTCTGGAGACCAGTTGTCAAAATCCGCTGCCCACTCGGGCACCTCCATGTCCACTACCCACTGGGGCGGGGTCACATGGGGCTGGAAGAGCTCTGCCGGCGGCGAGTAGGAGACCTTCTCCCTGGAGTAGACATTGTAGGCCACCAGGAGGGGTATGGCCACCAGCAGGGCCTTGCGCAGGAGGTCATAGAAGAGGTTCTCCTTCGACCTCAGGGAGATGAAATCCAGGAACTCCTCCAGCCTCCTGTCATCCAGGGTTATATATATGAGCNCTCCCGCCAACACAAAGAGCATGTAGAAGTTCACTAGGGCCGGGGGAAAGGGCGGCTGGATTATGTACCTCATGAAGATGTAGGAAAACACCACTATGGCAATGGATATTACCGCTGAGGGAATCCTGCCTCTACGCTTCTGCATATCCCCNCCTCCCTGGCTCATTGGGGCGGTACAATGTCGCCTATCCTTACCGTGGGGGTTGCCCCCAGGGTCTGCATGTAGGCGATCAGTGCCGTTATCTCCTCATGGGTCAGGTTAGCAGGCGGCCCGGTGGCAGGAGGCATGATGTCGGTGCCCATGTAGAGTATGGCAGCCATGCTCTGGGGGNCCCATTCAGCGCCAATCCTTGAGAGGTCCGGCCCCCGGAGCCTCTCGCCCGTTGTGCTGTGGCAGACACCGCAGCCAGCCTTCTTGAATATTTCCTTGCCCACCTGGGCAAGCTCCGCCGGGCTCATCTGCCTGGATATCTCCACCCTCTTGGGGGCCTCCCATGCCGACTGGGGAATGGAATAGCCGAACCAGGCATAAAAGGCGGTCACCACCAGGGCAACCACCACGAGTCTCATCCCTCCGCTCATCGGGCACCTCCCCTCTGCATGCCGGTCACCTTAAAGACAATGCCGATGAGNATCAAGAACAGGATGGTGATGCCGGATATCACCAGGGTGGCATCGCCCATCTTGGGAAGCCCTGCGTACTTGGACTTATCCTGTAGCGCACCGTAGACATGCCAGTTCAGCCTTGCAGCGGCACGGCCATAGCCCAGCAGGGCCATCGCCCACACATTGGACACCGCCGCCGCTATGAGGGCATACTGGGAGCGCGGTGGCATCTGCCCCCAGAGGATATCCCCCGCCCTCTTGGTGCCCCTAAGGAGAAGCCCGTCAACGAGGTAGATGAGCCCGATGGCGACAACCATGAAGACGAATGTATAGATGGAAAGCTTTATCCTGGTGGCCGAGGGCACCTTGTAGCTGTAATAAAGCACCACGAGGTTCCCTACCACCACGGCCAGGATTATGAGCCACTGGATGTAGATGAACCCCTTCCTGCCCTCCGGGATGAGCCTTCCTGCCCTTCTGTTGATGAGGAATGTGATGATGACCCCCAGGATGGCCAGGTTCACGGCCGTAATCTTCGGCGCCATGATGCCCACCCTGCCGTATATGGGATGGATGCCACCGGCAATGTCCTCTAGGGAGGCCACCCACGCCCGAGGGGTCGCCCACACGGCAAAGGCGATTATGAGCGCCCAGCTGAGGTACGGCAGGTACTTCTTGTACTTCTCCCCTGCGGGAATCCTGTTGAGCCCAAGCCAGAGGTAGTAGCACACGCTTAGCCATATGACCGCTATCACTATGGCCTGTAGCAGCCATATCTTGGACAGGGCCCCTCCCATGAAGGTAATCCCCATCTGGGCATTGAACCTGTAAATCTCCATGCCGAAGTAGTAGCCGGCAAAAGGAAGGAGTATCATGGTGACCACGCCCACGAAGGTGCCCGTGTAGCCCATCCAGTCGAAGTGGGCCCTCTCCTGGGGGTGGTCGGTGGAGAGGTACCTGTAGGCAGCATAGGCTGCGCAGATGAAACCGCCAAAGGATACATTGGCTATAAACCTGTGGATGTTCAGGGGCCAGAAGGTGAGATTGAAAATCGCCGCCTTCAGGTCCACGATGTTTCCTGCCGAGTCCACGCCGGCGGGGCTCAGATGAAAGGAGCCCCATATATTGGCCACCATCATCACCAGGGGGCCCAGGACATTAAGAAGCACGCCCAGGGCTATGTGCTGGAGCTTCCTCTGCCCCTTGAGCCTGTCCCAGCTGACCCAGTAGAAGTACAGGGCCACCGTCTCAAGCACTAGGAGAATCGCAAAGGCCACATAGGTGGGTTTGAAGCCTGAGGTCATGTAGTTCATGAACCTGGGGAAATAGGCATAGCTGACAAGGGTGAAGAGCCCACCCAGTATCGCCGTTATGGAATAGGACAGGGGAAGGAGACTGGCAAAATCCCTTGCCAGCCTGTCCAGCCGCTCGTCCTTCCTCACGTAGCCTGCTATCTCAATGATCAAGACGAACACGGGCACCGCCAGGATGAAGGCGGCAAAGAGCAGCATCGTCTGGGCAAGCACCCACACCGCATTCCTTGCACCTATCAGGGGGAAATCCCTGTAGTCCACCCCGGACTTGGCCCCTATGTAAATTCCAGCGGCGGCAACGGCAATGCCGATGAATAAGATGGCAAGTTTCTTGAGAAGCCCTCCCATCCGTCTCCTCCTTAAAATCTATCTATATCTTCCATCCCCGAAATTCCCTGTGCCCGGAGATATACACACTGCAGGGTGAGAACCTGAGGACATTCTCGGCCACGGAACCCATGTCCATCCCCTGGGTGTAATGCCTGCCCGTCCTTCCCAGGAAAATCATGTCAGCCTCTGCCTCCTGGGCATATTCACAGATGCGCTCGTAGACAGGGCCATCCAGCACTCTCTTCAGTACCGCAGGCTGAGGCCTTTGCTGCACGGGACCGANCCCCGCCACAAGGCTACGCACAGGAAGGGCATGCCATGACCTGGCCTCCCTCTCCGCCCTGTCAAGAACCATCCACCCTACCCGCTCCAGCCCCCTGTCAATGAACTCGTCGTGAAGCCTCTCCTGCTCCTTGCCGCTGAACCTGAATCCCTCCCTGCTCAGAGCGGCCCCCTGGAGTTTCGCAAACACGGCCCTGTGGAGGGCAGAGTCATAGACATAGACGAGGTGCAGCTCTGCCTGGAACTCCTCCGCCAGCAGCCATGCCCCTTCCAGGGCCCCCACGGCAGAGCTGCTCCCGTCAAGGCATACCACCATCCTTAGGGGCCTGGCCGAGGCAAGCCTAAGGGGCTCCTTCAGGATGAGGAAGTCCCCGCCATTTGACCTGAGCACTCTGAGGCACACGCTCCCTATGAATCCCTCCCTGCCCGAGCCGAACCCCTTGCTGCCCATGACAACAAGGGAGGGTTCCTCCTCCCTTATCATTGCGTTTATTGCCGCAAAGTTCTTTCCCTCCCTCACCTTGGGGATGAATTCCACCCCCTCGGACTGGAACCGCTCTTGGAGGGGCCTGAGGTAAGACAGCGATATCTTCTCCATCCCCACCCTTATGAGGCCGTCGTGCAACTGCCTCTGCCTCCTGAGTATCTCCTCCCGCTGATACCGCTGAGGCAGCACGGGCTCCATGATTCTGAAGGCACCGTCGTGCATTGCAGCATTGTATCCATGCACTCCCACCACCCTGCAACCAAAGGCCTTGGCAATCTCCAGAGCCGCATCGGCTGCCCATTGGGCCTGCTGGGCGTTGTCATAGCACAAGAGTATCGTGCTGAGTTCCTTCATGCCTCCGGCTTCACCTCAACCTCTGTGCCCCCTTACCCGGGGCTTTACCTCGTCAATGAGGCGGGATGTCACTTCTTTCAGTCCCTTCTGCCTCGCCTTCTCCTCTATAACCCTTATCACCATCCTCCTTATGAAGGGGGGAACCCGCCTGAGCCTTTCCCTGGCGCAGGGCTGCCAAGAGAGCGTGAACTCGTCCCCTTCCTGGGGCAGCACCTTCTCTTCTGAGGAAGGCTCATAGCCGCACAGGCTGTCCTGGCCGTAGAGGTCTCCTGTTTCGGCATAGGCCCGGGCCCTGCACCCACCACATACCTCCGAGTACTCGCAACTTCCGCACCTTCCGCCATAGATCCCCTTCCTTAGCTGCCGAAGGACCTCGGCCTCCTCCCATATCTGCCTCAGGGAGGTCTGCCTCAAGTTGCCCACCACCACAGGCATGTACGGGCAGGGGGTGACATTGCCCTGGGGGTCAACCCTCATGTAGGAAATGCCGGCAAGGCAGCCCCTGGTGCCCGCCGGCAGGGTGTAGCCCTTTTTGTGTAGCACCCTGTAGATGTGGGGGGCGCACCTGGCCCTGACCATGGTCCTTCTTTCCCTGAGAATCAGGTCTGCTATCCTGTGGATGGCCCTCTCGTAGTGGCTGACAGAGATTTGCGAGCCCATGGCCCTGCCCGTGCAGACCAGAAAGAAGAAGTTGACCGCCTTCNCCCCCAGCTTCACCCCCAGCTCTACGAAGCCCTCCACATCCTGCCAGTTCTCATCCCTGAGGGTCACATCCATCTGGGTCTGGATGCCCATCTGCCGGGCCTTCTGCAACGCCTCCACCGAGGCCTGCCAAGCACCCCTCGTGCCCCTGAAGGCATCGTGGCCCCGGGGCTGCAGGGAGTCCACACTAACGCCAAGCCCCTTCAGCCCCGCCATCTTGAGGGCCAGTAGCGACTCCTCGCCAAGCAATGTACCGTTGGAACCCATCACCACGATGAACCCTGCCTCGGTGGCATATCTCACTATGTCCAGAAGGTCATCTCTCAGGAGAGGCTCGCCCCCCGAAAGGACGAGCATGAGTTTCCGGTTCAGATAGGTAAGCTCGTCGACAACAAACATTGCCTCCTGGGGCGTCAGCTCATCTGCAGAGTCGGCGGTGGAATCTATATAACAGTGCGGACAACTAAGGTTGCACCTCTTGGTCAGGTTCCACGAGGCGATGTAGGGCAGTCCGTTCACAGGGATGATATTACCCGTGATGTCCCTGCATTGCAGTGACTTTTGTCACAAAGAAGACCTTACCACTGTAGTTGGGCAGAACCCGGTGAAAGCCCTTTCTCGGAAAGGAGCTCCTCCAGCCTGCGCAGGTCGACCCTGAAACCCTTCACCGTGCTGTCCACTATCACCCCCTCTCTCTTCAGCTTGGACATCGCCCTTGAGACCACCTCCCTTACGGAGCCTACCATGGAGGCTATATCTTGGTGGGTGAAGTTGAGGAAGACCAGGGGGCCTTCTTCCCTGCAGGTCCCCATTTCGTAAAGCCTGCACAGAATCCTCATTTGCACGTCCCTGAAGGCAAGGTCCTCCACCAGCCAGAGCATCTGCCTTACGCAGCAGCTCAGCACCTGCAGCAACCTCATGCCCGCCGCCCCCATCTCCTTAAGGAACACCTCTTTAAACATGCTTGCAGGAATCACCACCACTTCGGAAACCCCCTCGGATACCGCCTCGAGAAGATACCTCTGACCCAGCAGGGATTCACACCCCAGAAGCTCCCCCTCCCTCATGACCATGACCACCAGCTTCCTTCCCTCGGGGGATGTCTTAAGCAGCTTGACGGAGCCGGACCGAATCATCCAGAGCCACTTCACCTTCTCCCCCTCACTGAAGAGAGGCTCCCCCGCTGCGAGCCCCCTCCTCCTTGCCCCCTGGGACAACCTCCTTAGGGCTTCCTCGGGCAGTGCAGAGAGGCAGTAAAACTGCCTAAGGCAGGCAATCATCTCCCCTCCCATGCTATTTGGCAACAATCGTCCCTCTACTGAGTTGCGGCACCCTCTGCCTTCTTAAAGAGAGATTATATCGCCAGCGGGGTTTCACCGAAAGCCCTGCCGGGAACTGTCAGATTGACCGGTCCTGGAAAAATCCTTTAAAATCAAGCAGGCGAACTGCCCAGCGAGAGTGGCGGAACTGGCAGACGCGCTGGACTTAGGCTCCAGTGGCCCTGTGCCGTGGGGGTTCAACTCCCCCCTCTCGCACCATCCCCCTACATGTGCCTTGTCAGCTCTGCCTTCAGGGCCACCTGAAGGGCCAGCGGCACAGAGACCCCTATGGCGATGAAAAGGGTCGCAAAGACGGTGCTCCTGAGCACCTCTGGTGAGAGGACCTCTACTGGGCCATGGCCCTGCAGCGCCACAAGGGCAAGGGCAAGCAGGTTCCCCCCAAGAGCGCCCGCCAGGGCCACCCAGGCGGCCCGGCCTACTGCCAGGCAAAGCACCAGTGCCCTCGTGGTACCCAGGGTGTAAAGGGTGCAGAGCTCCCGCCTCCTTCCCTCCAGGTTTATATATGTTCCGATGGCCACACACAGAGCCGCCAAGGAAAAGGACAGCCCGTAAAGAAGCCCCTGGTACCTCCTCAAGCCAGTCTGCACCTGGGCTACATCCTTTCGGGAGGAATCCACGATTGCCACGGGCAGGTCCTTGAGAAATTCCTTGAGCCTTCTGAGTGCCTCCTCCGACGCCGCAAACAGGCGCGCCTCGTTTATCTGCCCCTCCTTGCCGGTCATCTTCTGCAGCACAGGGAGTGCCACAAAGGCTGCTATGTCCTCCACCGAGGCAGTACTCTGAAGCACCGCCTGAACCCTGAAGACCCTCTGCCCTATGCGCAGGAGGTCCCCCTCGGCCTTGTCCAGCCTCTGGGCAAGGGCAGAACCCAAAAGCACCCCGTCCTTGCTCAGCCGGTAGTTTACCAAGGGATAGGAATAGAGGCCCTCCGGCTCCACTCCTATGACCGGATACACCCCTGCCCCTACAGGGAGGCTGAGAATCAGGCGGGCCTCGTTCCCTCTTAAAAGCGGGGACATTTCACCGAGTATCACCCGGTGTATCTCCTCCGGAAACGTCCTTTCCCCCAGCCGGGCAGTGGCAAGCTCAAAGGAGGAGACCCCCGGGGGCACCACACTTAGCGGAGGGCCCAGGTAGTGGAGGCTTCGCTGCACGGCCTTTTCCCTGGCCCTTCCTGCCAAGTCCACCGCGGCGGGTATGGCCACCAGCNCCGCCAGCAGAGCAATGCTGATGAACCAGGCCGTCCTGGAGGCCCTGAGCTCCTGCCACACCAACCATAGGCCCAGGGCTATCTGGCGTCGAAAGAGCATCTTTTCAGCCCTGAAGGACTCCCCCTTTCAGGCGAAGGACCCTCTGGGCGTAGGAGGCCACGGCCTCCTCATGGGTCACCACCACGACGGNGATACCCCGGCTGTTAAGCTCGCTAAAGAGCTGCATCACCTGATGGGTCATTTCGGGGTCCAGGTTGCCCGTGGGCTCATCGGCCAGAAGCAAGGCCGGCTCGTTTATCACGCTGCGGCAGATGGCCACCCTCTGGCGCTCGCCTACGCTGAGCTCCTCCACCTTGTGCTGGAGCCTATGGCCCAGGCCGAAGCGCTCCAGCAACTCCTGCGCCCTTGCCAGGGCCTTCTTCCTGGAGCCTGTGCTGAGCATGGACGGCAGGGCCACATTCTCAATGGCCCTGAGGTAGGGCACCAGGTTGAAGGTCTGGAACACAAAGCCTATCTCCCTGAGTCTGAGGGCAGCCCTGTAGGAGGCCGGCCGGCCGTCGTAGATGTTCTGCCCCATGAGATAGACCTGCCCTTCCGTAGGCCTAAGGAGTGCACCCATTATGAAAAGCAGGGTGCTCTTGCCGCTTCCGCTGGGCCCTACGATGCTAAGAAACTCGCCCCTTTGTACCTCCAGGCTCACACCCCTGAGGGCAACGACCTCCTCGCCCCTGTTGTTCCTGAAGCTCTTGCTTATGGATTTGACCTCAAGCATACCGTCTTACTCCTCTCTGAGAAGTCTTGTAGGGTCAAGCCTGCTTATGTGAAGCGCCGGTATCAAGGAGGCCAGCAGTGCCGCCCCCATGCTCAGGGCCAGGAGCCAGGGGAGCACCTCCAAGGAAGGGCTCAGCTTTACCTTCATGAACATGAGCCCTGCCTGGGCCATCAGGGGTATGCTCAGAAGATACCCGGCCAGGGTGCCCACAATGACGATACCCAGGGAGACGATGGCGTTCCTCACGGAGATCCCCCTGGGCGATACCCCTATGCTCAGGAGCAGCCCTATCTCCCTCTTGCCTTTATGCAGAAGGTAAAGGAGCAGGAAGGCCACGCTGGCCGACACCAGCACTGCGCCGCCGCCCCAGAAGGCTGCCCGGTAGTGCTCCATGGTAGCCTTTATCTCCTCGTGGGCCTTGGCCATACCCTCCACGGTGATGGCCATGGTGCCTGGAAGGGAGCTCTCTACCTGGGCGGTCAGGCCTGCCACATCCAGCTCGCACCAGCAGCCGCTAAGATGAAGGGCGTTGATTCTGCCCGGGCGTCCCAGGATCGCCTGGGCAGTCTGGAGGGGAGCAAAGACCGCCATGTCATAGCCCTTGGGAGCTGGCTCAACCACGCTGATTATCTGAAGCCTTCGGCCGCCAAGCTCCAGGGNGTCGCCCCTGGCAAGGCCCAGCCTCCTGGCCAGGCCGGCACCCAGGGCCACGGGCTCGCCTCCCCCTCCGGAGGGAAAGCGGAAGTTGCGGCCCAGCAGTATGGCCTCCACGCCCCCAACGGNGATATTGCCGTAAAGGGCCGGCTCTATCTGGCGGATATGCTTGCCCAGGTGGGAGTCCCTGAGCCTCTGGGCATACTCTTGGGGCATGGTGGCCTCGCCGTAGCGCATGCGGTAGAACTCGGCCAGGTCCGTGCCCTGGGGTAGCACCAGCATGGCATCGCCCAGCCTGTGGGTGAGCTCCTCTATCTCTTCTTGGGCCGAGCTGTTAAGAGAGCCCTGGGCAGAAAGGAACGCCACCGCCAGGGCCACCAGGCTCACCGTAAGGAGGNACACCGCCCACCTGGAGCCTATCTCCCTTGCCAGGAGCCGAAAGACGGGAAGATTCATTCCTCAAGCGCCTCCTGAAAGGACTTTAACCCAGAAAAATGAAAATTTTGTGAAAGAATTATGAAGCCTTGATGTAGANCCCCCCTCTGTCCTTCTGCCACAGAAGGTGTCTGCGCCAGTGAGGGCTGCGATGAGGATGGTCCGCCCTGTAGTGGGCCCCGATGCTTTCCCGTCTTTGGAGGGCTGCCTGGCTGATGAGCATCGCCACCTGGAGCATGTTCTTGAGCTCCAGCTCCCGGCGAGTAAGGAAGGATGCCTGCAGGATGAACTGCCAGCGGGAAAGCCTCCGCCGGGCCTCCTTGAGGCCCTCCTCATGCCGAATGATGCCCACCTTCTGCCACATGAGCCTTCTTAGCTGCCCCCTTATCTCGTCGTGGGCAGGTATGGAGTAGGGGACAAACTGCAGCGCTACCCCGCGGCTCAGGCTCCTCAGTTCTGCCTGGGTGAGGGCCTCCTGGGGGGCCCTCAGGCCTGCCCTGTAGCCGTAGACCAGGCCCTCCAGCAGGCTATTGGAGGCCAAGCGGTTGGCCCCGTGCACTCCTGTGCAGGCCACCTCACCGGCCGCCAGGAGGCCCTTCAGGCTGGTCCGGCCCCACAGGTCGGTCCTCACTCCGCCCATCATGTAATGGGCCGCGGGGCAGACGGGGATAGGCTCCTTGGCAATGTCCAGACCAAAGCGCAGGCAGGTGTCGTATATCCTGGGGAAGCGCCTCCTGAGAAACCCCTCTCCCAGGTGGGTCATGTCCAGGTATACATGCTCGGAGCGCAGCCGGTGCATTTCCTGTAGAATCGCCCTGCTAACCACATCCCTGGGGGCAAGTTCGCCCTGTCGGTGGTAGCGCCGCATGAAGGCCTCGCCCCGGGTGTTCCTGAGCACCCCTCCTTCGCCCCTCATGGCCTCTGTCAGAAGGAAGTGGGGTGCCGAGGGCAGGTACAGGCTGGTGGGATGAAACTGCACGAACTCCATGTCCTGGAGCTCTGCCCCGGCCCTGTAGGCCAGGGCTATACCGTCGCCGGTGGCCACCTGGGGATTGGTGGTTATGGCATACACCTGTCCTGCCCCGCCCGTGGCCAGCACGGTGGCCCTGGCCAGGAGGGCCTGGACCCGGCGGTCCCTGAGCACCAGGGCCCCCAGGCACACCCCCTCCCTTACCAGCAGCTCCACCGCAGTGCTGAAGGGCAGCCTGCTTACCTCCTTGAGGGTGCGCACCTTGCTAATAAGCACCCTCTCCAGCTCCTTGCCCGTGGCGTCGCCGTGGCTGTGCAGGATGCGCTTGCGGGTGTGGGCTGCCTCAAGCCCGAAGGCCAGCTTGGAGCCCTCCTTGTCAAACTCCGCCCCCCAGGAAATAAGCTCCATTATCCGCTTGGGCCCCTCCTGAACCAGCACCCTGACGGCCTGCTCGTTGCAGAGCCCGTCGCCGGCCCTCAGGGTATCTTCGTAGTGGATGCCCACCTCGTCCTCATCGCTAAGGGCCACGGCAATTCCGCCCTGGGCGTACTCGGTAGAGCTCTCCGTGGGTATGTCCTTGGTGACCACCACTACCCTGCCGTGGGAGGCAAGCTCTATAGCGGCCCTGAGGCCGGCCACCCCGCTGCCTATCACCAGGAAGTCCGTGTACTCCGCCTTTATCCCCCCTAAAACCATATGTAATCCCCCATGGAGACATCCAGGTCCCTTCCCACCATGTGCTGCATGTTGCGGGGAAGCAGGACCTTTATCTGTAGCCCCGGCATCCTTTCAAGCAGCAACCTGGGCACTGCCGGCCTGCTGGCATGCCCTGCCCCCATTATGGCCACCAGGGNGTAGGGAGTGCTCTCCAGGATGCGGGCCATGTGGTAGGCCATGATGGTGTCCCTCAGCCTCTGGGCATCACAGAGATGCCCGAGGCTGCCTCGGTGTCTAAGCCTGTTGAACCCCAGGGCCTGGACATAGGAAGGCTCCTGGGCGCAGGGACGAAACCTCAGAAGTTGCAGCAGCTCCGGAGGCACCGCAGCCAGTCCCTGCCTGGCCACCCTCTGGATGTCCTGCCTCAGGGCGTTTATGCCGAAGACAGGTATCCCCTCGGCCTTGGCGTAGCGGAAGAGCCCCCTGTAGTAGCTAAAGGGCATCTCCCAGTACTGACGGAAGAGCTTTCGGAAGGCCTTGTCAGAGACTCGGCCTGCCAACCACTCATCCAGCNCCTCCTGGGCCTCAGGGGGAAACATCTCCACGGCCAAGGCCACAGCCCTGCCTTGCTGCCTGAGGTGCCTCAGCACCCTGAGCTGCACCAGGTGGTCCTGCCGGCTGGTGTGGGCCTCACCCACGAAGACCACTCTGGCCTGCTGCACCTCCTGGAGGAGTTCCTGAAGCTCCAGGTTCCGGCCCTCTCGGAGGGCCGTGTATCCCCTGGGCATGGTGGCGCAGCCGGACACGAGGGCCAGGGCCGCTATGAGCCCCAAGGGTCTGAGCATCCTTACATGGGACAGACCACCGAGCCCAGGGCCTCGGTGAGCTTGGGGTTTTCCGAGTAATCCACCGGGCAGTCCAGCACCGCCACCCCCCTGTACCTCAGGGCCTCCCTGAGGGCCAGGGGAAGCTGTCCCTCCGAGTCCACCCTGAAGGCCCTGGCCCCGAAGGCCTCCGCCAGGGCCGAAAAGTCCGGGTTCTGGAAATCCACAAAGAAGCTCTCGCCGTAGCGGGCCTGCTCCTTCCNCCTTATGAGGCCGTAGCCGCCGTCGTTGAATATGAACACCACCAGGGACAGACCCAGCCTCACGGCAGTTTCGAGCTCTGCCACGGTCATCATGAAGCCCCCGTCGCCCNCTGCCGCCAGCACTTTGCGGCCCGGCCTAAGGAGCGCTGCGGCCACCGCCGCAGGGAGGGCAAATCCCATGGAGGAAAGCCCGTTGGACATGAGCACCGTCTGGGGCGCCAAGGCCGGGTAGAAGCGGGCTATCCAGAGCTTATGGGCCCCCACATCACTTATGAGGATGTCCCTGGGGCCCAGGGCCTCCCTCAGGGCCTGAACCGCCCTGAGAGGCTTTATGGGAAACCCCTTGGTGGCAAGGCCTCTTATGGTAAGTCTTTTCAGCCTTTTGAGGTACTCGGGTTGCACCCCCTTGGGTCTTAGAGCGCGGGCGAGCCAGCGGAGGGTGGGCCTCAGGGCCCCCACGAGCTCCATTGCCTGGTCGAAGTACTCCAGCTCCGCTGGGCTGGCCCCTATGAAGAGCACCGGTTTTCGGGCCAGCGCCTGGGGCAGGCGGAACTCCACCGGGTCGTAGCCTACCAGCACCAGGAGGTCGGCCCTCTGAAGACCACACAGGGCAAAGTCCCGCTCCTGAAGCCCTATGGTGGAAAGGAAAAGCTCATCCGTGTGAGGCACCGCCCCCATGGCCATGAAGGTGCTGGCCACAGGGGCCTGAAGCCTCCTGCAGAGGCTTAGAAGCTCCCTGTTGGCCCCGGCCCTAAGTACCCCTGCACCGGCCACCACCACGGGGCAGCGGGCCGAGGCAAGCATCTGGGCCGCCTTCTGGAGGGCCCCTTTCTCCGGAAGGGCCTGCCCTGAAGGGGCGGCTCTGAGGGGTTCAAGGCCCTCTGCCTCCTCGGAGGCCACATCCTCGGGAAGTTCCAGGTGCNCCGGCCCGGGCTTTTCCGCTACGGCCAGCCTGAAGGCCTTTCTGACGGCCTGGGGGATGTTTTCCCTTCGCAGGGAGGCGTTCCACTTGGTTAGGGGCCTGTAGGCAGAGAGGACATCCACATACTGGTGGGTCTCCTGCAGGGCCTGCCCCAGAGGCCTCTGGGCAGTGATGGCCAACAGGGGGGCAAAGTCCAGGAGGGCATCGGCCACCCCGGTGAGCATGTTCATGGCCCCGGGCCCCAGGGTGGAAAGACACACCCCAGGGCTGCCTCCAAGCCTTCCCCAGGCATTGGCCATGAAGGAGGCCCCCCGCTCGTCCCTGGTAAGCACAAACCTTATGCCAGAGCCCCTGAGGGCCCTGAGGAACTCTATGTTCTCCTCCCCGGGAAGACCAAAGATGTGGCTTACGCCCTCGGCCTCAAGACACTTAAGCAGAAGCTCCGCCGCCTTCACCGAAGGAGCTCCCTGAAGTCCCTGAGCACGGGGAACTGCCCCGAGGGTCTCTTGTCCAAGCCCTTGGAGCTCGCCCCCAGCTTAAGGAGCAGCCACCGGATGCCGAAGCGCCGGGCCACCCGGAGTATCTCCTCCGAGTCGTCCACCAGCAGGGTGCTATGAAGCTCAAAGTCCAGGCTCTGCTGGGCCCTCTGCCAGAACCGAAGGCTCTCCTTGGGGGCACCCAGCTCAAAGGAGGTGAGCACCCGGTGGAAGTACCGCCCGATGCCGGTCTTCCTAAGCTTTATGTCCACGGCCTTGTAGTGGGCGTTGGTCACCATGTAGAGCCTTTTTCTCCGCCTGCGCATCTCCGCCAGGAACTCCTCCACATGGGGGTGCACCTCTATGAGATGGCGTATCTGCTCCTTCAGGGCCGGGATGTCCAGGNCAAGCTCCCTGCTCCAGAAGTCCAGGTCCGTCCAGTTAAGTGTCCCCTCGTGGCGCCTGTAGGTGCTCAGCAGAAGCTCCCTGGCCTTGCCGAAGGTGATATTGTGCTTCTCGGCGTATTTCTCAGGCACCAGGTGTTCCCAGAAGTAGTCGTCAAAGTACTTATCCAGCAGAGTGCCATCCATGTCCAGGAGGATGGTCCTCAGCTCCCCTAGGGGGACTATGGGCGCCTTCCTTGCCATAGATTTATATTACAGGATTTCAGAGCCTGCCCTTGGTGGAAGGGGCCCCCTTGACCCGGTCCTCCAGCCTCACCGCCTCCCTGAGGGCCACGGCCAGGGCCTTGAACAGGGCCTCGGCCATGTGATGGGCATTGCGGCCATAGAGGATGTGGGCATGGAGGGNGAAACCTGCGTTGGCCACCAGGGCATGGAGGAAGTCCTCTATGAGGTCCAGGTCGAAATTCTTTATCCTGGCCCTCTTGGGGAAGGAGGCCTTGTAGTGAAGGAAGGCCCTGCCGGAGATGTCCAGGCTTACCTGGGCCAAGGCCTCGTCCATGGGCACCGAGGCCCAGCCATAGCGCCTTATGCCCTTGCCAGCTCCCAGGGCCTCCTTCAGGGCCTTGCCCAGCACAATGCCTACATCCTCGACGGTGTGGTGGTAGTCCACCTCCACATCTCCCTGGGCCTGGAGCTTCAGGTCCATGAGGCTGTGCTTTGACAGGAGCTCCAGCATGTGGGTAAGAAATGGTATAGGGGTCTGGACCCTGAAGCTCCCCCTGCCGTCCAGCCGGAGCTCCAGGGAGATGTCCGTCTCCCTGGTGGTGCGCTGAAGCATGGCCTTTCTCACGAAAGCACCTCTTTAAGGGCCCTAAGAAAGGCGTCATTCTGCGCCCTGGTGCCCACGGTGACCCTCAGGCAGCCCGGCACCTGGGGGCCCAGTTCCCTTACCAGCACCCCGCGTCTGAGAAGCCCCTGGTGAACCCCCTCGGCGTCCCTGACCCTGAAGAGGAGGAAGTTGGCCTCCGAGGGATAGACCCGGAGTGCTGGAAGCCTCCTCAGGGCCTGGTAAAGCCTCCTGCGCTCCTTCACTATGTCCCGCCCCCGGCGCTCCAGGACCTGGGGCCTGGAAAGAAAGTGGCAGGCCAGGGCCTGGCTCAGGGCGTTGAGGTTGTAAGGGAGCCTCACCTTGTTGAGCTCCCTCAGCAGCCAGGGCTGCGCCAGGAGAAAGCCCACCCTCAGGGCCGCCAGGCCCACCTTGCTCAGGCTCCTCAGCACCGCCAGGTTCTCATGCCTTCCAAGCAGCGCTGCCAGGCTGGCCCTGGCGCTGAAGGGCTGGTAGGCCTCGTCCACCACCACCAGGGAGTTCCCGAGGGCCAGGAGCCTGAGGATGTCCCTTCGGCTGAAGGCATTGCCCGTGGGGTTGTTGGGACTGCTGAGGAACACCACCTTGGCCCTCCTGGCTGCCTGAAAGAAACTGCCCGGAAGAGAGAAATCACTCTTTAGGGGCACCTCCAGCACCCTCTGGCCTAAGGCCCTGGCTATCAGCCCGTACATGCTGAAGGTGGGGGTGGGATAGAGCACCGGTCCCCCCAGGGCCACAATTATGTAATATATGAGCTCGTCAGAGCCGTTTCCATGAAGCACCCACTCGGGCCCCTGAAGTCCCATGCACCTGGCATAAAGCCCCCTGAGCCCGAGTGCCCGGGGGTCAGGATAGCGGTTGCTCCTGAGGCCCCTGAGCACCTCGCCAGGGAGCCGAAGGGCATAGGGGCTTTCGTTGGCATCAAGCCTGACCCTGGCATCCTCGGGGTGGGGCTCATAGGCCCTGAGCCTGCGCACCCCCGCCCTTACCAGCTTCTGGGCAAACATGACGGGGGAAATTATACCACAGCCCCCCAAGCCCCAAGGGAGTGCCTGTCCCAAACGAGGAAATCAATTATAAGATAATCTAAAATTTCTACTTGACAAACCCTGCGCCCTGTGATAACAATATTCTTGAAAGCGCCTCGTTACCTCCCCTAAGCTTGGCTGCTGCCGCCCACCTCTTGGCAGCAGCATTTTTTTATATCCTTATCAGCTCGTACCGGCTTGAGCCCAGGCCCAGGCGCTCGGCCTCCTGAAGCTGCACCCAGTAGGGCTTCTCGTGAAGCCTCAGGAGCACATCATCCCCTGGGCCTGCGCCGTGCTCCTCGGCGGCCGAGTCAGGCAGGGGCCGGGCCTGCCTCAGTAGCTCCATGCTGGCAGCCTCCACGGCCACAGGGTCGGCCGAACCCAGCACCCCCAGGTCCTGCAGCACGGGGACATCGGCCCCGGGCATGCAGTCGCACTCGGGCTGTATCTCCGTCAGAAAGTTCAGGTAAAGCACCTTTCCCGGCTCAAAGGTGCTGAGCACCGCCTGGGCAGCCTCGGCCAAGGCCCGGAGAAAGTCCTCCTCGGAGGCCTCCTGGTGCTGTATGGCCCCCTGGGGGCAGACCCTCTTGCAGCGGCCGCAGCGCCAGCAGCGCTCGTCGTTGTAGTAGAAGAGCTTTCCCCCTTCCTGGAAGCTTATGCACTCCAGGGGACAGACCTCCTCGCACTGGTAGCAGAGCTGGCAGCGCTCCTGGTCCCAGTAAAGCTTTCCCTCCCCTATGGAGTGCATCCCCCCGCGGCCGCAGCGCCAGCCACAGCTACGGTGCTCGGCGCTTACTGCTCCCATGGCCAGGTTCTTTATGGCGCCGGCGTAGCCGGCGTTTATGTGGCCCTTTACATGGCTTACCACCACCATTCCCTGGGCATCATGGATGGCCGAGGCCACCGCCACCTCGCCCAGGAGCTCCCCGGCCCTTACCAGCACATTGTCCCTGCCCCACAGGCCGTCGGCCAGCACCACAGGGGCCCCCACGGACAGGTGGTTTATCCCCTGAGCGTTGGCCACCTCCAGGTACTGGAGTCCGGGGATCCTCACGGTGTCGGTCACAAAGGGCTTGGCCCCCACAGCCTTGAGGGCCTCCACCACCACCCTTAGAAAAAACGGCCTTACCACCCTGTGGGCCCCCGGGGAGCCGAAGTGGGTCTTTACGGCCACCCAGTCGCCCTGGGCAAAGTGCTCCTTCAACTTGAGGGCCTGAAGAAGCCCCTGAAGCCGGCCCGGAAGGCTCTCCTCGTGCCTCCACTTCCGCACCCTGGCGGGGGCGAAAAACACCTTGCTGACCATGGCCCCTCCTCAGGAGAGACGGTTGTAAAGCCAGGCCACTACCACGGCCATCACGAAACCGTCCAGGAAACCATAGGCCAGCACCACTAGTCCCCCCAGGGGGCTTATGCTGTAGCCGGGGTAAATGGAGCCGGCCATCACCCGGAGGAACTCCTCGGCATAGCCGGTAAGGACGCTGAGCCATGTGGTAAGCATCATCAGCACTCCCCAGAGGAGCCCTACGGCCACTCCCAGGGGCACGGGCCGGAGCTTCATCTCCATCCCCTCCTATGACCTATGTAAAGGGCCGCCAGGGCTGCGCCCAGCAAATTGCTGAGCCCGTCCAGGGGGGAGAAGTCCCTCCCTGCGAGGGGCTGAAGCGCCTCCATGGCAAACCCATAAGTGCCCGAAAGCCCCACGGCCCACNCCAGGGCCTTCCTGAAGCTGTAGCGCCTGATGAAATAGCTGAAAAACAGCGCCGCCGTGATGGCATAAAGCACCATGTGAAAGAGCTTGTCCGCATAGGGAGGGCCTTTTGGGCCCTTCAGGGGATACAAGGACACCACCGCCACCAGGGCCAGCCACACCGCATATGTCATTGCAGGCTCCTTTCATAAAGCTCCTTCTTGCTGAGCCCGTAGGCCTGGGCCACCTTCTTCACGGCCTCCTTCCTTCCCAGACCCCGCTGCATGAGGCTCCGGACCTCCTGAAGGGCCTCCTCAGGGGCAGGCCCGGCCTCCTTGGGCCTTTCACCCAGCAGCACCACATACTCCCCCGCCACCGGCTCTGAGCTCAGGCGCCGGGCCAGCTCTTGCAGGCAGCCCCGCCAGGAGGCCTCAAACAGCTTGGTAAGCTCCTTGAACACCACCGCCTGCCTCTGGGGCATGCACTGGGCCGCATCCTGAAGGCTCTGGAGGAGCCTGTGGGGGGCCTCGTAAAACACCACAGGCCTTCGCTCCAGGGCCAGCTCCCTGAGCACCTTCAGGCGCTCCGTGCGCCTGGAGGGCAGAAACCCCACAAACACGAACTCCCTGAGGGCAAGGCCCGAGGCACTCAGGGCGGCCATGAGGGCGCTGGGCCCGGGCACGGGCACCACTTCGAACCCCTCCTGAACAGCCTCGGACACCAGCAGTGCCCCGGGGTCCGAGACCCCAGGGGTGCCGGCATCGGAGATAAGGGCCACATCCTGCCCTGCCCTGAGACGCTCCAGCACTTCCTGGGCCTTGAGCTTCTCCCGGCCAGACCAGTAGCTTATCAGAGGCTTCTTTATTCCATAGTGGGTAAGGAGCTTTTGGGCCCGCCGGGTGTCCTCGCAGGCGATGACGTCTACCTCCTTCAGGACCTCCAGGGCCCTCAGGGTGATGTCCTTGAGGTTCCCTATGGGAGTGGCCACAACGTAGAGGGTGCCTTTCATTGCCGCTGCTTCAGGAGGTAGTGCCTCAGACGCTGGTCAATGCGAAGTATTTCCTCCAGGTCAGAACCCCTGAGGCTCCAGGAGTACCGTCCTTCGGTGTCCCTCCTGAGCTCTATCCTCACGGGCTTCTTGGGCCTTATCTGGCTTATCCTTGCGTCGGTCCTGAACTCCTGGGCCCACACCACTCCTGCAATAAGCAGGCTCAGTAGGACTGCCACGGGGTACCTCATGGGGCTCAGAAGTCCCTGTAGTGGTTGGTGATGGGGAAGCGCCTGTCCCGGCCGAAGGCCCTGGGGGTAATCTTTATCCCCGGGGGGGCCTGGCGGCGCTTGTACTCGCTCCTGTCCACCATTGCTATCACCTTCTGGGCGCACTCTGGCTCGCAGCCCAAGGTAAGTATCTCCTCAAAGCTCCTGTCCTCCTCCACATAGGCCTTCAGTATGGGGTCAAGCACTGGATAGGGAGGAAGGGTATCGGTGTCGTGCTGCCCGGGCTTAAGCTCGGCCGAAGGCTCCTTCTCAAGTACCCTCTTGGGTATAAGGTCGAACCCCGCCTTCCCGTTGCGCCATCGGGCCAGCTCGTAGACCATCATCTTGGGCACATCCTTAAGGACCGCAAAGCCGCCGGCCATGTCGCCATACAGGGTGGCATAGCCCACGCTCATCTCGGACTTGTTCCCCGTGGTCAGCACCAGCCAGCCGAACTTGTTGGAGAAGGCCATGAGGAGGTTCCCCCTTATTCGGGCCTGGATGTTCTCCTCGGTGGNGTCGGGCTGAAGCCCCTGGAAGGGCCCCCTCAGTCTTTCAAGATAGCCCTGGAAGATGTCATCTATGGGGAGCTCCACCAGCTTAAGGCCCAGGTTCCTGGCCACCTGATGAGCATCCTCGGTGCTCTCCTGGGAGGTATAGGGAGAGGGCATGAACAGACAGTGCACCCGCTGGGGCCCCAGGGCGTCGGCAGCTATGGCGGCCACCAGGGCAGAGTCTATGCCTCCGCTCAGGCCCATCACCACGGCCTTAAAGCCGTTTTTCTGCACATAGTCCCTCACCCCCAGGACAAGGGCCTTGTAAACCTCCTCCAGGGGCTCCAGGGCCTCGGGTATGCAGCCTCGGCAGGGAGGCCCCGGGGCCTCCCTGAAGGCCACAGGCAGTGAGACCACCTCCACAGGCTCAGCGAGGGCCCGGCTCTGTTGCCTCCTTCTGGGGTCATGGAGCCTCCACATGAACACCGCCTCCAGGTCCACATCCAGCACCAGGAGCTCCTCCTCAAAGGCCCTGGCCATGGCCAGCAGCTCACCCCGCTCGCTGAACACCATGCTGGAGCCGTCAAAGACCAGCTCGTCCTGCCCCCCCACCATGTTCACATAGGCCACCACCACGGCGCTGTCTGAGGCCCTGGTGGAAAGCATCCTCTGCCTGAAGCCCCCCTTGCCCACCGTATAGGGCGAGGCGTTTATGTTAACCACCAGCTCCGCCCCCTTGAGGGCCTGGGCCCTGGTAGGGCCCTCGGGATACCAGATGTCCTCGCAGATGTTAACTCCAAAGCGCACCCCTTGAGCGTCATACAGGGGGATGCGGCCTCCGGCCTGGAAGTAGCGCATCTCGTCAAACACCCCGTAGTTGGGCAGGTATACCTTGTGGTACACATCCACCAGCTGGCCATCGCAGAGCACAGCGGCGGCATTGAAGATGTCGTCCCGCCTGTGCACAAACCCCACCACCGCACAGATGCCCTGGGTGTGGGCCGCCACCTCGCCGATGGCCTCCAGGTTGTCCTCTATGAACTTGGGCTTAAGCAGAAGGTCCTCGGGGGGATACCCTGTAAGGGCCATCTCTGGAAAGGCCACCAAGGAGGCCCCTTCATCCCTGGCCCTTTGGATGTAGTCAATGACCTTCTGGGCGTTGGCCTCCAGGGCCCCCACGGTGGGATTAATCTGGGCCAGGGCAAGTCTCAGGGACTTCATGAATTATAATGATAATGCAAGCCCTTGCCTTTGTAAACCTGCGGTTGCTATACTCAGCGACCATGGAGTGGCTGTGGATAAGGTTTCCCGCCTCGGGAGTGGAAACCCCCATCTTCATCCCTCCCCTGGTGGCCTTCCTGATATCGTTCTTCNCCTCCATGGGAGGGGTCTCCGGGGCCTTTCTGCTTCTGCCCTTTCAGATGAGCGTTCTGGGCTACACGGGGGTCTCCGTAAGCGGCACCAACTTGTTATTTAACNCCCTGGCCATACCCCCCGGGCTGCTCTCCTACGTAAGGCAGGGAAGGATGCTCTGGGGTCTTGTCCTGGCCCTTCTGGCAGGCACCATACCGGGAATGTTCGCAGGATATGTGATAAGGGTAAGGCTCATGCCCGGTCCCGAGAAGTTTCAGCCCTTCGTGGGCCTGGTGCTCCTTTACCTGGGCCTGAGGCTCCTGCGCGNCCTCCTGCTGGCAAGAAGGGCTGCGGCCCCAAGGGCTCGTATCCGGGCCGGTCCCCTGGGGCTTCTGAGGCAGAGCTTCCGCTACGGAAACGCATCCTATGAGGTAGGCCACCTGTCCCTCTTTCCGGTATGCTTCGCCGTCGGGGTAGTGGGAGGGGCCTACGGGATAGGCGGGGGCTCTCTGATTGCGCCCTTTTTGGTAGCGGTGCTAGGCCTGCCGGTCTATGCCGTCTCGGCCGCGGTGCTGGCCAACACCTTTCTGAGCTCCCTGGCTGGGGTGCTCTTTTACTGGCTAAGCCCCCTGGGGCTAAAGACCAGTCCGGACTGGCTCCTGGGAGGCCTCTTCGCCTTAGGGGGCATTGGTGGTATCTACACCGGAGGTCTTTGCCAGAAATACTTCCCCGAGCGGCTGATAAAGGCGGTGCTGGCCGCAGGGGTGCTGTTTGTGGCCTTTCGGTACCTGGGGTTGTCAAGGTTCGTGGGAATCGTTTAAAATTCAGCCAATAGGGAGTGTATAGGGTACTGGTGTCCCTCCTGGACTTCAAATCCAGTGTTGCCCGTCAGGAGCGGGCAGGGTGGGTTCGATTCCCACACACTCCCGCCAAGCTTTCTTGAGATCAAGCCCCCTTTACTCTCATGAGCAGCATCAGGAGGGCCGGAATCACCAGCACGGTAAACACCGTGGACAGGGCCAGACCACCCAGTACCACGCTGCCCAGACCCCGGTAAAGCTCCGAGCCCGGCCCAGGGGCCAGCACCAAAGGTAGCATCCCGAATATACTGGTGGCCGCACTCATGTATATGGGCCTGAGCCTCNCCCTGGTGGCCTGAAGCACCGCTTCCCTGGCCTGCATTCCGTGGAGGCGTACATTCCGGAGGCTCTGGTGCACTATGAGAATGGCGTTGTTGACTACTACTCCGACGAGAATCACAAACCCCAACATGGTAAGCACATCCAGCCTCTGGGGCGCTATGAGGGCATCCACCGCCCTGAGGCCCAGAAATCCACCTGCCCCGGCCAGAGGCACGGTGAACATCACCACCAGGGGATAGAGGAAGTTCTCAAACAGGGCGGCCATGAGAAGATAGGCAATGAGGGCTGCCAGGACGAGGTTGAACTGAAGGGCCTTCCTGGTCTGGGTGAGCTTGTCCGCTGCACCGCTTAGGCGGACCTCCACATCCTTTAGCATCCCTGCCTCTTTGAGCCCGGGCAGCACCTTCTGCCTAAGGAGCTCCATGGCCTCCTGAAGGGGCATCTCCTCAGGAGGCCTTACCTGAAGAGTGATGGTCCTGGCCCTTTCCAGATGCCTTATCTGGGTTATGCCCGTGGCGTGCTGAAGCCTGCTCAGGGAGGACACAGGCACCACCCTGCCCGAGGGGGTGCTCAGCAAGGCCCCTGAAAGCTCCTCGGGACTGTGAAACTCCCCCTCCGAGGCCCTGAGCACCAGGTCCATCTGCCTGCCCCCTGGAGGGGAAAACTCCGCCACCTTCCTTCCATCCATAAGGACATCCAGGGCAATGCCCAGCTCCTCTGTGCTCATCCCCACGGCCCTAAGCCTGTCCCTCAGGGGGAGGAATCGTACCTCGGGGTACAGGAGCTCCAGTGAGGGTATAGGCCTTATTTGGGCCCCGGGGATGGCCTCCCTTATGGCCCCGAAGAGCACCCTGCCGGCTCTTGTCAGGTCCTGAAGCCGCCGGCCCCTAAGGTCTACATCGATGCTTCTTCCCCTTCCCAGCCGGGTCTGAAATATGCCGGCCTGGCTGCTTACCCCGAACATTCCGGGGATGCTCCTTATCAGCCTCTGAAACAGGGGCACCATCTGGGCAGCCCTGTCCTCGTGGACACTGGTGGCGCCGAAGAGCATTACCCCTTGGGAGCCCACGTAGAAGAGGTTCTTGATGCCCGGCACCCCCTGATGATCGCGCCTGAAATAGGGTTTGGTGAAGTCAAAGATATGCTCACCGATTTCCACCCTCTCCTTGTAGGAAAGCCCTGGCGGAGGCACCAGAAGGCTTATCACCAGGTTGCGGTTGCCCTGGGGCAGGTATTCCATCTTGGGAAGCAGGGCCCAGCTCATGAGCACCGCCGCCAGAGTAAGGGAGACCACCGTGGCCAGTTGCTGGGGCCAGGCCCTGGTGACGGNCTTCACCAGGCGCATCACGGCCTCGGCCACCCTGTGGCCCCAGGCCCTGAGGGGCTGAAGGGGCCTCCGATGCTCAGGAGACCTCAGCCTGAAGAGCTGCTCCGAGACCATGGGAATGACAGACACCGCCACCAGCAGACTCAGCAGCATGGCGAAGGACACCGCAATGGCAATGTCCTTGAACAGCTGTCCGGCCTCTTCCCTTACCAGCACCACGGGCAGGAACACCGCCACCGTAGTGAGGGTGGAGGCCAGCACCGCACCCCAGACCTCCCGGGTGCCCTCCAGAGAGGCCTGGAAGGGAGACTTGCCCGCCTCCAGGTGGCGCTTGATGTTCTCCAGCACCACTATGGCGGCATCCAGGAGCATGCCCACGGCAAAGGCGATGCCTGCCAGGCTCACGGCATTGAGGGTCCGGCCCGTCAGGGCCATGAAGATAAAGGCCCCGATGATGCTTATGGGAATGGCCACAGCCACCACCAGAGTGGCCACAGCGCTCTGAAGAAACAAAAGGAGCACCACCGCCGCCAGAGCTCCCCCTATGAGAATGTTTCTCTTCAGAAGATTGATGGCCCCCTTGATGTAGGGCCTCTGGTCATAGACCCACTCCAGGTATATTCCCTTGGGCCTAAGTACCTCGGCATTGAGCCTCTTTACCGCCCGGTGAAGCCTGTCGGTAAGCTCCAGGACATTGGCCCCTGGCTCAGGCTTTGCTCCCACTGCGATACCCTCCTGGCCGTTGTGCATCATGGCCACTGTAGGTCTTTCATACCCCAGGCGCACTCGGGCCACATCGCCAAGGAGCACCCGGCGCTGCCCGTCGGAGTAAAGCACCAGGGACCGGAGTTCCTCGGGCTTGCTGAACTGCCCCACGGTGCGCACCCTGAAGCTCCGCCTCCCCACATCCATAAGCCCGGCGGAGATGTTGATGTTCTCCTCTGCCAGGGCCCTGGCCACCTGGGCCAGGGTAAGCCCGTGGGAGGCCAGCCGCTGGGGTTTTACCAGCACCTGGAGTTCCTCCTCGGTGCCTCCTGCCACAAAGAGGTCCGCCACCCCTGGAACCCTCTCCAGGTACTGGCGCACCTCGTTCTCGAAGAAGGTGCGGTAGGTGTAGACGGAGCGGGGGTTTCCAGGCAGGCTTTTTAGGATCATCCACACCACCGGCGAGGTGGCTGCCCCCGTGGCGGTAATCACCGGCCTTTCCACCCCCTGCGGATACGAGGCCACCTCCTGGAGCTTGTTGGAGACCCTCAAGAGGGCCGCATCCACATCGGTGCCCACCCTGAAGCGCAGAGTGATACTGCCCGTGCCGTCCGAGGCGGTGCCCTCCATCTCTACAAGCCCGGGTATGCCTTTGAGCACCTCCTCCTGGGCCTCCAGGACTTCCCGCTCCAACTCCAGGGGGCTGGCCCCTGGCCATCGGGTACTGATGCTTATCTCGGGCTCTATCACCGTGGGGCTCAGTTGGTAGGGCATCCTTGCTAGGGCGATAAGGCCCATGAGGAGCAACAGGGCCNCCCCCACCACTACGGCTACAGGCCGCCTTATGGAGGCCTCAATGAGGCTCACCGAGGAAGCTCAATGGGCTGCCCGTCCCTGAGGCGCTCTTGGCCCTTCAGCACCNCCAGCATGCCCTCCCGGAGGGCCGCCGCCTGCACCGCAGCCCTCCGGCCCTCATAGCCCAGCAGCTTCACGGGCACCATCCTGGCCCTGCCCTCCTGGGCCACAAAGAGCACCCACTGGCCCTGGAGGTTAAGCAGGGCATCCCGGTTGACAAGGAAGGCCTGCACAGGTCTTCCTGCAGGTAGCCACACCCAGGCCTCCATACCCTGCTTGAAGAAGCCCCCGGGATTGGGGGCCCTGAGCCTTACGGGGAAGCTCCTGCTGGGCACATCTGCCCGGGGCACCACGGCCAGTACCTGGGCCCGGCCATTCCTGCCTAAGGCCTCAAACTCCNCCTCCTGGCCCGGCCGAATGAAGGGCAGCATCTCCTGGGGCACATTGACCAGTATCTCTATCTGCTCGTCCTCCGCCAGGGTGGCCACCACCGTGCCGGGGGCCACCCATTGGCCTACCTCCGTGTGCTTCCTGAGCACCAGGGCGTCAAAGGGACTCCTTATGGTGGACTTCCCAAGCCTTATCTTCAGCCTCCGGAGCCGGGCCTTCAGGGCCTCTGCACTGGCCTGCTGGGCCTTCAGGGCCCAGAGCCCCTGCTCATAGCGCTGCCTGGCTACCGAGCCCGCGCTGTACAGGGCCTCTATGCGCCTGAAGTCTCCCTCCAGCCTCCGAAGTTCCGCCTCCGAGGCCCTGAGGGTGGCCTCCAGGGCTTGAAGTTCCTGCTCCAAGTCCTGGGTGTCAAGCCTCAGGAGCACCTGTCCCCTCCTGAGCCTTCCGCCCTCCTGGAAGGAGACCTCCTTCACCATGCCCTGTACCTCGGCCGCCAGGGCAGAGACTCTGCCGTAGCGCATAGTGCCTACCAGCTGCCTCTGAGGGGCGAGTCGTCCGGCCTTAAGGGGCTCCACCACCACGGGCACAGCCCCCTGGGCCCAGACCTCCCCAACCATCAGGAGGGCAACAAAGGCAGGGAGCAAAAACCTCATGGCCTCTGAATTCCCCTGAGGAAAATCTCCACCATGTTGCCGACAGCCTCCTGCATCTGCCTGGCTCCGATGGTTCTGTTCTTGAGAATCTCCTCGCTCAGGAAGTAGGAAAATATCATTCCCAGGAAGGCCCTGGCAGCCCTGCGGGCCCTGAGGGGCCTCCGCAACTCCTGGCGGTGCCTTCGCAGATAACCGGCCAAGAGGTCCACCATCTGCTCGATGAGCTCCACGTACACCCCCCTGAGAGCTCCGGGCTGGGTGCTTATCTCCGACAGTATCACCTTCACCAGGGCCTTGCGCTCCTTCAGGGTGGCAATGTAGCGGAGACCCACGCTCCTTAGGGCCGGCCTGGGTTGCACATTCTGCAGCCCCGCCAGTACCTGCCTCAGCCGGGGCAGGAAGCCGTAGGTTCTGAGCATCTGTCTGAAAAGCTCCTGCTTAGAGCCGAAGCGCCTGAAGAGGGTAAGCTCCGCCACCCGGGCCTCCTGGGCTATGCGCCTGGTAGTGGCCCTGGCATAGCCCACCTCCGAGGCCACCTTGAGCATGGCCTCCAGGAGCCTGCGTTCGGTGTCGGTCTTCCCAGCCATGTTAGTAATTACTTACTCTAACTCACCTTGACAAAAGATGCAATACAATATTAAACATAGGGGCAGCCGGAGTGGTGGAACTGGTAGACGCGGCGGACTCAAAATCCGCTGGGCCTCGGCCCGTGGGGGTTCGAATCCCCCCTCCGGCACTTAGCCCCTTATGGCCTGGCGGGCCAGGGCATCGGCCCGTTTGTTCTGCTCCCTGGGCACATGCACCACCCTGTAGCGCTTGAAGCCCTCCAGGAGCCTCCTCACCTCCTGATAAAGGGGCTTGAGCTTTTCGTCCCTAACCCTGTAGGAGCCTTCAATCTGTCTGACCAGGAGTTCGGCATCCAGCCTCACCTCCACGGCCTCTGCCCCCATGGCCCTGGCCCTTTCAAGGGCCTCCAGGAGGGCCCGGTATTCGGCCACATTGTTGGTGCTGAGGCCTATGGAGAGGGAAAACTCCTGGCTCCGGCCGCCCAGCCTTATGACGCCGCCGATGCCCGCCTGCCCGGGGCTTCCCCTGCAGGCGCCATCGGCATAGAGGAGGGCCCATCTCATGCGGGCTTTTCTTCAGGAGCGGGTTCTTCCCTGTAGTACAGGATGCGGTGGCACTGGGGGCACTGGATTATCTCTTCGTTCTTCTTTATCTCCACATACAGCTGGGGCATGATGTTCATGTGGCAGCCCTGGCAGACCTCCGCCCTGACCTCCACCACGGCCGAGCCGCCGTGGCGCTGAAGGAGGTTCATGTAAAGCTCGTAGAGCTCCTGGGGAAGTCTCTTCGTCATCTCCGCCCTCTGGGCCTTCAGGGCCTGAAGCCGCGCCCGGGCCTTCTCTGCCTGGGAGTCAAGCTCGGCCCGGAGGGCCTGGAGCTTCTCCTCCTCTGTCTTCAGGGCCTCCTGGGCCTCCTTGAGGGTGTGCTCCGCGGCCTCCAGGGCCTCCATGACCTCCAGGATGCGGTCCTCCAGGTTGTAGCGGGAGGCCTCGGCCTGCTCAATCTCCTTCAGGTGGGCCTGGTACTCCTTGTTGGTCTTTATCTCCGAGGTCCTGGCCTTGAGGCGCTCTATCTTCTGGTTCATATCTTCCAGCTGCAGCTCCAGTTCCTTCCGCCTCTTCTTCAGGGCCTCCTGAGCCTTCAGCTTCTCATCCCTGTAGGCCTTGGCCCTGTGGTAGGGGCCCTGGGCGTCCTTGAGCTTCTTGGGCAGCTCCTGGATGAAGGAGTTCTGGGCCAGTATCTGGGCATCCAAGGCTTGCAGCTCTATGAGGGCTCTGAGGCTGTCCTTCACAGTCCTTCTCCTTTGGGGGTGGTGGGCCCTCCAGGACTCGAACCTGGGACCAACCGGTTATGAGCCGGTAGCTCTACCAGCTGAGCTAAGGGCCCTGCAAAACTCAATTGTAATGGCTCCCCTTCAATGGAGTCAAGGCTTCTCTATGAAGTCCCTGAGCCACTTGCTCCTGGAGGGATGCTTCAGTTTCCGCAGGGCCTTGACCTCTATCTGGCGAATGCGCTCCCTGGTGACGGAGAACTCCCTGCCCACTTCCTCCAGGGTGTGGGGGTCGTCGCCCCCCAGGCCGAAGCGCTTGGTGATGATGAGTCGCTCCTTGGGGTTGAGGCTCCTGATGGCCTTCTGAAGCTGCTGCCTCATGTCCTGAAGGAGCACCTCCTCCAGGGGCGAGGGGGCGGTCTTGTCCTCTATGAAGTCCCTCAGGTGGCTGTCCTCTTCCTCCCCCACGGGGGTCTCCAGGAGATGGGCTCCCGGGCTATCTTCAGAATGGTCTTGACCTTCTGGACCGGCATGCCCAGCTTCTGGGCAATCTCCTCGGGCAGGGGCTCCCGGCCGGCGCGCTGCACAATCTCCCTGCAGGCCCTGGTAAGGCGGTTTATGGTCTCCACCATGTGAACGGGGATGCGGATAGTCCTGGACTGGTCTGCCAGGGCCCTGGTGATGGCCTGCCTTATCCACCAGGTAGCGTAGGTGGAAAACTTGTAGCCCCGCTGGTACTCGAACTTGTCCACGGCCCGCATGAGCCCGATGTTGCCCTCCTGGATGAGGTCTGCCAGGCTGAGGCCCCTGCCCATGTAGCGCTTGGCTATGCTTATGACCAGGCGGAGGTTGGCCTCTATGAGCTGTCGCTTGGCCTCCAGGAGCTCCTCTTCCAGCTCCTGGAGGCTCTTCAGGGCCGGGGCCGCCTCCCGGGGGCCCAGGCCCAGGGCCTCCCTGAGGTCCTGAAGCTCCTGCCTCAGGGCCTTGGGGCGCCCCTGCCGGAGGGCCTGGCGGACCTCCAGCATCCGCCGGAGCATCCGCTGAAGCTCCTGGCTGAAGGCCAGCACCGTCTCCTCCTTGAGCCTGAGGCTTCCCACGCACTGGGTCATCTGCTCCGATATACCCTGGAGGGTCTTGGCGGTACGGCTGCTGCGGGTAAGTCGGAACCTCACCGTGGCCCGGCGCCTCCGGCTGAGCAGGTCCCTGAGCTTCCTGGTGGTCTCGTAGAACCTCTGGCGCTCCGCCAGCATGTCCTCGTCCTCTATGTCCTCGCCGTTGTGGATGAGCTCTGCCAGGGGGGCCTCGCCCCGGCCCACCATCTCCCCCAGCTGAAGGAGCTTCCACAGGGCAAAGGGTATGGAAAACACCTTGGCCGCAAGCTGGGCCCTGGCCTGCTCAATCCTCTTGGCTATGGCCACCTCCCCTTCCTTGGTAAGGAGGGGCACTGAGGACATCTCCTTGAGGTAGAACTTTATGGGCTCGTACTCTACCTCCGAGGGCTCCGTCTCCTCAGGGCTCGGCTCCTGGGGCTGCCGGAGCATCTGCAGAGGGTCCGCCTCCTGGTAGTCCTCAAACTCCTCGTTCTTCATCGGCNCTCCCCCTTCTTTTTTGCTCTCTGAGTAGTTTACCAAGAAGCCTCAGGTCGCCGCTGGCCCGGGCCTGCTGAATCTGCCGAAGAAGGCTCCTGTGGCTAAGCCTCCTGAGGCACTGCCGGGCTATCCCCTTGGGGTCATCCTTCTGGGGGTCAAACCCTGGCTCCAGGGCCAGCCAGGAAAGCAGGGCCTGCTGCTCCGAAGGGGCATCCGGCGGAACTCTGCCCTCCCTGGAAAGGCTCAGAAACNCCTCCCTTACCATCTCGTCCCCGAGATGCTCCACCTTGAGGGCCTTCTGGATATAGTCCCTGAGCTCCGGCACCGAAAGGTACACGCTAAGGAGCAGGGTCTCCTCGGTGTGCCGTCTCCTCTGGGGGGTAGGCCCCGGCNCCTCCCTGGGGGCCCGGAGCTTCCTGAGCTCCTCCCTCAGGGCCTCCTCCCTGAGGCCCGAGACCTCGGAAAGCTCCCTCAAGAGCTCCTCTCTCAGGAGGGCATCTCCTGTCCTTTGGAGCAGCCCCAGGGCTTCTCTGAGGGCCTCCNCCTTATGGCCCTGGAAGCTCCTGAGGACGAAGGCCATGGGCTCCAGGGAGCGCTCCAGGGCCTCCCTCAGGGCCTGGGCCCCCTGGGTCCTGAGGAGGCTGTCGGGGTCCTGCCCCTCGGGCAGCAGCACCACCTGGGCCAGCATCCCGGCCTCCAGGCACAGTGCCAGGGCCCGCCGGGCCGCCTGAAGCCCGGCCCGGTCGCTGTCAAAAAGCAGCACCACCCTGCTTGCGTACCTCCTCAGCACCCTCAGGTGGCCCTCGGTAAGGGCGGTGCCCAGGGGGGCCACGGCATGCCCGAACCCGTACTGCTGGCACATGAGCACATCGGTGTAGCCCTCCACCAGGAGGGCCGAGCCGCTCCTCCGCAAGGCCTCCCTGGCCTGGTAGAGGCCGTAGAGGGTCTGGCCCTTCTTAAAGAGGCCCGTTTCAGGGCTGTTCAGATACTTGGGCCCTTCGCCCTGAAGGAGCCTTCCGCCGAAGGCCACCACCCTGCCCTGGGCATCCTGGATGGGGAAGACCACCCTGTGGCGGAGGAAATCGTAGGGTCCCCACTGGCCCCTCTGGCACAGCCCGCTCTGAAGCACCAGGGCCTTGGAGAAGCCCTTCCTGAGGAGGTGCTCGTAGAGGGCCCTGGGCCCCTCAGGGGCGTAGCCCAGGGCAAAGCGCTCCAGGCTCTGGGGCTCCAGAGCCCTGTGCTTAAGGAGATACTCCAGCACATCCTTGCGCTGCCTGAGGGCCTGGCGGTAGAAGTCCTGGGCCTCCTGGAGAATCTCCAGGAGCTGTTCCCTGGGTCCCCTGGGGCCCGAGAACTCCTCCACCCTGAGGCCTGCCCGCCGGGCCAGGGCCCTGAGGGCCTCGGGAAAGCTCAACCCCTCGTGTCTCATGAGGAAGCCGATGAGGTCGCCCCCGGCGCCGCAGCCGAAGCAGTGGTAGAGCTGCTTTTCAGGGCTTACCACGAAGGAGGGGGTCTTTTCGGCGTGGAAGGGGCACAGGGCCCTGTAGTTCTGCCCGGCCCTGCGGAGCTCCAGGNAGTCGGAGAGGACATCCACGATGTCCAGCCTGGACTTTATCTCCTCTACAAGTTCGGAGGCCTGCCTCATAGCATGCAAAAAGGGGCCTGCCCTTGGTGGGGAGGCCTTAGGCCCTGCTGATGCGCCTGAAGCCCGAGCACTCCAGCACCTGCAGGGGGGCCTCCTTCAGGATGCCGTCCAGGAGGAGGTTCAGCCCCAGGTTGTCACTGGCGATGTGCCCCGCTATGACCACATTCACATGGTTCTTTTCGGCCTCCTTGCGGTGCTCTTCACTCAGGTGCATGGCCACCACCGTGGAGATGCCGCTGGCGGCCATGCTCTGGAATATCTCCTTGGAGCCCTCGGTGCCGCCGGTCATGTCCACGAATATCTTTCCGGCCTTCCGGGTCTCGGAGCCCACCAGGAGCTTGGGGCCGGCGCCCACCCTGGCGGCCTCCTGGTACTCGGGTATCTCCAGAAGAAGCTCCAGCACATCGGCCAGGCTGTAGGGGGCCTTCTGCTCAAAGAGCCTCTGCAGGTAGGTGCTCACCATGTTGTCCGCCACGGTGTGAAGACACAGGAAGGGGATGCCCAGCAGCCTGGCGGCATCCACGGCCCTGGTGTGGTTGACGGGCATGAGCTTGCGCTCCACCTCCTTGGTGCGCCCCTCCAGGAGGTCCTCGGCCACATTAATGGGTACCCCGAACCGGTTGAGGATGTCGGCCTGCATGCCCATCACCTGGTAGAGGTTGGCATAGGCCCTGCCCTCGGGATGGTGGGCCAGCACGGCATCCACCCTCTGGCCCCTGGCCCTGAGGGCCTCGGCCAGGAGGAGCTCCTGCACCTCTACATCTATGCCCACCAGGATGCTCTGAAGCTCCTCCTGCCCGGTGCCCGAAAGTATCCTGGTGTCGGAGTAGGGGTTTCGGAGGGCCTCGGGGTCAAAGAAGCGCCTCTGCTGCTCCTTCATGGCCTCGTACTGCTTCTGGCGCTCCTGGAGGGCCCTCTGGACCGCCTCCCTGCCCCTGGGGTCGTGCTCCATGCCCAGGGCCACAGCCCGCTCGTACAACTCCCTGAGGGTCATTTTCCAGCCTCCATGGCCTCCAGGGCCTTTCTTACCATCTGGTTCACCACCCTGCCGTCCGCCGCCCCCTTGAGCCTGGGCATCAGGAGGCGCATCACCTTGCCCAGGTCCCTGGGCCCCGTGGCCCCGGCCTCCTGGATGCACTGCCCGATGAGCCCTGAGAGCTCCTCTTCGGAAAGCTCCCTGGGCAGATAGGCCCTGAGAATGGCCATCTCCTGGGCCTCCTTCTGGGCCTGCTCCTGTCTGCCGGCCCGGCTGAAGCTTTCCTGGGCCTCCTGCCTCTGCTTGATGAGGCTTCTAAGCACGGCCAGGGCCTCCTCCTGGGTAAGGGGGCCGCCCTTGTGGATTTCCCTGTTCTTCAGGGCAGCCTTGAGCATTCGGAGGGTCTGGACCTTCAACTGCTGGGAGGCCTTCAGGGCCTCCCTGAGGTCCTCATCCAGGCGCTCCAGAGCCATAGGGGCCTCTACCGGTGAGCCCGCATCTTCTTGAGGGCCTTCTTGCGGGCGGCCATGGCCTTCTTCTTGCGGCGCACGCTGGGCTTTTCGTAATGCTCCCGTTTCTTTATCTCCGAGAGGATGCCCTCCCTTTCGCACTGCTTCTTGAACTTCTTGAGTGCATTTTCAAAGGACTCGCTCTCGGTAACCCTTACAGAGGGCATTCACCTGTTCACCCCTTTCAAACCCTTGCTTTTTGCCTAAATAATTTACCAGCAGGGTGAATCCTTAGTCAAGGAAAAACCCCTTTCCGGTTGACAAAGCGGCGCCTGGGCTGGTATAAAATTACACTCCAAATTCTGGCAAGGGGAGGGGCCAATGAAGCTGGGAGTCCTGGTAAGCGACTACAGGCTCTGTGTGGACACCCTGGAGAGGCTCCAGGCGGAGAAGCTGGGCCTCATCCTGGTGCTCAACGGGGTGTACCATGCAGTGCTCCAGGAGGGGGGGGAAAGCTCGGCCCTTCTTCAGAAGACCCCTCACATCTTCGCCCTGAAGGAGGACCTGCTGACGCGGGGGCTGGACCCGCAGCAGGTGGACTCCAGGGTGAAGGTGCTGGACTACGAGGGGCTGGTGGATGTCATCTTCAACGAGTTTGACAAAGTAGCCTGGCTCTGACCAAAGGGAGGTAATACCATGGGAGTGCTGACGATAGGAGTTTTCCCAGGCCTGGTAGGCAACATGGCCTACGACTTCGCCCTCAAGCTGGCCGATGCCGCTGTAAAGAAGGGCCACAAGGTGAACATCTGGTTCTCAGGAAACGCCGTGGCCTCCGTGAAGGCCAACCAGAAGCATCTGAAGGACTACTCCACGGGGGAGCAGTACCTCAAGAGCCTTCTGGAGCGCGGGGTGGAGATATGCACCTGCGAGGCCTGCAACCTGGCCCGGGGCATCCACAGGCAGGACGCCATAGAGGGCGTGCAGTGGAACGCCATGCACTGGTACCTGGCCAAGATATTCGAGGCCGACAGGGTACTACACATAGGAGGTGAATGAGATGGCCGATGTGAAATGCGCCTTCATCGTGCAGAGGCCCCAGTACAAGGGGGAGACCTCCAGGCTGGCCATAACCCATGCCCTGGCCTACCAGACCGTGGAGATACTGCTGGAGGACGGCGATACCGTCACCCCCACCCTGTGCTTCATAGGCGACGGGGTGCTGGGCCTTACCAAGGGTCAGAAGGCCATGGAGACCTACGGCATCACCTCCACGGAGACTCATCTGAAGAACTGCATGCTGGTGGACCTCCACATCCTGGTGTGCAAGGAGGACCTGGAGCGCTTCGGCATAAGCCCCGATGCGCTGCCGGATGCCTCGGAGATGGGGGCCGAGGTCTCCATAAACGTGGTGCCCTACTCGGAGATACAGAAGGTCATGGAAGAGGCCAAGCATGTACTGTTTTTCTAAACTCAGAAGAAGGAGGACGGCAAGACATGGGTGAGCTCAGCAGCAAGGAGCCCGCAAAGGTCCTGGACACCCTGGGCAGGGNGTGCCCCTACCCCCTGGTGCTGACCAAGAAGGAGATGGAGAAACTGCAAAGTGGCGAGGTCCTGAAGGTCCTCTGCGATGCCCCCGCCTCGGCCGAGGACACCATTCCCCGCTGGGCGGAGAAGCAGGGCTACGGCTTTGAGAGCGTGAAGCTGGAGGACAAGGGCTACTGGGAGCTGTACATACAGAAGAAGTAGCGCCTGAAAGAGGGGAAGGGTAAAAAGGAAGGGGGCCAGCAAGCTGGCCCCCTTCCTTTTGGAAACCAGGTCGTCAGGGGGGCGGCCCTACATCTCGGTGATGGTTATTGCCCCGGTAGGGCAGACCCCCAGGCAGCTCTCGCAGAACTCGCACTCGGCATCGGCCTTGGGCTGGCTCTTGCCGTTGGACATCTCAAAGAGCTCCACCGGGCAGATGTTCACACACTCCTCGCAGCCGTCGCACTTGTCTGCATCCACACTGACCATGTAGCCCATCTCTGTATATCACCTCCTTAGAGCGTCTTTATGTAGGGACATCGGTGCCTTCCGACTCCAGGTAGGTGCGCATCACCGTGTCGGGCTTGGGCAGGCCTGCCACCTTCCAGGCCTTAAGGGGGGGCAGGAAGCTGTCCCTGAAGCAGTCCTTGCCCTGGTGCACATAGAAGCACACCGCCCTGAGTATGGGGAAGGCCTTCATCCTCTGGTAGTACTCCCTGATGAACCTCACCAGCTCCATCTGGTGCTGGTTAAGCTCTCCCAGCCCCTCCCTGTCGGCCAGGGCCTGGGCCACCTGCTCGGACCAGTCCTCGGACCTCAGGAGGAAGCCCTCGTCGTCCACCTCGAACCGGGCACCCTTATGCTCTATGATGGGCATGACAGAAAAACCCTCCTTTCAGGCCTCCAGTTGCTCCTTCACCGAGACCGCCACCTTGTAAAGCACCGTGAGGATGAGGAAGCCTACGGCCCAGACCCCCAGGGTGATGAAGGTCTCCGGCAGGGTGGGCCAGTACTCAAAGACCCGCTCAAAGGGGTTGGGAATGAAGCCGCCCACCACCAGGCCGAACCCCTTGTCTATCCACAGGGAGATGAACACCAGCACCGCCGCCAGGGCCAGGGGGCCCTCCTGGGCCCTGAGCCCGGGAATCAGAAGCAGCAGCAGCGAGGCCACCGCCGCGGCCACCGAGAGCCACATCATGGGCACCAGCTTGCCATGGCCCTCGAGCCCGGCAAACAGGTACTGGAAGGGGTGCATGTGCCCGGGTATCTGGGAATAGAAGGCGGTAAAGAGCTCCAGGGCCAGGAAGAATACATTGACTACCATGAAGTAGGTGACGAACTTGCCCAAGGTCTGGATGGCCTCCCTGCCCACATCAAACTTGCTGTAGCGGCGGATGATGAGGGCCAGCACTATCAGGAGGGCCGGCCCCGAGGCGAAGGCCGAGGCCAGGAAGCGGGCCGCCATAATGGCGGTAAGCCACATGTGCCTGCCCGGAAGCCCCGCGTAGAGGAAGGCCGTCACCGTGTGGATGCTGGGCGCCCAAACGATGGACAGGTATATGAAGGGCTTTATCCACTTGGGCGGGGCCACCCCCCGTTTTTCGGCATGAAGCACCGTCCAGCCCACCAGGATGTTCAGAAAGAGGTAGCCGCTGAGCACCAGGGCATCCCAGAACATGATGGAGTTGGGCGTGGGATGAAGCAGCACATTGAACACCCTCATGGGCTGCCCCATGTCCACGAATATGAACAGCATGCACATGCTTACGGCCGAGACGGCCAGGAACTCCCCCAGCACCACCATCTTGCCGAAGACCTTGTAGTTGTGCAGATAGTACGGCAGCACCAGCACCACCGCCGAGGCGGCCACGCCCACCAGGAAGGTGAACTGCCCGATGTAGAAGCCCCAGCTCACATCCCTGCTCATGCCGGTAATGCCCAGGCCCTGGGTGAACTGCCTGAGGTAGAATATGAAGCCCAGCCCACTGAGGGCCAGGAGCACCGCCACCCACCGCCAGTACCTGGGGCTTCCCTGAAGCGCCTTCTCCAGCATATCCCTCTAACCTCCTATTATGTAGAACACACTGGGCTGAGTCCCCAGCTCCGGTTTACGCCTTATGCTGAAGTGCTCCCTCAGGAGCTGTCTTATTTCCGAGTCCCCCTGGGCCAGGTCGCCAAAGACCATGGCCCCCCCAGAGGCCTCCACGCAGGCCGGCCTGAGCCCCTTGGCCAGGCGCTCCACGCAGAGGTTGCATTTTTCCACCNCTCCGATCATCCGGGTAGGGAACTCCGGGTTCTGCTTCCTTATGAACGGCCTGGGGTTTCGCCAGTTGAAGCTCCTGGCCCCGTAGGGGCAGGCCGCCATGCAGAAGCGGCAGCCGATGCAGCGGTGGAAGTCCACCACCACCGCGCCGTCGGGCCTCTTGAAGGTGGCCTTGGTGGGGCAGACCCTCACGCAGGGAGGGTTGTCGCAGTGGTTACACAGCAGCAGAAACGGCCTGTGGGCTATCTCCTGGGGCAGGTAGGGGTTCTGCTGCCCCGGGAAGGCGTGCTCAAACTCCTCCTTCCATATCCACTTTATCTCGTCCTTGGGGTTTCCGAAGTCCGGCACATTGTGCACCTCGTGGCAGGCCCTGATGCAGGCGTCGTAGAGCTCCGGCTGGGAGAAGAACCTCTCCATCCTCAGGGCGATGCCCCAGCGCTCTGCCCTCAGGGCCTCGGGCCGAAGGGCGAACTCCCTGGCCTCCAGCTCCCCCGGGGCCAACAGATGCCTCCCCAGCGACAGGCCCGAGAGGCCCAGGGCGGCCGCCGAGATGCCCATCATCCTTAGGAATTCCCTTCTGTCGCAGCTCATAGCTCCTTCTCCTTTGGCGCAACATGGCAGTCCCAGCAGTAGGGCCTCACTGCCAGGTAGTTATGGCACTCGTCGCAGAACTTCTTCTTGTTGGAGTGGCAGCGCATGCAGGTGTTCTGGAGGCTGATGTCAAAGCGCACACCCCTTGAGCTCACATACACCCTCTGGCCCCTCCTGAGGGCCTGGTCCCGCCACTCATCCAGCATCTGCATGTGGTTGGCCCTCATGAAGGCCTTGGGCTCCACGCACTCCTTTACCTTCAGCTTCTGAATCTCCGGGGTCTTCAGGCTGGGCTCGGGCCTGGCCTTGGCCTTGCCCACATTGTAGTAAAAGGGGAAAAAGGCCAGGGCCAAAAACACCAGAAGGCCCAGAAGAATCTTTCCGCCATCCTGCATTACTGCTCACCCTCCTTTGCCTCTTCTTGCCCCTCCTCTTCCTCCTCCACCCCCGGCAGGGGCTCGGTCCTCAAGTCCAGGGTCCGCTTCTTTTCTCCCTTCATGACCAGGGCGTTTCCTACCAGCTCGTGCACCCCGTAGACCTCCACCCCTGGTACCCAGTACTGCATCAGGGTAGGCAGGGCCGCCCTGTCTATGGCGCAGATGTTGGCCAGGGCGTTAACACCGTAGCGCTCGTGCACATACCTTACAGCGTTGGCCCTGGGGAAGCCCCCGCGCATCCTCAGCTCCATGTTCTCCCCGGCGTTAAGACCCGAGCCGGAGCCGCAGCAGAAGGTGCGCTCCCTGATGGTCTCCTCGGGCATCTCGTAGAAGTGGTTGCACACATTCCTGAGCACGTAGCGGGGCTCCTCAAAGATGCCCATGCCCCTGGAGGNGTTGCAGGAATCATGGAAGGTCACCTTCAGGTGGTCGTTCCTGGAGGGGTCCAGGTTGAGCTTCCCGTGCCTGATGAGGTCGGCGGTGAACTCCACCACATGCACCAGCTTGGAGGCCCTGGCGTGCTCGAACCTGGTGCCAGTGATGGGGCTTACCGGTACTTCCAGGAAGTCGGCCGGGCCGTGCCAGGTGTTCAGGTACTGATGCCACAGCCTCCACATGTGGCCGCACTCGCCCCCCAGGATCCACTTGACCTTCAGCCTCTTGGCCTCGGCGTAGACCTTGTAGTGCAGCCTCTTGGCCATCTCTATGGAGGTGAAGAAGCCGAAGTTCCCGCCCTCGGAGGCATAGGTGCTCCAGGTGTAGTCCAGCCCCAGCTCATGGAACAGCATCAGGTAGCCCATGGCGGTGTAGATGCCCGGCATGCCGAAGAGGTCCCCCGAGGGGGTAACGAAGAGTATCTCGGCCCCCTTGCGGTTGAAGGTGGGCTCTATGCGAATGCCGGTTATCTCCTCTATGTCGTCCAGCATGAACTCTATGTTGGACACCAGGGTGTGGGGCTCCAGGCCCAGGTGGTTGCCCTTGTGGTAGCAGTTGGCCACGGGGCCGGATATCCAGTCGGTGTTAAGCCCCAGGAGGTTCATGATGTCCCTGGCCATGATGGTTATCTCGGCGGTGTCTATGCCGTAGGGACAGAAGACGGAGCAGCGGCGGCACTCGGTGCACTGGTAGAAGTAATACCACCACTCCTTCAGCACGTCCAGGGTAAGGGGCCTGGCCCCTGCCAGCCGGCCCAGGAGCTTGCCGGCCCGCTTGAACTCCCGGCGGTACACCGACCTCAGGAGCTCCACCCTCAGCACCGGCATGTTCTTGGGGTCGCCGGAGCCTATGAAGAAGTGGCACTTGTCGGCACAGGCGCCGCAACGGACGCAGATGTCCAGGAAGAGGATGAGGGAGCGGTACTTCTTCAGCCTGTCGGCCATGGCCTCCAGGACTATCTGCTGCCAATTCTGGGGCAGCTTCCAGTCCTCCTCGGTGGGGGACCAGTCCCTGGCGTTGGGCATGTCCACGGCCTGCAGGTTCTTGGCCTTGGCCCCGTAGCAGTACATGCCGGGACGGAACTGAACCGGCAGGGNGTCCATCCACCACCGCTCAGGGGGTCTGAAGTCTATCTTGGAGAGCTCTTCTGGTTTTGGGGTCTTGGCTGCCATAGGCTGTCTACTCCTTTTCTACCGGGATTCCGGCCTGTTTCATCTTGTCCCTGAACTCCTCCTCATACTGCTCATAGGTGTGGACCTTCACGGGGTACTCCCAGGGATTGACATGCCGCTTTGCCCGGCTGTTGTTGGCCAGGTTGCGGGTGGGGCTCATGAAGACCCCGCCCATGTGCATGAGCTTGGAGAAGGGGAAGTAGGCCCAAAGCACGCTCACCAGGAAGAGGTGGGCAAAAAACAGGGGGCTGAGGCCCTGGGGCACCTGGGGCTCCAGGCGCATGAGGCTCATGGCCAGCTCCTTTATGCTGGTGACATCCACCCTGAGGAAGTAGCGCATGAGTACTCCCGTGATGGCAATGCCCAGGATGAGAAACAGGGGGAAGTAGTCGGCAGGAAGGCTTATGTACCTGAGCTGGGGTATCACTATGCGCCGTACGAACAGGTAGCTGAGGGCCAGGAGGATGAGCACATCGGTCATGTAAAGCAGGGGCACCCCTATCTGGAAGAAGGCATCCAGCCTCTCCACTGCCCTGATAGAGCCCGGCACCTCCTGGGTGAAGAACCTCAGGTGCCTGAAGAGGATGACAAAGAAACTCCAGTGGAAGGCCAGGGCGGCCATCCACAGCCACTTGGAGGAGGCGTAAACGGGCCTTCCCTCCCTGAGCTCAGTCCTGAGGTTTCTGAACAGGGAGCGAAAGGCCAGCACCTCCAGGGCCATCCTGGCGGCCNCCTCCAGGGCAGTGAAGGGGCTTTCCAGCCTGCTGTGCTTGATCCAGTCCAGGGACTTCTGCTGCCCGCAAGTGGTGGGTATCCTGTAGGGCACGGCGGAGCGGCCCCACTTGAGCACCCTGAGGACAAAACCCACAACGAACAGAACAAAGGCCACATAGGGCACCACCACGCCGAAGAGGTAGCCCAGCTTCAGCACCCCTGCCCCCAGGAGGGCCACCACCACCAGCGCTACGGTCAAGAAGAAGGAAAACCACACACCCATCAGCCTACCCTCTTTCTCCTTTCAGGAATTTCACCGGGGCCCAAGAAGCCCAGCCCGCTGCCACAGCCTGTGGTTGAGCCTCTGGACCTCCTCAACCCTGCACTCATAGACCCTTTCCCTCGCCGCCGCGTACATGTCAAAGGCCAGAAGCACCAGGGCGTCCACCCTGCCCTGAAGCTCGGGGTAATGGCCCAGGAGCTCCTGCTCAGAGGAAAGCTCTCTCAGCAGGATGTCCTTCAGGGCCAGGATGAAGGCCACCGCCTGGGAGGGAGAGAAGTCCTGTACCGCCCTGACCTTTATGAGGTTCTCCAGGAAGCCCTTGGCCTCGTCAGTGGGGGGCTGGGCCCGGAGCNCCCCCTCCAGGAGGGCCTCCAGGGCCTGCCGGATTGCATGGCCTACAGGGTTGGTGAACTGCTCCCGCTGGGAACGCAGGAACCGACCGGTCTCAGGAGGATAGCTGGCTACGGTGCGCTCAAACCACTGGGCCAGTATCCCCTCTTTCCTCTTTAGCAGGTACTCCCTCAGCCTTTCGGCACTCAAGGGCCGCTTTAGCCTCCCCTCTCCCTGCGAGGCCCCCTCAGGTGCCCCGACTTGATTTAATGTAGCAAGCTCACCGGCGCAGGGGCGTCAGTGCACCCCCGTCTTGCTTATACGCAGCCCGTGGGCTTGGGAAGCCCGGCATACCTGCAGGCCTGCTTGGCAGGGCCGGCAGGGAAGAGCTCGTACAGGTACTTGGTGTTGCCCTTCTCTTTGCCCATGGTCTTGGCTACTTCCTTGACCAGAATCTTAATCATGGGGGCTATCTGGTACTTCTGGAAGTAGTCCCTGAGGAAGTTGATTATCTCCCAGTGGGCATCCGTGAGCTCAATGCCATCCTGCTTGGCCATGTACTCGGCCAGCTCCGGGCTCCAGTCATCCAGATTCTGTATGTAACCCTCCTCATCCACAGGNATCTTCTTGCCCTGAAACTCAATCTCCGGCATCTTTTTGCCCTCCTTAAAAGTTTTTTTGTCTCTACACAGGAGTTTTTTGTCGTGCGCCCCGATGGGCTATAAAAAGTAATACAGTTGGGTATTTTTGGTCAAATAAAAAAAATTTATCAGATTTTTAGTATTGTTAATAGCTCCATTTGACTTTTCCCTGAGAAATCTTTTACATTCAATGGAAAACCTCAAGGAGGCCCTGGAAGCAAAGATGTCCGCCACGGTGCTTGAGCTTGTGCTGGGGGCCGGCCCGGTAGTGAAGGCCGTCCTGGTTGTCCTACTCATGTTTTCTGTAGTTTCCTGGGGGATAATCCTATTTAAGTACCGCTATCTCTCCATGGCGGAGAGGCAGACCAGGGCGTTTGTGCGAAACCTCAGGCCAGGGGCGGACTTGAAGGGGCTTTTCCTTCAGGCCAAGGCCCTTCCCCTGAGCCCCCTGGCAGGTCTTTACAGGGCGGCCTTCCTGGAGGGCGGGCAGGGCAGGAACCTGGCGGCAGCCCTGAGGAGGCAGGAGGCGGTGGAGGCCGACAGGCTTCATCGGTACCTCAGCTTCCTGGCCACCACGGGCTCCACCACCCCTTTCATAGGGCTCTTCGGCACGGTCTGGGGCATAATGAACTCCTTCAGGGGCATTGGGGCCACGGGCAGCGCCTCGTTGGCGGTGGTGGCCCCAGGGATTGCCGAGGCCTTGGTGGCCACGGCCATGGGGCTGTTTGCGGCCATACCGGCGGTGGNGGCCTACAACTACTATCTTTCCAGGGCCAGGAGACTGTTGAGCCAGACGGAGGGCTATGCCGAGGAGCTCCAGGAGATGTTCTCAAGGAGGCCGGGTGAGCAATCTCAATAAGGGGCGTTCCCCCATGGCGGAAATCAATGTCNCCCCCCTGGTGGATGTGATGCTGGTGCTGCTGGTAATCTTCATGGTCACGGCCCCGCTGCTTAAGGAGGGGCTGGATGTGGAGCTTCCCAGGGCCAAGGGCCGCCAGCTGGAGCCTGCCAAGCGGCTCAGCATCGTGGTAAAGCAGGACGGCGGGGNGTATCTCAACGACTCCAGGGTAAGCCTCCAGGAACTCAAAGTGAAGCTCCAGGCCTTGAGCAAGGTAAACCCGGAGGTATTCCTCAAGGCGGACCGCAGGGTGCCCTACGGCACGGTAGTGAGGGTGATGGCCCAGGTCAGGGAGGCCGGCATTCAGAAGCTGGGCATCCTGACGGAGCCGCCCCGGCGACGCTGAATGGCCCTGGAGCGCTTCCTCCTTTACTCCTTCCTGCTTCATTTCCTCTTTGCGGCCCTGCTGAGTGTAAAGCTCAAAAGGGCCATCTACATAATCCCCCCTGCGGTGTATGAGGTCTCCCTGGTGGAGGCGGAAAGGCCCAGGGCCGTAAAGAAGACCGAGCCCCGGGCAAAGACCGCAAGGAAGGCGCCTGCCGTAGCTCCCAAGAGGCCCAAGGCCGCCCCCAAAAGGGAGGCCCCTCCCCGGGAGGGCATGGTGGTTAAGCCCCTGGGGGCCCTGAAGCAGGAGCGCCTGGTGGTGCTGGAGGGGAAGAGGCGGGTGCGCCAGAGGCTACAGCGTAAGAGGCAGCTCCTTCAGGTAAGGGCCGCCAAGGAGGCACCCAGGGAGGCGGGGCTCCTGGCGGAGTACTACCAGAGGCTCAAGGAGCGTATATGGCAGAACTGGTACTGGCCCTCCCAGGCGGAGGGACAGCTGGAGGCCGTGGTGGTAGTGGAGGTGCTTAAGGACGGCACCCTCAAGATAAAGGGCTTTGAGAGGCGCTCGGGCAATGCCCTCTTTGACCGCTCGGCAGTAAGGGCCATTCGGAGGGCCAGCCCGGTGGAGCCTCCGCCCGTGGGCATGGAAGTGGGGCTGGTGTTCAGACCGTGAGGCCCTTGGTGCTCCTGGCGCTCCTGCTTCTTCCCTGCACGGGCCAGGCAAGGGTCTACATCACCGTGGAGGCCCCCCAGCGGAGCCTCCCCATGGCCGTGAGCCCCTTCTCAGGCCCCTTGGGGGGTGAACTTGCCCAGGTGGTCTCCCAGGACCTCCTGGCCACGGGCCTTTTCGTCCTGCTGCAGAGGCCCGGGCATCCCCAGGCCCCTGGGGAGCCCTTCAGGGCGGCCAAGTGGGCACCCACAGGGGTGGAGGTGGTGCTCAGGGGAACCGTGCGGCTCAGGGAGGGCCATCTGCTAGTGGAGGCCCACCTGTGGGATGTGCTCACCGGCGCGGAGATACTGGCCAAGAGCTACAGGGCTGCCAGGAGGCTTCTCAGGCCCCTGGGGCACCGCATAGCCCAGGATGTGTACGAGGCCCTGACCGGTACGCCGGGGCCCTTCACCGCCAAGCTGGTCTTTGTGGGGGAGGCCGAGGGGGGCCCTAAGGACTTCTACCTGGCCGACTGGGATGGCCGGAGGGCCCGCCCCCTGGGCCTCAAGGAGGAGCTGCTGCTGCCGGCCAGGTTCAGCCCCGACGGCGAAAAGCTCCTTTACTCGGCGGCCAGGGGGGGGCGCTGGGCCGTCTATGTGCTGGAGCTACGGAGCATGCGGGAGAGGCTGCTTTTCAGCGACAAGGGGGTCAGCCTGGCCGGGGACATTTCCGCTCGGGGTGAGGTGGTGCTTTCCAGCTCCAGGGCCGGAAGCCCCGACCTGTATCTGCTGACTCCTGAGGGCAAGCTCAAGAGGCTCACCTGGGGGCCGGGAATAGAGGTCTCGCCGGTCTTTGACCCCCAGGGGCGGCGCCTCGCCTTCGTCTCCGACCAGGGGGGCTCGCCCCAGATTTACATCATGAGCCTGGATGACTATAATATCCGCAGGATAACTTTCAGGGGAAGCTACAACACCTCGCCGTGCTGGTCTCCCGACGGCAAGAGGCTGGTGTTTACGGGAAGATATGAGGGCAGAAACCAGGTCTTCAGCATTGGTGCAGACGGCTCGGACCTTCGCCTGCTCACCACCGAGGGCAACAACGAGCAACCCTGCTACAGTCCTGACGGGAGGTTCATCGTCTTCAGCTCCGACAGGGAGGGGGACAAGGCCATCTACCTGATGCGGGCAGACGGCAAAGATGTAAAAAGGATATCGCCCCCGGGCCTCAGGGCCTATGGGCCCCGGTACGGGGGCATAAAATTCAAAGGGAGGTAAGCCAATGAAGCTTCTGGCAGTGAGCGCAATGGTATGCCTGGGGCTACTGCTAGGCGGCTGCACACCCAAGAAGGTGGCCACCATGGCCCCTCAGGCCCCTGAGACCGTCGCCCCCGCTGAGGCCCAGGAGGCCCAGAAGGAGCTGGCCCCTCAGGCTCCGGAGACCGTACAGGAGGCGGAACTGGCCAAGGTGCAGAAGGCCCCCCAGCCAAGCCCTCCAAGGCCTGTCCAGGAGGTACGGTTTGAGGACATATACTTTGATTTTGACCGCTACGAGATAAAGCCCGAGGCCAAGCCCGTGCTGAAGCGCCTGGCCCGGTGGCTTCTGCAGAACGGCCATGTAAAGCTCCTCATAGAGGGCCACTGCGATGAGCGGGGCACCAACGAGTACAACATCGCCCTGGGCGACAGGCGGGCCAAGGCGGTGCAGAGCTACCTCATGGCCCTGGGGGNGGAGCCCCAGAGGCTGCAGACCATAAGCTACGGCGAGGAGCGGCCCCTGTGCACCGAGAAAAACGAGGCCTGCTGGTCCAGAAACCGCCGGGCTCACTTCGTGCCTGTAGAGGATGAGACCAGGTAGCCTCCTGGCGCTGCTTCTGGCCCTGCCCCTGGCAGGCTGCCTTCAGCAGCAGACCGTAAGGGCCGACATCAACGAGCTGAGGCACGAAAGCTACCAGCTGAGGACGGAGCTCCAGGGCCTCAGGCAAGAGCTGCAGGCCCTGAAGGCCCAGGAGCCCCTGGAGGGCCTCAGGGCCTCGCAGGCCGAGCTCCTGGAGGAGGNGCAGGCCCTGAGGACGGAGCTCCAGGGCCTCAGGGGCATGCTGGAGGAGGAAAAGCACCTGGCCGAGCAGGGCCTCAACGAGCAGGCCCAGAGGACCGAGGCCCTGGAGGCCAGGATGGCCGCCCTGGAGGAGGCCCTGAAGGGCCAGGCCCAGGAGCTTGCCTCCCTGAAGGAGGCCATAAAGAACGCCCCCCAGCCTGCCCCAAGAGCGGAAAAGCCCCAAGACAGGTACCAGGCAGCCTACGAGCTCTTCCGCCAGGAGAACTATCCCCAGGCCAGAGAGGCCTTTGAGGCCTTCCTCAAGGCCTATCCCCAGCATCCCCTGGCCGGCAACGCCCAGTTCTGGCTGGCCGAGACATTCTACAAGGAGGCCAACTACGAGGAGGCCATCCTGGGCTACGAGGAGGTGCTGAAGAAGTATCCCCGAAGCCCCAAGGTACCGGCCGCCCTCCTGAAGCAGGCCCTGGCCTTCCTCAAGATGCAGGACCAGAAGGTGGCCGAGGCCATCCTGAAGGAGCTCATTCAGAAGTNCCCCGAAAGCACCGAGGCAGTGGCCGCCCGGCAGAGGCTGAAGCTCCTCAGGCAGAAGGAAGGCAGCAGGTGAAGCAGCTGAGCCATCTGAGCCCCGAGGGCAAGGCCCAGATGGTGGATGTAAGCGCCAAGGCGCCCACGCCCAGGGAGGCCACGGCCAGGGCCCTGGTGAGGCTCAGCGCCAAGACCCTCAAGCTCATCAGAGAAGGAGCCCTTCCCAAGGGCGATGTGCAGGCCGTGGCCCGACTGGCCGGCATCATGGCAGCCAAGAAGACGGCCGAGCTCATACCCCTGTGCCACCCCATAGGGCTCAGCTCCGTGCAGGTGCAGCTCAAGCTCCGCCGGCAGGGGGTGGAGGTGCTGTGCACGGCCCGGACAGTGGCCCCCACGGGGGNGGAGATGGAGGCCCTGGTAGGGGCCTCGGTGGCCGCCCTCAGCATCTACGACATGTGCAAGGCCGTGGAGAGGGAGGCCAGCATAGAGGGGCTCATGCTCCTTCAGAAAAAGGGAGGCAAGAGCGGACACTGGAGGCGCTCAGGCCCCTAGCTGCCTGAGGCCCCTCTTGGCCTTGTCGTTTTCCGGCTCCAGGGCCAGGGCCTTCTCAAACTGCNCCCTGGCGTCCTGGGGCCTCTTGGCCCTGAGGTAGAGAAGTCCCAGATTGGCGTAGTAGTCGCCCTTGGAGGGCTCAATCCTGATGGCCTCCTGCAGGGCCTCCTCGGCGGAGGAAAGCTCATCGGCCTTGGAAAGGGCCAAGGCCAGGTAGTTCCAGAACTCCGCCCTCTCGGGGGCCAGCCTGGTGGCATCCCTGAGGGCCTCCACCGCCCGCTGAGGCTCGCCCTTCCTTAGGGCCTCAAGCCCCCGCCTGAACTTCTCCTCGGCCTTCTCCAGGACGGAGACCTTCTGGGCAGAAAGCTCTGCCNCCTTCTGGGGGGACGGGGGCTCCTGGGGGGCCTCCTCGGAGGGGGCCTCCTCCAGGCTCAACTGCTCGGTGGCCAGCTCCTCCTGCTGGGCCATCTGGGCCTGCCCCTGGGCCAGAGCCTCCTCCTCAAGCTCCATGAGGGGCACTTCCGGCTCCTCTGCCTGGAGCTCCTGGCGAATGGCATTGTAGGCATCGGTGAGGGCGTCAAACACGGCCGACAGCTTGTCCTTCAGCTCCGCGTCGTCGGAGTCGTAGAACCTGTCGGGATGGAATTCCCTGGCCAGGCGGTAGTAGCTGGCCTTGACCTCCTGCAGGGAGGCCCCTGGCTCAAGAGCCAGAAGCTCGTAGGGACTCAGCTGGCCCAGGCGCTGGTGCAGCTCCTGGACCCTGGCCTTCAGGGCCTGCTCCTCCTTCCTGAGGGGTTTGAACAGCTCCTCCAGGGGCACGGCCTCCTCCACCCGCTTCTCCGTAAGGATGCCCAGTCTCCACAGGACATACAGGGCCCTGGTGGCCTCAAAGCTGTTGAGCCAGGAGGCCTCTATCACCTCCCTGATGGTGCGCTTGCCGTCAATAAGGGAAAGGATCTTCTTGTCCTGGGGGCTGAACTCTACCTCCTGGAACAGGCTCATGGGGTCGTCGCTGAGGGCCAGCACCGTCTCCATGTCCGGCAGCTCCCGGCGGATGCGCGTCCAGTCCTCTATGCGCCTGAGGCCCTCGTAGATGAGGCTGCCCATGCTCATCTTCAGGGTTATTACCTCCTGGGGTATGGGCCCGGGGGAGAACTCGTAGGCCCCCTGGGGGTACTGGAACAGGCTGTAGATTATCTCCCTGACCTGGAACTTCACCCCCCAGAACAGCTCCTTGGGGCTCAGGTAGCCCAGCTCCACCAGGATGGCCCCCTGGCGCTTGCCCGTCTTCTTAAGGAGCTCTACGGAGCGCTCGTACTGCTTGAGGGTAATCTTGCCGGCCTTGACCAGCATCTCCCCCAGGCGGTCGTCCTCGTAGGTGCTGGAGGCAAATATGGCCTCGCCCTTCCTGAGGTACATCTTCTTGGTTATACCGTTTACCTGGACGGTGAGGGTGCCCGTGGCCCGCTGCCTGTGCAGGCTCATCAGCAGCGTGGCCAGGGGGACATCCTTCAGGTCTGCCTTAAGGGGCAACTCCTCGGTCATCGCTCAGTGAAACCTCCTGACTTCAAATCTGAACACCTGGACATCCTCGTCCTCGGGGGGGATGCCCGCCTTGAGTTTGGCGATATACAGCTGCTCCTGGGGGCTTTCCACCCCCTCCAGGTCCGGCAGCAGCAGGCCCCTCCGCAGCCCCTTCTGCACTATCACCCCGTAGCGCCGGGCATCCAGTTCCTCCAGGGAGCTCACGGGCTCCGGGCGACAGAGGACATCCACCGAGTACTGAAGCTCCCCCAGTTCCTGCTCTGTCACCGGGGGGAACCTGTGGTCCTCGGTGGCGGCCGCTATGGCGTTTCTTATCACCTCGGTGGGCACCGAGTCGGTAAGGGGCTCTATGGTGCCTATGCAGCCCCGGAGCTTTCCCCCCTTCTTGATGCTTACGAACACCCCGGCGCGATGGCACACCTCAGGGGGGAGGTCCCTGGGGGGCTGGATGACCCTGCCCTCCCTCACATAGGCCTCCACCGCCTCTTTGGCTACCCTTACTATGGGATGCATGGCTCAATGCTCCCTCATGAGCGCATACTCGGCCAGGCTCATGAGCTCCTGCCTGGGCTCCGAAGGAGGAAATGAGGAGGCCAGGGCCTCCTGGGCCTCCCTGACCAGGGCCCGGGCCCTCTCCTGGGCCCTTTGCAGGGAGCCGTACTTCTTGAGGAGCTCCATCACCCTGTGCAGGGCCTCCTGGGAGGGCTCTGCCACTATGCTCTTCAGCTCCTGGGCCTCCTCTGCCGAGGCGGCCTGCAGGAGGTATATGAGGGGCAGGGTGATCTTGCCCTCCTTGAGGTCCATGCCCAGCCGCTTGCCGAAGCCGCTTTGGGCCCGGTAGTCCAGCAGGTCGTCGGCCATCTGGAAGGCCAGTCCGGCCTTCAGCCCGTACTGGGCCAGGGCCTCCTCCTGCTCCGGGGCCAGCCCGGCCAGGATGGCCCCGATGCGGCAGGCGGCGGAAANCAGTACCCCTGTCTTGGCCGCTATGATCTGCATGTACTGCTGCTCGGTTATCCCCGTGTCCCCCGTCAGCTGCAGCTGAAGGAGCTCCCCCTCGGTCATGGCCGTGGTGGCCGCCGACAGGGCCTGCATGACCTCCAGCCTGCCCAGGCCCACGGCGGCCTTCAGGGCGTTGGAGTACATGTAGTCGCCCACCAGGATAACCACCTGGTTGCCCCACATGCTGTGGGCCGCAGCCTTGCCCCGGCGGAGCTCAGCCTGGTCTATCACATCGTCGTGAAGGAGACTGGCGGTGNGGATGAACTCCACCACGGCGGCCAGCCCGATGTGCTCCCTGCCCTGGTAGCCCGCCAGCCTGGCGCTGGCCAAGAGGAACAGGGGCCTGAGACGCTTACCCCCGCTGCCGAGAATGTACTGGCCCACAGCAGAGACGAGGGCCACAGGGCCCTGGAGCATCTCCCTGAGGTGCTCCTCCACCTCTCGGAGCTCTGCCTCGTAGGCCCTCAGCACCTTGGCAAACTCCTGATGCTCCGTCCTGAGCATCACCGGAGCCTCAAGCCCTCCAGGGCCTTCCGCCCCAGCCTGAGCTTCCTTATGTCCCTGGGCCTCAAGGCCCCCAGCTCGGTTATCAGGGCGGTGATGTAGCGGGCCGGGGTAATGTCAAAGGCCAGGTTCCTGGCTCGGGCCCCTGGGGGGGCCACCCTGCGACCCCGGAAGCACAGCACCTCCTCGGGGTCCCGCTCCTCAATGGGGATGTGCTCGCCCGTGGGGGTAGAAAGGTCTATGCTGCTGGTGGGTGCCGCCACATAGAAGGGCACCTGGTGCTCCTTGGCCAGCACGGCCACGGTATAGGTGCCTATCTTGTTGGCCACATCGCCGTTGGCCGCCACCCTGTCGGTGCCCACCATCACCAGGTCCACCTCGCCCAGGCGCATGAGGGCACCGGCAGCGTTGTCGGTGATGATGCTGTAGGGTATGCCGGCCTCCTGGAGCTCCCAGGCCGTCAGCCTTGAGCCCTGAAGCACCGGCCGGGTCTCGTCCACCAGTACATGGATTCGCCTCCCCTCCTGGTGGGCCACCAGGATGGGGGCTATGGCCGTTCCCCAGCCCCCTGTGGCCAGGGCGCCGGCATTGCAGTGGGTAAGCACCACATCGCCGTCCCGGATGAAGGCAGCCCCCCAGCGCCCTATGGCCTGGTTGGCCTGCAGGTCCTCCTGCCAGATGGCCTGGGCCTCCTGAAGCAGGGCCTCCTTCACCGCCTGCACCGGCTGGCCCTCCGAGGCCTGCAGCCTCCGGCGCATTCGGGCCAGGGCCCAGGGCAGGTTAACTGCCGTAGGCCTGGCCCCCTGAAGTCCCTGAAAGGCCGGCTCCAGGGCCCGGCAGAGCTCCTGGTACCCGGAGGCAGAACTGTGCTGGGCCTCCAGGGCCAGACCGAAGGCAGCGGCTATGCCGATGGCCGGCGCCCCCCGAACCTTGAGCTCCCGGATGCACCGGGCCNCCTCCTGCCAGCCGGAGCACTCTATGTAGTGGGTCTGCTCGGGCAGCCTCTGCTGGTCCAGGACAAGGAGCCTGCCGTCCCTAAACTCCAGGGGCCTCACCATGCTGTGAATATTAAACCAGCACCTGGAAGGGTTTTGCAAGTTTTCACCTCAGGCCCAGGCGGCTAAGCAGAAGCCCTACATACTTGTTGAGGGGGTGGCTGCGAGGCAGGGAGGGAAACACCGGGGGCTTCCTGCTGCCCAGGGCCTGCAGGAAGGCCTGAAGCTCCTCGAGGGGCTCGTGCCTCATTCCCTCCCTGGCCGCCTGGATGGCGCCGGCCCTGTCGCCTGCCCGGAGCTTGAGCTTGGCCAGGTTGAGGTAAAGCACCCCCTGATGGGGAAGCCTCCCCAGGGCCTCCTGACAGAGCTGAAGTCCATGCCTAAGCTGCCCCCTCTGCAGGGCCCTGAGAAGGCCCACATAGGAGCTACACAGGGTGCGCTGGGGCTCCTGGAGGCCCTCGGCCAGGGCCCGCTCAAAGAGGCCCAGGGCCCTGAGCTGCTCGCCCTCGCCCAGGCACCTCAGGGCCTCCTGGTACAGATGCTGGGGCTGCCTCATCTCAGGGCCTGAGCACCAGGAGCCGGGGCTCCGTGAGCTCCTGGATGGCGTACTTTACTCCCTCTCTCGCCGTGCCCGAGCGCTTGGTNCCTCCGTAGGGCATGTGGTCCACCCTCCAGGTGGGCACATCGTTGATTATCACCGCCCCCACCTGGAGGCTCTCAAAGGCCCTCCAGGCCACCGAGAGGCTGGGGGTGAACACCCCCGCCTGGAGCCCGAACTCCGAGGCATTGATGCGCCTGAAGGCCTCCTCGGGCCCCTCCACGGGCTCCATCACCACCACGGGGCCGAAGACCTCCTGGCAGACCACCTTCATCTGCTCCGTGGTGCCCGTTAGCACGGTGGGAAGATACAACCTCCCTTCGGCCCTGCCGCCTGCCAGGCACCTGGCCCCTGCCTGAAGGGCCTCCTGCACCCAGGCGCTCACTCTCCCGAGGGCCTCCCCGTCCACCAGGGGGCCCACCTCGGTGGCCTCATCCAGGGGGTCGCCTACCCGGATGTCCTCCACCTCCCTGAGGAAGAGCTCCAGGAAGGCCTCCCAGCAGCTCTGATGCACATACACCCTCTGCACCGAGATGCACACCTGCCCGGCGTAGCTGAAGGCCCCCGTGCGCAAGCGTCTGGCGGCCTCGGGGAGGTCAGCCCCCTGGTCAATGTACAGCCCAGCGTTTCCGCCCAGCTCCAGGAGCACCCTCTTTTCCGCCGCCAGGGCCTTGAGGCGCCAGCCTACGGAGGCACTGCCGGTGAAGCTCAGCACCCTCACCCGGGCATCCAGGAGGGCCCGCTCGGCCAGGGAGGCCCTCATGGGAAGCACGCTAAGGGCCCCGTCCGGAAGGCCTGCCTCCTTCAGCAGTCCTGCCAGCCTGAGGGCCACCGTGGGGGCCTTGCTGGAGGGCTTTAGCACCACGGGACAGCCCGCTGCCACCGCGGGGGCCACCTTGTGGGCCACCAGGTTGAGGGGAAAGTTGAAAGGGGTTATGGCCAGCACCACCCCCAGGGGGAAGCGCCTAAGAAGCCCCCATCGGCCTTCCGAGGCGGGGTTTCTCTCCAGCGCCAAAAGCTCCCCAGGGGGACGGACGGCCTCCTCCGAGGCCACCTGGAAGGTCAGGGCGGCCCGCTGCACCTCGGCCCTGCTTTGAGAGATGGGCTTGCCGTTGTCCTCGCTGATGAGCCTTGCCAGCTCCTCCCGGTGGGCCTCTATGAGCTGTGAGCTCCTGCGCAGCACCTCCGCCCTCCGGTAGGATGCCATGGCGGCCAGGGCGGCCCCGGCCCCTTGGGCCGCCTCAAGGGCCTCCTCCAGGTGGCCCTCCTGGGCCATGAAGACCCGCCTGGACGGAAGCCCCATGTAGGGGTTCAGGACTTCCAGCTCCTGGGAGGAGCCTTCCCACCGGCCTGCCAGGAAGAATCTCTCAGCCATTGTCCTTAAGAAAACTTATCAGACGGGGGCGGAAAAATCAAAGCCGAGGCCTCAGGCCTCTTGGGACATAAGGTAGCGCCTCAGGTACCTCCCTGTGTAGGACTGCTCCGCCTTCCGGAGCTGCTCGGGGGTGCCCTCAAACACCACCCTTCCGCCCTGGGCCCCGCCCTCAGGGCCCAGGTCTACCACCCAGTCGGCCGCGGCCACCACATCCAGGTTGTGCTCTATGACCAGCACGGTGTTTCCCCTCCTTACCAGCTCCCTCAGCACCCTCAGCAGGGCCTCCACATCCTGGGGATGAAGCCCCACCGTGGGCTCATCCAGCACATACAGGAGGCCCGGCCTCTGGGCCAGGCCCAGCTCTGCACATATCTTCAGCCTCTGGGCCTCGCCGCCCGAAAGGGTAGTGGCCGGCTGCCCCAGCCTCAGGTACCCCAGCCCTATGTCCTTCATCACCTGGAGCCTCTGGCGCACCTGGGCCTCCTGGGCAAACAGCTCCAGGGCCTCATCCACCGTGAGAGAGAGCACCTGGGCGATGTCCAGCCCCTCGTACTTGACCGACAGGGCCTGGGAACCGTAGCGCCGGCCCTGGCAGTCCTCGCACTTCACATAGAGGTCCTCAAAGAAGTACATCTCGAACCTCTGGTAGCCCTCCCCCTTGCAGGTGTTGCACCTTCCGCCGGGCACATTGAAGGAGAAAAACCCCGGGCCCCACCCGTGGGCCCTTGCCTCGGGCCTGGAGGCAAAGAGCCTCCTTATGTGGTCAAAGACCTTCAGGTAGGTGACGGGGTTTGACCTGGGGGTGCGCCCTATGGGGCTCTGGTCTATGAGCTTTGCCCCCTTGAGGGCCTCGGCCCCCCTGAGGGTATCGTAGGGAAGCGCATGGGCGGGGCCGAAGCCCAGGGCCCTCCGGAGGGCAGGATAGAGGGTCTGCACCACCAGGGTGCTCTTTCCCGAGCCCGAGACCCCCGTGACCACGGTAAAGCATCCCAGGGGCAGGCGGAACCGCACGGCCTTGAGGTTGTTGCCCCTGGCGCCCGAAAGCTCCAGCCACCGCTGAGGTGGCCTCGGGTGGCGCCGGGGCACAGCCGGACGCCTCCTGCCCTGCACATACTGGGCCGTAAGGGTCTTGGCCCTGAGGAATGCCTCCATGGGGCCTGAGAACACCACCCGCCCGCCCAAATGCCCGCCCCCCGGGCCCAGCTCCACCACCCAGTGGGCCGAGCGGATGATGTCCCGGTCGTGCTCCACCACCACCAGGGTGTTTCCCAGCTCCGAGAGCTCCCTCATCACCGAGGCGATGCGCTGGGTGTCCCGGGGATGAAGCCCCACCGTGGGCTCATCCAGCACATACAGGGTGCCCGTGAGGTGGCTGCCCAGCTGGTTGGAGAGGTTCACCCTCTGGTACTCCCCGCCCGAAAGGGTTCGGGCCTCCCGGGCCAGGCTGAGGTAATGAAGCCCCACCCTCTGAAGGAACCGCAGCTTCAGGCCCATCTGCCTGAGGGGCTCCTGGAGCACCTGGGCCTGCTCGGGGCTAAGCTCAAGCCCCTGGAGAAACCCCTCCAGTTCCCCCAAGGACAGCCCCGCCGCCTGGGCAATGTCCAGNCCTCCCAGCCGCCAGATGAGGGCCTGGGGCTTGAGCCTGGCCCCCCGGCAAGACGGGCACTGCACCGCCTTGCGGTAGCGGGAAAGGAACACCCGCACATGCAGTTTATACCGCCTGCCCTCCAGCTCCTCAAAGAAGTCCCTGACGCCGTAGAAGTGCTCCGAGCCCTCAAAGAGCATCCTGCGGTGCTCCTGGGGAAGCTCCCTCCAGGGCCTGCGGACATCAATGCCGNCCTCCTTGGCCCCCCTGAGGGCCTGCCTGTGCCACCACCTGTAGGCCGGCTTCTGCCAAGGCTCTATGGCCCCCTCCTGAAGGGACAGCCAAGGGTCGGGCACCACCAGGTCCTCGGCATAGTTGAGCACATTGCCGAAGCCCTTGCACTCCGGGCAGGCCCCCACAGGATGGTTGAAGGAAAAAAGAAGGGGCGTGGGCTCCTCCGCCTGGTAGCCGCAGCGGTCGCACTCCAGGGCCTGGCTGAACACCAGGGAAGGCCCCCCCACCACCAGCACCTCCAGCCTGCCCCGACCCCACCGCATGGCCCCCTCCAGGGAGTCGGCCACCCGGGGCTGCTCCCTTATCTGCAGACGGTCAAACACCACCCGGTAGGGCCCCTCCGAAGGGGCCTCCTCAAGCCCCACCACCCGGCCGTCCGCCAGCAGGAGGCGCAGGAAGCCTTCCCTCCTGAGCTCCTGGAGGCTGAGGCCCGTGGGGAAAACCACGAAGGCCCTCTGCCCCCCGTGCTCCCTCAGTAGATACCTCAGCACATCCGTGGGCTGCCACCTCCTGATCTGCAGGTGGCACCTGGGGCAGAAGGGCACCGCCGCCTTGGCATAAAGGAGCCTCAGGTAGTCGTAAAGCTCCGTGAGGGTGCCCACGGTGGAGCGGGCCCCCTTGACAGGGTTCCGCTGCTCCAGGGCTATGGCCGGACGAATGTTGTCCATGGCATCCACCAGGGGGCGGTCCATCTTCTCCAGGAACAGCCGGGCGTAAGTGCTCAGGCTCTCTATGAACCGCCACTGCCCCTCGGCAAAGATGGTGTCAAAGGCCAAGGAGCTCTTGCCCGAGCCAGACAGCCCCGTAATCACTATCNCCTTGTCATGGGGAAGCCTCAGGCTTATGCCCTTGAGGTTGTTCTGCCTGGCCCCCTCTATGACCAGCTCGTGGTAGGACATCTGGGTATTTTAACAAAAGGGNGGGTGGGCGGGACATCCCTTGTATAGACACCGTGGCAGCCTCCCCCCCGTAAAATACCCCCTTAGGGAGGCTCGCTGCCCCCCCTCGGGGAGGGCATCCCCTTTGAACATAAAAAACAAGAGGGCAGAAGGCAGGTATAATACTCTTATGAGCGTGCTGGCGGAGATACTCCGGAAGAAGAGGGAGCGCCTGGCCGAGGCCAAGGCCCGAAGGCCTCTTGCCGAGCTTAAGGCCGCGGTCAGGGACATGCCTCCGGCACTGGACTTCGCCCTGGCCATCAAGAAGGCCCCTGGGGCACCTATAAGGCTGATAGCGGAGCTCAAGCGGGCCTCGCCCTCCAGGGGGCTACTGAGGAAGGACTTTGACCCCCGGGGCATCGCCCGCATCTACCGCCCTTGGGCCCAGGCCATAAGCGTCATAACCGAGGAGGACTTCTTCCAGGGCCGCCCTGAGTACATAGGGCTGCTCAGGGAGGTGGCCCCCGAGACCCCCATCCTGCGCAAGGACTTCGTGTTTGACGAGTACCAGCTTTACGAGGCCCGGGCCCTGGGGGCCGACGCGGTGCTGCTGCTTCAGGCACTCCTGAGCAAGGCCCAGGCAGAGGAGTACCTGCAGTTGGCCCAGGCGGAGCTGCAGATGGCCGTGCTCCTGGAGGTGCACACCTTGAAGGAGCTGGATGTGGCCCTCTCCATAGGTGCCCCCGTGGTGGGGATAAACAATCGGGACCTGCACACCCTGAAGGTGGACCTCCACACCACCCTGGCCCTGATGAAGGACATCCCTGCCGACAGGGTGGTAGTGTCCGAAAGCGGCATAAGCACAAGGGCCGATGTGGAGCGCCTTCAGGAGGCCGGGCTGGACGCCATCCTGGTGGGCACCGCCCTCATGGAGGCCCCTGACATAGAGGCCAAGATAAAGGAGCTCCTGGGATGCTGAGGGTCAAGATATGCGGCATAACCAACCTCCAGGACGCCCTGGCCGCCTGCGCCTTCGGGGCCGACGCCCTGGGCTTTGTCTTTTACGAGCGAAGCCCCAGGTACATAAGCCCTGAGCGGGCCAGGGAAATCATCCGGAGGCTTCCACCCTTCGTGAGCACCGTGGGGGTGTTCGTGGACAGACCCCCCCAGGAGGTGGAGCGCATGGTGCGCCAGGTAGGCCTGGATGTGGCCCAGCTCCACGGACACGAGCCCCCTGAGCACTGCCAGGCCCCCTTCAGGCTCATAAAGGCCATAAGGGTGAGGGAGCTGAGGGACCTCCGGGCCGTGGAGCCCTATAAGGGGCTGGTAAGCGCCCTGCTCCTGGATGCCTACAGTCCCGAGGCCCTGGGCGGCACGGGCCAGGTCTTCAACTGGTCGGTGGCCCTGGATGCCGAGGTCCTGGAGGGCGTAAGGGTCATACTGGCCGGCGGCCTCAGGCCCGACAATGTGGCTGAGGCCGTAAGGCTGGTAAGGCCTTACGGCGTGGATGTAGCCTCAGGGGTGGAGGCCGAAAAGGGGGTGAAGGACCACCACAAGCTCAGGCTCTTTATCCAGGCGGCTAAGGCCGCCCTGCCTGCTCCGTAGAGACCCTCACCACGGTCTTTACATTCCCCCGAGGGTTGAAGTCCCCCACCACCTCCAGGCTCCTGGGCCTGAGCTTCCTCTTCAGGGCCTGGAATATCTCGTTGGTGGCCGCCTCGTGGGAGATGGCCCGGTCCCTGAAGGAGTTAAGGTAGAGCTTCAGGGACTTGAGCTCCACGATCCACCTGTCGGGCACATACCGCACCCTGATGGTGGCAAAGTCCGGGTAGCCCGAGCGGGGACACAGGCAGGTGAACTCGGGAAAGCTTATGTCCACCTCGTAGTCCCGCTCCGGGTAGGGATTGTCCCATACCTCCAACTGGGCGCTCTGGATGGCCTTGGTGCCGTACTTAGACTTCCGACTCATGGGGCTTGACGAATATCCCCCTGGCCACCTCCTCCTCCAGGGCGAGGGTGGTCTCATCTATGCTGAGCACCACGGTGGGCCGCTTCTGCCTGAGGCTCACCACCGCCCCTGGCACCAGCCCCAGAGAGGCCAGCCTGTCCATCATAGGGGTGGCCAGGAAGACCACTCTCAGGGGCTCGCCCACCTGGGCATCCGGCAGGGGATGAACCAGGGGCCTGACGGTCTTGGCAAAGAGCTTGCAGCACTCCCCCCTGGGAATGGGTCTTCCGTGAGGACAGGTAGGGGGATGGCCCAGGAAGGTGCAGATGGCCCGCTCCACCTCAGGGCTTATGGCATGCTCGAACCGGCAGGCATCCTCCTCGTACTCCTTCAAGTCCAGAACATCGGCAAAGAGCCGCTCGGCCAGAAGGTGCCTCCGGGTGATGTCCCTGGCCCTGGCCCTGCCCTGCTTGGTAAGGAGCACCTTTTCGCCCTGAAGCTCGATGAGCCCGTCGGCCTGCATCTGCCTGAGGGCCCGGGCATCCTGGAGCTCCTCCACCAGGGCATCAAAGAGTACCTCCCCCCGCTCGGCCAGCTCCCAGATGGTCTCCAGGGCCTCGTCCTCAAACTGGGTCTTCTCCAGCTCGGGGGCAGAACGCTTCTTCCTGCAGGGCTTGTCTTCCATCATAAAGGCTCCCTCAAGGAAAATTTTACCATATCAGAGGCTAAGCCCCAGGGCCCTGAGGCCCCAGTTCAGGAGCCCCCCGAAGAGCACCGCCGTGGGGAATATCACCGCCACCATCAGCAGGGCGGTCCTCAGCCCGTACTCCTTTATGGTCATGAAGAAGTGGGCCAGGCAGGGCACAAACAGGGTGATGGTCACCATGCTCACCACCGCCTGTACAGGGGTGAGGGCCCCTTGTTCAAACATTGCAAACAGTCCGGCGGCCCCGTAGTCGCGCCTCAGGAAGCCCAGGAGGAAGGCCTCGGTGGCCTTGGGCGGAAGCTGAAGCAGGCCCACTACCACAGGGCTTGCCGCCCGCTGAACGAGCTGAAGGAGGGCCACCTTGTCCAGCACGAAGAGCACCAGGGTGCCCAGCATGAAGAGCGGCACCGCCTCCTTGAGATACCAGACGGTGCGGTTAAGGGTCTTCAGGACCACATTGCCCAGGGTGGGCATGCGCATGGGGGGTATCTCCAGCATGAACTCGCTCTTCTGTCCCGGAAGCACCCGGGCCGCCAGCCAGCCCATCAGCAAGAGCACCGCCAGCACACTGAGCAGCCACACCCCCAGGGCCCTCACGCTCAGGGCCCCCAGCATACCCAGTATCACCCCCAGCTGGGCCGAGCAGGGCACCGCCAGAGCCAGAAGGAAGGTGGCTATGAGGCGGTCGCGCCGGGTCTCCAGTATCCTGGTGGTCATCACCGCCATGGTGCCACAGCCCAGCCCCAGCACCATGGGCAGCACCGCCTTGCCGCTGAGGCCCATCACCCTGAAGGCCCGATTGGCCATGATGGCCAGGCGGGGCAGGTAGCCGCTGTCCTCCAGCACCGCAAAGGCTATGAAGAAGGTGGTGGTGATGGGAAGGATTATCCCGATGGCGTAGGTGAGGGCCATGCTGATGAGCCCGTAGGGGCCCACCAGGAGCTCCTGAAGGAGCCCTATGGGAAGCAGCAGCTGCACTACCTTGGTAAACATGGGGTTGAGGTATCGCCCGAACACTACTCCCTCCAGGAAGTCCACCAGGGTGCCCGCACCGAAGACCCCCACGAACTGGTAAAGCCCCCACAGCACCGCCAGGAGCACCACCATGCCCCCCACAGGGTGCATGCTCAGGGCCGAGAGGCCCTCGGCCACCCTGCCCCCCTGGGGGGCCACCCTCCTTAGCACCTTCTGGGTGAGCTCCGAGGCCTTGGCCAGGCGGACCTCGTTTATGTAGTAGCCCACGGCCTTCCCCAGCTTTGCCGAAAGCTCCGCCCTCAGGGCATCCAGGCGCTCCAGGGCCTCCTGGCTCAGCCGTCCCCTGAGCCAGCCCCTCAGGCTTTCATCCCCACTTAGCACCATCAGGGCCACAGAGCGGCGGGACACAGGGGCCGGGGGAAGGAGCTCCTGTACCTGGCGGATGTACTCCTCCAGCAGGGGCCCATACTCCACCTTCAGCCGGGGGATGCGGGGCTCCCGTAGCAGGGCCTGCCTCAGTTCCTTAAGCCCCCGGCGCTCAGGGGCCACGGTGCCCACCACCTCCACCCCCAAGGCCTCCCTCAGGGCAGCCTTGTCGATTACGATGCCCCTGTCCCGGGCCTCGTCCTCCATGTTGAGGTCCAGCACCAGGGGCAGGCCCATCTCCGCAAGCTGCAGGGTCAGAAGCAGCGTCCGCCTGAGGTTCTTGGCATCGCCCACCTGAAGCACCACATGGGGCCGCTCCGCCAGGAGGATGTCCCTGGTCACCCTCTCGTCCTCGCTCATGGGGATGAGGTTGTTCACCCCCGGGGTGTCCAGAAGGAGGTAGCGGCCCCCGTCCAGGGAGACATTGGCCCAGCTGAGCTCCACGGTGGTGCCGGGATAGTTGCTCACCGTGGCATAGCGGCCACTGAGCAGACCAAAGATGACGCTCTTGCCCACATTGGGGTTGCCCACCAGGGCCACCCTCTTAAGTCCCTCGGCATGGCCATGCCTGCCCTTGCCTCCGTGGCAATGCATAAGCGGTGCTCCTTTGATATTTATTCTCAATTTCATTGTATAGCTCCGCCCTCGGAATGTCAACGGCCCTTGGGGGCTGTCAGTATATGAAGCTCCTGGGGTCCTTCATAGGATGGCAGCGGTCACAGAGGCCCCGGGCCTGCCTCTGCCCTATGCGCCAGTGGTGGGCCTTGTGGCAGCTCAGGCACTGAAGGCCCACCTGCTGGATGTGCCGTCGGTGCTGGCCCACCTCCACCTCGTTGCCGTGGCAGGCCCGGAGGCAGTCCTGGCTTCGGGGGCTTATGCGGCCGTGGGGGTAGTGGCAGTCGAAGCAGTTCAGCTGGGCCATCACCCCCTGGGTGGGCAGCCCCTGGTGGCAGTCTCGGCAGCGCCCTGAGGAGACCATCTTGGGGGCCTCCTCGCCGTAGCTGTGGCAGTTCAGGCACTGAAGGCCCTCCATGCCCAGCCCGTGTACCAGCCTGTCCCGGTGGCAGCGCCGGCAGGCCTCCTGGTTGGGGGTAAAGCCGTGCATGCTGCCGGAGTGGCACCGCTGGCAACCCAGGTTCTCCATGAACACATGGCGGGCGTGGCCGTAGGAGCGCCTGAGGCTTATGGAGCCCTGCTGGATGTCCTGCACATGGCAGCCCCTGCAGGCCTGCCAGGGGGCGGCCCGGCCGTGCAGCTGCCGCTGGGGCGCGGTGGCGCCCCTCAGCACATAGGCCACCAGGAGGCGGTTGAGCTCCACCGCCCCCATCTGGTGGCACTGCTGGCAGCGGACATCCCAGTGCCTGGAGCGCTGCCAGGAGCGGAAGGACTCCTGCATCATGTGGCAGGTGGCGCAGAACTCGGGGGAGTTCTGGGTGTAGCGCCAGTACCGCCAGCCTACCCCTGCGCCCAGCACCGCCACCCCCACCAGGAGGGCCAGCACCAGGGCCTTGTGCTTACCCAGCCAGCGCTCCAGGGCCTCAAGAAGTCTCAGCATGGGCAAGGAGCTTGGCCTCGGCCGTGGCTATCACCAGCTGGTCGGAGCTCCTCAGCACCTGGGCCTGCCCCCACAGCAGCCTCCGCCTCCGCCCTGTGAGCCGGCCCCTGACCTCCACCGCCTGGCCCACCTCCAGGGGACGATGGAACCTTACCTGAAGCTCCGCCGTTATGGGTGTAAGGCCCTCCTTTAGGGCCGCATGCACCATGGCCTCATCCAGGAGGGTACTGATTATCCCGCCGTGCACCAGGGCCTTGTATCCCTGGTGATGCCAGGAGGGGGTGAAGGAGGCCTTCACCCCCTCGGGGGTGTGCTCAAAGGAAAGGCCTAGGCCCCGAGGGTTTTTTGCCCCGCAAGCAAAGCACCTTCCATCGTCTTGAAGCCTCATCGCTCCCTCAGGAACTGGAAGAACCGGTAGAGGAAGAAGGAGAAGGCCACCCCCATGAGCCCCCCGAAGACCGCCAGCAGGAGCATGGTAAGGGCCAGTAGCAGGCTGACCACCGCGTCCTGGGGCTCCACGCTCCAGTTCAGGAAGGTCTCCAGGTCGTGCACTATGGCCTCCCTCCAGGAGCCCCCCAGGGCGTCCCCATAGATGGTGTCCAGGAGCAGGGCCATGGCCACCGTGGCCAGGGCCCCTCCCAGTGCACCCGCCAGGACGACCCTTTTGAGCCATGGGGCCTCCCGGCCCACTACTGGTTCATCCTCTCAAGGAATTCCTTGTTGCTCTTGGTGCCCCTGAGCTTGTCCAGCAGGAACTCCATGCTTTCCACCGGTCCCAGGGGGGTGAGGACCTTCCTGAGTATCCACATCTTCCTCAGGGTGTCCTTCTGCACCAAGAGCTCTTCCTTCCTGGTGCCGGAGGCGCTGATGTCTATGCTGGGGAAGATGCGCTTGTCCACCAGGCGGCGGTCTAGGTGCAGCTCCATGTTGCCCGTCCCCTTGAACTCCTCGAAGATCACATCGTCCATGCGGCTTCCGGTATCCACCAAGGCGGTGGCTATGATGGTGAGGCTTCCACCCTCCTCTATGTTGCGGGCCGTGCCGAAGAACCTCTTGGGCTTCTGCAGGGCGTTGGCATCGAGTCCTCCCGAGAGCACCTTGCCGCTGGTGGGTATGATGGAGTTGTAGGCCCGGGCCAGCCGGGTGATGCTGTCCAGCAAGATGACCACATCCCTTCCTCCCTCCACCAGGCGCTTGGCCCGCTCTATGACCATCTCGGAGACCTGGCAGTGCCTCTGGGGGGGCTCGTCAAAGGTGGAGCTTATTATCTCGGCCCCGGGCACCTGGCGCTTCCAGTCGGTGACCTCCTCGGGCCGCTCGTCTATGAGCAAGATGATGAGGTGTATCTCCTTGTGGTTCTTCTTCACCGCCTTGGCTATGCTCTGAAGCAGCATGGTCTTTCCCGTCCTGGGGGCCGCCACTATCATGCCCCTCTGGCCCTTGCCCACGGGGGTGATGAGCTCCATCACCCTGGTGGAGTAGTCTTCCGGGTCGTACTCCAGCCTGATGCGCTCCGTGGGATAGTAGGGAGTGAGGTTGTCAAACAGGGGGCGGTTGACGCAAAGCTCCGGGGGCTCATGGTTTACCGCCTCCACCTTCAGTAGGGCGAAGTAGCGCTCCCCCTCCTTGGGGGGCCTTATCTGGCCAGAGACCAGGTCGCCCGTGCGGAGGTTGAACCGCCTTATCTGAGAGGGCGACACATAGATGTCGTCCGGGCCGGGCAGGTAGCTGTAGTCCGGGGAGCGGAGGAAGCCGAAGCCGTCCGACAGTATCTCCAGCACCCCTGCGCCGAAGACATTGCCGGTCTTTTCGGCCTGGGCCTGAAGAATGGCAAAGATGAGGTCCTGCTTCCTCAGGCCGCTGGCGCCCTCCACATTGAGCTCCTTGGCCACCTTGGTGAGCTCCTCAATGGTCTTTTCCTTAAGCTCCGAGATTGAAATGTCCTGCATGGCTACTCCTTAAAGAATTGATTGCTCTGTAGTGCTATGCCTTTTGCACATAACCCGGAAGGCAAAGCCCATCCTGGGAGGTTTTCTTCACTTCATTCAGAAAGAGAAGCTCTTACTTGAGAATACAAAAAAGCCTCGGGCTTGTCAATGGCGACCTTGCCTGTCCTTTTCCTTCCGGGGCGGGCACGCCTGCCCTGGGCGGCTGCCTCAGGTGGGCACCCCCAGCCGGGGAAACACCACCCACTGTAGCAGCAGCCACACCAGCACCGCCCCGAGGGCCAGGAGCCAGTCGCTCACGAGCCGGCCTCCTGCTGCTGCTTCTTCTTCCTGGGCCTGGGGGTGTAGTCCACGAACTCCAGCACGGCCATCTGGGCCCTGTCGTGAAGCCTCTGCCGGGTGTGCACCAAGCGGAGGTAGCCCCCCGCCCTGCCCCGGAACCTGGGGGCTATCTCCTTGAAGAGCTTCTCCACCAGGGCCTTATTGGGAAGGCGGCTCAGGGCCAGCCGGCGGGCATGCAGGTCGCCCCTCAGGGCCAGGCTCACCAGGCGCTCCGCCAGCCTCCTGGCCTCCTTGGCCTTGGCCACGGTGGTCTCTATCCTCTCGTGCTCTATGAGGGCGCCCACCAGGGACCTCAGGAGGGCCTTGCGCTGGTTGGCCGTGCGGGAAAAGAGTCTTCCTGCCTTTCGGTGTCTCATCCCTATCCCTTCAGCCTGGCCTCCAGGGCCTCCAGGTCCACCTTCATGCCGAATCGGAGGCCCATGCCGGCCAGCAGCTCCTTTATCTCGTTAAGGGATTTCCTGCCGAAGTTCTTGGTCTTCAGCATGTCCTGCTCGGTCTTCTGCNCCAGCTCGGCGATGGTGCGGATGTTGGCGTTCTTGAGGCAGTTCTGGGCCCTTACGCTCAGCTCCAGCTCCTCCACGCTCTTGAGGAGATTCTCGTTGAAGAAGGGCTTGTCGTCGCCTCCCTCGGCGGCCACCGCCTGGGGCTCCTCTTCCTCCTCCTCCTGGAAGATGAAGTACTGGAGGNGGCCCGTCAGGATGGCTGCCGCCTGCGAGATGGCCTGCTCGGGGTTGACGCTGCCGTCGGTCCAGACCTCCAGGACCAGGCGGTCGTAGTCGGCGGAGCGGCCCACCCGGGCCTTCTCCACCCAGAAGTTCACCTTCCTCACAGGGCTGAAGACGGAGTCCACGGGTATCACATCCACCGGCAGGGAGGCATCCCGGTTCTGCTCTGCCGGTATGTAGCCCCTGCCCCTCTTTACATAAAGCTCCGCCTCAAACACCGCCCCCTTCTCCAGGGTGGCGATGTGCTGCTGGGGGGTGAGCACCTGCAGGTTGGCATCGGTCTTTATGTCCGAGCCCTTCAGTTCCGCCGGGCCCTTGCCCTGCAGGGTGGCGGTGCGCACCCCGTCGCCGTGCATCACGAAGCGCAGCTTCTTGAGGTTAAGGATGATGTTTACCACATCCTCCTGGATACCCTCCAGGGAGGTAAACTCGTGCACCGCCCCCTGGATTTTTACCCCGCAGATGGCCGCCCCCTCCAGGGAGGAAAGCAGCACCCTCCGGAGGGAGTTGCCCAGGGTGGTGCCGTAGCCCCGCTCCAGGGGCTCGGCTATCAGCTTGCCGTAGGTGTCCGTAAGGGTCTGCTCTTCAAACCTTATCTTCTCAGGCAGTTGAAACCCCTTTTTCCTTAAATCCATAAAGGCCTCCTCATAGAGCCCAAAAGAATTTTCCTCCCTGCCAAAAGCCGTGCTACTTGGAGTACAGCTCCACTATGAGCTGTTCCCTCACCTCCAGGGGGATTTCCTCCCTGGGAGGGACATACACGAACTTGCCCCTGCGGGCCGCGGGGTCTACCTCCAGCCACTGGAGGATGCCCCGGTGCTCCGCCTTGGCCAGGTTGTCCACTATGTAGGGATGCTCCTTCTTGTCCTCCACCACCTGCACCACGTCGCCGGCCTTTACCAGGAAGGAGGGGATGTTCACCTTCCTGCCGTTGACCATGAAGAAGCCGTGGCTGACCATCTGCCTGCCCTGGCGGCGGTTGGCGGCAAAGCCCATGCGGTACACCACGTTGTCCAGCCTGCGCTCCAGCAGCTGAAGCAGGGTCTCCCCAATGGCCCCCTTCCTCCGGGCGGCCTCGGCGAAGTAGCGGCGGAACTGCCTCTCCAGCACCCCGTAGATGTGCTTGACCTTCTGCTTCTCCCTGAGCTGCACCCCGTAGTCCGAAAGCTTGCCCCTGCGGTGGCCGTGCTGTCCCGGGGGGTACTTGCGCCGCTCCACGGAGCACTTCTCGGTAAAGCAACGGTCGCCCTTGAGGAAGAGCTTCTCGCCCTCCCTGCGGCAGAGCCTGCAGAGTGCGCCGGTGTAGCGAGCCATCTCAGACCCTCCTCCGCTTGGGAGGCCTGCAGCCGTTGTGGGGCACGGGGGTCACATCCTTTATGAGGTTGACCTCCAGCCCCGCGGCCTGAAGGGCCCTTATAGCGGCCTCCCGGCCCACCCCCGGGCCCTTCACGAACACATCCACCTGCTTCATGCCGGCCTCCATGGCCTTCCTGGCAGCCCCCTCGGCAGCTATCTGGGCAGCATAGAGGGTGCCCTTGCGGGAGCCCTTGAATCCCTGCGTGCCAGCGCTGGCCCAGGCCACCACATTGCCCTGGGGGTCGGTAATGGTGATGATGGTGTTGTTGAAGGTGGCCTGGATGTGGGCCGCCCCCACGGGGATGTTCTTCTTCTCCTTCTTCTTGCCTGTGCGTCTGCGCTGCGGCATCCTTTATGCCCTCCTCTTTCCTGCCACAGGGCGCCTGGGGCCCTTGCGGGTGCGGGCGTTGGTGCTGGTGCGCTGCCCCCTCACGGGCAGGCCCAGGCGGTGCCTCAGCCCCCGGTAGCAGCCTATCTCCATGAGCCTCTTTATGTTCATGGAGACCTCCCTGCGGAGGTCCCCCTCCACCCTCAGGTTCCGGTCAATATAGCTCCGGAGCTTCACTATCTCGTCGTCCCGGAGGTCCTTGACCCTGGTGTCGGGGTTGACCCCTGTTTCGGCCAGTATCTTCTTGGAGAGGCTCCTTCCCACGCCGTAGATGCGGGTAAGGCCCACCTCCACCCTCTCGTGCTTGGGCAAGTCGACTCCTGCTATCCTTGCCATCCTCAGCCCTGCCTCTGCTTATGCTTGGGGTTTTCGCAGATCACCCTCACCACGCCCTTGCGCTTTATGACCTTGCACTTAAGGCATATGGGCTTTACCGAGGAGCGAACCTTCATGGCCTCCACCTCACTTGTACCTGTAAGTGATTCTGCCCTTGCTCAGGTCGTAGGGGCTCAGCTCCACCAGCACCCTGTCGCCCGGCAGTATCTTTATGAAGTGCATTCGCATTTTGCCGGACACATAGGCCAGGATGGTCTGGCCGCTTTCCAACTGGACCCTGAACATGGCATTGGGCAGATTTTCCACCACGGTGCCTTGCACCTCTATGCTCTCTTCCTTAGGCATGGAGCTAAATAAACATTATACTTTTGTCATTGCAATTTAGTCAAGACCTCTGGGCCGTCCTTTCTTATGAGCACGGTATGCTCGAAGTGGGCCGAGAGGGTGCCGTCGGCCGTCACGGCCGTCCAGCCGTCCTGGAGTATCCTCACCCCCCAGTGGCCGGCATTGACCATGGGCTCTATGGCCAGGGTCATGCCGGCCCTGAGCCTGGGCCCCCTGCCCGGGGGACCGAAGTTGGGCACCTGGGGCTCCTCGTGAAGATACCTGCCCACCCCGTGGCCCACGAAGGCCCTCACCACCGAGAAGCCCTCCTTCTCCACATGGCTCTGGATGGCCCAGGAGATGTCGCCCACCCGGCGGCCCTCCGTGGCCTCCTGGAGGGCCAGCTCCAGGGCCTCCTGGGTGACCCTCAGGAGCCTCTGGGCCTGGGGGCTTATCCTGCCCACGGGCAGGGTCACGGCGGCGTCGCCGTAGTAGCCCCTGTAGCAGGCCCCCAGGTCTATGCTCACTATGTCGCCCTCCTTGAGGCGAACCCCCTCGGCAGGAATGCCGTGCACCACCTGGTCGTTTACCGAGGTGCATATGCTGGCCGGATATCCCCTGTAGCCCTTGAAGGCCGGGGTGGCCCCCTTTCGGCGGATGTGCTCCTCGGCCACGGCCTCCAGCTCCTTGGTGCTGACGCCCGGGGCCACCGCTGCCCTCAGGGCCTCCAGGGCCTGGGCCACTATGTGGCAGGCCTGCCTGATGAGGGCCAGCTCCTCGGCCGACTTGATGAGTATCACCTCTTGCAGGGCCCCTCTTTCAAAGAGCAACCGCTCAGCCCCTTCTGCCCCTGAGCCTCCGGCGTCTCAGGAACCCCTCGTAGGAGCGGGTCACCATGTGGGACTCTATCTGCGACACCGTATCCAGGGCCACCCCCACCACTATCAAGAGCGAGGTGCCCCCGAAGTAGAAGGGCACATTGAAGCGCTGAATGAGTATCTCCGGAAGCAGGCACACCAAGGCCAGGTACAGGCCTCCCACGAAGGTCAGCCTGGTGAGGACCCGGTAGATGTACTCCGAGGTGTGCCGGCCGGGCCTGATGCCGGGGATGAAGCCGCCGTATTTCTTCAGGTTGTCGGCCACATCCACGGGGTTGAATATCACCGCGGTGTAGAAGAAGCTGAAGAAGATGATGAGGCCTATGTAGAGGGTTATGCCGAAGGCCGAGGAAAGGGAAAGCTGCTCCGCCACCCCCTGCAGCCAGGGCACCCCGGCAAAGCCGGCCACCGTGGCGGGGAACATCACGATGGAGGAGGCGAATATGGGGGGGATGACCCCGGCGGTGTTGATCTTCAGGGGAAGATGGGTGCTCTGGCCCCCGTACATCCTTCGGCCCACGATGCGCTTGGCGTACTGGATGGGTATCTTCCTCTGAGCCCTCTCCACGTAGATGATGAAGGCCACCACCGCCACCATCATCAGCACCAGGAAAAGCAGCATGAACAGGGAAAGCTCCCCGGCTTGAAGGAGCCTCAGGGTGCTGGCCACCGCCGCGGGGAAGCGGGCCACTATAGCGGCGAATATTATGAGGGATATGCCGTTGCCTATGCCCCGCTCCGTTATCTGCTCGCCCAGCCACATGATGAAGGCGGTGCCGGAGGTCAGGGTCAGCATGGTCATGAGCCTGAAGCTCCAGCCCGGGGCCTGCACGAAGGCCCCCTCGGCCATCCTCTCCAGCCCCACCGCTATGAAGAAGGACTGGATGGCGCTTATCAGCACCGTGCCGTAGCGGGTGTAGCGCACTATCTTCTTGCGCCCCTCCTCGCCCTCCTTGGCCATGCGGCCCAGGGAGGGGATGACCACCGTGAGGAGCTGAAGGATGATGGCAGCGCTTATGTAGGGCATTATGCCCAGGGCGAAGATGGTCATCTGCGAAAGGGCCCCGCCGGAGAACATGTCGAAGAAGCCCATCACCGCCCCGCCCCGCTCCAGGAGGAACTTGCTGAGCTCCTGCCCGTTTATCCCCGGGGTGGGAATGTGGCAGCCTATGCGGTAAACGGCCAGCATGGCCAGGGTGAACAGCACCCTGGCCTTCAGCTCCGGAATCTTGAAGATGTTCTGGAAGCTGCTGATGGCGCCCAACTCAGATGACCTCTGCCTGGCCGCCGGCCTGGGTTATCTTCCTGAGGGCCGAGGCGCTGAAGGCGTGGGCCTTCACCTTGAGGGCCCTCCGGAGCTGGCCCGAGCCCAGGACCTTCAGGCCGTCCTTGAGGCTGCTGAGCNCCCCCTCCTGGAGGAGCCTCTCGGGGGNTATCTCCTCAAAGGGCAGCTCCTGGAGCCTGCCCACATTTATGATGGCGTACTCCTTCCTGTTGATGTTCTTGAAGCCCCGCTTGGGCAGCCTCCGCTGAAGGGGCATCTGCCCCCCCTCAAACCCTGCCCCCTTTCCACCGCCAGAGCGGGCCTTCTGGCCCTTGTGTCCCCTGGTGGCGGTCTTTCCGTGGCCCGAGCCCGGGCCCCGGCCCAGCCTCTTGGGCTTATGCCTGCTGCCCGGTGCCGGCTTTAGCTCCTGTATCCTCACCGCTTTTGTCCTCCGTGAACTTTCCTCTGAGCCTGAGTACCTCCTGGGGGTCCTTCAGCTTCATCAGGGCGTCCATGGTGGCCCGGACGGTGTTGAAGGGGTTGTGGCTGCCCAGGCTCTTGGCCACCACATCGGTGATGCCCCCCACCTCCAGGAGGGCCCTCACGGGGCCGCCCGCTATGAGGCCCGTGCCCTTTCGGGCGGGGTTCATCACCACCTGCACGGAGCCGAACTCTCCTACCACCCGGTGGGGTATGGTGCCCTCCTTGAGGGGGAAGCGCACCAGGGACTTCTTGGCCGCCTCTATGGCCTTCCTTATGGCCTCGGGCACCTCCGAGGCCTTGCCCTTGCCCATGCCCACCACGCCGGCGCCGTCGCCTACCACCACCAGGGCGCTGAAGGAGAAGCGCCTCCCGCCCTTTACCACCTTGGCCACCCGGTTGATGAAGACCACCTTGTCGGTGAGCTCAAGCCCTTGGGGGTCTATCCTCTGCACCAAACCTCCTTGAAGCTCAGAATTGTAGGCCGGCCTCTCTGGCGGCCTCGGCAAGTTCCTTCACCACACCGTGGTACTTGTAGCCCCCACGGTCAAACACCACCTTCTTTATCCCGGCCTCCTGGGCCCTGCGGGCCAGTAGCTGTCCTACCAGGCGGGCCATGGCCTTGTTGCCCCTGTGGCCCCGGTAGTCCCGGAAGTCGCCGTTGAGGCTGGAGGCGGCCGCCAGGGTATGCCCCCGGGTGTCGTCTATCACCTGGGCGTAAATGTGCCTGAGGCTGCGGTACACACACAGCCTGGGTCTCTCGGGGGTGCCGAAGACCTTTTTCCGCACCCTCCTGTGGCGCCTCAGCCTGCGCTCTGCCTTGGTAAGTGCCATGGCTACTTCTTCCCTGCCTTGCCGGGTTTAAGCTTCACATGTTCTCCCTTGTACCTTATGCCCTTGCCCTTGTAGGGGTCCGGTGGCCTGAGGGCCCTGAGCTCAGCGGCCACCTGGCCCACCTTCTGCTTGTCTATGCCGTGGATGGTGATGGAGGTCTGCCGCTTGTCCACCTGGGCCGTTATACCCTCCGGCAGGGCAAACTCCACCGGGTGGGAATAGCCCAGGGTGAGCAGGAGCTTCTGGCCCTGCAGCTGGGCCCTGTAGCCGATGCCCTGCAGCTCCAGCTCCTTGGAGTAGCCCCTGGAGACCCCCACCACCATGTTGTTCACGATGCTTCTGGCCAGGCCGTGCAGGGCCTTGCTCTGCCGGCTGTCGTCCGGGCGCTCCAGGATGAGCCTGCCTGCCTCCTGGCGGATGCTTATGCGCTGAGGAAGCTGCCAGCTGAGGGTGCCCTTGGGCCCCTTGACCTGGACGCTGGAGCCCTCCAGCCTCACCTCCACTCCCTGGGGCAGCTCTATGGGCATCTTGCCTACCCTGGACATTCCCTACTCCTACCTCCTACCACACATAGCACAGGATTTCACCGCCCACATTCTGGCGGCGGCAGGCCTTGTCCGAGAGCACCCCCTTGGGGGTGGTGAGTATGGCAATGCCCATGCCACCCATGACCCGGGGAATCTCCCTGGAGCCCACATACACCCGGCGGCCGGGCCTGCTGACGCGCTGCAGTCCCGTGATGACGCTCTTTCCGTCCACATACTTGAGGTTCACCCTCAGGATGCCCTGCCTGCGGTCCTTTATCACCTTGTAGGCCTTTATGTAGCCCTCCTCCTTCAGCACCTTGGCCATCTCCAGCTTAAGCCTGGAGGCGGGGATGTCCACCTTCTCGGCCCCCACCATGAGGGCGTTGCGCATCCTGGTGAGCATGTCTGCTATAGGGTCGGTCATCATGCCTCTGGGCCTCCTACCAGCTGGACTTGACCACCCCGGGGATGAGCCCCCTGAGGGCCATGTGCCTGAAGCACACCCGACATATGCTGAAGTCCCTCATGTAGCCCCTGGGCCGACCGCATATCTGGCAGCGGTTGCGCGCCCTGACCTTGAACTTGGGTGGCCTCTTGGCCTTTTCTATCAGACAAGTCCTTGCCATCCTTCCTCCTCTATTTCCTGAAGGGCATGCCCAGGTGTTTCAGCAGGGCCCTGCCCTCCTCGTCGGTCTCGGCGGTGGTGCAGATGGTTATGTCCATGCCGTGCACTATCTCCACCTTGTCGTAGTCGACCTCCGGGAAAATGAACTGCTCCTTTATGCCGAAGGTGTAGTTGCCCCGGCCGTCAAACCCCTTGGGGCTAAGCCCCCTGAAGTCCCTTATCCTGGGCAGGGCCAGGCTGATGAGCCTGTCCAGGAACTCGTACATCCTGTCGCCCCTGAGGGTGACCTTCNCCCCGATGGGCATGCCCTTGCGGAGCTTAAAGGCCGCTATGGACTTCTTGGCCCTGGTGGGCACGGCCCGCTGCCCGGCTATCATGCTGAGCTCCTCCTGCACCGAGTCCAGGAGCTTGATGTTCTGCACCGCCTCGCCCAGACCCACATTGAGCACCACCTTCTGCACCCTGGGCACCTGCATCACATTGCGGTAGGAAAACTCCTGCATCATCTTGGGCAGCACCTCTTTCCTGTATCGCTCCTTCAGCCTGGGGGTCATCTCAGGAGTCAATCACCTCCTGGCACTTCTTGCAGGCCCTGAGCTTGCGGCCGTCCTCCAGCAGTCGGGCTGCCACCCTGGTGCGCTGGCCACACTTGGGGCACAGCAGCATCACATTGGAGATGTGCACCGGGGCCTCCTTCTCTATGATGCCCCCCTGGGTGTACTTCCTGGAGGGCTTCATGTGGCGCTTCACTATGTTGACCTTCTCCACTATGACCCTCTGCCTCTTCGGCAGGACCGCTATCACCCTGCCCCGCTTTCCCCGCTCCTTGCCGGCGATGACCTCCACGGTGTCGCCCTTCTTCACCCTCAGGCCCATTTCTCAGAGCACCTCCGGAGCAAGGGATATGATCTTCATGTATTCCTTCCACCTGAGCTCCCTGGCCACCGGGCCGAATATCCTGGTGCCCAGGGGCTCGCCCTGGGCGTTGACCAGCACCACGGCGTTCTGGTCGAACCTTATGTAGGAGCCGTCGGGCCGGCGCTGCTCCTTCCTGGTCCTTACCACCACGGCCTTGGCCTTGGCCCCCTTCTTTATGTTGCCCTCCGGGGCGGCCTCCTTAACGCTCACCACGATGAGGTCTCCCAGCCGGGCGTAGCGCCTCCGGGAGCCTCCCAGCACCCGGATGCACCGGACCTTCTTGGCCCCAGAGTTGTCGGCCACCTCCAGAATGCTCTCTACCTGAATCACCTCTGGGCCTCCTGCCTCAGTATCCTAAGCACCACCCAGCGCTTGTCCTTGCTGAGGGGGCGGCTCTCGGCTATGAGCACCTGGTCGCCCACCCGGCAGCGGTTGTCCTCGTCATGGGCCTTGAACCTGCTCACCCTCTTTATGGTCTTCTTGTACCGGGGGTGCTGAGTCAGTCTGGTGACGGCCACCACCACGGTCTTGTCCATCTTGTCGCTCACCACGGTGCCTATGAGTGTCTTCTTGGCCATGGCTACCTCTTTGCCGCCCTCTCTTTCTCCGTTATGATAGTGAGCACCCGGGCGATGTCCTTCCGCACCTGGCGGATTCGCCGGGGGTTTTCGATCTCCCCTGTGGCCTGCTGAAACCGCAGGTTAAACAGCTCCTTCCTCAGCTCCTTCTCCTTCTGCCTCAGCTCCTGTATGGTCATGTCCCTGAGCTCCGAGGGCTTCATAGCAGCTCCTCTTCACCCCTCTTTACTATCTTCGTGGCCATGGGCAGCTTGTGGGCCGCCAGCCTGAGGGCCTCCATGGCCACCTCCTGGCTGACCCCCGAGACCTCGTACAGCACCCTGCCGGGCCTGACCACCGCCACCCAGAACTCCGGGGCCCCCTTGCCCTTGCCCATCCTGGTCTCGGCGGGCTTGCGGGTGATGGGCTTGTCCGGAAACACCCTTATCCACACCTTGCAGCCCCTCCTGGCATGCCTGGTGATGGCCACCCTGGCAGCCTCTATCTGCCTGGCCGTGAGCCAGCCGGGCTCCAGGGCCTTGAGGCCGAACTGCCCGAAGGTCACGGTGGAGCCCCTGTAGGCCTTCCCGTGCATCCGGCCCTTCTGGGCCTTCCTGAACTTTACCTTCTTGGGTGCCAGCATCCCTTACGCCTCCCCCTGCTCGTGGGGCATTATGTCGCCGTGGTATATCCACACCTTCACGCCGATTACCCCGTAGGTGGTCTTGGCCTCGGCAAAGCCGTAGTCTATGTCGGCCCTGAAGGTGTGAAGGGGCACCCTGCCTTCGCGGTACCACTCGGTGCGGGCGATTTCTGCCCCGGCCAGCCTGCCGGCGCAGTTGACCCTTATGCCCTGGGCACCGAAGCGCAGGGCGCTGGCCACGGCCTTCTTCATGGCCCGGCGGAAGGCCACCCTCTTTTCTATCTGAAGGGCTATGTTTTCGGCCACCAGCTGGGCGTCCACCTCGGGCTTGCGGACCTCCTTGATGTCCACGGCCACCTCCTTGCCAGTGAGGGCCTGCAGGTCCTTCCTGAGCCGCTCGGCCTCGGAACCCTTCTTGCCTATGACTATGCCGGGCCTGGCGGTGTGGATGATGACCCTTACCTTCTGGCCGGTCCGCTCTATCTCCACCTTGGAGACCCCGGCATGGTAGAGCCGCCCCTTTATGTGGCGCCGAATGTGGTAGTCCTCCACCAGGTTCCTGCCGAAGTCCCGGCGCTCAAACCAGCGGGACTCCCAGGTCCTGATTATGCCCAGCCTGTTTCCTATGGGGTTGGTCTTATGACCCACTTATTTCACCTCGTCAGAAAGATATATGGTAATGTGGGAAGTCCTCTTCTTTATGATATTGGCCCTGCCCATGGCCCGGGGCTCCAGGCGCTTCATGATGGGCCCGGGGTCCACGAAGGCCCGGACTATGCGCATCTCCTCGGCGTTGGCGTTCTGCTGCTCTGCATTGGCCATGGCGGAGCGCAGCAGTTTCTCCACGAACCTGGCCCCCCGGTAGGGCATGAACCTCAGGGCCAGGAGGGCCTCGTCGGCCCGCTTGCCCCTGATGAGGTCTACCACCCGCCGGGCCTTCCGGGGGGTGAGCCTGGCATAGCGGTGTATGGCCCTTACCTGCATCCTTACTTCCTCTCCTTCTTCTCAGAGCCCGCGTGGCCCTTGAAGGTCCTGGTGGGGGCGAACTCCCCCAGCTTGTGCCCGATCATGTTCTCGGTGACATAAACGGGGATGAACTTTCTGCCGTTGTGCACCGCGAAGGTAAAGCCTATCATCTCGGGCACTATGGTGGAGCGCCTGGACCAGGTTTTTATGGGCTTGCGCTCTCCCGAGGCGGCCATCCGCCGCACCTTCTGAAGGAGCTTTTCGTCCACAAAGGGGCCTTTTTTCAGCGACCTGGCCACTCTACTTCCTCCTCTTCAGGATAAACTTGTCGGTCCTTCGGTTGCGCCTGGTGCGCACTCCCTCGGGCTTGCCCCAGGGGCTGCAGGCGGGCCGACCGCCCGAGCTCCGGCCCTCGCCGCCGCCCAGGGGATGGTCCACCGGGTTCATGGCCACTCCCCGGACGTTGGGCCTCCTTCCCAGCCAGCGGCGCCGTCCGGCCTTGCCCCAGGAGATGTTCTCATGCTCCAGGTTGCCCACCTGGCCAATGGTGGCCATGCAGGCAGAGGGCACCAGGCGAACCTCCCCGGAGCGGAGCTTAAGCTGCACATACCGCTGTTCCTTGGCCACCAGCTGCACCGCCGCCCCGGCGCTTCGGGCAAGCTTGCCCCCGCCGCCGGGCCTGAGCTCCACATTGTGCACCATGGTGCCCAGGGGAATCTCCGCCAGGGGCAGGGCGTTTCCCACCTTTATCTCCACCCCCGGGCCCGCCACCACCTGCTGGCCTACCTGAAGGCCCTCGGGGGCCAGGATGTAGCGCCTCTCCCCGTCGGCATACTTCAGGAGGGCCAGACGGGCGGAGCGGTTGGGGTCGTACTCTATGGACTCCACCGTAGCCGGCACCCCCAGCTTGTCCCTCTTGAAGTCCACCACCCGGTAGGCCCTCTTAGCCCCCCCGCCCCGCTGCCACACGGTGATGCGCCCCGTGTTGGCGCGGCCGCCGGTCTTGCGCAGGGGCCTGAGCAGAGGCTTGTAGGGCTCCTTCCGGGTGAGCTCCGAGAAGTCGTGCCCGGTCTGGAACCTCCTGCCAGGGGATGTGGGGTTATAACGCCTGATTCCCATCTTCTACATGCCCTCTATGAAATCCAGCTTCTCGCCCTTCTTGAGGGTGATTATGGCCTTCTTCCTCTTGGGGCTGTAGCCCACGGAACGGCCCCACCGCTTGAGCTTGGGCTTCATGGTGATGGTGTGCACCCGCTGTACCTTCACCTTGAACAGCTCCTCCACGGCCCGCTTTATCTCCGTCTTGTTGGCCCGGAGGTCCACCTCCACCACCACCTTGTTGTCCTTCTCCTTCAGCACCGCCCCCTTCTCGGTAAACAGGGGGCGCTTTATGATGCTGTAGATGTCCTTCACAGGGGCCTTTCCTCCAGCACCTTCATGGCCTGCTCCGTGATGAGCAGGTGCTGGTGGCTCAGCACATCGTATATGTTCAGGTCCTGGGCCTGCACCACATCCACCCTGGGGATGTTGCGGGCCGAAAGGAGGACATTCCTGTCCGGCTCCGAAAGCACCAGCAGGACGCTGTGGTCCTGGAGGCCCAGCCTTGCCAGAATCTCCACCATGAGCTTCGTCCTGGGCTGGGGCACCTGAAGCCCCTTGAGCACCGTCAGCTCGCCGTCGGCCAGCTTCCTGGAAAGGGCGGCAAACAGGGCCAGGCGCCGCTGGGTCTTGGGCATCTGCCAGGAGTAGTCCCTGGGCTGTGGGCCAAAGACCACCCCGCCGCCGCGCCACAGGGGGGAGCGGATGCTTCCGGCCCTGGCCCGCCCGGTGTGCTTCTGCCTCCAGGGCTTGCGCCCTCCGCCCCTGACCATCCCCCTGGTCTTGGTGGCGTGGGTGCCCTGGCGCTGGTTAGCCAGGTAGTTGACCAGGGCCTCATGCACCAGGTGCTCCTTGCCCAGGAGGGCAAACCGCTCCGAAAGCTCCAGGCTGCCCAGCACCGAGTTGTTCGTATCCTTTACCTGTACCTGAGGCATCATCACTGCTTCCTTATCTGCAGCACCGCACCCCTGGGGCCCGGCACCGCCCCCTTGAGGAGCAGGAGGTTCTGCTGGGGCCGTACCTCCAGGACCTCCAGGTTGCGCACCGTGACCTTCTCTGAGCCCATGTGCCCGGGCATCCCCTTGCCCTTCCATACCCTGGAGGGGAAGGAGCTCTGCCCAATGCTGCCAGGGGCCCGGTTGAACATGGAGCCGTGCGAGCCGGGGCCCCCGTGGTAGCCGTGGCGCTTCATCACTCCCTGAAAGCCCTTGCCCTTGGAGATGCCGCTTACGGAGACCTTCTCGCCCTTCTGGAACATCTCCAGGGTGAGCTCCTGGCCCACCTGGACCTGCCCAGGAAGGCCAAACTCCTTGATGTACCTGAAGTACTTCTTCAGCCCTGCCCGCTCAAACACCCCCTTGAGGGGCTTGTTAAGCCTCTTGGGGCTGGTCTCAAAGAAGCCCACCTTCACGGCCTCGTAGCCGTGCTTCTCTGTGGTCTTTACCTCCAGCACCTGCCCGGGAGGGGCCTCTATAACCGTCACGGGTACCAGGGTGCCCTCGGGGGTAAACACCTGGGTCATTCCTCGCTTTATGCCCAGCATGCCCGCCTTCACTGCTTTATCTCCACATCCACGCCAGCGGCTATCTCCAGCTTCATCAAGGCGTCCATGGTCTGCTGGGTGGGCTCGTAGATGTCTATGAGCCTCTTGTGGGTGCGGATCTCAAACTGCTCCCTGGACTTCTTGTCTATGTGGGGGGAGCGAAGCACCGTGTAGCGGTATATCTTCGTGGGCAGGGGCACGGGCCCGGCTACCCTGGCCCCGGTGCGCTTGGCGGCATCCACTATCTCCCGCACCGACTGGTCCAGCAGCCTGTGGTCGTATGCCCTGAGCTTTATCCTTATCTTCTGCTGCTGCATGGACTCCCTACTCAAGTATCTCCGTCACCACGCCTGCGCCCACGGTCTTGCCGCCCTCGCGGATGGCAAACCTCAGGCCCTCCTCCATGGCCACAGGCGCTATGAGCTCCACGGTGAAGTTCACATTGTCCCCGGGCATCACCATCTCCACGCCCTCGGGAAGCTTCACCACGCCCGTCACATCCGTCGTCCTAAAGTAAAACTGCGGCCGATACCCGTTGAAGAACGGCGTGTGCCGACCCCCTTCCTCCTTCGTCAGCACATACACCTCCGCCTTGAACTTCGTGTGAGGGGTGATGCTGCCAGGCTTGGCCAGCACCTGCCCCCTTTCCACCTCGTCCTTGGCTATGCCCCTCAGGAGCACCCCTATGTTGTCCCCTGCTCGGCCCTCGTCCAAAAGCTTCCGAAACATCTCTATCCCCGTGGCCACCGTCTTGCGCGTCTCCCCAAAGCCCACTATCTCTACCTCCTCGCCCACCTTCAGCACCCCACGCTCTACCCTGCCCGTCACCACCGTGCCACGGCCAGAGATGCTGAAGACATCCTCTATGGGCATCAGAAAAGGCTTGTCCACGGGACGCTCAGGCGTGGGAATGTACTCGTCCACCGCCTTCATCAGCTCCAGTATGCACTGATACTCAGGGGCGTCGGGGTCGGTGCTGGAGGACTCCAGGGCCTTAAGGGCGCTGCCCTTCACTACCGGAATCTTCTCCCCAGGAAAACCATACTTGCTCAGCAGCTCCCGCACCTCCAGCTCCACCAGGTCCAGAAGCTCCGGGTCGTCCACCATGTCCACCTTGTTCAGAAACACCACTATGTGGGGCACCCCCACCTGACGGGCCAGCAGTATGTGCTCCCTCGTCTGGGGCATGGGCCCGTCGGCAGCCGAAACCACCAAAATGGCCCCGTCCATCTGGGCCGCCCCCGTTATCATGTTCTTTATGTAGTCGGCATGCCCAGGGCAGTCCACATGGGCATAGTGCCGAGCATCCGTCTCGTACTCCACATGGGCCGTGGCTATGGTGATGCCCCTGGCCCGCTCCTCAGGGGCGTTGTCTATGCTGTCAAAGCTGCGAAACTCCGCCAGCCCCTTGAGCTGCATCACCTTCGTTATGGCCGCCGTAAGGGTGGTCTTCCCGTGGTCTACATGACCTATAGTGCCTATGTTTACATGAGGCTTTACCCTCTCAAACTTCGCCTTGGCCATCATGCCCTCCTTATGTACCTTTCNCCTTTGTGATGATTTTCTCTGCCAGCCCCTTGGGGACTTCCTCGTAATGGGAAAACTGCATGGTGTAGGTGGCCCTGCCCTGGCTGAGGCTCCTCAGGGCGGTGGCGTAGCCGAACATCTCTGCCAGGGGCACCTGGGCCTTGAGCACCTGGGCGTTGCCCCGGCGCTCTATGCTCTGTATCCTGCCCCTACGGGCGTTGAGGTCGCCGATGACATCGCCCATGTACTGCTCAGGGGTCACCACCTCCACGCTCATTACCGGCTCCAGCAGCACCGGCTGGGCCCTCTGGGTGGCCTCCTTGAAGGCCATGGAGCCGGCTATCTTGAAGGCCATCTCGGAGGAGTCCACCTCGTGGAAGGAGCCGTCATAGAGGGTGACCTTCACATCCACCACGGGGTAGCCTGCCAGCACCCCCGTGTCCATGGCCTCCTCCACCCCCTTCTTCACCGCCGGGATGAACTCCTTGGGGATGACGCCTCCCACGATCTTGTCCTGGAACTCAAAGCCTCCTGCGGGGTTGGGCTCCACCTGGAGCCACACATGGCCGTACTGGCCCCGGCCGCCTGTTTGGCGGACGAAGCGGCCCTCGGCCTGGGCAGAGGCCCTGATGGTCTCCTTGTAGGCCACCTGGGGCTTGCCCACATTGGCCCCCACCTTGAACTCCCTGATGAGGCGGTCCACTATTATCTCCAGGTGAAGCTCCCCCATGCCGGCTATGAGGGTCTGCCCCGTCTCCTCGTTGGTGTAGACCTTGAAGGAGGGGTCCTCCTGCGACAGCTTCTGCAGGGCCTGGCCCAGTTTGTCCTGGTCGGCCTTGCTCTTGGGCTCTATGGCCACGGATATGACCGGCTCGGGAAACTCCATGCTCTCCAGCACCACCGGGGCGGACTCGTCGCAGAGGGTGTCGCCCGTGAGGGTGTGCCTCAGCCCCACGGCGGCCACTATGTCGCCGGCCTGGGCCTCTTTGACCTCCTCCCGCTTGTTGGCGTGCATCCTCAGGAGCCTGCCCACCCGCTCCTTCTTGCCCTTGGTGGAGTTCAGCACGTAGGAGCCGGCGCTGAGGCGCCCGGAGTAGACCCTCAGGTAGGTGAGCTGGCCCACGAAGGGGTCGGCCATCACCTTGAAGGCCAGGGCGCTGAGGGGCTCGGAGGGGCTGGGCCGACGCTCTATCTCCTGCCCCTGGGGGTCCCGGCCCTTCACGGGGGGGACATCCAGGGGCGAGGGCAGGTACTGTACTATGGCATCCAGCAGGGGCTGCACTCCCTTGTTCTTGAAGGCGCTTCCGCAAAGCACCGGGGTGAGCCTCATCTGGATGGTGCCCTTCCTGAGGGCGGCCACTATCTCGGTCTCGGTGGGCTCCTGGCCCGAGAGGTACTTCTCCATTATGGTGTCGTCCACATCGGCCAGGGCCTCCAGCATCTTGTCCCTCCAGCGGAGGGCCTCCTCCAGGAGCTCCTGGGGAATGTCCTGGAGCCTGTACTGGGCCCCCAGGCTGTCCTCCCGGAAGTAGTAGGCCTTCATCCTGACGAGGTCTATGGGCCCCTGGAAGGCCTCCTCGGCGCCGTTGGGTATCTGAACGGCCACGGGATGGGCCCCCAGGCGCTCTACCATGCTCTGGATGCTGCCAAAGAAGTCGGCCCCCACCCTGTCCATCTTGTTCATGAAGGCTATGCGGGGCACCCTGTACTTGTCCGCCTGGCGCCAGACGGTCTCGCTCTGGGGCTCCACCCCGGCCACGGCGTCAAACAGGGCCACCGCACCGTCCAGGACCCGGAGGGAGCGCTCCACCTCAATGGTGAAGTCCACATGGCCCGGCGTGTCTATGATGTTTATCCTGTGGTCGCGCCAGAAGCAGGTGGTAGCCGCCGAGGTGATGGTGATGCCCCTTTCCTGCTCCTGGGGCATCCAGTCCATGACGGCGGTGCCCTCGTGCACCTCGCCTATCTTGTAGGTGACGCCGGNGTAGTAGAGAATCCTCTCGGTGGTAGTGGTCTTGCCGGCGTCTATGTGCGCCATGATGCCGATGTTGCGGGTCTTCTCTAAGGGCACCATCTGTCCTTCGGTCTTCTCCTTCCTCTTTTCCTTAACGCCTACCATCTGTAGTGAGCAAAGGCCCTGTTGGCCTCGGCCATCTTGTGGGTGTCTTCCTTCTTCTTTATGGCAGCCCCCGTGCCCTTGTAGGCATCCAGGAGCTCGGCAGCCAGGCGCTCTCGCATGGTTTTTTCGGGCCTCTGCCGGGCATAGCCGATGATCCAGCGGAAGGCCAGGGCGGTGCGCCGCTGGGGCCTCACCTCCATGGGCACCTGGTAGGTGGCCCCGCCCACCCTGCGGGGACGGACCTCCAGCACAGGCTTGACATTCTCCACCGCCTGCTTGAAGACTTTCAGGGGGTCCTCGCCGCTGCGGGCCTTTATGAGCTCAAAGGCACCGTAGCAGATGCGCTCGGCCACCGACTTCTTGCCGTCCTTCATGAGGACATTTATGAACTTGCTAACCAGCTTGCTGCCGAACTTGGGGTCCGGCAGAACTTCGCGCTTTTCTGCAACTCTCCTTCTGGGCATCTGTCAGTCCCTTACTTTGGCTTCTTGGTGCCGTACTTGGAGCGCCCCCTGCGCCTGTCGGCCACGCCGGCAGTGTCCAGGGCGCCGCGGATTATGTGATAGCGCACCCCGGGCAGGTCCTTCACCCTTCCTCCCCTTATGAGCACTATGGAGTGCTCCTGCAGGTTGTGCCCCACGCCGGGGATGTAGGCGGTGACCTCCATGCCGTTGGTGAGCCGCACCCTGGCCACCTTCCTGAGGGCGGAGTTGGGCTTCTTGGGGGTGGTGGTATAGACCCTCAGGCACACCCCCCGCTTCTGGGGGCAGTTCTTAAGGGCAGGGCTCTTGGTCTTCTTCTGGACCTTCTGCCTGCCGTACCTTATCAGTTGCGCTATAGTCGGCACTAATCCTCCATCTACGCATTACTTAAGGGATTTTAACCCCATGCGAAAATAGAAGGTTATCAGAGATTCAAAAATTTGTCAAGGTTTATGTGCTCCCTTTCCCCTTGTAGTAAAATGTAAGGCATGCGGGTAGTGCCACAGGTGCTGTTGCTCCAGGCCCTGCTCCTGGTGTCCCTGGCCCAGGGGGCGGAGCTCAGGGTAATGGCCAGCATCTTTCCCGTGGCCGACATGGTCAGGCAGGTGGGAGGCCAGAGGGTAGAGGTCCAGGTACTCATCCCTCCTGGGGCCGACCCCCACGGGTATGAGCCCCCGCCATCGGTGGTGCGTCAGCTCAGGGAGGCGGAACTCTTCTTCCAAGTGGGCGCAGGGCTGGAGCTCTGGGCAGAGGGGCTGCTGAAGGCCGCAGGGGCAAAGAGGGTGCTGCTTACGGAGGGAATGAGGCTTCTTTCCCAAGGCCCCGGGGGGCAGGCCAATCCCCATGTGTGGCTTGACCCCCTGCTGGCCGTTCAGATGACGGAGAAGATAAAGGAGGCCCTCCTGGAGGCCGACCCCCCGGGTGGGCCCCTCTACGAGGCCAACGCCAGGAGGTTCATCCAGGCCCTCAGGGCCCTGGATGAAGAGATAAGGCGGGAGCTTTCTGCCCTCAGGGGGAGGGAATTTGCCAGCCTTCATCCTGCCTGGGACTACTTTGCCCTCCGCTACGGCCTAAGAAGCCTGGGCTCCATAAGGCCTTCTCCTTCCAGGCCGGCCTCGCCCAGGGCCCTGGCCCGGCTGGCCAGGAGGCTCAGGGAGGCGAAGGTGCGGGTGGTGCTGGCCGAAGAGCAGATGAGCCTGAGGGAGGCCCGGGTGCTGGCCTCGGAGGCGGGCGCCCGGGTGGTGCTCCTGGACCCCCTGGGGGGGGTCCCGGGCAGAGACTCCTACCTGGCCCTCATGCGCTACAATCTAAGGAAGCTTCTTGAGGCCCTGAGAAATGAGCAAGGTTCTTGAGATAAGGGACCTGTGGGTGGCCTACGAGCCGGGGCAGTGGGTGCTTCAGGGCCTGCAGCTTCAGCTGAAGGAGGCGGAGGTGCTGGCCCTCCTGGGGCCCAACGGAGGAGGAAAGACCACCCTGCTTAAGACGGTGCTGGGCCTGCTGAGGCCCCAGAGGGGCGAGGTGAAGGTCTTCGGCCTGCCGCCCGAGGGGGCCAGGCCCCTGGTGGGCTACCTGCCCCAGCTTTCCCCCGACAGGGGACGCTTCCCCGTCACGGTGCTGGATGTAGTGCTCATGGGGAGGTATGCCCAGGTAGGACTGCTAAGGAGGCCCCGGGAGGCCGACCTTCAGAAGGCCCGGGAGGTCCTCAGGGTGCTGGGCCTGGAGGGTCTTCAGGACAGGCCCTTCTTCAGCCTCTCGGGGGGGCAGCGCCAGAGGGTACTGGTGGCCAGGGCCCTGGCGGCGGAGCCCCGGCTGCTCCTGCTGGATGAGCCCTCCACAGGGGTGGACATCATCGCCCAGGAGGACTTCTACCAGCTGCTGGGCGCCCTGAGGGACAGGGAGGGCCTGAGCGTCCTGCTGGCCTCCCACGACATAGGGGGCATAACCGCCCTGGCCGACAGGGTGGCCTGTCTGAACCGCCAGCTCCATTACTACGGCCCCCCGGGAGAGGCCCTGAGCCCCCAGGTGCTGGAGCGCACCTTCGGGGCGCACATGCAGTTCCTGCTCCATGACGAGCGCTGCCTGACCTGCCGGAGACAGGATGGCTGAGCTGTGGGAGCTGCAGTTCATGCGCCATGCATTCGTGGCCGGGGCAGCCCTGAGCATAGCCCTGGCTGGGCTTTCCTTCTTCGTGGTCCTAAGGGGCATAGCCTTCATGGGGGTGGGCATAGCCCACTCGGCCTTCGGCGGGGTGGCCCTGGGCCTGGCCCTGGGGCTTGAACCCACCCTGAGTGCCCTGGCCTTCTCGGTGCTGGTGGCCAACCTCATCGGGGCTGCGGCCCGCCGAGGGGCCTTCAGGGAGGACACCGTCATAGGCATATTCTTCGCCGCCACCATGGCCCTGGGGGTGCTCATCGTGGGCCTCTCGGAGGGCTACACGGTGGACCTCTTCAGCTACCTCTTCGGCAGCATCCTGGCGGTGGGCCGGGCCGAGGTGCTCCAGGCCCTGGTAGTAAGCCTCCTGGTGCTGGCGCTGCTGGGGGCCTTCTTCAAGGAGTTCCTGCTGGAGAGCTTTGACCCCCAGGTGGCCCAGGCCTCGGGACTTCCCGTGAAGCTCCTGCAGCACCTGCTCCTTTCCGCCATAGCCCTTGCCGTGGTGGTGGGCATAAAGCTCCTGGGGGTGGTGCTGGCCTCGGCCCTCCTGGTGGCCCCTGCGGCCACGGCCCTAAGGCTCAGCAGCCGCTACCAGAAGGTGCTGGCCCTGGCGGTGCTGCTGTCGCTGGCCTGCACCATGGGGGGGCTCCTCCTGGCCTACTGGCTGGATGCCGCCCCGGGGGCCACCATAGCCCTGTGCGCCTCGGGTCTGTTCTTTGCCTCCCTGCTGTTTCCCCAGAGGGCCTGAAAAACTTTGCCAAACACCGGGGCATGAGGTAAAATCACTCTCCTATGAACTGGCACAGCATCCCCCAGGAGCGCCTCCTGAGAGAGCTTGAGGTGGAGCCTTCCCAGGGCCTTGCCCCCCAGGAGGCCCAAAGGAGGCTTCAGCGCTACGGCCCCAATGTGCTGGAGGTGAGAAAGGGCCCTTCGGCCCTTCAGATATTCCTCAGGCAGTTCAAGGATGTCCTCATCATAATCCTTATGGCCGCCACGGTGCTCAGTGCCCTGGTGGGCGAGCTGGCCGATGCGGGGCTCATCATGGCCATCGTGCTCTTTTCGGCCGGTCTGGGCTTCTACCAGGAGTACCGGGCCGAGCGGGCCATAGAGGCCCTAAGAAAGATGCTGGCGCCCACCATAACGGTGCTGAGAGGCGGGCAGGAGGTGGAGCTTGACTCCCAGCTGGTGGTGCCCGGGGATGTGCTGGTCGTGGAGGCCGGCGACAGGGTGCCAGCCGACGCCAGGGTGATAGAGAGCCACAGCCTCATGGCCAACGAGGCCTCCCTTACGGGGGAGTCCGTGCCCGTGGAGAAGGCCCCGGGGCTGCTGCCCCAGGAGGCCCCCCTGCCCGAGCGCAAGAACATGCTCTTTACCGGCACGGTGCTTACCTACGGGCGGGGAAGGGCCGTGGTGGTGGCCACCGCCATGAAGACCGAGCTGGGCAAGATCGCCCAGGAGGTAGTGGCCCTGAGGGCAGAGAAGACCCCCCTGGAGCGCCGCACCGCGGAGATAGGCAAGTGGCTGGGCATAGGGGCCCTGCTGGTGTGCGCCCTGGTGGCAGGGCTGGGCATCTTCAGGCAGGCCCTGGGCGAGGGCCTGGACCTCCAGTTTGCCCTCTCCATGGTGATGTTCGCCGTGGCCCTGGCAGTGGCCGCCGTGCCCGAGGCCCTGGCAGGCATCGTCACGGGCACGCTGGCCATAGGGATGCACGAGATGGCCAAGAACAACGCCCTGGTAAGGAGGATGCCAGCGGTGGAGACCCTGGGCTCCGTGACGGTCATATGCTCCGACAAGACCGGCACCATCACCCGGGGCGAGATGACCGTAAGAAGGCTCTACCTCAGTGGGGGGCGGTGGGTGGAGGTCTCCGGCGTGGGCTATGAGCCCAAGGGGCAGTTCAGCCTCCCGCCCCGGGACTTCAGGATGGCCCTCCTGGCAGGGCTGCTCTGTAGCGACGCCACCCTGCAACAGGGGCAGGGCCGCTGGCTCATAAAGGGCGACCCCACCGAGGGGGCCCTGGTGGTGCTGGCGGCCAAGGCAGGGCTTCATCCCAAGGAGCTGAGGCTTCAGCACCCCAGGGTGGAGGAGGTGCCCTTCAGCTCCGAGCGAAAGAGGATGACCACGGTGCACGAGCTCCAGGGCCGGCTGGTGGCCTTCATGAAGGGTGCCCCCGAGGTGGTGCTTTCCCTCTGCAGCCACCAGGAAGGGGGCAGGGCCCTAAGCAGCCAGGACAGGGAGCAAATCCTCAAGGCGGCCGAGCAGATGGCCTCCCAGGGCCTGAGGGTCCTGGCCCTGGCCATGCGCCCCCTTCAGCTCGGCCCGTCCCAGCCCCAGGAGCTGGAGCAACAGATGCACTTCCTGGCCCTGGTGGGCATGATGGACCCTCCCAGACAGGAGGCAGTGGAGTCCGTAAGGCTCTGCAGGACCGTGGGCATAAGGCCGGTGATGATCACAGGCGACCACAAGCTTACCGCCATGGCAGTGGCCAGGGAGGTGGGCATCTATGAGGAGGGCGAGCTGGCCATAAGCGGGCAGGAGCTCCAGGCCATGAACGAGCAGGAGTTTGCCCGGCAGGTAGAGCGCATAAGCGTCTACGCCAGGGTAAGCCCCATGGACAAGCTCAGGATCGTCCGGGCCCTGAAGGCCAAGGGCCATGTGGTGGCCATGACCGGCGACGGGGTAAACGACGCCCCCGCACTGAAGCATGCCGACATAGGGGTGGCCATGGGCATTACCGGCACGGAGGTCACCAAGGAGGCCGCAGACATGGTGCTGGCCGACGACAACTTCGCCACCATTGTCAAGGCCATCAGGCAGGGCCGCTGGATCTACGACAACATAAAGAAGTACCTTACCTTCCTGCTGGAGGCCAATGTGGCCGAAATCCTGGTGCTGGGAGGCATTGCGGTGCTTAAGGGCCACGAGTACCTGCCCCTCCTGCCTGCGGCCATCCTGTACATAAACCTGGTCACCGACGGGCTTCCGGCCATCGCCCTGGGTATAGCCCCGCCGGAGCCGGACATCATGGAGCGCCCCCCCAGGGACCCCAGGGAAAGCGTCTTTTCCCTGGAGGTAAGGACCTTCATATTCCTCTTTGCCGCCATCTACACGCCCCTGTTCTTCTGGGTGTTCTTCAGCGCCCAGAGCATCCTGGAGGCCAGGACGGAGATATTCTTCCTCTTCGTGGCGCTGGAGCTGGTGATAGCCATGAACCTGGTCTCCCTGCGCCAGAGCATCCTCAGGGTGCGGCCCTTCAAGTGGCTCATCGCGGCGGTGCTGGCAAACGTAGTGCTTACGGCAGTCCTGGTGCAGATACCTGCCGTGAGGGAGGCCTTCGGGGTGGGCATCCCCAGCCTCAGGGACATAGAGATAGTGCTGGCCCTGTCGGCAGGGGTGGTGCTGGCCATGGAGGCGGCCAAGTGGTGGCTCCGCAGAAGACTTCAAAGCCCCAAGGCCCCGAAGAGCCTTAGAAGCACCTGATTGAGCGCCAGCATCCCCCTGACAGTGGGCCTGAGCCTTCCGCCTTCGCACCCAAGAAACCCCTCCCTGAGTAGCGGCTCCGAAGCCCGAAGAAGCCCCCCAAGGCCGTAGAGCTCCGAGGCCTCCTTCAGGCTTATGCCCTCCCGGAGCCTCAGGCCCAGCATGAGGAACTCCCTGGCCTCTTCCTGGGGCTCCAGGACATGGACATCCTCCTTGGGGGGACGGCCCTCACGGAGAAGCCCCTGGATGTAGAGGCCGAGGTCCGGGGTGTTCCGCCACCTCCTTCCCTGAAGAAAGGAGTGGGCCCCTGGGCCCAGGCCCAGGTAGGGGCCCCGGCGCCAGTAGTTCAGGTTGTGCCTGCACTCCCGGGCCCTGAGGGCGTAGTTGGAGACCTCGTAGTGCCCATACCCTGCCGCCTCCAGGACCTGGTGGGCCATGAGGAACATCTCGGCAATCTCGTCCTCGGGAGGCATCCTCAGGAGGCCCTTTCTCAGGGACTCATGAAAGGGGGTGCCCTCCTCTGCCGTGAGCTCGTAGGCGGAGATGTGCTGTGGCCCCAGGAGGGCCACCGTCTCCCCCAGGGTCTCCTCCCAGTCCCTGAGGCCCTGTCCCGGAATGCCGTAGATGAGGTCCACGGAGATGTCCTCAAACCCCGCCGCGCGGGCAAGCCTTACCGCGGCCAGGGCATCGGCCCTCCCATGGAGCCTGCCCAGGGCGCTCAGCAGCTCGTCCCTGAGGGCCTGAAGCCCCAAGCTCAGCCTGCCCACGCCGGCCTCCCTGAGGAGGGCGCACTTTGCCTCATCCAGGGTGGCAGGGTTGGCCTCCACGGTGAACTCCACCGAGGGGCCCGTGGGAAAGCTCTCCCTCAGGGCGCCCAGGAGCGCCTGGAGCTGCTGCGCACTGAGCACCGTGGGGGTGCCCCCGCCTATGTAGATGCTTTCAGGGGCCAGGCCCCGGTGAAGGCCCATCTCCACCTTCAGGGCCCGGAGGAACTCCTCGGCCAGGGCCTCCTGGNAGGGGAAGCTCAGGAAGTCGCAGTAGGGGCACTTCCTTAGGCAGAAGGGCACATGGATGTAAAGACCCAGGGGCACCTGCTCAGCGCCTGAAAAGCAGCGGGGCGTCCTTGAGGAAGGCTCGGNACAGAGGGGCCTCCTGCTCGGTGGCTGCCAGCATGTCCAGGGCCAGACAGAGTCGCTCCGAAAAAAAGGAATAATAGGGCTTGAGCCTGAGGAGGGGGTTCTGCTCCGGGCTGCGCTCCAGCAGCAGAAAGGGGTCCACATCGCCAAGGCCTGCCTCCTGCCCCTTGGCCACCGGGCCGAAGAGCCAGCCCTCCCTTATCCCAGGAAACAGCGCCGCCTCCTGGCACAGGGCCTCCAGGCGCCCCAGGAGCTCTCGCCTGGCCGGCTTTCCCGAAGCAAACCCGTCAGGATACCTAGGGGGGATGTAGTAGAGGTCAAGTAGCTTGTCCTCCTTAAGAAGCTCCTCTGGCCTGGCCCGCTGAAGGTCCCTCTCTCCCTGCTCATACCAGTCGCGCCAGCGGCTCATGGGGGTATTGTATAGCCTCCTGCCGAAAGGGGCAAGCAGATGTGGGGGTGGCGCTGCCCTGCCCCATGCCTTACAATACCTTCATGGCCAAGGAAGGAGAGCTCCTGGAGAGGCTCCTGGAGGTGATGAGGCTCCTGAGGGAGCGCTGTCCCTGGGACAGGCGGCAGAGCCCCCAGAGCCTCAGGCCTTACCTTCTGGAGGNGGCCTACGAGGCCCTGGAGGCCCTGGATGCTCAGGAGCCCCAGAGGCTCAAGGAGGAGCTGGGGGACTTGCTCTTGCAGATAGTGTTCCAGTGCCAGCTGGCCCAGGAGCAGGGCCACTTCGGCATGGCCGAGGTCCTGGAGGGCATAGTGCAGAAGATGCTCAGGCGCCATCCCCACGTGTTCGGCACCGAGGAGCTCAGGAGCGCCCAGGAGGTCTACACCCGCTGGATGGAGCACAAGAGGCGGGAGGGCAAGCTCAGGCGGAGCCTCATGGAGGGCATCCCCAAGGCCCTGCCGGCCCTCCTGAGGGCCCTGAAGGTGCAGCGCAGGGCCAGCCGGGNGGGTCTGGACTGGGAGGCTCCCCAGGAGGTAAGGGGCAAGCTCCTGGAGGAGCTCCGGGAGCTGGACCAGGCCAAGGGGCCCGAAGAAGTCCAGGAGGAGCTAGGCGATGTGCTCTTTTCCCTGGTGAACCTGTGCAGGTTCCTCCAGGTGGAGCCCGAGGGGGCCCTGCAGAAGGCCACGGAGAAGTTCATAAGGCGCTTCCAGTGGATGGAGGCCCAGGCAGAGCGCCAGGGCAGGAGGCTCCAGGAGCTCAGCCCCCAGGAGCTTGACGCCCTGTGGAGCCAGGCCAAAGAGGCCAGCCCCTAGGAGGCCATCTGCAGGAGCCGCTCCGCTATCTGCACCGCGTTCAGCGCCGCACCCTTCCTGAGGTTGTCCGAGACCACCCAGAGGTTCAGTCCTGCCTCCACGGTGTGGTCCTCCCTTATGCGGCCCACGAAGGTCTCGTCCTTGCCAGCGGCGTATATGGGCAGGGGATAGATGTTCTTCTCCGGAGCGTCGTAGACCACCACCCCGGGGGCAGCTGCCAGCACCGCCCTGGCCTCGTTGGCAGACATGGGGCGCTGAAGCTCCACATTGATGCTCTCGGCATGCCCCCTGAAGACGGGCACCCTCACGGTGGTGGCCGTCACCCTTATGGTCTCATCCCCCATGATCTTCTTGGTCTCATGCACCATCTTGAGCTCCTCCTTGGTGTAGCCCCCCTCCATGAACTTGTCTATGTGCGGAAGCACATTGAAGGCTATCTGGTGGGGGTAGACCTGGGTGGTTATCTCCCTGAAGTTCAACAGGTCGGTAGTCTGCCTAAGGAGCTCGTCCATGGCCTTCTTGCCGGTGCCGGATACCGACTGGAAGGTGGTCACCACTACCCTCTTTACCCTGGCGACCTCATGCAGGGGCTTAAGCACCATGACCATCTGGATGGTGGAGCAGTTAGGATTGGCTATGATGCCCTGGTGCTTGGGGATGTCCTGGGGGTTGACCTCCGGCACCACCAGGGGCACATGGGGCTCCATCCTGAAGCAGCTGGAGTTGTCCACCACCACGCAGCCGCTTCGCACCGCCACGGGGGCCCACTGCCTGGAGCGCTCGGCCCCGGCGGAAAACAGGGCTATGTCTATGCCCTTGAAGGAGTCCTCCTGGAGGCTCTCCACGGGCNCCTCCTCGCCCCTGAAGCTGAGCTTCAGCCCCCGGGAGCGCTCCGAGGCAAAGAGCCTGAGCTCCGCCACGGGGAAGTTCCGCTCCTGCAGGACGGCCACCATCTCGTTGCCCACTGCCCCGGTGGCCCCCACTACGGCCACCACATATTCCTTTTTCTTCTTAAGCATCTGCTCTCCTCTTTATTTGGGAATTCCTGGGAACCTATTTATCTTACCCGAGGGGTGGAAGGCCCTTCAAGGGCTGAGCTTGCTGGCCCTGTTGACCAGGCTGCTGACGGTGTCGTTGGCCAGGGCCAGGGTGGCCCCCACGGATACCTCCACCTTCAGGATGTCGGCCCCGGTGTGGGCGGGTTCCTTAAGGAGGGTGGCCACCCTCTGGGCAATGCTCTTGAGCTTGGCCTCGTTTACATTCACCACTATGGCCACCAGCTCGTCCTGGGCCCACCGGCCGGCCACATCAAAGGGCCTGAGGTGAAAGAGCAGTGTCCTGGCCACCAGCTTCACCACCTCGTCGGCCACCTTCTGGCCGAAGACCTCCTGGATGCGCCCAAACCTCTGGACCTTCACATGCAGCACTCCGAAGGGCCAGCCGTAGCGCTTCTTCTCGTACAGTCGGCTCTGGAGGTTGAGCTCCATGTACTGGCGGTTGGCCATCTGGGTGAGGGGGTCGAAGAAGCCCCTTTCCTGAAGCTCCCTGAGCTTCTGCATATGGGCCAGCTCTCTGGAGTTGTCCTTGAAGATACCCACTGCGCCCTTGAGGCCCCGGGAGTCCCTGAGGGGGCCCACCCGGAGGGAAACGGGCACCCTGTAGCCCGCCTTGTGCTGGATGTAAAGGTCCTCCTGAAGGAGGCGGCCCTCCCGGAGGCTCTGCTGAAGCAGGCACAGGCCCATGGGCTCAGGCCCCCTGGAGCCTATGTAGAGGAACAGGTGCTCCCACATGGGTTTTCCCAGAAGCTCCTGGGCGGAAAAGCCGGTGATTTCCTCGGCCGCCTTGTTCCAGAAGACGATGCGGTGCTGGGCATCCACGAAGTACACACCCTCGAAGAGGTTGTCCAGGAGGTTCCTGTAGAACTCCTTCTGCNCCCTCAGCCCTCTTCCTTCAGGAGCTTGTACTCTATGCTGTCCACCAGGGCCTGGTAGGAGGCCTCTATGATGTTTTCCGACACGCCCACGGTGCCCCATCGGCGGTGGTCGTCGCCGCTTTCCACGAGCACCCTCACCCTGGCCGCCGTGCCCCGGCCTGCTGCCAGCACCCGGACCTTGTAGTCGTAGAGCCTGACGCTCCTTAGGGCCGGGTAGAAGCGCTCCAGGGCCTTGCGGAGGGCGTTGTCCAGGGCGTTTACAGGGCCGTTTCCGGTGGCGGCGGTGTGCTCCACATGGCCGCCTACTCGGAGCATTATGGTGGCCTCGTTCAGGGGGGTCTCGCCCTCCCGGCGCTTCTCCACGATGACCCTGAAGCCTATGAGGTCAAAGAACCTGCGGTGAAGCCCCAGGGCCTTCTTCATCAGGAGTTCGAAGGAGGCCTCGGCGGCCTCGAACTGGTAGCCCTGGTTTTCCAGCTCCTTCAGCCTCTGCAGTATGTCCTGGAGCTGGGGCGAGCCTGGGGAAAGCTCTATTCCGAACTCCTTGGCCTTTCGGAGGATGTTGCCCCTCCCGGCCAGGTCGCTTATGAGCACCCTGCGAGCGTTGCCCACCAGCTCGGGGTCTATGTGCTCGTAGGTCTGGGGGCTCTTGAGCACCGCGCTCACATGCACCCCGGCCTTGTGGGCAAAGGCGCTGTCGCCCACATAGGGCTGGTGCCTAAAGGGCCTGAGGTTGGCCAGCTCGGAGACGAACCTGGAGACCTCCCTGAGCCTCCTGAGGCTCTCCTGGGGGATGCACTCAATGCCCATCTTCAGTTTAAGGGCCGGCACCACCGAGCAGAGGTTGGCGTTGCCGCAGCGCTCCCCGTAGCCGTTTATGGTGCCCTGCACCTGTCGGGCCCCCAGGGCCACGGCCACCAGGGAGTTGGCCACGGCGCATTCGGAGTCGTTGTGGGCATGAATGCCCAGGGCCGCCCCCCTCAGGGCCTTCTTCACCGCCCTGAAGATGCCCCTCAGTTCCTCGGGCATGGTGCCCCCGTTGGTGTCGCACAGCACCAGGCAGTCGGCCCCGGCCTCTCGGGCCGCCTGCAGGCACTGGAGGGCATACTGGGGATTAGCCTTGTAGCCGTCAAAGAAGTGCTCGGCATCGAAGAAGACCCGGTCGGCATGGCGCTTCAGGAAGCGCACCGAGTCGTGGATGAGCTCCAGGTTCTGCTGCAGGGGAATCCCCAGGGCCTCCCGGACATGGAAGTCCCAGGTCTTGCCGAAGATGGTGTACAGGCCCACACCGGTCTGCAGCAGCCCCTGCAGGCTGGGGTCGTCCTGGGCCCTCTTGTACCGGGGCCTCTTGGTAGCCCCGAAGGCCACTACCCTGGAGCCCTCAAGCCTGAGCTTGCGAAGCTTGCGGAAGTACTCGGCGTCCTTGGGATTGGCCCCCGGCCAGCCCCCCTCTATGTAGTGGATGCCCAGCTCCTGGAGCTTCTCGGTAATCCTGAGCTTGTCCTCGACGCTGAAGGATATCTCCTCTGCCTGGGAGCCGTCCCTGAGGGTGGTGTCGTAAAGCTCCACCTTTCGCATAAAGGTAATTTAGCACAAAAACTCAGGCCTTGTAAGGGGCGGAGCGCTCTATCTGCAGCACCTTCTGGCCCTCCTTGAAGACGGTGAGGGTGCCCGTGGAGGCGCTGACGGTGATGGCCAGGGCCTTGGTGGCGGCGGTGATGGCGGCGGCGGCCAGGTGCCTGGTGCCCAGCCCTGGGGTGAGGCCCTGGATTTCCGAGGAGCCCAGGAGCATGAGGCCGGCGGCCTCTATTACCCCGTCGCCCCTTATCACGAAGGCCCCGTCCAGGGAGGCCAGCTCCTTGACGGTCTCCTTGAGCTCGGGCCTCAGTATCTGGCGCTGCTGCTCGGAATAGCCCTTGAAGGGGTTGAGGATGAGGGGCTTGCTTCGCCTCAGCACCGCCTCGTGGTCGCCTATGACGAAGAAGGCCCCTACGGGCCGGCCCTCCCGGCCCTCGTAGCTCAGCTCCGCAGCAATGCCCAGCACCACATGGAAGACCTCCGGGCGAATGCCCTCCATGAGGTGCAGGGACACATCGCCCCTGCCGAAGAGCTCAAACTCGTCGCCCACCTCCAGCACCAGGAGGGTGTCCAGCTCGCTCAGGTGGGCCATGCCCGAGAGGCACACCAGCCTGTCGCCCTTCTTGAGCAGCCCCAGGCTCAGGGCCTTCAGTATCGCCATCTTTATCTTGGACAGCCTGTCCATGGGCACATCCGGCACCTGAAGCACATGCTCCGCATGGCCCAGAGCCGAGGTGGTCTCCGTGGCGGTCTGGGTTATGAGAAACACCTTCAGGTCCTTCTCCTGGGGAAGCTGTTGCCAGTCGGTGAGGACATCGCTGTACAGCATTACCGCCCTGGCCCCAATCTGCCGGGCTATGCGGAAGGCGGCCTCCAGGATGTAAGGGGTAAACCGCTCTGCCCGGCGGGCCAGCACCTCCTCGCGAACCGTGGCCGCCTTGGATACCCTCCTTAGTGCCATAAGTTCTTTTTAAAGCACCCGGGAAGGGTTGTCAAGAACAGAGGGACATCCTCCACAGGAGGGATGCCATACGGGCACCGAGGCATTAACTTGACCAGGGAATTGTGCCTGTGGTAGCTTTTAAAGTTTAAATTTAAGGGTAAAATCCTACTGGGAGGTATTTCCGATGCTTAAGCGCTACCTGCTTGCCCCAGGGCCCACCCCGGTGCCGCCCCAGGTGCTCCTGAGGATGGCCCAGCCCATCATTCATCACCGGGCCCCGGACTTCGTTCCCGTGTTTGAGTCCGCTGAGGAGGGCCTGAAGTGGCTGTTCCAGACCAGAAACGATGTGCTCATCCTGGCCTCCAGCGGCACAGGAGGCATGGTGGGAGCGGTGAACAACTTCTTCAGTCCTGGCGAAAAGGTGCTGGTGGTGAACGGGGGCAAGTTCGGTGAAAGGTGGGGCAAGATTTGCAGGGCCTACGGCCTGCAGGTCCTGGAACTGGAGGTCCCCTGGGGCTATGCCGTGAAGCCTCAGGCCGTCCAGGAGGCCCTGAGGCAGAACCCCGACATAAGGGGCTTTTTCGTGCAGGCCACCGAGACCTCCACGGGGGTGAACCACCCCCTGAAGGAGCTGTCGGAGGTCCTGAGGCAGCATCCCCAGGTGCTGTTCGTGGTGGATGCCATAAGCGCCCTGGTAGCCCATGACCTGCGCACCGACGACTGGGGGTATAGATGTGATGGTGGCCGGCTCGCAGAAGGGCCTCATGCTGCCCCCTGGGCTGGCCTTCGTGAGCGTTTCGGAGCGGGCCTGGCAGAGGGCCGAGGAGGCAGGCCTTCCGCACTTTTACTTCGACTTCAGGAAAGAGCGGCAGGCCCTCAAGAAGGCCCAGACGAACTTCACTCCCGCGGTGAGCCTCATCCTGGGGCTTGAAGAGGTACTGAAGCTCCTCCGGGAGGAGGGCCTGGAGAATGTCTTTGCCCGCCACCGCAGGCTGGCTGAGGCCACCAGGGCTGCCGTCAGGGCTCTGGGCCTGGAACTCTACGCCAAGGAGTCCCCCTCCGATGCCCTCACGGCCGTGCAGGCCCCCCCGGGCATAGACGGGCAGGCCATCTACAAGCACCTGAGGGAGCGCTACGGTCTTACCGCCGCCGGGGGGCAGGACCGGGCCAGGGGCAAGATATTCCGCCTGGCCCACCTGGGCTACGCAGACACCTTTGATGTGATAACGGCCATAAGTGCCGTGGAGATGACCCTCAAGGAGCTGGGCCATCCCGTCAGGCTGGGCCAGGGGGTGGCAGCAGCACAAGAGGTGTTCCTGAAGGAGGCGAAATGAAGGTCCTGGTAAGCGACAGCATCTCCCCCAAGGGCATAGAGATACTGCGAAAGGCCGGGCTTGAGGTGGACGTAAAGACCGGCCTGAGCCCCCAGGAGCTCTGCTCCATCATAGGGCAGTATGACGGGCTCATAATCCGCAGCGCCACCAAGGGGACGGCCCAGGTGGTAGAGGCCGCCCAGAGGCTGAAGGTCATCGGCCGGGCCGGAAGCGGCCTGGACAATGTGGACAAGGCCGCCGCCACCAAGAAGGGCATAGTGGTGATGAACACCCCGGGGGGCAATACCATTACCACCGCCGAGCACACCCTGGCCCTGATGTTCGCCGTGGCCAGGCTGCTTCCTCAGGCAGCGGCCTCCATGCGCCAGGGAAAATGGGAGAAGAAGCGGTTCATGGGGGTGGAGCTCTTCAACAAGACCCTGGGGGTGATAGGCATGGGCAACATCGGCACCGAGGTGGCCAAGAGGGCCCAGGGGCTTCAGATGAATGTGATAGCCTACGACCCCTACCTGAGCGAGGACAGGGCCAGGGCCCTGGGGGTGCAGCTGCTGCCCCTGGAGGAGCTCTTCAGGAGGGCAGACTTCATTACCATCCACACCCCTCTTACCCAGGAGACCAGGAACCTGATAAACAAGAACACCATCGCCCTGATGAAGCCCGGGGTGAGAATCATAAACTGTGCCCGAGGGGGCATAGTGAACGAGGGGGACCTCCTGGAGGCCCTCCAGAGCGGCAGGGTGGCCGGGGCGGCCCTGGATGTGTTCGAGAAGGAGCCCCTCCAGGACTATACCCTGTGCCAACAGGACAGGGTGGTCTGCACCCCCCATCTGGGTGCAGCCACCGCCGAGGCCCAGGACAATGTGGCCGTGGCCATAGCAGAGCAGGTGGTGGACTACCTCCTTCACGGCACCATCCGCAACGCCGTCAACTTTCCCTCCATCCCCAGGGAGCAGGCGGCCCGCCTGGGGCCCTACCTGAAGCTGGCCGAGCAGATGGGGGCCTTTGCCTCCCAGGTGTTTGAGTACGGCATAAAGGAGCTGACCATAGAGTACCGGGGCGAGGCGGCGGAGCTTCAGACCGCTCCGGTGACCATAGCGGCCCTGAAGGGCTTCCTTACCCCCATACTGGAGGAGACGGTCAACTATGTCAACGCCCCCCACATAGCCAAGCAGCGGGGCATAGAGGTAAAGGAGACCAAGAGCGCCGACGCCGGGGACTACCACAACATGCTGTGCCTTACCCTCAGGGGCGATGGCCGGGAAAACCGCATCCTGGGCACCCTGTTTGGCCGCAAGGAGCCCAGGATAATCCAGATAGACAACTTCCCAGTGGAGCTGATACCCCAGGGCACCTTGCTGTTCATGTTCAACAACGACCGCCCCGGGGTCATCGGCTCCATCGGCACCCTGCTGGGTGAGCACAACATAAACATAGCCCGAATGCACTTCGGCCGGGAGTCGGCCGGAGGAAGGGCCATCTCCGTGGTAAGCGTGGACNCCCCCCTTAGTGCCCAGCTCCTGGAGGAGGTCAAGCGGCTGCCCAACATCCTCAGCGTCAAGCAGGTCTTCCTCTGATGCCCGTGGTGCTCGTCATAGGGGCCCAGTGGGGGGACGAGGGCAAGGGCAAGCTGGTGGACTACCTGGCCCAGGAGGCCCACCTGGTGGCCCGCTACCAGGGAGGGCACAATGCCGGGCACACCGTGGTGATAAACGACGAGATGTTCGTGCTCCACCTCATTCCCTCGGGCATACTGCACGAGGGCACCCTGTGCGTCATAGGAAACGGGGTGGTGGTGGAGCCGGGCTGCCTGCTGAAGGAGATACAGGGGCTCCGCCAGAGGGGCGTAAGGGTAAGCGAGGAAAACCTCCTCATCTCCGCCCGGGCCCACCTCATCATGCCCTACCACATGGCCCTGGAGGCCGCCCAGGAGGCCCAGAGGGGCTCCGGCAGGATTGGCACCACGGGCAGGGGCATAGGGCCCGCCTATGTGGACAAGGCCGCCAGGGTAGGCTTGAGGATGGCAGACCTCCTGAGGCCCCAGCAGTTCAGGCAGAAGCTTCAGGCCAATCTGGAGGCGGCCAACAGGCAGCTGAAGGCCATGGGGGGGAAGGGCTTCAGCAGCCAGGGCATCTACGAGCAGTACATGAGGTATGCCGAGGCCCTGGCACCCCACATCACCGACACCGCCGAGGTGCTACACAGCTACATCCAGCAGCGGAAGAACATCCTCCTGGAGGGCGCCCAGGGCACCCTGCTGGATGTGGACCACGGCACCTACCCCTACGTGACCAGCTCCAACGCCTCGGCCGGCGGGGCCTGTACAGGGCTGGGCATTGGCCCCACCCAGGTGGGCCATGTGCTGGGAGTGGCCAAGGCATACACCACCAGGGTGGGCGAAGGCCCCTTCCCCACGGAGCTTCAAGAGCCCCTGGGACATCTGCTCAGGGAGCGGGGCGGCGAATACGGCGCCACCACGGGAAGGCCCCGCAGGTGCGGCTGGCTGGACCTGGTGGCCCTCAGGTATGCCGTGAGGGTAAACGGCCTCAGTGCCCTGGCCATCACCAAGCTGGACATCCTGGACGAGCTGAAGGAAATCCGGCTCTGCACCGCCTACCCCCTGGAGGGGGCCCGGCTCAGCAGCTTCCCCGCCGATGCCTGGGCCCTCAGGCACTGCCGGCCCCAGTACGAGACCCTCAAGGGCTGGCAGCAAAGCACCAGGGGAATCACCAGGTTTGAAGACCTGCCCCAGGAGGCCCAGGTTTACCTCCGCACCATAGAGGAGTATACTGGGGCCAGGGTGGAGCTCATCTCCACGGGGCAAAGGAGGCAGGAGCTCATCGTGCTGAGGGAGCAGTTCAGGAATGGACAAGAGGCGGTATAAACGCTACCACCGCAGGCTGGAAGTGGAGTTTTCCACCGGTACCGAGGCCCACAGGGGCATCACCAGCGNCCTCAGCGAGAGGGGGCTGTTCATTCGCACCAGGAGGGGACTGGCCCCGGGCAGTGTCCTGGACATGGTGCTTTATCTTCCCAACGGGCAGAAGAGCCGCCTCAAGGGGCTGGTGAAGCACACTACCAAGACCTACTCCCACCTGGTGAAGGACGGCATGGGGGTGGAGCTCCTAAGCTGGGATGCCAACTACCTGGGCTTCATAAGCTCCTTCAGGATGCAGGGCCCCCAGCAGCCCCCCCAGGCGGAGGAAAGCATAATCCTTACCTGCCCCAGCTGCGGGGCCAAGAACCGCCTGCCCAAGAGCAAGCTCTCCCTGGGACCCCGATGCGGGCGCTGCAAGAGCCCTCTGCGCTGAAGGACCTCGTCCTGGAGTTCCTCTTCCCCCGGCGCTGTAGCCTCTGCGGCCAGGAGGCCCGGGGAGTACTCTGCCAGGGCTGCCAGGGAGCCCTCAAGCCCTATGAGGGTGCAGCCTGCCGCTACTGCGCCCTGCCCTTGGAAAGCCCATGGGCCAGCGCCTGCGGCCCGTGCCTCAGGCGTCCTCCCTCGTTTCAAAGGGCGCTGAGCTTTGGCCTCTACGAAGGGGCCTTGAAGGAGGCGGTGCACCTCATGAAGTTCGCCTCCAGGAGGCAGTTGGCCGCCCCCCTGGCCGAGAGGCTCCTCATGCTTGGGCTTCCCCAGGGGCTTGACGCAGTGCTGCCGGTGCCCATGACCAAGAGGGGACTCCTCAAGCGGGGCTTCAACCAGAGCGCCCTCCTGGCCAGGGAGGTGGCCAGGCGCCTGGGGCTGGCACTCCTCCTGGGTGCCCTCAGAAAGAGGCGCCACACTCCCCGGCAGACCACCCTGCCCAGGCAAGAGAGGCTCAGAAACCTTCGGGGGGCCTTTGAGGCCAGCGGGGTCGTCAAGGGTAAGAGGCTCCTCCTGGTGGACGATGTGATGACCACGGGCGCCACCTTGGAGGAATGCGCCCGGGCCCTCAGGAGGGCCCAGGCCAAGGAGGTCTACGCCCTGGTGCTGGCCAGGGCCACGGGGGCCTAAGAACTACCTCTTCCCGGAGGGCTCAAACCGGAAGATGTATTCCTCCGGCCTGGCCCAGCCGAACTCCTCCCGGGCGTGCTTTTCCACCACGAAGCTGTCCTTCCTGAGGTGCTCCAGGAAGGCCCTGAGCTCCTGGTTCTGGGCCTTGAGCTGTCTTACCTGAAGCCTCAGGGCCTGGGCCCTGTGCCTCAGCTGCTGGTACTTCATGAGGCCCATGTCGCCGAAGAGGCCGGAGGAAAGCAGGGCCAGGAGGGCCAGCACCAGGAAGGTGTAGCACACATAGGCCCGGCGCCTCCGTTCGGCCCTGACCTGCTGGTACAGGGAGCTCTGGTACCTGGGCCTCATCTCAGCCTATATTATAGAACACCTCCGGGCCCAGATACAGGGCCTCACCTGCCAGCTCCTCCTGTATCCTCAGCAGCTGGTTGTACTTGGCCACCCGCTCGCTCCTGGCCAGGGAGCCGGTCTTTATCTGCCCGGTGTTGAAGGCCACAGCCAGGTGGGCAATGGTGGTGTCCTCCGTCTCGCCAGAGCGGTGAGAGACCACGGCGGTGTAGCCCTTCCGCTGGGCCATCTGGATGGTCTGGATGGTCTCCGTGAGGGTGCCTATCTGGTTGAGCTTTATGAGGATGGAGTTGGCCACCCCCCGGGCTATGCCCTTGGCAAATATCTTGGGGTTGGTGACAAAGACGTCATCGCCCACCAGCTGCACCTTCCTGCCCAGGCTCTGGGTCAGCAGGGCCCAGCCCCGCCAGTCGTCCTCGGCCATGCCGTCCTCTATGGACACTATGGGATACTTCCTCAGCAGGCCCTGGTAGTAGGCCACCAGCTCCTTACTGCTGAGCTCCCTTCCCTCCAGCCTGTAGCGCCCCTTGTGGTAGAGCTCCGAGGCGGCCACATCCAGGGCCAGGGCCATGTGTTTGCCCGGGCTGTAGCCGGCCTCCTGGATGGCCTCCACGAGGAGGGCCAGGGCCTCCTCGTTGCTCTGCAGACTGGGGGCAAAGCCCCCCTCATCGCCCACGGAGATGCTCAGGCCCCGCCTCTTGAGGATGGCCTTGAGGCTGTAGAACACCTCGGCAGAGGCCCTGAGGGCCTCGGAGAAGCTCTTGAAGCCCAGGGGCATGAGCATGAACTCCTGTACATCCAGGTTGTTGTCGGCATGGACACCGCCGTTTAGGACATTCAGGAGGGGCACCGGCAGCACCCTGGCGCCCACCCCTCCCAGGTAGCGGTAAAGGGGCAGGCCCAGCTCCTGGGCCGAGGCCTTGGCCACCGCCAGGGAGACGGCCAGGAGGGCGTTGGCCCCTAAGCGGCTCTTGTTCTCCGTGCCGTCAAGCCTCACCATCAGGTGGTCAATCTCTGCCTGGCGGCGGCTGTCCATGCCCTTGAGCCTGGGGGCTATGTGCCGGAGCACATTGTCCACCGCCTTCTGCACCCCCTTGCCCTGGTAGCGGCGCTTGGTGGTGTCCCTCAGCTCCAGGGCCTCCCTCTTCCCGGTGGAGGCCCCTGAGGGCACTGCCGCCCTGCCCAGGAAGCAGCCCTCAACCCACACATCCGCCTCCACGGTGGGGTTGCCCCGGGAGTCCAGCACCTCTCTGGCCCTTATCTCCGTTATCCTTCCCATCAGAGCATCGCCTCCTTGGTGGAAAATATTCTCAATCCAGATACTGCCTGAGCAGGCCCTCCACCTTGCCCTCATCCAGGGCCCTGCCCCTCAGCTCGGCCCTCTGGGCAATGTGGCCCAGGGTGGTCTGGAGGAAGACTTCAAAGTGCTCCGCATGGGCCAGGAGCCTGTCCATATCCCCCCTGGCCATGGCGCTCTGAAGCAGGTTGAAGAAGGAGGAAAACTCCTCGTAGTCGTCGTGCCTCAGGAGCCTGAAGGTGAAGCTCTGGAAGTAGCGCATGAAGTCCCTGAGGGCCTGAAGCNCCCTGGGCCTTTCCCCCGCATCCCCGGCCGTGAGGCGCCCCAGCAGGCGCCTGAGGGCCTCTATATCCTCCCTGAGCTTCAGGGACTGCTCCAGCTTGGTGGTGAAGCTCTCGAAAATGTCCTCTCCCCGGAGGGAAGGCCTGAAGAGCTGGGCCACCTGGATGACCGCCTGCTCGGTGAGGTTGCGCAGGATGCCCTGGGCGTTTTCTATCTGGCCCCTGCGCCTGGCGGGCCCCTTGGAGAGCACCCCCCGGAGTTCCTGTTCAAACNCCCTCCTGTGCTCCATGCTGAACTGGTAGGCCAGCGACTGGGCGCATTCCTCCAGCTCCTGGGGCAGGTCCCGGGAGGCCTTCCTCAGGAACTGCACGAAGAGCCCCGTTTCTACCTTGAGCATGTAAAGCACCAGGAGAGCTGCGTTCAGGGCCACCTCCCGCTGGGTGGCCAGCTCCACATGGGAAAGCCACCTGAGGAACCTCCAAAGGAGGATGAAGACCCTGGAGACGAACCTCCTGACAGGGGGCTCCTTCAGGCCCTTCACGATGGCGGTAAGCTCGGGGTTTTCTATCACATCCAGCTGGGGGTCCAGCTCGGCCCTGAAGGGATTGAGGAAGCGGTTGGCCCTTATCTGGCGCTCCAGGAGCTGCCCGGCACCCATGAAGCTTCCGTAGCTCAGGGCCTCGCCCCTCAGGAGCTCCGCCACCACCTCCTTGATGTTTATGAAGGTGTCATAGAGGAGGTAGAGGGACTTCTCCAGGCTGTCCTGCTGGAGCATCCACTCCCTGAGGTGCTGCCGCTGAGGGGCCTCCAGGAGCCTCTGCTGGGCATAGCGCCTGAGCCAGTAGGCGTTGCGCCTCTGCTCAGGGATGATGCACTCCAGGATGCTGAGGCATCGGAGGATGCCGTCCCGCAGGAGGGCCAGCTCGGGCAGGAAGTCCTTGGTGGGGGAGTCCTGGTGAAGCCCCGGCTCAAAGAACCTTACCAGGGCCCTCAGGAGGGTGTCCAGCTCAGAGTAAAGCGCCCTGTGCCTGGCCTTGCAGCTCTGGGCCCAGTCCTGCTCCTCCTGCGGGGCGTCCACTTTCCTCAGCCCTGTTTCGGCAGATGGATGGCCTGACCGTGCACCGCCTCGGCGGCCTCCATGAGGGCCTCCGCCAAGGTGGGATGGGCATGAATGGTATGGGCCAGCTGCGAGGCCTTGAGCCCGTGGGCCATGGCCAGGGCCGCCTCGTGCACCAGGTCGGAGGCATGGGGCCCGATGATGTGGGCCCCCAGCAGCCGGTCGGTGTCCCGGTGGGCGATGAGCTTGACGAACCCGCTTATCTCGCCCATGGCGTGGGCCTTGCCCAGGGCCCTGTAGGGGAAGGTGCCCACCCTGTAAGGAATGCCCTGCTGTCGGGCCTCCTGCTCCCTCAGGCCCACGGAGCCTATCTCCGGGCTGGTGAATATGGCGGCGGGCACCACCGAGTAGTCCATCCTGGCCTGCTGACCGCAGGCATTCTGGGCAGCCACCAGCCCCTGCCTGGAGGCCACATGGGCCAGGAGGAGCTTGCCGGTGATGTCGCCCACGGCGTAGATGCCCTCTATGTTGGTCTGCATCCGGTCGTCCACCTCTACCTCTCCCCTGGGGCCGGTCTTCACCCCCACGGCCTCAAGCCCTATGCCCTGGGTGTTCAGGGCCCTGCCTATGGAGACCAGCATCTTCTGGGCCTTAAGCTCCGTGCCGTCGGAAAGCACGGCGTGCACGCCGTCGGGGTGGCCCTCCACCCGCTGTACCTTTACCCCCTTAAGGAGCTTTATCTTCTGCTTCTTGAACTCCCTTTCCAGCAGGGCGGAGATTTCCTCGTCCTCGGTGGCCACGGCCCGCTGGAGCATCTCCACCATCACCACCTCCACCCCCAGGGAGCTGAAGATGAAGGCGAACTCCGAGCCTATCACTCCTGCGCCCACGATGAGGAGGCTCTGGGGAAGCTCCTGAAGCTCCAGGGCGTCGTCGCTGGAGAGGATGTGCTTGCCGTCAAAGGGGAAGGTGGGTATCTGGGCGGGCCTGGAGCCCGTGGCCAGGATTATCCTGTCGGCTTGGAGCACCTGGGTGGAGCCGTCCCTAAGCTGTACCTCCACCTTCTCGGGGCTAAGGAGCATGCCCCTGCCTTCCAGGAGCTGCACCCCCCAGCTCTTAAGCAGGGCCCTGATGCCCTTGGCCTGGGTGGAGATGACCTTCTGCTTGCGCTCCATGAGGCGCTGGAGGTTGACCTTAACGGAGCCCTCCANCTGCAGGCCGAAGTGCTGCAGTTCCCTGGTGCGCCTCAGCAGCTCCGCCGATGCCAGGAGGGTCTTGGTAGGTATGCAGCCCCGGTTCAGGCAGGTGCCGCCCACCTGGGTGTCCTCCACCAGCTGGACCTGGGCCCCCAGCTGGGCGGCCTTGAGGGCGGCCACATAGCCGCCGGGGCCCGCCCCTATGACTACCAGCCTCACTTGGCCTCCTCTTCTATGAGCTTCTCGTACTCGGAGGCCTCCATGAGGTCGTCCACCTCTGAGGGGTTGGACATCTCTATGACCGCTATCCAGCCCTTGCCGTAGGGGTCCTCGTTGATGATCTCGGGGGAGTCGGCCAGCTCCTCGTTCACCTCCACGATGGTGCCACTTACGGGGGAGATTACCGCCGAGGTGGCCTTGGTGGACTCAATCTCCGATATCTCGGAGTTGGCCTCCACGGTGGTGTCCACCTCGGGCAGGTCTATGTACACTATATCGCCCAGGGCCTCCTGGGCGTAGTCGGTTATCCCTATGGTGGCCTTGTTGCCAGAGACCCTTGCCCAGGTGTGCTCCTTGTGGTATCTCAGGTCTTCCGGATGCATGATGCCCTCCTTCGGTTGTGGTTTCTTCCGCCTTAGTATATCAATACCCAGGGAGTATGCAATCCCCAAAGGATGCTGAAATTCTTATCACAGCCCCTGAGGCTTTGTCAAGAAAGGGCCAGGCGCCTGAGCTCTCGGAGCTTCTGCAGGGCCTCCTGGGGGTTCAGGTCCTCAGGCAGCTGCCTAAGCTCCCTGAGGAGCCGCATGTGCAGGGCCCCGAAGAGGTCCATCTGCTGGGGCTGCCTGGAGGCCTCGGGCAGCAGGCTGGGCATGCCCTTGGCATCCAGCATGTGGGCCTCCAGGCTGCCCAGGACCGCCTTGGCCCTCTTGAGCACCTCCTCGGGCAGCCCCGCCAGGCGGGCCACCTGGATGCCGTAGCTCTTGTCCGCTGGGCCCTCCTGGACCTTCCTGAGGAATATCACCTCGTCGCCCCACTCCCTGACCAGCACATTGAGGTTCTTCACCCCGGGGCTGCTCAGGGCAAGCTCTGTAAGCTCATGGTAGTGGGTGGCAAAGAGGGTGCGGGCCTTGAGGCGCTGGACTATGTACTCGGCCGTGGCCCAGGCAATGCTTATGCCGTCGAAGGTGCTGGTGCCCCGGCCCACCTCGTCCAGGACGATGAGGCTCCGGGCAGTGGCGCTGCTAAGGATGTTGGCCGTCTCCACCATCTCCACCATGAAGGTGCTCTGGCCCAGGCTCAGGTAGTCGGCTGCACCGCTTCGGACGAACACCCTGTCGGCGATGCCCACCACGGCCTCCTCGGCGGGGACGAAGCTGCCCATCTGGGCCATGAGCAGGATGAGGGCGCACTGGCGCATGTAGGTGGACTTGCCGGCCATGTTGGGCCCGGTGATGACCATCAGCCTGTGGGACTCGTCCATCCTGAGGTCGTTGGGCACGAACCGCTCCGAAAGGGGCAGGCGCTCCAGCACGGGGTGGCGTCCCCCGGTTATGTAAAGCCGCACCGAGTCCTCCACCCGGGGCATCACATAGTTGTGTCTCCTGGCCAGCACGGCCAGCGAGGCCAGGTAATCCAGCTGGGCCAGGGCGGCCGCTGTGGCGAAGAGCTCCTGGACATACCTGGCCGCCTCCCCCAGGAGCTCTTCAAACACCTGGGCCTCCAGCTCCTTGAGCCTCTGCTCGGCCCCCAGTACCTTGTCCTCCCATTCCTTCAGCTCCTGGGTGATGAACCGCTCCGAGGAGGCCAGGGTCTGCTTGCGCACATAGTGCTGAGGCACCTGCGCGAGGTTGGGCCTGGTGACCTCTATGTAGTAGCCGAAGACCCTGTTGTAGCCTATCTTCAGGGAGGCTATGCCGGTCCTTTGGCGCTCCTGGGCCTCCAGCCGGGCTATGTAGTCCTTGGCGTTGGCCGAGAGGGCCCTGAGCTCGTCCACCTGGGGATGGAAGCCCTCCTTGATGATGCCCCCCTCCTTGGTGCTCATGGGCGGGGGCTCCTGGAGGGCGGTGCTGAGAAGCTCCTGAAGCTCCCTGAACTCCCCCAGGGCAGAGGCCAGCTCCCTGAGGAGCTCCCCCTGGGCGCCCTGGAGGGCCTCCTTGAGGGCCCTGAGGGGCCTGAGGGAGCTACACAGGGCGGCCATGTCCCTGGGCGAGGCGGTGGCGGTCCTGAGCCTCTGGGCCAGGCGTTCCAGGTCCTGCACCTTCCTGAGGCCCGAGCGCAGGGCCTGAAGACGCTCATAGTCCTGGAGCAGCTCCTCCACCGCCTGGAGGTAGCGCCTGATGGCCTGTACATCCCTCAGGGGGGCAAGGACCATGCCCCTCAGGAACCTTCCGCCCATGGGGGTGAGGGTCTCGTCCAGGGCCCACAGCAGGGTGGCCTCCCTGGAGCCGTCCCTCAGGTTGCTCACCAGCTCCAGGTTCCTCTTGGTGGCCGCATCCAGGAACATGCGCTCGCCCTCCCTGAGCACCCTGGGCCTCTGGAGCACCAGGCCCTGCCCCTGGGTAGTCCTCAGGGCCTGAAGAAGGGCCCCCGCGGCCGAGATGGCCGCCTCCATGCCCNCACAGCCAAAGGCCTCCAGGCTAAAGACCCCGTAGTGCTCCAGCAGCACCCTCAAGGCCTCCGAGTAGTCAAAGAGGAAGTCCTCCAGGGGGCTCTGGTAGTAGTGCTGAAGGAGCTCCTGGTAGTGCAGGTCCTCCTTCAGGCTCCGGGGATACAGGNCCTCCCGGGGCTCAAACCTGGCAAGCTCATCGCCCAAGGGCCTTCCGCTTTCCAGCAAGAGAAGCTCCCCCGTGGACACATCGGCCACCGCCAGCCCGTGCACCCTGCCCTGGGGAAAGAAGCACACCAGGTAGTTGTTCTCCTTGGGATGCTCGGGCACATGGGTGCCAGGGGTGATGACCCTTACCACCTGGCGCTTCAGCACCCCCTTGGCCTCCTTGGGGTCCTCTACCTGCTCGCATATGGCCACCTTGTGGCCCGCCTTTATGAGCTTGGAGATGTAGGTGTCTGCCGCAAAGTAGGGGATGCCGCACATGGGCACGGCATCCTTCTTGCCTTTGTCCCTGGTAGTAAGGGCTATCTGCAGCACCTGGGAGGCCACCACGGCGTCCTGGCCGAACATCTCGTAAAAGTCCCCCAGGCGGAAAAACAAGATGGCATCCTGGTGCCGGGCCTTAATCTCCTGGTACTGCTTCATCAAGGGGGTAAGCTCGGCCATATCAGGGAATTAAACCACCAGGGAAAGTTTTTTTCAAGGGCTGTGGTATAATGAATCCTGCATGTTGAGGAGGCTGGCCATAGGGGCAGGGCTTCTGCTACTGCTTCAGGGACAGGCCTGGGGCTTCGGCAACGTGGTGGGCGCCTGTGGAGGGGNGTGCACCGACTGCCACAGCCTCAGCAGCGGGGAGGCCCAGACCTTGCTGAGAAGGCTCAACCCCGAGGTGAGGGTCATCCAGGTGGGCCTGTCCAATGTAAGCGGCCTCTGGGAGGNGGCCTTTGAGTTCAGGGGCAGGAAGGGCATTGCCTACATAAACTTCGGAAAGAACTACCTCATTGACGGAAAGATAATAGAGATAGCCACCCGCAAGGACATCACCGCCCGGAGGTTAAGCTACCTAAGCAGGGTAGATGTCTCCAAGATAAGCCTCCAGGACGCCCTGCCCATGGGCCGGGCCGACGCCCCCCTCAGGGTCATCATCTACGACGACCCCGACTGACCATTCTGCGCCAAGCTTCACCGTGAGTTGAAGCAGGTTCTCAGAAAGAGGCAGGACATAGCCTTTTACATAAAGCTCTTTCCCCTCAAGCGCATCCACCCGGAGTCCTACGAGAAGTCCAAGGCTATCTTCTGTGCCCGGAGCCTGAAGCTCCTGGAGCAGGCCTTCATGGGTAAGCCCCTCCCGCCCGCCCCCGAGGACTGCGACACCTCGGCCCTGGATGCCTCCATCGCCCAGGCCGAGGCACTGGGTGTGCGCAGCACTCCCACCATCATTCTTCCTGACGGCAGGAAGGTCTCCGGCTTCCGCAATGCCGAGGCCCTCATCCAGATGATTGACGAGGCGGCCCGGTACCTCCAGAGACAGGGCATTGAGCAGGCCCCCCAGGAAGCCCCCTGAGCCCTGCCCCCGCTGCAAAAAGACGGGGGTCCACCTGTGCCAGGACCCCAGGAAGGAGCACCTTTCCCAGGTATGCTACCTGTGCCTGGGCTGTGGCCGCCTTTCGGCCCTGCCCCGGAGGGTGTGCCAGCCGGTAAGGCTCCTCAGGGAGTGGTAAGTCTTATGTGAAGCTCCCTCAGCTGGGCCGCCCCTACCGCCGAGGGGGCGCCGCTTAAGGGGCAGACGGCCTTCTGGGTCTTGGGAAAGGCAATGACATCCCTTATGGAGCTGGCCCCTGCCAGGAGCATCACCAGGCGGTCAAGTCCCAGGGCGATGCCTCCATGCGGCGGTGCGCCGAAGCGGAGGGCCTCCAGGAGGAAGCCGAACTTCTCCTGGGCCTCCTCGGCCCCTATGCCTAGGGCCTGGAGCATCCGGGCCTGAAGCTCAGGCCGGTGAATCCTGATGCTTCCGCCCCCCAGCTCGTAGCCATTAAGCACTATGTCGTAGGCCTTGGCCCTGAGGGAAAGCATGAGGGCCTTGTCGGAGAGGTCGCCCTGAAGGAGCTTCTCGGCGTCCTCGTCGGTGGGGCTGGTGAAGGGATGGTGCATGGGGCTGAGGCGGCCCTCGGTGCTGTCCCATTCAAACAGGGGGTACTCAAGCACCCAGAGGGGCTCCCAGCCTTGCCTCCTGAGGGCAAGCCTCTGGGCAAGCTCAAGTCTCAGCCGGCCCAGGACATCCAGGACCACCTCCTCCTGGTCGGCCACAAAGAGCATGAGGTCGCCCTCCTGGGCCCCCAGGGCCTGGGCCATTTCCACCAGGGCCTCCTGGGGGAAGAACTTCACTATGGGGGAGTCAAANCCTCCCTTGAGCCTTATCCAGGCCAGCCCCTTGGCCCCGAAGCCCTGGGCCAGGGCAGTGAGGTCCTCTATCTCCTTCCTGCTCAGGGCGGCCATTGTGGGGCCCCTGAGGCCCATCNCCCTGCCGCCTTCCTGCAAGGCCTGAAGGAAGACCTTGAAGGTGCCCTTCCTGGCAGCCCCGGCCACATCGGCCAGCTCCAGGGGGATGCGCAGGTCGGGCTTGTCGGTGCCGAAGCGCTCCAGGCACTCCCGGTAAGGGAGCCTCTTGAAGGGAACGGGCAGCTGCACGCCCAGGGCCGTCCTGAAGNCCTCCCTGAGCATCCCCTCTACGAGGGCCATGATGTCCTGGGGCTCTACGAAGGAGGCCTCCAGGTCCACCTGGGTGAACTCGGGCTGCCGGTCGGCCCTGAGGTCCTCGTCCCTGAAGCACCGGGCTATCTGGAAGTAGCGCTCAAGCCCCCCGGCCATGAGTATCTGCTTGAACAACTGGGGGCTCTGGGGCAGGGCATAGAAGTGGCCCGGGTTGAGCCGGCTGGGCACCAGGTAGTCCCTGGCCCCCTCGGGGGTGCTCTTGGTGAGCATGGGGGTCTCTATCTCCAGGAAGCCCTGTGCATCCAGGTAGTCCCTTATGCACTTCAGCACCCGGTGGCGCAGGAGGAGGTTCTCCTGCATCCTGGGGCGGCGGAGGTCCAGGTACCTATACCTTAGTCGGAGGTTCTCGGAGGCCTCCTCCTCTTCCAGGGAAAAGGGCAGGGGGGCCGACTCGTTGAGCACCTTGAGGGCCGAGGCATAAAGCTCCACCTCTCCCGTGGGGAGGGAAGGGTTCTCCGTGCCCTGAGGTCTAAGGCGAAGCTCGCCCTGCACCTCTACCACATACTCGGCCCTGAGGCGGTGGGCCATCTGGTGGGCCTGGGGGGAGACCTCGGGGCTGAAGACCACCTGCAGGAGCCCCGAGCGGTCCCTCAGGTCTATGAATATGAGCCCGCCGTGGTCGCGCCGGCGGAAGACCCAGCCCGAAAGCACAAGCCTCCGGCCCACATGCTCGGCCCTCAGCTGGCCACAGCCCAGCCGCTGCCTCATACGGCCTCTCTAAGGAGCCCGCTGTGTCGCCTCAGGCTCTGCAGCTCCTTCTCCGTAAGGGGCCTAAGCCCTCCCGGGGCGAGGCCCCCCAGGCCTACACCGTCGATGCGCACCCTTCTGAGCCTCAGCACCGGATGGCCCAGTGCCTGAAGCATCCTCCTTACCAGGTGCTTGCGGCCCTCCAGCACCGTAAGCTCCACCCAGCAGTTGGCCTCGGCAGCGCGGAGCAACCGCGCCCTTACCGCCCTGGCCGGGCCGTCTGGCAGCCTCAGGCCCCTCTGCAGACGCTGAAGGGTCTTGGGCTCCACCAGCCCCTTTACCTTTACCTGGTAGGTCTTCTCCACCCCCCTGGAGGGGTGAAGCACCGCATGCGTCAGCTGCCCGTCATTGGTCAGAAGCAGGAGGCCCTCGGAGTGGTAGTCCAGCCTGCCCACGGGCCAGAGCCTGAGGCGCAGCCTTCGGGGCAGGAAGTCCCTCACCGTGGGCCTGCCCTGGGGGTCGTACAGGCTGGAGAGCACCTCCCGGGGCTTGTAGAAGGCGTAGTAGACCTTGGGGGCGGGCCCCAGGGGAAGGAGCTTTCCGTCCACCTTTATGTGGTCCCGCTCCGGGTCCGCCTTGGTGCCCGGCTGGGCCGGCACGCCGTTTACGGTCACCCTTCCCTGGGCAATGAGCTCCTCGGCCCTGCGCCTGGAGCACAACCCCACCTGGGCCAGGATTTTCTGCAGACGCATCTCCATAAGGCTATGATTTTACCACAAAAGCTCAGCGCTGATACTTGGCCACCAGGAAGCGCTCGGTGCCGAGGAACTCCAAGGCCCGCTGAAGCTCCTGGGCACTGCCCATGAGCAGGAGCACATCGCCTGCCTGAAGGTGGAAATTGGCAGGGGGGTTAGGGTGAAGCTCCCTGCCCCGCTTAATGGCTATCACGGTGGCTCCCGTCTCGGCCTTGAGGTTGAGCTCCTTGAGGGTGTGGCCTACCAGGGCCGAGCCCTCCTTGACCAGGAAGCTCTGGGTCTGGATGCTTCTTAGAAGCTCCTCCTCCGCTGCCAGCCTTCGGACAGGCAGCCCCGGTTGCCTCAGGGCCTGGTAGCCGTGGCGGCGCACGGCCTGCACATGCTCCTGGACGAGGTTCTGCGGTACATTGAACTTGTCCAGCACCCTGCAGAATACCTCTATGGAGGTCTCAAACTCCTCGGGCACCACCTCGTCGGCGCCCAGGCTCAGGAGGTCCTCCACCTCCAGCACATAACGGGTACGCACGATAATGTAGAGGCGGGGGTTTTCCCTCCTGGCCACCTGCACCACCCTCCTAGTGGCCGCCGCATCGCTTATGGCCACCACCAGCACCCTGGCCTCCCTGAGGCCCATCCTCAGGAGCATCTCCCTGCTGGTGGCATCGCCGTAGTGGATGGGCTCGCCCTCCCTGCTGGCCTTCCTCACGGTAGCGCCGTTTAGCTCCAGCACCACGTAGGGGATGCCCATGCTCTTGAGGGCCCGGGCCACATTGCGGCCGTTGAAGCCATAGCCCACCACTATTACATGGTCCTTGAGGGCGTGGGGATAGCCCTCCTCGGCCTTGAGGCGTCCCAGGCGCCGCCTCACCTCCTGGGGCAGCAGGGCCACGCTCAGGGGGCCGGCAGCGGCCACCACGAAGGGACTGAGCATCATGCTGAGCACCGAGGCCGATATAAATACCTGGAAGGCCCAGGGGCTGAGGAGCCCGTGCTCCCTGGCCGAGGAGGCCAGGACGAAGGAGAACTCTCCTATCTGGAACAGGTAAAGCCCTGTGATGAAGGCTGCCCTCAGGGGACTGCCGGTAAGGAAGGCGGCGACAAACACCAGGGCGCTCTTAAGCACGAACACCACCGCCACCGCGGCAGAGACCACCCCCAGGTGCTCTCTCAGAAACTGAAGCTGCACCATCATCCCTATGGAGATGAAGAACAGTCCCACGAAGCTCTCCTTCAGGGGCAGCACATCCGAGGCC
>MTOX01000009.1 GCA_002011795.1 Nitrospirae bacterium JdFR-88
GAGAGAGAGAGCCCATGGCGATGGCTTGTACATAGGCTACGACAGTCCGGAGGCCTTTGAAGAGGTGTTCTGGATGACCTTCTCCAAGGCTGCATATATCAGGGGCACTTACATTGAGCCCCAGGAAGTTGACGCAGAACTGATTGAAAAGTACAGGACATTTGTAGGGAATATCCTCTGCAGGCAGCAGCCCCCGCTGCGATACCTTTCAAAAAACAACAACAATCTGATTCGTATCAGGGCCCTTAAGGCTGCATTTCCCGATGCAGTTATCATTGTGCCCTTCCGCAACCCCTTGGTCCACGCAAAATCACTGCTTAATCAACACAGGCGGTTTTTGCAAAGACACGCCCAGGAGCCCTTCTCGTTGAAGTACATGAACCTGCTGGGCCATTTTGAGTTCGGGGCAAACTTTATCCCCTTCAAGGTAAGCCCCGATGCCCTCCCCAGAAACGGGGAAGAACTGCTGGAACTGCACTACTGGCTCCGCTACTGGAAGTCCGTCTATGGATATGTGATAAGGGAGCATGCCAACGAGGTTGTTTTCTTTGACCACGATAAGTTGCGCGAGAGGCCACGCCACATGCTTGCTGCACTTAGTAAAGAGGNGCTGGTTGAGGAGAGCTTGCTGGAACCCTTTCTTGCCCGCATTAGGCCGCCCGAGAAGCCACCGCCTTCAGGGCAACCTCTCTCAGATGAAATAACAGCAGTGTATAATCGTCTTCAGGAGCTGTCCATCTGAAAGGGACGGCTCGGAGTGGCTTCAACCGGCCCGGAGGTTCTTCTTCTGGAATATCACCCTGCGGAAGTCGTCCACATAGGGCTGAAGCTCCCTGAGGCGCTCCCTCAGCTCCTTGCCCTGCGAGGCTTCAAGGCTCCTGGCATGCTCAAGGAGCATTACTCCCAACTCGGCCATTTTCCTGGGAAGCTCCTCCAGAGACACATCCCCTTGCATGTACCTGTTTCCCCTCATGGCGGCCATATCCAGCAGTGCCTTCAGTTCCTTGTCCACACCTTCCCCCCTCTCTAAAAAGCCTCTACAGTGAAGGTCGTCATTATCTTAAAACTTCTCTTATAAGAATAGCATGAAAGGGGCCAAAAGTTTGGCAATTATTGCTCTTCTGAGGGGGGGCCCTCCGTGGCGGGCCCCAGGGCGGTAATTCTGTACCTGGCCCCTGGGGGGGCCTCTGGGTCTGTAAGGGTAGGCACGGGGCTTTCCCCTATGGGGCGAAACTCCTTCTCCGAAGGGGTTTTTCTGTAGATTCTATAGCCTTTTACCCAGGGCTCGGGGTTTTCCTTCCACAGTAGCACCGTGCCCCGGGCGGTGGGCACCACCTGTGGCGGGTGGGCCCTAGAGGGGATGAAGTCCTCGGGAAGGATGGTTATCTCCAGGGCCGGGCCTTCACATCTGTAGGGGGCTTCCTTGACGGCCCTTATGAGGTAGCGGGTCTTCCTGTAGGGGCTGGCTGGAAGAAGGATGCGGGGTTCCCTTACGGGCTTCTCTGTGAGGGGCTTTACGCCCTCTTCTGCGTGCTGGTATACGCTGTAGGAGATGCCTTTCAGGGGATGGCTCCAGGCAAGCAGGACCTGTCCCCCTCTTATGCTGAAGCGTCCCTTAGGGGCCTGGGGTGGGCTGAGCACCGCCTTTACTCTGAGGGTAGCCTTGGGGGAGTGGCTGTAGGGCCCCTGGGCCCAGACGGTGTATGTGAGGGGCCGTCCCGGGCTTACGCGGTGGTTGAAGGGCGGGGCTTTGAGCCTGGCGACTTCCTGGCCGTTGAGCTCTATTACGAACACTGCCGAGGGGGCGTCCCGGGGGTACTGCCAGGTGAGGCTCATGCTGAGCTCCCTCTGGCTGACCTGCAGTCCTTCGGGGGCCGGCAGGGGCAGGAGGGGCTTCAGGCTGGGAGCAGTCTTGTGCCCGCAGGAAAGGGCCAGGAGCAGGGCCAGGGGGGCCAGGAGCCTTACCATTTCCTCCTTAGGGCCTGTCGGAGGGCCCGGAGCTGCCGGGCCACCTCCTGGGGGCTACTGGAGCCCCTGGAGCGCTTGGCCCTTACGGAGGCCTGAGGGCTTAGGCGCTGGTACACATCCTGCTCAAACAGGGGGCACAGGGCCTTGAGCTCTTTAAGGGTGAGGGCCTGCAGGGGTTTGCCTGCCCTCAAGGCCTTAAGCACCGCTTGGCCTACTACCTTGTGGGCCTCCCTGAAGGGCAGGCCCCGCTCGGCCAGGTACTCGGCCATGTCGGTGGCGGTACTGTAGTCCTCCTGGGCGGCCTGAAGGAGCCGCTCGGGGCGGAACTTCAGGGCAGGCAGCATCTGGGCCATCACCTGGAGGGAGGCCTTCAGGGNGTCCACGGCATCAAAGAGGAGGGGTTTGTCCTCCTGCAGGTCCCGGTTGTAGCTGAGGGGCAGGGCCTTCAGCATAGTGAGGGCCCCCATGAGGGCCCCGTATACCCGGGCCGTCCTGGCCCTTACGAGCTCGGCCACATCGGGGNTCTTCTTCTGGGGCATTATGCTGGAGCCGGTGGCGAAGGCGTCGGGAAGCTCCAGGAAGCCGAATTCCTGGGTGCTCCAGAGCACCAGCTCCTCGGCCAGCCGGCTGAGGTGCATGGCCAGGATGCTGGCCCAGCAGAGGAACTCCACCACGAAGTCCCTGTCCGAGACGGCATCCATGGAGTTTTCGCTCACCCTGGAGAAGCCCAGCTCCTGGGCCACCTGCCTGGGCTCAATGGGAAGGCTGGTGCCTGCCAGGGCACAGGCGCCCAGGGGCAGGACATCCAGCCTTTCCTTAAGGAGCCTGAGGCGCTCCAGGTCCCTGAGGAACATCCATCCGTAGGCCAGCAGGTGGTGGGCCAGCAGCACCGGCTGGGCCCTCTGCAGATGGGTGTAGCCGGGCATGGGGGNGTGCCGATGCATCTGGGCCTGCTGAAGAAGCCCCTGGAGCAGGCCCTTAAGCAGTGCGGTGAAGCCCTCCAGCTCGTCCCTCAGGTACAGCCTCAAATCCAGGGCTACCTGGTCGTTCCTGGAGCGGGCCGTGTGGAGCTTTCCTCCCACCGGGCCTATCCTCTCCACGAGGGCGGCCTCTATGTTCATGTGCACATCCTCGAGCTCGGCCCTGGGGGCAAGACGGCCGGCCCTTATGTCCCGGGCGATTTCCTTGAGGCCCTGGATGATTTTTCGGGCCTCTTCCCGGGNGATTATCCCCTGCCTGCCCAGCATGCGGGCATGGGCGATGCTTCCCTGGATGTCGTAGGGCCAGAGGCGCCAGTCAAAGGAGACGCTTTCGGTGAACTGCTCCACCACGGGGGAGGTCCGCTCGGTGAATCTTCCTGCCCAGGGTTTCCTGCTCATCCTGAATGCTAAAGGATAAGGTTTCAGGGCCTTGGCGTCAAGCGCTTATGTCCACGGGCTCCATGAGCAGGCTGGGCGAGCCCACCGGGCCCAGGAACCTGAGGTCATCGCCCACGGCCCTGAGGTTTGAAAACAACTGCAGCACATTGCCTGCTACCACGGCCTCGCTCACGGGCCCCTGGAGCCTGCCCCCTTGGATGAGCAGGCCTGAGACCCCTATGGAGAACTCCCCGCTTATGGGGTCTGCCGTGTGCACCCCCATGGCCTCCAGCACCAGGAGGCCCTTGGAGACACCCTGAAGGAGCGCCTCCTGGGAATAGGCCTCTCCTTTGGGCCTAATGTAGAGGTTCGTAGGGGCCACCCCTGGGGGAGAGGCCGCAGAGGGCCTCAGGCCGTTTCCGGTGCTCCTGGTGCCGGCCCTGTTGGCGGTGTAGGCGTTGTGGAGGAAGCCCCTGAGGGTGCCGGCCTCAACGAGGGTCTTTCTCTGGCAGGGGCTGCCCTCGTCGTCCACGGGGCGGCTGCCAGGGGCCCGAGGAAGAAGGCCGTCATCCAGGATGTCTACCAGGGGACTCAGGAGCCTCTGGCCCACCCTGTCCTTGAGGAGGCTCTTTCCCTTTTGCACCGCCTCGGCAGAGAGCATCTGGGCCAGGAGGGAGAGAAACTCTGCTGCCACGGGGGCATCAAGGAGCAGGGCCCCCTTGAAGGCCCTCTGGCGCCTGGCCCCCAGGAGGGCTACGGCCTTCTGGGCGGCCCTGCGGCCTACCAGGGGGAAGTCCACATCCTGGAGGAAGCGGCTTGAGGCGAAGTCCCAGGCCATTTGGGCCTGCCCTCCTTGCTGGGCCATGGCCATGAGATGGGCCACGGCCGAGGTGGCCTCGTACCTGGCCCTCAGGCCGTGGGTGTTGGCCACCAGGGTGTCGGTGAGTGAAAATGCCGCCTGGGCAGAGCGCACCTGCCTGATGCGCCTGTCGGTGGCCTTGGCGGCTTCCTCCAGCTGGAGGGCCTTCTGGAGGGCCTCCTCCTCCCCCAGGCCTCCTATGGCCGGGTCGTATATGGGGGGGCAGAGGGGGGCCTGCGTGGGCCCGGGAAGACAGAGGTGGGGGTCGGCCTCGGTGTGCTCTGAGGCCTGCAGGGCCGCCTTCAGGACTTCCCGCCAACGCTCAGGCTGGTTGGAGTAGGAAAAACCCAGCCTGCGGTCCTTTATGAGCCTCAGGGCATAGGAGGACTCCTGGGAGACCTTTATGAACTCCGGCTGGGCCTCCTTCACCTCAGCGCTGAGGGTGCGGGTTTGACGGAAGAAGACCTCTGCCTCCTGGGCACCCTGCCTGAGGGCCTCCTCCAGCAGGGCCTCCAGCAGCTCAATCCTCATAGTAGGTGGCGCTGGCCGTGTCGGACTCCCACACCGTCACGGCCGAAAGCTGCACTCCCTGGGGGAGCTTGCGCTTGAGGGTATCAAATATCCACTTGGCCAGGTTTTCCGAGGAGGGGTTCTTCTCGGTAAAGGGGAACACATCATTGAGGAAGCTGTGCTCCAGGGGCTCCAGGGCCTCCCGGAGCATGGCCTTCAGGTCGTGGAAGTCTATGGCCAGCTCCAGCTCGTTCAGGCGCTCGGCCTGCACATACACCTGCACCTTCCAGTTGTGCCCGTGGAGCTGCTCGCACTGCCCCCCGTAGCCCCTGAGCTGGTGGGCGGCGGAGAAGGTGCTCTCTACCATGAGCTCGTACATCTCAGGTGGCCTTCTTGAACTCGGCTATGTAGGGCAGGTTGCGGAACTGGTTGTCGTAGTCCAGGCCGTAGCCCACCAGGTAGACATTGGGGACCTGGAAGCCCACGAAGTCCAGGGGGACATCCACCACCCGGCGCTCCTTCTTGTCCAGGAGGGCGCAGATGCGGAGGCTCCTGGGCTCCCTCTGAAGGAGCCTCTCCCTGAGGTAGTTCAGGGTAATGCCCGTGTCCACGATGTCCTCCACCAAGAGGACATCCTTGCCCCTTATGTCCTCCCGGAGGTCGCAGTGCACCCTCACCTCGCCGGTGGTGTCGGTCTTTACATAGCTGGAGACGGCGATGAAGTCCACCACCAGGGGCACCTTTATGTGCCTCAGGAGGTCCGCAAAGAACATGAAGGCCCCCCTGAGGATGGCCACGGCCACCAGGTGCTGGGTGCCCTCGTAGGTCTCGTTCACCCTCTGGGCCAGCTCCTGAACCTTTTCCTGAATCTGCCTGGGAGTAAGAAGGGGCTTGCCTATGACCAAAAGAGAAAAACCTCCTTTGGGAAAAATCACCATATGATACCACAATCTGCCGGCAGGGTATACGGGAAAGGCCTCAGGGGGCGGGCACATTGGCGGAGAGGGAGGGATTCGAACCCCCGGTGGGGTTGCCCCCACAGCGGTTTTCGAGACCGCCCCAATCAACCACTCTGGCACCTCTCCGTCTTCAGCGTCGGCCCTGGAAGAACTCCCTGAGGAGCGTGGCGGACTCCTCGGCCAGGAGCCCTGCCCGAAGCTCCCCCGGTGGTTGAGCCTCTGGTCCGTGGGAATCCGGTAGAGGCTCACCGCGCCACCTGCCCGCTCATCCAGGCAGCCGAAGACCAGCCTCTTTATCCTGGCCGCCACTGCTGCGGCGGCACACATGGGGCAGGGCTCCTTGCTCACATAAAGGGTGCAGCCCAGGAGCCTCCAGGCCCCCAGCCTCTTGGCCCCCTCTCGGAGGGCCAGTATTTCGGCATGGGCGGTGGGCTCCTTCAGGGTCTCCCTCAGGTTGTGGGCCCGGGCCAGCACCTTCCCCTCCGGGGCCACCAGCACAGCACCCACGGGCACCTCGCCCTTCCTGAGGGCCTCCTTGGCCTCCTCCAGGGCCAGGCGCATAAAGGCCATGTCCTCCTCGGTGTCCATAAAATCTATTATACCAAGGCCACCTGCAAGGGGTTCCCCTAGGCGGCTTCCGCAAGGGAGGGGCGGGTTTGGCAGCAGTTTTTTGCGGGCCTTACAGATATGTGAGCCAGTGGCCGTAGCGTTCGTTCTGGCCCCTTACGGTCTGGAAGAAGAGCTCCTGGAGCCTCCTGGTGATGGGCCCCGGGCAGCCCTGGCCGATGGCCCTGCCGTCCAGCTCCCTGATGGGGGGGATTTCGGCGGCGGTGCCCGTGAAGAAGGCCTCCTCGGCTATGTAGAGCTCGTCCCGGCTGAAGCGGGCCTCCTCAAACGGTATGCCCTCGTCCCTGGCAAAGGTGATGACGCTGTCCCTGGTGATGCCTTCAAGGATGGTAGTCAGGGGAGTACTCCTGAGCACCCCTTGACGCACCATGAAGATGTTCTCCCCGCTTCCTTCCGAGACGAACCCGTCGGCATCCAGGAGCAGCGCCTCGTCGAAGCCGCAGGCTATGGCCTCGCGCTTGGCCAGCTGGGAATTCACATAGTAGCCGCAGACCTTGGCCCTGAACATGTAGGAGTTGGGATGGCCCCTGACGAAGGAGGAGACCTTCACCCTTATGCCTTTCTTGAGCCCCTCGGCCCCCAGGTAGGCCCCCCAGGGCCAGACGGCTATGGCCACATGCACGGGGTTGTCCACGGCGTAAAGGCCCATGGCCCCCGTGCCCACGAACACGATGGGCCTTATGTAGCACTCCTTGAGCTCGTTGGCCCGAATGGTCTGAAGCACCGCCTCCTGGAGCTCCTGCAGGCTGTAGGGCACCTGGAGCATGAATATGTGGGCCGACCTTAGCAGCCTCTCCAGGTGCTCCCTCAGGCGGAACACCGCAGGGCCCCTGGGGGTCTCGTAGCAGCGGATGCCCTCAAACACCCCCAGGCCGTAGTGCAGGGTGTGGGTGAGGACATGCACCTGGGCAGAGTCCCAGTCCAGGAGCCGGCCGTCCATCCATATCTTCTTGCCCTTCTGTATCATGGGTTTAAAAGTTATACCCTATCCTTCAGGGCATCGTCAACGGCCTGGACCGTTGGGGGCCGCGGGAGATCTTGCAGTTTTCCTGGAGGCTACATTCTTTCAGGCGCCCTTATGCCCAGGAGGGCCAGTCCGGCCCTGAGGGCCCTGAGCACCGCCTGCACCAGGGCCAGGCGGGCCAGGCTGAGGGACTCCTGGGGGCCCACAATCCGGTGCCGGTTGTAGTAGGGGTGAAACAGCCCCGCCAGCTCCTGCAGATAGTAGGTAATGCGGTGGGGTTGGCGTCCCCTGACGGCCTGCTCAAACGCCATGGGGTAAAGGAGGAGCTTCTTTATGATATCCACCTCCTCGGGCTCCTGGAGGCCCTGGAGCACCTCCTGCCCTGTTGCGGGTTCTGTGGGCAGGCCCTGGGCCCGGGCGTGCCTGAGGATGCTCATTATCCTGGCGTGGGCGTACTGGACATAATAGACGGGGTTTTCCGCCGAGGTGGCCTTGGCCACCTCCAGGTCGAACTCCAGGTGACTGTCGGGCCGGCGGGTGAGGAAGATGAACTTGGTGGTGTCCGGGCCCACCTCCTCTATCACCTCCCTGAGGGTTATGAACTCCCCGGCCCTCTTGGACATCTGCACAGGCACGCCTCCTCTCAGGAGGGTGACCATCTGCACCAGGAGCACCCTGAGCTTCTGGGGCTCGTAGCCCAGGGCCCTGAGGGCCGCCCTCACCCTGGGCACATAGCCGTGGTGGTCCGCTCCCCAGACGTTGACGAGCTCGTCGTAGCCGCCCAGGACCTTCTTCTCATGGTAGGCCACATCGGAGGCAAAATAGGTGTACTCCCCGTCGCTCTTTCGGAGCACCCGGTCCTTCTCGTCTCCCAGGGCGCTGGCCCTGAACCACAGGGCCCCCTCCTGGGNGTAAAGCAGGCCCTTTTGCCTGAGGATTTCCAGGGTCTTCTCCACGGTGCTTTCCTCAAAGAGGGCCCGCTCGCTCTGGTAGCGGTCAAACTCCACGCCAAAGGCCGACAGGTCCTGTCTTATCAGGGCCAGCATGCGCTCCGTGCAGAGCCTGCTGAAGTCCTCTCTTGCCTGCTGCCAGGGCACCGCCTTGAAGCGCTCCCCTACCCTGGAGGCAAGCTCCTGGGCCAGCTCCTTCACATACTGACCCCTGTAGCCCTCCTGGGGGAAGGGGTGCTCCGAGCCCAGGAGGGCCTGGTAGTGGCTGAAGACCGACTCTCCCAGCAGGGCCACCTGCCGTCCTGCGTCGTTGACATAGTACTCTCTTACCACCTCCGCCCCTGCGGCCTTAAGCAGGTTGGCCACCGCGGCGCCCACCGCGGCGCCCCTTCCGTGGCCCAGGTGGAGGGGCCCGGTAGGGTTGGCGCTTACGAACTCCACCTGCACCCTGCGGCCCTGCTCCAGCCGGGGGTGGAGAAAACCCTCCCCTTCCTGCAGGAGTCTTGCCAGTTCTTGGTAGAGGAACTCCCTGCGGAAGAAGAAGTTCAGGAACCCTGGCCCGGCAACCTCCGTGCGCTCAAAGGCATCGGTTTCGGGGAGATGCTCCAGGAGCTCCCGGGCTATCTCCCTGGGAGGACGCCTGAGGCTCCTGGCCAGGTGCATGGCCAGAGGGCTGGAGAGGTCGCCCAGGGAGGCCTCCTTGGGCACCTCCACCTCCACCTCCTGGGGCTGAAGGCCCAGGCGCTCCTGGGCCTTCCTGAGTAGCTCTGCCACGTGGGCCTTCATGGGAGAATTAGTTTAAGCGCCCCTGGGGGGTTAGTCAATTCTCCTTCCCGTGCGGGGCTCAAAGAACAGGGCCTTTGCTGGGTCAAAGGACATCTGGAGCTCCCTTTCCTCGGGGGGCTCTCCTGGAAGCAGGGCCTTCAGCTCCAGGCCCCCCACCTTCAGGGTGAGCACTGTGTTTGCCCCCAGGGGCTCGGTGATGAGCACCTGGGCCCTGAGGCTTACGGGCCCTTCAGCGGGGCTCAGGTGCTCCGGCCTCAGGCCCAGGAGCACGGCCCCGGCGTAGTGGACGGGGGCGGAAAACCTCACGGAGCCCTCCAGGCTGCTGAAGATGCCATCCTGGATGCTACCTTGTATCATGTTGATTCTGGGGGTGCCGATGAACTCCGCCACGAAGCGGTGCTCGGGGCGATGGTAGACCTCCATGGGGGAGGCCACCTGACGGAGCTCCCCGTCTTGCAGCACCGCCACCAGGTCCGACATCATGAGGGCCTCGCCCTGGTCATGGGTCACATATATGACCGTGGCCCCCAGGGCCTTGAACAGCCTCTTGAGCTCCGTCCTGGTGGTCTCCCTCACCTGGGCATCCAGGTTGCTGAGGGGCTCGTCCAGCAGGAACACCTGGGGCTGCCTCACCAGGGCCCTGGCCAGGGCTACCCTCTGCTGCTGTCCCCCTGAAAGCTGTCTGGGGAAGCGCTCCATGAGANCCTCTATGCCCAGCATCCTGGCCACCTGCTCGATGCGGCTTCGGATTTCCTCCCTTTCCAGGCCCCGGAGCCTCAGGCCCAGGGCAATGTTGTCAAACACCCTCTTGTGGGGGTAAAGGGCATAGTTCTGAAACACCATAGCTACTTCCCTTCTGCCCGGAGGCACCGCGGTGACATCCCGGCCTTGGATGAACNCCCGGCCCCTGTCGGGGCTTTCCAGTCCCGCCACTATCCTCAGCAGGGTGGTCTTGCCGCATCCCGAGGGGCCCAGCACCGTGAGGAATGTGCCCGAGGGCACCTCCAGGCTGAGCCCCCGGAGGGCCCTTACCCGTCCTGCCAGGAAGCTCTTTTCTATCTCTTTCAGAACCACCATGGGCCTATGCCTTTACCGCCCCCCTGGTGAGCCCCTCGATTATCCAGCGCTGAAAGGCCGCTATGAGCAGTATGACCGGCAGGGNGGTTATGGCCACGGCAGCGTTGATTTCTCCCCAGGGCATCTCGTAGACCGAGACCCCGCTGAGCATGGCGATGCCTACGGGTACGGTATACATCTCCTGCTGGGGCATGAGGGTGAGGGCTATGATGAACTCGTTCCAGGAGAATATGAAGACCAGGGTGGCCGTGACGGCCAGGGCAGGGCGGCTAAGGGGCATGATGATGCGCCACAGGATGCCCCAGCGGCTCAGGCCGTCCAGAAGGGCGGCCTCGTCCAGCTCCCGGGGCAGCTGCCTGAAGGCGGCATGGAGCATCCATACTGCAAAGGGCAGGTTCAGAAATGTGTAGGAAAGGATGAGCCCCAGGTAGTTGTTCACCAGCTGGAGCTTCTTCATGAGCACGAACAGGGGTATCACCAGGAGGGCCGGGGGCACTATGGCGCCTACCAGGAGCCAGCGCTGAAGCGCCATGGCACTCTGAAGGGGCCGAAGCCTCAGCCTGTAGCCCACTGCCGAGCCCAAAAAGATGCTCAGCACTGTGGCCCCACCCGCCACCACCAGGCTGTTAAGCACATACCTGCCAAAGGGCCTCTTGTAAAACACCCCCTGGAGGTTCTCCAGGGAGAGTTCTCGGGGCCAGTAGGTGATGGGCAGGGCAAACACCTCCTGGGGGCTCTTGAGGGCCGTAAGCACCGTCCACAGGAAGGGCCACAGGCAGTAAAGCCCTGCCAGGGCAAGGAGCGCATAAAGGGCTACCTTCTTCATGTTCAAAAGACCCTCTCGTACCTCAAGGTAAGCACCCTGAGGATTATAACACTAAGGAGCATGAGGGCCAGTAGAAAGAGCGCCGTGAGCCACAAGGCATAGGGGAGCTCGCCGTACCGGAAGGCCAGGTCGTAGATGTAGAGGCTCAAGGTCCTGGTGCTGTCGGCAGGCCCCCCCTTGGTGAGCACCCAGATGAGGTCAAATATGCCCGCAGCATGGATGAGCCTGAAGATGAGGGCCACCCTGATGTAGGGCATCAGCAGGGGCAGGGTGAGGTGGAGGAACTGCTTTGCTGCCCCTGCCCCTTCCATCTGGAAGCTTTCCTTCAGCTCTCGGGGCACTGCCTGGAGCCCCGCCAGGAGGATGATGCTTACAAAGGGGGTGGTCTTCCACACATCGGCAAACACGGCGGCAAACATGGCCCCGGCGGGGCTGCTCAGCCAGTCCAGGGGGGCGCTGAGCAGCCCGGCCCTCACCAGCAGGTCGTTTATCACCCCGAAGGGGTTTGAGAACATCCACTGCCAGGCCATGGCCATCACCGCGGTGGGCAGGGCCCAGGGAATGAGCNCCCCCAGGCGGCCCAGGTTCCTGCCCCTGAGGGGGGCGTTGACCAGCAGGGCCATGAGCAACCCCAGCAGGAACTCCGGGGGCACCGAAAGGGCGGTAAACAGGACGGTGTTAAGAAGGGTGCGATGAAGGTCGTAGTCCAGAAGGAGGCGCCTGGGCCAGGAGGCCTTCCTGCCCTTAAGCAGCCCCTCTATGGCCCTGTGCATGTGGCCGGCGGCCTCCTGGGGGCTCTCTATGCCTACCAGCACGGCGCTGGCATGCTTTTGCAGGATGGCGCTTATCCTGGGATACTCGGGGTGCACGGGCCTGGGCCTGGCCGAAAGGAGCACCTGATAGAGGTTCCCGTAGTGGGGATTCCTGCGGAGTATCTCCGGGTCTTCAAACAGGGCCCTCCTGGAGGGCACAGCCCCTCGGCGCTCGTGGAGAATCCTCTGGGCCTCCTCCGAGGTGGCAAACTCAATGAAGCGCCAGGCGGCCTCGGGGTCCTTTGCCCCCTTAGCAATGCCCAGGCCCCAGCCCCCCAGGGTGGCCGCGGGTCTTCCTCCTGGGGCATGCACCATGGGCACAATGCCCACCTTGCCCCTGAGGGGTGAGTCCTGAAGCAGCCTCCAGGCATAGGGCCAGTTGCGCATGAACAGGGCCCTGCCCGCCTGGAAGAACTCCAGGGAGTGTTGCTCCTGGAAGGTTATCACCCCCCGGGGTGCAAAGCCCTGCTGAAGGAGGCGCCTCATGAATCCCAGGGCCCGGATGTTTTCCTCACTGAGGAGGGCCACCTCCTCCTCGGGGGTGATGACCTGCCCTCCTGCGCCCCAGAGGTGCTCCAGGTAGTTGCACACCAGCCCCTCGTACTGCATCCCCTGAAACACCATGCAGTAAAGCTCCGGAGGTCGGGCCAGGGCCCGGCAGGTGGCCTCCAGCTCGGCCCAGGTGCGGGGAGGCTCCTTTACCAGGTCTTTTCGGTAATAAAGCATCCCTGCATCGCTCCTTACCGGGACCCTCCAGAGGTGCCCGTCGTAAAGGCCCGCCTGGATGTCGCCAGGCAGGAACTCCTCCCAGCGCTCCGGGGGCAGCCAGCCCTCCAGGGGAAGGAGCCACCCCTCGGAGGCAAACTTGGCCGTCCAGATGACATCCATGTAGACCAGCTCGAAGGGGTCCTTGCCCAGGAAGGAGCGGATGTACATGTTCTGCCTCTCGTCAGTGGACCAGGGGCCGGAGATGTACTGCACCTTGATGCCAGGATTTCGGGCCTCAAACCTCCGTATGACCTCCGCCCAGGCCCCTCCCACATCCTCCGGGCCCAGCATCCTCAGGGTGGTGAGTCCCAGGGCGGGGCTGCCCGAAAGAAGTAGCACAAGCAGCAAGAGAAGGGCTATTGTCGGTGCCACTGGCATCAGGCAGATTTTACCGCCCCTGGGGNGGGTTTGTCCAATTGGAGCAAATCTTTACATTCAAGGTAATTTTATGAGAAAATTATGTGCTTTTTTATGGATATTGCCAAGATAAGGAAGAAGCTCAAGGGGGCCGGAAAGGCCCCTGCGGAGGAGGCCCCGAGGCCTTCCGAGAAACAGGCCCAGGAGCCCCAAGAGCCCGCCGAGGCCCCTGCCCAGCCTTTATCCCCTCAGGCGCCCCCCCAGGAGGAGGTGGAGCTCCTGGTCTTCAGGCTCATGGGGGAGGAGTATGCCTTCAGGGTGGAGGATATACAGGAGATCCTCAGGCCCCAGCGCATCACCCGGGTGCCCAGGGCCCAGGAGTATGTGCTGGGGGTGACCTCTCTGAGGGGCAAGGTGGTGCCCGTGCTGGAGCTCAGGAAAAGGCTCCTTCTGGGCGGCGAGGCGGAGGGGGCCAAGAGGCGGATTCTGATAGTGAAGGGCCCTAAGGGGTTCATCGGGGCCATGGTGGACGAGGTGGTGGATGTGCTGAAAGTTCCCCAGTCGGCCCTGAAGGAGCCCCCGGGCCATCTGCCGGACAACCTGGAGAGGTTCATAGAAGGGGTGGCCCTGTGGCAGGGGCAGTTCATTAGTCTCCTTAAGGTGGAGGAGACCACGGACATTACCAAGGAGGCCCCATGAAACAGCGTCTTGAGGTAAGGATTCTGGGGGTAGGCCTGGGCATCCTGGTGGTGGGCATTGCGCTCACCACCCTGATGGTGCTGAAGAAGCAGCGCTCCGATGTATACGACCTGGCCAGGGAGAGGCTCTATGCCGTCTCCGAGCTCATGGAGCGCCACATAGAGGGGGCCATGCTTTCCGGGAAGGCGAAGCTTCTCAGGGGGCTCCTTCCACAGCTTGCCCAGGTAAGGGGAGTAGAGGACATAAAGGGGCTCAACTGGCAGGGTCGGGAGGCCTTCAAAAAGGATGCCCCTTTCCAGGAGTTTCAGCCCCTCAAGAGGCTTACAGCCACGGCCAAGCCCTTTGATGTGCTTCAGGACAGCAGGCTGACGCTTTACAGGCCCCTGTTTAACAAGTCCACCTGCAAGGGCTGCCACCAGGTGGAAGGCCCCGTGCTGGGGGCGGTGAAGGTGGTGGCCTCCCTGAGGAAAGAGCAAGAGAAGATTGCCGCCTTCACCCTCATGACCGGGCTGGGAAGCCTCCTGGGGGCAGGGCTTCTGGGCATGGTGTTCTGGCTGGTGCTAAGGAGGATGGTCATCAACCCGGTCCAAGAGCTTGAGGAGGCTGCCAGGGCCATGGCCAGGGGGGACCTGAACTTCAGGGCGGAACTAAGGAGCCAGGACGAGATAGGCAGGCTCCAGGCCTCCATGAAGGAGTCCCTCCGCTCCCTCAGCAGCATCCTTAGGAGGGTCAAGGAGGTCTCCCGCCGCATTGCCGATGCGGCCGACAGCGTGCAGAAGGACTCCGACAGGGTGGTAAGCTCCACCCAGCTGGAGGCCGAGGCGGTGGCAGACATCTCCAGCTCCGTGGAGGAGCTCAATGCTGCCATCGGGGAGATTGCCGAAAGCGTGGACGGCCTGGCTGCCAGCGTGGAGCAGACCGCTGCCAGCGTGGAGGAGATGGCCTCCAGCATAGAGAGCATCAGCACGGTGGTAAACGACCTTTCCGGCGGCGTGGAGGCTACCAGCTCCTCCATCCACGAGCTTTCGGCCACCCTCAAGGAGGTGGCCGGTGGGGCCAGGGAGCTGGCCGAGGTCTCCGACGAGACCCTCACCGCCGTGGAGGAAATCATCTCCTCCATAAAGGAGGTGGAGGAAAGGGCAAAGGACTCTGCCAGGCTGTCCGAGAGGGTGACGGAGGAGGCCTCCACCATGGGGGTGGCCGCCATAGAGAAGACCAAGGAGGGCATGCAGAGGATCAAGACCTCCGTGGAGGAGACCGCCCATGCCATAAAGAAGCTGGGCGACAGGTCGGAGGAGATCGGGAAAATCCTCACCGTCATAGACGAGATCACCGACCAGACCACCCTCCTGGCCCTCAACGCCGCCATTCTGGCGGCCCAGGCAGGGGAGCACGGCAAGGGCTTCTCCGTGGTGGCCGACGAGATAAAGAGCCTGGCCGAAAGGACGGGGTTTTCCACCCAGGAGATTGCCTCCCTCATAGAGGGGGTTCAGGCGGAGGTCAAGGCTGCCGCCCAGGCCATGAGGGCGGGGCTCAAGGCGGTGGAAGAGGGGATGGACCTCACCAAGGAGGCCGATGTCTCCATAAAGAAGATACTGCAGAGTGCCCAGGACTCCACCCAGGTGGCCCGCTCCATAGAGCGCACCACCGCCGAGCAGGCCCGCTCGGCCCGCTTGGTGTCGGCCTCGGTGGAGCGCATGCGCACCATGGTGCAGCAGATGGCCAAGGCCACCTCGGAGCAGTCCAGGGGCATCAGCCTCATCATGGAGGCCACGGAGCGCATGCGCGATGCCTCGTCCCAGGNGAAGCTCAACACCGAGCAGCAGGCCCACAGCAGCCGCCAGATAGCCCAGGCCGTGGAGGTAGTCTCGGACAAGAGCCAGCAGATACTGAAGGCCATAAACGAGCAGAAGGTGGGCTCAGGCCAGATATGGAGCTCCATAGAGAAGATAAAGGACATCCCCAAGGAGAGCCGGGACATCGCCTTCAGGATAAACCGCACCGTGAAGGAGCTCCTCAGGGATGCCGAGCTGGTAAACGCCGAGATGGAGCGCTTCAGGCTTTACGAGGAGGCCAAGATGGAGGNGGTGCGCTTCGGGGTGGTGCCCCTGGAGGCCCCTGCCGAGATGTACAGGCGCTTCAGCCCCCTGATGCAGTACCTTCAAGAGGCCCTGGGGATGAACTTTGAGCTCCGGGTGGCCTCCTCCTTCGAGGCGGCGGTGAAGGAGCTGGGCGAGGGCATCACCAACCTGTGCTACATGACCCCCTCTACCTACATCCTGGCCCACCGCAGCTACGGGGCCGAGGTGCTGGTGAAGGCCCTGAGGGATGGCAAACCCTTCCACCATTCGGTTATCATCAGCAGGCGGGATGGCCCGGTGAAGGAGCTCAAGGACATAAAGGGGCGCTCCTTCGCCTTCGGAGATGTAAACTCCNCCTCCAGCCACATCGTGCCCAGGGCCATGCTCCTGGAGGAGGGGATAGAGCTGAAGGACCTCTCCTACTACAACTACCTGGGCCATCACGACGATGTGGCCCAGGCCGTGCTTAAGGGAGAATTCGACGCCGGGGGGCTCATGGAGTCTACGGCCCACAAGTACAGGGAACAGGGCCTGAGGTTTGTGAAGTTCTCCCTCGAGATTCCCGAGTTCAACATATGCGTTCACGGGCTTGAGCCCGGTATGGCTCAGGCCATCAAGGAGGCCCTCCTGGCCCTCAGGCCGGATGATGCCAGGGGCTCCAGGGNGCTGGCCTCCATTGAGCCGTCCTACACGGGCTTTGCCGAGGCCGAGGACGAGGACTACAACCAGATAAGGCTCATGATGTCAAAAATAGGGATGCTTTAACCAAGGGAGGAGGAGGCCATGAAGGGCATGAGAGTGGTAGCAGTGCTGGTAGGTCTGCTTTTGGGTGCGGCCCCCGCTTGGGCGGAAAGCATCAAGGTGGCAGGGGCCGGGGGGATGATTAGTCTGGTCACCGAGCTGGCCCGGGCCTACATGAAGGCGCACCCCGGCGATGTGGTGGAGGTAATGCAGCGGTCCATCCACTCCAAGGGCGGCATAATGGGCACCCACAAGGGCAGGCAGGATGTGGGCATGTCCGTCCGCCCCCTCACCGAGGAGGAGAGGCTCCTGGGCCTGGTGCAGACCGAGATAGCCAGGGTAGCCACCGTGGTAGGGGTCAATGCCGCTACGGTGAAGGTAAAGGGCATAACCAGCCAGCAGCTCTGCGACATCTACTCCGGCAAGCTCGGGAACTGGAAGGCCCTGGGAGGCCATGACGCCCCCATCAGGCCTTTTACCAGGCCAGAGGCGGATGCCACCAAGAAGCTCATAAGGAAGTATGTCCCTTGCTTCAGGGCTCTGGAGGAAGCCCCCGATGTGGTGGTCATGCCCAGGGCAGGGGACATGACCAAGGCCCTCATGCATCAGGAAGACGCCGTGGGTTTTTCCGACATGGTGGCGGTGAAGGACTCGGGGGGCAAGATCAGGCCCCTGGCCCTGGACGGCCTGGCCCCCACAAAGAAGGCCATTGCCACGGGCAAATGGCCCATTGTAAAGCGCTTTATGCTCATCACCAAGGGCAAACCCAGGGGACTGGCCAAGAGGTTCATCCAGTGGGTAAAGGGCCCTCAGGGAAGGCGCATAATCAATGCCAGCGGTGCAGTAGCGGTTAGATGAGGCGGCGCTCCCTGGCCATAAGCTTTATGGCGGTGGTGCTGGCGGTACTGCTGGTGGGCCAGGGCCTGTTGTGGCTGTGGTTCCTCAAGAGCCAGAGGAGCTACCACATGGAGCTCCTAAGGGGCAAGGTGCAGACCGTGGCCAAGCTGCTGGAGGGCTTCTCGGCCACTGCCATACTGAGCTACAACTACAGCTACCTGGACCAGTACATGGACGCCCTGGCCCAGGACATGGACATCCTGGCCGTAAAGGNGATGGATGACGAAGGCCATGTGCTCCGGGACAGGGTGCTCAGGGAGCAGGAGACAGGGGCCTCCTGGAACCCCTTTTATGTGGCCTGGAAGCATACCTACACCGCCCCCATAATGGCCGCAGGCCAGCAGGTGGGCACCCTCCAGGTGCTTTACAGCGGCCGCAAGGTGAACGAGAGCATGCGCTATCTGCTGACGGTGCCGCCCCTGGGGCAGGTGGTGGTATTCCTGCTGGTCATCTTCGCCATTTTCAGGGTGTTTCAGTACAAGGTGGGCCGGCCCATCCAGGAGCTTAACGCCAGGATAAGGGACATCACCAACGGCGACCTCACCGTGGAGATACCCACCGACAGGGCGGACGAGATTGGAAGCATTGCCCAGGGCCTAAGCTTCCTCAAGGAGACCCTCAGGCGCAACATCCAGCGCCTGGAGGCCACGGCTGACAATGTAGGCATGGCCATAAGGCAGCTTAACATAACCTTCAACAATGTAAGCGAGGGGATGAAGAGGCAGGAGGCGGCAGTGGGGCAGATGGCCTCCTCGGTGCAGGGGGCCCTGGAGGCCTATTCCCGGATAGCCTCCAGCACCGATGCCCTGGCCGAATTTTCCACGGAGAATGTGACCTCGCTCCTTGAGGTCAAGGCCACGGCGGAGGAGATAGCCTCGGGCACCAACCGGCTCATGGAGGCCGTGGAGGGCTCCTACTCGGCCGTCTCCGAGCTGGCCCAGACGGCCAAGCAGGTGATGCACAACACCCAAGAGGTGCTCTCCTCCGTGGAGCAGACCTCGGCCAGCGTGCAGGAGCTCAACGCCTCGGTGAAAGAGGTGGAGCGGGGTGCCCGGGAATCGGCCAAGCTGGCCGACCAGGTGCGGACCATGGCCGCCGAGGAAGGGGTGCTGGCCATCTCCGATGCCATTGACAGCATGGAGAAGATAACCGACAAGGTGAAGGAATCGGTACAGGTGGTAAGCAGGCTGGGGGCCAGGTCGAAGGACATAGAGAAGATGCTTTCGGTGATAAAGGAAGTCACGGAGCAGACCNCCCTCCTTTCCCTTAATGCCGCCATCCTGGCTGCCCAGGCCGGTGAGTACGGAAAGAGCTTCTCCGTGGTGGCCGACGAGATGGGCGCCCTGAGTGAGCGCACCGCCTCCTCCACGAAGGAGATAGCGGCCATAGTGAAGACCATTCAGGAGGAGATTGCCCAGGTGGTAAGCTCCATCGAGGAGGCCATGCTCATGGTGGAGGACGGCGGCGAGCATGTGCTGCGGGCCGGCAAGTCCAGCGCCAAGGTGGTGGAGGCCGCCCAGCAGTCCTCCCGCATGGCCCATACCATCCAGCGGGCCACGGAGGAGCAGGTCAAGGGGCTGGGTCAGATACAGCAGGCCATGGAGCATGTGAAGAAGATGGTCTTCCAGATAAGCCACTCCACCGAGGAGCAGTTCCAGGGCACCGACTTCCTGCTGGAAAGGACAGGGGAGCTTAAGGAGGTGGCCGAGGCCACCAAGAGGGGCACCCAGGAGCAGGCCTCGGGTACCAGGCACATAAGCCAGAACATGGAGCTGGCCAACCAGAGGCTGGAGGAAATAAGGAAAAGCTCCCAGCAGCAGAAGGAGCTCAGCCAGCAGATGGCCCAGGTGATGGAGCAACTCAGGAGCATTGGGCAGGCAGTGCTCAGGGATGTCCAGGAGGTGGCCACCTCCCTCAGCACCCTGCAGGCCGAGATAGGGGCCCTCAGGAAGGAGATGGAGGTCTTCAAGACCGGTGAAAAGGTTCGTTCTGTTTAGGGCAGCCCAGGAGCTCTTCGGCATCCCCATTGAGGCGGTGGTGGAGGTCCTCAGGGCCCAGAGGCCCANCCCCCTGCCCGAGATGCCCCCCCACATCCTGGGGCTGATAACCCTGAGGGGAGAGGTGCTCCCCCTGGTGGACATCCGCAAGAGGTTCGGCCTGTCTCCGCAACCTGCCAACGAGAGGGTGGTGGTGGTCCGCTCTCGGGGGGAAAAGATTGGGGTGGTGGTGGACGAGGTGCTGGAGATAGCCAAGTTTCAGGAGGAGGAGCTTTCAGAGCCCCCTTCCATCTTCAAGGGCCTCAGGGCGGAGTACCTTACAGGGCTTGCCAAGAGGAAGGACGGCTCGGTGGTGATACTGCTGAACATGGACATGGTGCTGTCTTCGGAGGAAAGACTGCTGCTGAGGGCTGGCGATGAACGGGGAGATTGAGAGGGCCCTGGAAAGCCAGGACACGGAGCTCAGGCGCCAGGCGATGCTTTCCCTGAGCGGCCAGGGTCCCCAGGCCACAAGGTGGCTGCTCAGGGGCCTTATGGACGAAAGCTGGCGCGTAAGAAAGACCGCCCAGGAGATACTGCTGAGGGAGCATCGGGCGGAGGACTACCTTCCAGGCCTCGTGGAGCTCCTGTATCTGGAGGACAACGCCGGGGCCAGGAATGCGGCCATAGAGACCCTGGTGAGGCTCCAGAGGAAGGCCNCCCCTTACCTGGTGGAGGCCTTCAAGACCGACAATGTGGATGTCAGGAAGTTCATCATAGATGTGCTGGGGGAGTTCAGGGACCGCAGGGCCCTGCCGGTGCTGCTTCAGGCCCTCAGGGACGAGGACGACAATGTAAGGGCCTCAGCGGTGGAGCACCTGGGCAAACTCAGGGAGCCCTCGGTGGTGGACGCCCTGGTGGAAATCCTCAGGGAGGGCGACCTCTGGACCGCCTATCCCGCTGCCGATGCCCTGGGCAGGATTGGCGAGGCCAGGGCCCTGCCCGCCCTCCATGAGGCCCTGAAGAAGAAGGCCCTCAGGGAGCCCGTCCTCAGGGCCTTGGGCAGGCTGGCCCGGGAGGAAAGCCTGCAGTACATGGTGCCTCTCCTGAAGGAGCCCTCCAAGGCAGTGCAGGAAGCTGCCCTGGAGGCCATAGAGCAGATGTACCACCAGGGGGTCTCGGAGGATGCCATAGGGCAGGCCCTCAGGGAGCACCTGGGCCAGGATGCCCTGAGGATTCTCACTCAGCATGCCTTTAGTTCTAAGGCCCAGGTAAGGGTGGCGGCCATACTGCTTCTGGGCCTGCTCAAGGATGAGGGGGCCTTGAACAGCCTCCTGGAACTCTGCCTGGAGGAGGACTTCCAGCAGGATGCCGAGAGGGCCCTGGTCTTCTTGGGCAGGGACAAGCCCCAGGCCCTTCTGCCCCTGTTCAAAAGGGAGAACCCTTATCTGAGGCGGTGTCTCCTGAGGGTGGCCACCAAGGTGGCCTCGCCCCTTTACCGGGAGGCCTTCATGGAGCTCCTTGAAGACGCTGACGGCCATGTAAGGGCCCTGGCAGCCCGGGGCCTGGCAGCCCTGGGTGAGTCTGCCAGTGCCGGGGCCATAATGGCCCTGCTTGCAGACCAGTACGAGGATGTGCAGGAGGCCGCCGTGGAGGCCCTGGCAGCCCTCAAGGCAGGCCTTGATACGGGACAGCTGCTGGAGCTGCTTAGGCACAGGAACTGGGTGCTCAGGAAGAATGTGGCCCTTCTGCTGGGGGCAATAGGTGCCCAGGAGGCGGTAGAGGCCCTGGGCTTTGCCCTGAAGGATGAAAGCCCCCAGGTGCGCAAGGCCGCGGTAAAGGCCCTGGCCATCATAGGGGACGCCCACTCTGCCAGGCTCCTTACCCTGGCCCTTACCGACGAGGAACCTGACATAAGGGCCACGGCGGCCCTCAGCCTGGCCCAGGTGGGAGGACAGGCGGCCCTGGAGCCCCTGAGCCTTCTGGCCTCGGACCCCGACGACATGGTCAGGGCCGTGGGGGCCAAGGCCCTGGGCGCCTTGGGTCTTCAGGAGGCCGTGCCCCACCTGATAGGGCTCCTTCAGGACGAAAACGGCTTTGTGGTCACTGCCGCCATCCAGGCCCTGGGCAGGCTGGGAGGGGCCGGGGCCAGGGAGGCCCTCCTGGGGATGCTTCAGAGCCCGGAGGCGGAAATCCGCCGTACGGCCCTGAAGGCCCTGGCGGGGCAGGAAGGACTGGAGCAGCACCTGGTGCCTTTCCTGAGGGATGAGGACTGGGCCACCCGGATGGCCGCCGCCGAGGCCTTGGCCGAAGGCCCTGCCAGGGCCGAGGTGGAACGCCTCCTGGATACCGAGGAGGACCCCGTGGTGAGAAAGACCCTGGAGAGACTGCTGGGTGTTTAAGGAGGAGCACATCATACCCCTGGATGACGAGGACTACAGGCTCCTGAGGGACCTCATCAGGGACTACTCCGGCCTGTACTTCGACGACTCCTCCAAGTATCTCCTGGAACGCCGTCTAAGCCGCAGGGTCCTGAACCTGCACCTGGATAGCTTCCGCGACTACTACCGCTACCTCCTTTACGACAAGCGACGGGAGGAGGAGCTGGCGGCCATAATGGATGTCCTGACGGTGAACGAGACCTACTTCTTCAGGGAGCAGAGCCAGCTGGAGGCCTTTACCGAGGAACTCCTGCCGGAGCTCAAGGCCCGAAAGGGCTCCTCCAGGAGGCTCAGGATATGGTCTGCCGGCTGCTCCTCCGGGGAGGAGCCCTACACCATTGCCATGCTCATCCTGGAGCAGGGCCTGCCCATGCAGGGCTGGGAGGTGGAGGTCCTGGGCAGCGATATCAACCAGCGGGTACTTCAGGCAGCCCGCAGGGGGCTTTACAGGCAGAACTCCTTCCGCAGCACCAACGAGTACTACATAAAAAAATACTTCGTCCAGGAGGGCGATGCCTTCAGAATCAAGGATGTAGTGAGGCGCCTGGTAAGCTTCAGCCACCTGAACCTGCTGGATGCCCTGAAGGCCCGCTTCATAGGCACCGTGGATGTGGTCTTCTGCCGCAATGTGCTCATATACTTTGACCAGGAGGCCCGAAAGAAGGTGGCCGATGTGTTCTACCAGAGGCTTGCCGAGGGGGGCTACCTTCTGCTGGGCCATGCCGAAAGCCTCATGAATGTCTCCNCCGCCTTTGTGCTAAAATACTTCAAAAGAGACATCGTGTACCAGAAGCCCCGCAAGCCACCCCTGAGCGTTTCCCAGGACGGGCTGGTAGACCTCTTATGGAGACAGCAGAGATGAGACCCCTGAAGGTGCTGGTGGTGGATGACTCCGCCTTCAGCCGCCAGACCATAAAGCGCATACTTGAGGAAAAGGCCGGCGTCCAGGTGGTGGGCATAGCCACCGACGGCATAGATGCCATCTCCAAGACCCTGAGGCTCAGGCCTGACCTCATCACCCTGGACCTGGAGATGCCCGAGATGGACGGCTTCAGCTTCCTCCGCTGGCTCATGAGGGAGCGGCCCACCCCGGTGCTCATGGTCAGCTCCTACGCGGACACCAAGACGGTCTTCAGGGCCCTGGAGCTCGGGGCGGTGGACTTCATAGCCAAGCCCACCAGGCGGGCATCGGCGGAGCTCAGGAGTATAGAGCGCGACCTCCTGGAGAAAGTGGAGGCGGCCAGGAGGCTCAACCTGGATGTACTGAGCCGAAACCTCAGGCTCCTGTCAAGCCCCGGTCCTGCGCTGGCCGCCCCCAGAGGCGCTGCCAGGGATGTGGAGGCGGTGGTCATAGGGGCCTCCACGGGCGGGCCCCAGGCCTTGCAAATAATACTCACCAAGCTGCCCGAGGACTACCCTGCGGCCGTCCTGGTAAGCCAGCACATGCCCAAGGGCTTCACCGGCCCCTTGGCAGAGCGGCTGAACCGCATGGCCAAGGTGCACATAAAGGAGGCCCAGGACGGCGACCCGGTGGTGCCCGGCAGGGTGCTCATATGTCCAGGCGGAAGCCACATGCTGCTGAGAAGGCGGGGCTCCAAGGTGAGGGTGGCCCTCAGGGAGCCCGGGCCCAAGGACAAGTATGTGCCCTCGGTGGATGCGCTCATGCGCTCCGCTGCCGAGCTATACGGCCGGCGGGCCGTGGGGGTGCTGCTTACGGGCATGGGCAGCGACGGCAGGCAAGGAATGTTGGAAATAAAGGCCAGGGGCGGTTATACTATAGCAGAATCGGAGCAGTCGGCGGTGGTCTTCGGGATGCCCCAGGAGGCCATAAACGCCGGGGCAGCGGCGGCGGTGCTGGCCCTGCCGGACATACCGGCCGAGCTCCTGAGGGTCGCAAGAGGTGGCATGGAAGGATGGAACGGGACTCCAGCATAAACAGGAAGGCAGAAGAGTTCCTGCAGGTCTTCAAGAAGGGGGAGGAGTTCACCAAGGAACTTCTGAGGGAGAACGAGCGGCTGCGCTTCAGGGTGGCAGAGCTGGAGGAGGCCCTCACCCGCAGCGCCGACGAGGCCAGGGCCAGGCTCTACGAGGAGCGCATCAGGCAGCTGGAGGAGGAGCTCAGGTCCCTCAGGGAGCGCTTCAGCCAGGTGGAGGAGGAGAACAAGGACTTCGCCGCCAAGTACCTGGAGGTGGAGGAGGAAAACAACAACCTGGCCAACCTCTATGTGGCCAGCTACCAGTTGCACTCCACCCTGGACTTCAACGAGGTGCTCCGCATTGTGCTGGAAATCATCATAAACCTCATCGGTGCGGAACGCTTCGCCATCTACCTCATGGAGGAGCGCACGAACGAGCTGGTGGCGGTGGCTGCCGAGGGCCTGGAGGTTGCCTCCATCCCCAGGGTGAGGCTGGGCGAGGGCATCGTGGGCAAGGTGGCCAAGGAGGGGGAAAGCTACTTTGCCTCCAGCACCGACGGCACCGACGACCTCCTGTCCCCCATAGTGTGCATCCCCCTTAAGATAAAGGAGCATGTGATAGGGGTGATTGCCATCTACAGCCTGCTGGTGCAGAAGAGAGGCTTCAGCAATGTGGACTACGAGCTGTTCAACCTCCTGGCAGGCCATGCGGCTACGGCCATATTCTCCTCCAGGCTGTACACCCAGTCGGAAAGAAAGCTAACCACCCTTCAGAGTTTCCTGGAACTTCTGAAGGAAAAACCCAGGAGATGAGCCCATGCCCAATATCCTTGTGGTAGAGGACTCCCCCACCATGAGACAGCTCATTAGCTTTGCCATGCGAAGGGTGGCGGGCTCCAGGGTCATAGAGGCCTCCGACGGCGTGGATGCCCTGAAGAAGCTTTCCTCCGAGCAGGTGGACCTCATCCTGGTGGACATCAACATGCCCGTGATGGACGGGCTGAAGCTGACGAGCCTGGTAAGGGGGAACCCGGCCTACAAGGACATTCCCATCATCATCATCACCACCGAGGGGGCCGAGGAGGACAGGAAGCGGGCCCTGGCCATAGGGGCCAACGCCTATCTCACCAAGCCCATTCAGACCCAGGAGCTCATAAAGCTGGTAAACAGCTTCACCCAGGGGTGAGGGCGCTCCTTCAGAGGGTGCTGAGGGCCTCGGTAAGGGTCGAGGGCCGGGAGGTGGCTGCCATCTCCAAGGGGCTGCTGGTACTGCTGGGACTGCAGCGGGGCGACACCGCCAGGGAGGCCGTCTGGCTGGCCCAGAAGGTAGCCCGCCTGAGGATGTTTGAGGACTCCCAGGGAAAGATGAACCTCTCGGTGCTGGATGCAGGGGGGCAGGTGATGGTGGTCTCCCAGTTTACCCTCCTCGGTAGCACCCGCAAGGGCAACCGTCCCTCCTTTGACGCCGCCGAGGAGCCCCAGAGGGCCCAGGCCCTTTACAGGGAGTTTATCCAGGCCCTGGGGACCCAGGGTGTGGAGGTCAAGGAGGGCCTCTTCGGTGCTTACATGCAGGTGGAGCTTGTGAACGATGGTCCGGTGACCCTGCTACTGGACTCCAGGGGCTGAGGGGGCTTGCCCGCCTTGCAGCGCAGCAGGCTGCGGACAAGGCAGTAGAGGCTTTGCATCTTGAGCGGACTAAGCCCTGAGGGTGCCGCCGGTGCTTTTGAGAAGGTGCTGAAGAAGTCTCTGGTGGAGCTCCTCCACCTCTTCCTCCGTGAGGGTGCGCTCGGCGGAGCGGTAGCGGATGCTCAGGCCCAGGCTCTTCTTGCCCTGGGGAATGCCCGGGCCCCCGTAAAGGTCAAACAGGCGCACCTCCTCCAGGAGCTCCGAGGGGAACCCCCTTGCGGCCTCAACCACTGCCTCGGCAGGCAGGGTCTGCTCCACCACCACGGCCACATCCCTCTGCACTGCCGGGTAGCGCGGCAGGGGCTTGAACTGGGGCCGCGGGGGTAGATGGGCCACCAGGGCCTGAAGCGACAGCTCCAGCAGAAGCACCTCCTGCCTGCCCCTGAGCTCCAGGGCCTCGGCCACCCCGGGGTTGAGCACCCCCAGGTAGCCCACCTTTTCATCTTTTACTAGGAGGTCGGCGGCCTTGCCCGGATGCAGGAACGGCTCGGCGCTGGGCTTGAAGCCCCAGCCACTTATTCTCAGGCCCTGGAGCAGCCCCTCCAGGATGCCTTTAAGAAGATAGAACTCCTCGCAGGGCTCCTTCCAGAAGTGGTAGGCCCTGTCGTGGCTCATGACTGCTGCCAGCATCCAGGGCTCCTCAGGCAGGGACTCGCCCCTGGGCCTGAAGCAGCGGGCAAGCTCAAAGAGCCTGAGGTCCTTCACATCCCTCTGGAGGTTATGCTTGAGGTTCTGAAGCAGCGACGGGACGAGGGNGGTGCGAAGGAGGGACTCCTCCTTCCTCAGGGGGTTCAGGAGGACCACGGCCCGGCGGCGCTCGTCCGTCTCTGGAAGGCCCAGGGTGTCAAGGCTTTCGGGACTCATGAAGCTGTAGTTTATGGCCTCGGAAAACCCCGCCGAGAGCATGTACTGCCTTACGCTCCGCAGGACCTTCTGCCTCTCGGTAAGGCCCTGTGGGCTGAGGGCGGCGCAGGGCAGCCTGCTGGGTATCCTGTGGTAGCCCCACAGCCTGGCTACCTCCTCGGCCACATCCTGGGGACGCTGAAGGTCGGCCCTGTAGGGAGGGACTTTTACCGTGATGAAGCCGGCCCTCTCTTGGGGCTCAAGGTTGAGGCGCCTGAGGAGCTCCACCACGTCTTCCAGGGGCACTTCGGCCCCCAGGAGCCTCCTTATGGCCTGGGGATTGACCTGGATGCTCCGGGGTTCATGGGGCATGGGGTAGGCATCGGCCGCCCCGCTGAGGCTGCCTCCTGCAAGCTCCAGGATGAGCCCTGCGGCCCTGTCCAGGGCCTGGGGGATGGCGGTAATGTCCACTCCCCGCTCGAACCTGTAGGAGCTTTCGGTCCTGAGGCCCAGGGTGCGGGAGGTCCTCCTTATGCTTACAGGGTCGAACCAGGCGGCCTCCAGGAGCACCCTGGTGGTTTCAGGGCCTACCTCCGAGTCGGCCCCTCCCATCACGCCTCCCAGGGCCACTGGCCCCTGGGCATCGGCTATCACTATGGCATCGGGAGGGAGGCGCCTCTGAGCGCCGTCCAGGGTTCTCAGGTGTTCTCCCAGTACCTGGGCCTTGCCCACCCTGATGGGTTCACCCCTGAGGGCGTCCAGGTCGAAGGCATGAAGGGGCTGGCCCAGCTCCAGGAGCACATAGTTGGTGACATCCACTACATTGTTCACGCTCCTTAGGCCTGCGGCCTCAAGCCGCCTGAGGAGCCACCGGGGCGAGGGGCCCACCTGGAGGCCCTCCAGCACCCTCAGGGCATAACGTCGGCAAAGGAGGGGCTCAAGGACTTGCACCTGGAAGCCCTTGGAAGGCCGGGGCAGGGGCTTGGGGGCGGGCCTCTTGAGGGGCCTTCCCGTGATGGCCGAAAGCTCCCTGGCCAGGCCCAGGATGCTCAGGCAGTCGCCCCTGTTAGGGGTGACCGCCACCTCCAGCAGCACCTCCTCCTGCAGCTCCTGCAGGTCCTCCACCTCCAGCCCGGCCATGGTGAGAAGGCCGGCCACCTCCTGGGGGCTTTCCTCAAGCCCTATGAACTCCTTGAGCCAGCCGAGGGGCACCAGCATGGGGTCAGAACTGTGCCAGGAACCTGGCGTCGTTTACGAAAAACAGCCTGATGTCCTCTATCTGGTACCTGAGCATGGCTATGCGCTCCACCCCCATGCCGAAGGCGAAACCGCTGTAGCGCTCGGGCTCGTAGCCCACCATCTCAAACACCCTGGGATGCACCATCCCTGCGCCCAGTATCTCTATCCAGCCCGAGCCCTGGCAGACCCTGCAGCCTGAGCCCCTGCAGAAGATGCAACCTATGTCCACCTCGGCGGAAGGCTCGGTGAAGGGGAAGTAGCTGGGCCGGAACCTCACCGGCACATCCTGACCAAAGAGCCTGTGCAGGAATGCCTCCAGGGTGCCCTTAAGGTGGGCGAAGCTTATATCTTCGGCCACCATCAGTCCCTCCACCTGGTGGAACATGGGGGTGTGGGACACATCGGCGTCGCAGCGGTAGACCTTCCCGGGGGCAATAAACCGCAGGGGGGGGCGCTGCTGCTTCATCACCCTGATCTGCACAGGGGAGGTATGGGTCCTCAAAAGGACATCGTCGCTCACATAGAAGGTGTCCTGCATGTCCCTGGCGGGATGGTCCCTGGGGATGTTCAGGGCCTCGAAGTTGTAGTAGTCCAGCTCCACCTCGGGGCCCTCCTCTACAGAGAAGCCCATGCTGAGGAAGACCTCCACTATCTCCTCAAGCACGGTGCTTACGGGGTGGGGCCTGCCCGGGGGGCCGTAGTGCCCTGGAAGGGTGATGTCCAGGGCCTCCCTTGTGAGGGCCTCCTTTAGCTCTGCCTCCTTCAGGGCCTGCTGACGCTGCCTGAGGGCCTCCTCCATGGAGGCCTTCAGCTCGTTCAGGAGCCTGCCCTGCTGGCGGCGCTCCTCAGGGGGAAGGGCCTTCAGGCCCTTCAGGGCCTCGGTGAGGGCCCCCTTTCTGCCCAAGTACCTGGCTCGTATCTCCTGAAGCTCCCTGAGGGAGCGGACCTGGGAAAGCTCCTTCTGGAAGCGTTCCCTGAGGGCCTGCATCAGGAGGCCAGTTTTTCCTTGGCCAGCTCTGCCAGTTTGCCGAAGGCCTGGGGGTCCTCCACGGCCAGGTGGGCCAGCGCCTTGCGGTTGAGCTCTACCTGGGCCCGCTTGAGCCCGGCCATGAACTGCCTGTAGGTGAGTCCCTGGGCCCTGGCGGCGGCGTTGATGCGCACGATCCAGAGGCTGCGGAACTCCCTCTTCTTGGCCCTGCGGTGCCTGTAGGCGTGGCGCAGGGCCTTGTCCACCGCCTCGGAGGCGATCCTGAAGAGCCTGCTCCGGGCGCTGTAGTAGCCCTTGGCCCTTTGAAGCACCTTCTTTCTCCTTCTGCGGGTCTTGAACCCGCCCTTAGCCCTTGGCATCTGTGCTCCTCCTATTGGCTCAGAAGTCTCTTTATGGCCTTGGCCGCCTTGCCCGTAAGGATGGCGCCCTTGCGCAGGTTGCGCTTGCGCTTGCGGCTCTTGCCGGTAAGGATGTGGCTCTTGTAAGCCTTGCGGCGCCTCACCTTTGCGGTGCCGGTAAGCTTGAACCTCTTTTGGGCCCCCTTGTGGGTCTTTAGCTTGGGCATCTGCCTCCTCCTTATCGGGGTGCTATGAGCATGGTGATGTGGTTGCCCTCCAGCCTGGGCTTCTGCTCCACATGGAAGCCGCCGCCCAGCATCTCCTGGATGGCCTCAAAGACCTTCATGCCCCTTTCGGGCCTCACTATCTCTCTGCCTCGGAAGTACATGGTCACCTTGGCCTTGTTGCCTTCACCCAGGAAGCGCCTTATGTGCCTGACCTTCAGTTCCAGGTCGTGCCTGTCTATGTTGGGCCTGACCTTTATCTCCTTTACCTCTATGGTCTTCCTGGCAGCATGGCGCTTGCTCAGTTGATACTTGTACTTGCCATAGTCCATTATCTTGCACACAGGAGGTGTGGCCTGGGGGGCTACCTCCACCAGGTCCAGCCCCCGCTCCCTGGCCGCCCTCAGGGCCTCGGAGGTGGGCATTATGCCTATCTGCTTGCCGTCGGCGTCCACCAGGCGAACCTCCCTGGCCCTTATGCGCTCGTTGACCCTTATTTCCTTTTGCTGTATGCTCTCNCCTCCTGCGTGCTATCTCCTCCTGGAGCATCTTTATGAACTCCTCCACCGGGAGGGGCCCTATGTTCTGGCCGTCCCTTCGTCGCACGCTGATGCTTTCTTGGGCGACTTCCCTGTCGCCTATTATAACCAAATAGGGCACTTTTCGCACCGTAGCGGAGCGCACCTTGTAGCCGATTTTCTCGGCCTCCAGGTTGGCCTCGGCCCTCAGGCCGGCGGCCCTGAGGGCCCGCAGCACCTTCTGGGCGTAGGGGGCGTGCCGCTCCGCTATGCTCAGTACCTCCACCTGCCTGGGGGCAAGCCACAGGGGGAAGGCCCCTGCGTAGTGTTCAATGAGTATGCCGAAGAAGCGCTCCAGAGAGCCCATCAGGGCCCGGTGAATCATTATGGGACGGTGCTCCCTGCCGTCGGGGCCCCGGTAGGTGAGGTCAAACCTCTCGGGAATGTTGAAGTCCACCTGCACGGTGCTGCACTGCCAGGGCCGGCCCAGGCAGTCCTTCACCTTTATGTCTATCTTGGGGCCGTAGAAGACNCCCTCGCCGGGGTCCACCTGAAACTCAAGGCCCATGTGCTGGAGGGCCTTCTGCAGGGCCTGGGTGGCCAGTTCCCACACCTGGGGGCTTCCTACATGCTTTTCGGGCATGGTGGAGAGGTAGACCTCATAGTGCTCAAACCCGAAGGTCCTGAGCACCTGGAGCGTCAGCCTCAGCACCTGCAGTATCTCCTCCTCCAGTTGCTCCTGGCTGAGGAATATATGGGCGTCGTCCTGGGTGAAGCCCCTTACCCTCAGTAGTCCATGAAGCACCCCCGAGCGCTCAAACCTGTACACCGTTCCCAGCTCGGCATACCGCAGGGGCAGGTCCCGGTAGCTCCTGAGGGCGCTCTTGTAGACCATTATGTGGAAGGGGCAGTTCATGGGCTTAAGCTCGTAGGGCAGCCCCTCCATCTGCATGGGGCTGAACATGTTCTCCCTGTAGAAGTCCCAGTGGCCGCTTCGCTGCCACAGCTGGAGCTTGGCCACATGGGGGGTGTAAAGGAGCTGGTAGCCTGCCCTGAGGTGCTCCTCCTTCCAGAAGTCCTCTATGATGTGCCTGATGATGGCCCCGTTGGGATGCCACAGGATGAGCCCTGGGCCCACCTCCTCCTGGATGCTGAAGAGTTCCAGCTCTTTGCCCAGGCGGCGGTGGTCGCGTCTTTTGGCCTCCTGCAGCAGGAGGAGATGTTCCTTCAGGGCCTCCTCCGAGGGGTAGGCGGTGCCGTAGATGCGCTGAAGCATCTTCCTCTGCTCCTGGCCCTTCCAGTAGGCCCCTGCCNCCGAGAGGAGCTTCACCGCCTTGAGCAGTCCCGTGCTGGGCACATGGGGACCCCGGCACAGGTCCACGAAACCGCCCTCCTCGTAAATGGAGACCTCCTCATCGGGCATCTCCTGCAGAAGCTCCACCTTGTAGTCCTCCCCCAGGCGCCTGAAGAGCTCCACGGCCTCGGAGCGGGAAAGGGTCTTTCTCACGAAGGGGNGGTTCTTCTTTATTATTCGGCGCATCTTCTGCTCGATGCGCTCCAGGTCCTGGGGGCTGAAGGGCCTGGGCACATCGAAGTCGTAGTAGAAGCCGTCCTCGGTGGGCGGGCCGATGGCCAGCTTGGCCTGGGGAAACAGCTCCTTCACTGCATGGGCCAGCACATGGGCGGCGCTGTGGCGAAAGACTTCGCGGCCCTCGGGGCTCTGGAAGGTGAGGGCCTCCACGGTGGCCTCTGGGGGGGCCTCCTGGAGCCAGCTCAGGTCCCGCAACTGGCCGTCGGCCCGCAGCGCCACGGCCTGGCTGTCCTTAAGGAGCCTCAGGGCCTCCTCTGGAGTTCTGGCCTCATGGGGTTTGTCTCCAATTAAAAGCTTGATTTTCAGGCACCTCCGTCTATGGTGAAGAGCTATTTTACAGGGTTTTTTCCTGGATTTTCAACCAAGGGGGGCTTCTGTGTTATGCTTTCTTGATGGCCGAGGTGCGGTTCATGAGGCGCGCCCTTGCCCTGGCCCGGCGGGGCAGGGGGCATACCAGCCCCAACCCCATGGTGGGTGCGGTGCTGCTTAAGGGTGGCAGGGTAGTGGCCGAGGGCTACCATCGGCGCCCAGGGGCTCCTCATGCCGAGGCCGTGGCCCTCCAGAGGGCCGGCCCCAGGGCCAGAGGGGCCACCCTGTATGTCAACCTGGAGCCCTGCGTGCACACCCACAAGCGCACCCCCCCTTGCACAGAGGCCATCATCAGGGCTGGGGTAAAGCGGGTGGTGGCTGCCATGAAGGACCCCAATCCCCGGGTAAACGGCAAGGGGTTTGAGGCCCTGACAAAGGCGGGCATAGAGGTAGAGGTGGGCCTCCTGGAGGCCGAGGCCCTCAGGCTTAACGAGGCCTATGTAAAGCACATCCAGACCGGTATGCCCTTTGTGATGCTGAAGGTGGCCATGACCCTGGATGGAAAGATTGCCCCCTCCACGGGCCAGTCCAAGTGGATAACCGGCCCCCAGGCCAGACGCATGGTGCATGCCCTGAGGGCCCGGGTGGACGCGGTGCTTACGGCTGTGGGCACGGTGCTGGCCGACGACCCGGCCCTGACGGTGAGGTTCCTTAAGAGGCCGCCCAGGCAGCCCCTCAGGGTGGTCATAGACCCGGAGCTGCAAAGCCCCCTGGGGGCCCAGGTCTTTCGCACCCCCCCACCCACCCTCCTGGTAAGCAGGAGGCCCCTGCCCGAGGCCCTCAGGCGGCAAGGGGTGGAGGGCCTGATGTTCAGCACCAGGGAGCTTTCCCTCAGGTGGCTCCTTCGGGAGCTGGGCAAAAGGGGCATAACCTCCGTGCTCATAGAGGGGGGCTCTGCCCTGGCAGGCAGGGCCGTGGCCGAGAGGGTGCCGGACAAGGTGGTATTCTTCATAGCCCCCAAGCTCCTGGGAGGGAAGCAGTCCTATCCTGCGGTGGGGGGGCCGGAGCCCCGGAGCCTCCAGGATGCCCTGCCACTTGGGCAGATGAAGGTGCGGAGGGTAGGGGAGGACCTCCTGGTGGAGGCCTATGTGGAGCCCTCGGGACAGGGGCGGTTTTCCTCATCCACCTTTATGATGAGGGGATTGGGAGGGGCCTGCCTGAGGGTGGATTCCTCCACCCAGGTGTAGCTGAAGATGATAAGCTTGTCGCCCACAGCGCCCTTCCTGGCGGTGGGGCCGTTGAGGCACACCTGCCCCCTGGTGCCGGGTATCACATAGGTCTCAAACCGCTCGCCGTTGGAGAGGTTTGAGACCTGCACCTGCTCGTAGGGCAGAATGCCGGCGGCCTCCATGAGGGCCTTATCCAGGGTGATGCTTCCCTCGTAGAAGAGGTTGGCCTCCGTGACGGTGGCCATGTGTATCTTGGCCCTGAGGATGCATCTGAGCATGGTCTTCTACTCTATTATACGGGGGACGCGGTAGAAGTTGTCCTTCCTGTCGGGACAGTTGGAAAGCATCTGTTCCGCCGGGAGGGAGGGCCTGAGGACATCCTCCCTGAAGACATTCTTCAGCTGTAGCACATGGCTGGTGGGCTCCACGGCCGAGGNGTCAAGCTCGTTGAGCTTGTCCATGTACTGGAGGATTTTGCTCAACTGGCCCTGAAAGAGCTGCAGTTGCTGGGGGCTCAGGGCCAGCCTGCTCAGGCGGGCTATGTGCTCTACCTCCTGGAGCTGTATTTTCTGCATCCTACATCCTCTGCAGGTTGGCGAACTTCAGCACCAGCTTCTTCAGCCCCACGGAGAGGAAGTTCACCGTGACCTTGGCCTCCTCGCCCTCCCCGGAGAAGTCCCTCACCACCCCTTCGCCCCACTTGGGGNGGCGCACCCTGACGCCCACCATGTAGGGGTTAGAGGCTGCCGGGGCCTTTCTTACGGGTTTGGGCCTGGGGGCCTCGGGCTTGGCCTTCTTCAGCACCAAGCAGCAGTCCTTGGGGATGTCCTCCAGGAACCTGGAGGGCTCCTGCTCCTTGACCTTGCTCAGGAGGCGCCGCCTCCTGGCCCCGGTAAGGTACAGGCACTCCTTGGCCCTGGTCATCCCCACGTAAAGGAGCCTGCGCTCCTCGGCCAGGGCCTCGGGCCCCTCGGCCTTGAAGTAGGGGATGAGGCCTTCCTCCAGCCCTGCTATGAAGACCACGGGGAACTCCAGCCCCTTGGCTGCATGGAGGGTAAGCAGGGAGACGGCCTCCTCGGTGTTGGTATCGTCCATGGTGCTTGTCAGGCTGAGGCCGTCCACGAACTCCTTTACCTCCCTGCCCTCGGCCGAGGCAATGAACTCCTCCAGGTGCTCCAGGCGCTGGGGGCTCAGTTCCTGCAGATAGCCGCTCTGCTTGAGCACCGCCCTGATGAGCCCGGCGGCGTCCTTGTGCTTTCGGGGCTGAATGCCCTCAATGAGGCCCACGAAGCCTGCCAGCTTCTCCTTCATGCTGGAGGCCACCCCATTGGACTTTAGCATTTCCTTCATGGCAGCAAAGAAGCTCAGGGACTTCTTCTTGGCGTGCTGCTGGATTTTCCCCAGGGTGGCTGCCCCGATGCCCCTGGCAGGGCTGTTTATCNCCCTCTTTAGGGCCACATTATCGCTTCGGTTCATGATGAGCTTCAGGTAGGCGATGATGTCCTTTATCTCCTTCCGCTGGTAGAAGCTCAGGCTCCCCAGGACCTTGTAGGGGATGCCCTCGGCATGGAAGGCCTCCTCCAGGGCCCGGCTCTGGTTGTTCACCCTGTAGAGCACGGCGAAGTCCCTGTAGGAGTAAAGCCCCTTCAGGTAGAGCTCCTTTATGAGCTTGCCTATGTAGCGGGCCTCCTCCTCCTCGGTGCCCAGCCAGCAGAAGCATATGTGCTCGCCGTGGCCCTTCTGGCTCTTGAGGGCCTTGGGCCTCCTTCGGGGATTCTTGCTTATGAGGCCTCCCGAGGCATCCAGGATGCGCTGGGTGCAGCGGTAGCTCTGCTGGAGCTTTATCNCCCTGGCGTCGGGGAAGTCGGCCTCGAAGTTCAGGATGTTCTCCAGGCTGGCCCCCCTGAAGCGGTAGATGCTCTGGTCGTCGTCGCCTACGGCACAGATGTTGCGGTGCCTCTCTGAAAGCATCTTGGTGAGCTTGTACTGGGCGGGGTTGGTGTCCTGGAACTCGTCCACCAGCACATGCCTGAAGCTCCGCTGGTACTTCCTGAGCACCTGGGGATGCTCCTGGAACAGCCTGATGGTAAGCATTATGAGGTCGTCGAAGTCCAGGGCGTTGGCCCTCCTGAGCTCGTCCTGGTAGCGCATGTACACCCTGGCCAGCCGCTCCTCGAACCCGAAGCCCTCGTTCCTGGAGGCAAACTCCTCGGGGCTGATGAGCAGGGACTTCATGAGGCTTATCTTGGCCAGCACTCCCTTGTACAGGGCCTCGTAGATGTTCATCTCCCTGAGTATCTGGCGCACCAGGCTGAGCTGGTCCTGCTCGTCGTATATGGAGAAGTCCTGGGCGTAGCCCAGCCGGTGGATTTCCCGGCGGAGAATCCTGGCACACTGGGAATGGAAGGTGCCTATCCAGGCGCCGTCCAGCTCCTTCCTCAGGAGGCTCTGGATGCGGNGGCGCATCTCCTGGGCGGCCTTGTTGGTGAATGTGACGGCCAGGATGGACTGGGCCGGCAGTCTTCTGCCAACCAGATAGGCAAATCGGTGGGTCAGTACCTTGGTCTTTCCGCTTCCTGCCCCCGCTATTACCAGCAGGGGTCCCTGGGTGTGAAGAATGGCCTCCTTCTGCTCCGGGTTGAGCTCTGCCAGTATCTTTTGCTTTGACATTCTCTCCGCCCCCTTAAATATACCAGATTGGGAGTTTTACAGTCCAGAAATTCATTCCACCGTTACGCTCTTGGCCAGGTTTCTGGGCTGGTCTACATCGCATCCCCTCACCACCCCTGTATGGTAGGCCAGGAGCTGAAGCGGCACGCTCATGAGCACAGGGGCCAGGTAGGGGCTGGAGGGGGGCACCCTGAGGAGCACCGCCTCCTCCCCCCCGAGCTCTTTTACGGGGCTGCTGTAGAGCAGCACCACCTGGCCGCCCCGGCTGCGAACCTCCTGGACATTGGAAAGGAGCTTTTGTCTGAGGAGCTGCTCCTCGGGAAGCAGGAACACTACCGGCATCTCCTCGTCTATCAGGGCTATGGGGCCGTGCTTCATCTCCCCTGCGGGGTAGCCCTCGGCATGGATGTAGGAAATCTCCTTGAGCTTCAGGGCCCCCTCCAGGGCTATGGGGTAAAGGAGCCCCCGGCCCAGGAAAAGGGCGTGGTGCCTGCGGGCCATGGCCCTGGCCAACTGCTCCACCGCTGCCGAGGCCTTCAGCGTCTGCTCCAGCAGCTCAGGCAGACCCAGCAGGGCCTTCAGGTGCTGGCGCATCTGGGCAGGCCTTAGGTGGCCCCTGGCCCTGCCTGCTGCCAGGGCCAGCATGTACAGGCTTACCAGCTGGGCGGTGAAGGTCTTGGTGGAGGCCACCCCGATTTCGGGCCCGCACCGGGTGTAAAACNCCGCCTGGGCCTCCCTGCTGGCAGTGGAGCCCACCACATTGGTTATGCAGAGCACCTTGGCCCCTGCCCTTCTGGCCAGGCGCTGTGCAGCCAAGGTGTCGGCCGTTTCTCCCGACTGGCTGATGCTTATCACCAGGGTGTCCTTCTGTATCACCGGCTGGCGGTAGCGAAACTCAGAGGCCACCTGGGCCTGTGAAGGGATGCGGGCCAGGGCCTCCAGCAAGTAGGCCCCCGCAAGGGCGGCGTGCCAGGAGGTGCCGCAGGCAAGAAGCACGATACCTTTCAGGGCCTTAAGCTCCGAGGCCCTCAGGCCCCATTCCTGGAGGAGCACTTCCCCCTTCCTGGGGTCTATTCTTCCCCTGATGGTATCCCCTATGGCCCTGGGCTGCTCGTGGATTTCCTTGAGCATGAAGTGCTTGAAGCCGCCCCTTTCCGCCNCCTCTATGCTCCAGGGCAGGCGCTGGGGGGCCCGGCGCCGGGGTCTGCCGCCGGGGCTGCTCAGGAGCCTGTGGCCCTTGGGGCTCAGCACCACCGCCTCGTCGTCCTGCAGGTAGAGCACTTCCCTGGTGTGCTCCAGGAAGGCCACCGCATCGGAGGCCAGGAAGAATTCCTCCCCCCCTAGGCCCAGCACCAGGGGACTGTCCTTCCTTAGGCCCACCAGCTTCTGGGGCTCTGCCTCGCTCATGAGCACCAGGGCATAGGCCCCCCGGAGCTCCCTGGCGGCCCGCAGGGCCGCCTCCTCCAGGGGCATCTCCCGGTGGTATCTCCCGATAAGGTGGCAGGCTACCTCTGTGTCCGTCTCGGAGCTGAAGGTCACACCCTCCCTGAGGAGGGCCTCCTTGAGCTCCAGGTAGTTTTCAATTATCCCGTTGTGGACCAAAAGCACCGCCCCAGAGCGGTGCGGATGGGCGTTCTGCTCGCTGGGACTTCCGTGGGTGGCCCATCGGGTGTGCCCTATGACGACGGGACTTGAGGGGGTGTTGGCCAGCATGCGGCCCAGGGCCTGGAGCTTTCCTGCGGACCTGAGCACCCTGGCTTTGCCTTCATGCAGGAAGGCGATGCCCGCGGAGTCGTAGCCTCTGTACTGAAGCCTCTGTAGCCCCTGATAGACTATCCTTACGCCGTCCCTGGGCCCCAGGTAGCCTATTATTCCGCACATGGCATGCTCAGGAGCGCCTGCGCCTTTTCTTGGTCCATCCGGGGATGTTCCGCTGCCTGCAGCGGCTTATGCCCAGGCCCCCGGGGGGCACATCCTTGTTGATGGTGGAGCCTGCCGCCACATATGCCCCCTTGCCCACCTTCACCGGGGCCACCAGCTGGCTGTCGCTGCCGATGAAGGCCCCGTCCTCAATGACCGTCCGGTATTTCCTCAGGCCGTCATAGTTGCAGGTGATGGTGCCGGCCCCGATGTTCACCCCCTTGCCCAGCACCGCATCGCCCAGGTAGCTGAGGTGCAGGGCCTTGGAGCCCTCTCCCATGGAGGTGTTCTTTACCTCCACGAAGTTGCCCACCCTGCAGCCCCGCCTCAGCCGGCTGCCGGGCCTGAGGTGGGCGAAGGGACCCACCTGAGCCTGGGAGCCCACCCAGGAGCCCTCTATGAGGCTACAGTCCTTCACCACGGCTCCATCCTTGAGGGTACTGTCTATTATACGAACGTTGGGGTAGATGATGCATCCTTTACCCAGGACGGTGCGGCCCTCCAGGTACACATTGGGGTAGATAATGCTGCCGGGGCCAATCTTCACCCCATGGTGGATGAAGACGCCGGAGGGCTCCAGGAACCTCACTCCCTTGTAGCTTCTGAGGAGCCTGTCCCTCAGCAGGGCCTCGGCCTCCTGGAGTTCCGCCAGGGTGTTTACCCCCTTGAGCTCCTCCTCCGGAAGGGCATAGGCCTCTGCCTTGAGGCCTCTGTGGTGGCAGAGCTCCAGGATATCGGTAAGGTAGTACTCCTTCCTTTTGGGATTGGCCCGGATGAGGCCGAGGAGCCTGAGGGCCTCCGGCTCAAACACATAGAGGCCACCGTTGACCTCCTGGGGGCCCTGAAGGGCGGGGTTTTTGCCCAGCTCCGAGGCCTCCCTGATGCCGACCACCACGCCGTCCCTCCTCAAGATGCGGCCGTAGGCTGCAGGCCTGGCCGTCATGAAGGAGGCCAGGGAGAGGGCGTTTCCATGCCTGTGGTGGAGCCTGAGGAGTTTCCTTAGGCCCTTTGGGGTTATCAAGGGGGTATCGCCATTTATCGCCACCAGGGGCCCGGCGAAGTCCCCCAGCGTCCGGAGCGCCGTCCTGAGGGCATGGGCAGTGCCCAGGGGCCTGGACTGAAGGGCCGTCTGGAGCCTCTGGCCATAGGGCTTCAGGGCCTGGAGGAGGGCCTCCTGCTGGGTCTTTCCTATCACCACTACCAGCTTTTGCGGCTTGAGGGCCAGGGCGGCATCCAGCACATAATGGAGCATGGGTCTACCCAGCAGGGGCTGAAGCACCTTAGGAGGCCCTGCGGGGCCCATCCTTGTTCCCAGCCCTCCGGCCAGGACTACGAAGGCCAGCCCTTCAGAGGCATTCATGCCGAGCGCTCCAGTGCTTCCTCGGGCATGTCGCAGTTGGTGTAGACCGCCTGCACATCGTCGTGCTCCTCCAGGGCCTCCAGGAGCTTCTGCATCTGCTGGGCCTGCTGGGCATCCAGGGGCACATAGCTCTTGGGAAGCATGGTGACCTCTGCCAGGGCTATGGGGATGCCGGCCTCCTGTATGGCGGCCTTCACCTTGGCGAGGTCCTCGGGGCTGGTGATTACCTCGTAGTTTTCCTCCTGGGGGTCGTTCTTCATGTCCAGGGCTCCGGCCTCCAGGACCACATCCAAGAGGGTGTCCTCGTCGGTGGCCTGCTTCTGAACTAGTATGTAGCCTCGCTTCTGGAACATCCAGGCCACGCAGCCGGCCTCGCCCATGTTTCCGCCGTGTTTGCTGAGGATGTGCCTGAGCTCCGCGGGGGTGCGGTTGCGGTTGTCCGTGAGGGTCTGGATGAGGAGGGCCGCCCCACCGGGCCCGTAGCCCTCGTAAACTGCCTCCTCGTAGCTGGCCCCTTCCAGCTCCCCGGTGCCCTTCTGGATGGCCCGGCGGATGTTGTCCTGGGGCATGTTGGCCTCCTTGGCCTTCTCTATGGCGGCCCTGAGGCGCGGGTTGCCGTCCGGGTCGCCTCCGCCCAGCTTAGCAGCCACGGTGAGCTCCCTGGCCAGCTTGGAAAAGAGCTTGCCTTTCCTGGCATCGGTGATGGCCTTCTTGTGCTTGATCTGGGCCCATTTGGAATGTCCGGCCATTTTGCACTAACCCCCTGAAGAGGACTCTTTCAGCCCCTTAAGGCGCCGTCTTGATATTTTAGCCTCTGTGGAAGACGGAAACAACCCTATCACATGCCTGTAGCCCTTCTCGGCTTCCTCCAGCTCTCCCAGGGCCCTCTTGGCCTCGGCATACAGGAACAGGAAGAAGGGCCCCTTGAGCTCGCCGGTGCGGACGAACTCCCTCACCACAGGGTTGACTATCTCCAGGAGCTCCTTCCAGAGCTTGGCCTTGTAGAAGAACCTCACCATGGTGTCTTCTATGGCTAGGCGCACGGGATGCCGAGGGTATTTCTGCAGGAACTCCCTGTAAAGCTCCATGGCCCTCTGGATGCGGGGAGGCTGGAAGTCCTCAAGGTGTATGATGATTAGGCGCCAGTAGCTCTCCTTGGCGTAGTAGGAGTCCGGATACTCCCGGATAATCTTCCAGTACAGCTCCTGCATCTGGGCGAGCACCTGTCTTTTAGGCACGTCGGCGGTAAGCTCCAGTATCTCGGTGAAGGTCTGAAGGGCCAGGGCCTCCTGTTCCTTTGGGGGTAGCCTCTTAGCCGCCTCTGGGGGCTTCGCCTCCGGGGGCTCCTTCTTGGGTGCTGTGGCACAGCCCCAGGGGAAAAGAAGCGCTGCAGCCAGTGCACATAGTAGGTATCTCATTTTCCCTCCCTTTCCTTGGGTATGTCCATTACGCAGCGGAAGCCCACGGCGTCCTGAAGGGCGTAGGGGTCGCCGAAGTTTCTGAGGGCCACCCTGAGGAATATGGGCCCGTTGAACCACGAGCCTCCCCTTAGTACCTTCAGGGTTCCCTCGCTGGGCCCCCGGGGGTTGTCCTCGGGGGAACGCTTGTAGTAGTTAGGGTCGTACCAGTCGTAGCACCACTCCCACACGTTTCCTGCCATGTCGTAAAGACCGTAGCCGTTGGGGTGGTAGTTGCCCACCGGCTCTGTAGGCACCGGAGCCTGGTTGTCCGTCCAGACCCTGCCGAATATCACCCCCATGGTGGGTATGGCGTTGCCCCAGGGGTAGCGCTTGCCCTCCAGGCCTCCCCGGGCTGCCCACTCCCATTCTGCCTCGGTGGGCAGGCGCTTGCCAGCCCACTGGCAGTAGGCCTGGGCGGCGAACCAGCTTACGGAATTTACGGGATGGCGCTCGAAGTTGGGGAAGGCCCTGTAGAGGCCGTCCTCGTAGAGTATCTCCGTGGGCCACCAGTCCTTGCGCTCCTGGCTGAAGAGGTCGGTGCGAATCACCACCCACTCCTTCCTCTTCTGCTCGGTCAGCCTGCCCTGCTCCTTGAGGGCGTTGAGGAAGCGGGCAAACTGCTCGTTGGTGACCTCGTAGATGTCCATGTAGAAGGCATCCACATGCACCCGGTGGGGTGGGGCGGTCTCCGTGATATCCGGGTCGGTGCTGCCCATGGTGTAGGTGCCCTCGGGTATGAGCACCATGGGGGCGCCGTCAGGCCCGGTGATGCGCTCCGGGGGCTGGGCCCAGGCGGATTGGAAAATACACAGGAGCCCCAGTGCTGTCCAGAGAGCCCTCTTCATTCTATCCCGTAGTCCTTGAGCTTGCTAAGGAGGGTCTTGTAGCTTACCCCCAGGAGCTCTGCGGCCTTGGACTTGTTGCCCCCGGTGCGGGCCAGGGCCTGGCGGATGTGCTCTGCCTCGGCGGCCCGCTGGGCCGAGCGGGCCACCTCCTGGAGGGTCTCCACCTCCTGCCTGGAAGGTGTCCCTTCCAGACCCAGGTGCTCGGGCATGATGAGCCCTCCGTCGCACAGTATTACCGCCCGCTCAATGGCGTTCTGTAGCTCCCGCACATTGCCCTTCCCCCTGTGCCCCAGGAGGCAACGAAGGGCCTCCTGGGAGAGCTCCTTGGGCCCGGTCTTCAGTTCCCTGGTGTACTTGGCCAGGAAGTGCTCGGCCAGAAGGGGTATGTCCTCGGGCCGCTCCCTCAGGGGCGGGACCCTTAGGGGCAGCACATTGAGCCTGTAGTAAAGGTCTTCCCTGAAGCGCCCCTGGGCCACCAGGGCCTCCAGGTCCTGGTTGGAGGCGGCAATGACCCTCACATCCACCTTCAGGGTCTTTACCGAGCCGATGCGCTGAAGCTCCCCCTCCTGCAGCACCCTCAGGAGCTTTGCCTGAAGGGCAAGCTCCAGCTCTCCCACCTCGTCAAAGAACACCGTGCCCCGGTGGGCCAGCTCCAGGCGGCCGGGCTTTGAGGCCTCGGCCCCCGTGAAGGCCCCCCTTTCGTAGCCGAAAAGCTCGGCCTCCATGAGCTCCCTGGGGATGGCGGCACAGTTGATGGGCACAAAGGGGGCATCCTTGCGAGGGCTCAGGGCGTGGATGGCCCTGGCGAAGAGTTCCTTTCCAGTGCCGCTTTCGCCCAGGATGAGCACGGTGCCCTTGGTAGGGGCAATGCGCTGAAGCATCCTCAGGGCCTCCTGAAGGGCCCTGCTGCGGCCCACGATGCTGGGGGCGCTGGCCTCTTTGAGGAGGAGGTTTTCCGCCCTGAGCCTCTGGGCCTCCAGGGCCCTTCTGAGAAGCATCACCAGGTGTTCGGTGTCAAAGGGCTTGGTGATGAAGTCATAGGCGCCCTGCTTCATGGCCTGCACTGCCTTCTGGATGGACCCGTAGGCGGTCATCATGACCACGGGCCTGGAGGGGTCCTCCTCCCTGGAGACCCTTAGCNCCTCCATGCCGTCCTGCCCCGGTAGCTTCAGGTCCGTAAGCACCAGGTCCACCCTCTGGGCCCTCAGGCACTTTGCCGCCTCCAGAGCGTCCCTGGCCAGAAGCACTTGAAAGCCTGCCCCCTGAAGAACGGTCTTGAGCATCTGGGCCATGCTCTGATGGTCTTCCACCACCAGAATGGAGTCCATAACTTAGTATAACAAAAGGTTTTATAATGGGGCATGCCCTACGGGGCCATAGACATAGGGGCCCATGCCCTGAGGCTGCTCATTGCCCGGGTGCAGCCGGGGGGCCTAAGGAGGGAGGTCTTCCTCCGCAGGGCCACCCGGCTGGGCCAGTCCCTTCAGAGCTCGGGCAGGCTTTCCCCTGAAGGCAGGAGGCAGAGCCTTCAGGCCCTCAGGGAGTTCCTCCACAGTATGGCTGCCCATGGGGTGGAGGCCTTTCAGGCCGCGGGCACCAGCGCCCTCAGGGAGGCCCGGGATGGCAAGGCCTTCCTGGCCCAGGNGAAGGAGCTCACGGGCCTTCACATAAGGGTCCTTTCCCCCCGGGAGGAGATAGCCCTGGTGGGCAAGGCCCTGGAGCATGTCTTCTCCCTCAGGGATGCCCTGGTGGTGGACATAGGCGGAGGGAGCACCGAGTGGCTCCTTCTGGAGGGGGCAAGGCGGAAACAATGGGGAAGCCTCCCTGTGGGAGNGGTAAAGCTCCTTCACAGGCCCCAGGGCCTCAGGGAGGCCCGGCAGGCGCTGAAGGGCATCGCCTTGAAGGCCCCCCGCCTGGTCCTTACCGGAGGGGCGGCTACTGCCCTCCTGGCCCTCACCCGGGGAGGGGCCGAGCCCTTCCGGGCCGAGCCCCTCTGCCTGGTGCTGACGCTTCGGGAACTAAGGGGACTTCAGAGGCGCCTTGCCCCCCTGGGCCTGGAAGAACTCAAGGCCCTCCCAGGAGTTGAGCCCCAGCGGGCAGACTTGATAATGCCGGGGCTTGAGCTTACAATTATGGTTATGGAAACCCTGGGCTTTTCAAAAGCTCTTTTTAGCGATGTGGGAGTTGCTGAGGGGCTACTTATACAGTTGTGGGAGAGCCGCGGTGGGGCTTCTCAGTAGAAGGCCTGCCGTACATCCTTACCTGGACAGTCTTCCGGTACCTGTGGCCCTGCTGGATGAGAGGGCCGTAGTGCTTCAGATGAGCCCCGCTTTCGCCAGGCTCCTGGGTGTAGAGAGGAAGGAGGCCCTGGGCAAGAAGGCGGGGGAGTTTTTTCCCCACTTGGCCGAGGAGATAGCCTTGGCCTGTCTAAAGGCCCAGGGGCTTAGGCGGAGGCTCAGCCTGGGAGACAGGCACTATGAGCTCCTGCTCAGCCCGCCCGAGGAGGGGCAGACGCGGAGCCTCCTGCTGGAGGACATCACCGAGTTTGTGCGCCTGCAGGAGGAGCTCCGCAGGCGCAACCGGGAGCTCATGGTCATAAACACCATCTCCAGCGTGTTCATCTCCGCCCACGAGATGGCCGGGGTGTTCCACAAGCTCATCGAGAAGGTGATGCTCATTACCGACCTGTCCTCTGCCTGGATGGTCCTCAAGGAGGAGGACGAGCTCGTCCTGAAGGCTGCGGCGGGGGTCTCCAGGGTCTTCAGGGAGAAGCTTCAGGAGGGGGCCCTGGAGGGACTGCATCGGCAGGCCCAGCAGTGCCGTGAGCCCCTCCTGGTGCTGGAGGCCGAGGAGCTTGAGGCGCACAAGGAGCTCTTGCAGGAGGGGTTCGCCTTCCTGGTGGGCATACCCATCAGGGTGGGCCTTGAGAGTGTGGGTGTCCTGGTGGTGGCCCACAGGAGCGCCGTGGAGTTTGATTTTGACATGGCCTCACTGCTTCAGCTTGTGGGCAACTATNCCTCCCTGGTAGTGGAGAAGGTACGGCTGTTTCAGGAGGCCGAGCGCCTGGCCATAACCGACGGCCTTACGGGGATATTCAACATCCGCTACTTCTACGAGAGCCTCAACAACGAGGNGGCCAGGACCAGGCGGTACAACACCCCCTTTTCCATTGCCATCTATGACATTGACAACTTCAAGCAGATAAACGACACCTACGGGCATCAGGCCGGCGACGAGGTGCTGAAGGCGGNGGCAGGGATAATGAGGCAGGTCTCCAGGAAGTCGGACATCGTGGCCCGCTACGGCGGCGAGGAGTTCGTGGTAATCCTTCCCAACACCACCAAGCAGGAGGCCTTGAGCCAGGCCCTCAGGCTGAAGGAGTCGGTAGAGGGNGCAGGCTACCTGGACGGAGCCATAAGGCTTACCATAAGCGGCGGCATTGCCACCTTTCCAGAGGATGCCTCCGACGACAAGGGCCTCCTTTATGCTGCCGACATGGCCCTTTACGAGGCCAAGGCCAGGGGCAAGAGGCAGATAAGGCTGGCAGGCAGGNGGGATGAGAAGACTGTTCGGAAGACCTGAGGCCCTGAAGGAGGCCCCCTTCAGGTTCTGTCCCGGTTGCGGCCACGGGATACTGCACCGCCTGCTGGCCGAGTGCGTGGATGCCCTGGGCATAAGGGAGCGCACCATAGGCATAGCCCCCGTGGGCTGTGCGGTGTTTGCCTATGACTTCTTCAACTTTGATGTCATAGAGGTTCCCCATGGGCGGCCCCCTGCGGCCGCTACGGGCATCAAGCGGGTGCTTCCGGACAGGGTGGTCATCTCCTACCAGGGCGACGGCGACCTGGCCGCCATAGGCACTGCCGAGATCATCCATGCCGCCGCCAGGGGGGAGTGCATCACCGTGGTGTTCGTCAACAATGCCACCTACGGCATGACCGGCGGACAGATGGCCCCCACCACCCTCAGGGGGCAGTGGAGCACTACCACCCCCCGGGGCAGGCAGGAGCCCCCCCTCAGGGTGGCCGAGCTCATGGCCGCCATAGAGGGTACCGCCCTGGTGGCCCGCACGGCCCTGGACGGGCCCCGGGGGGTGCTCAAGACCAAGGCCCTCCTTATGAAGGCCCTCAAGTACCAGCTCAGGAACAAGGGTTTCAGCCTCCTGGAGGTGCTGGCCCCCTGCCCCACCAACTGGCGGATGAGCCCCCTGCAGTCCCTGCAGTGGCTTTCCCGGGAGATGGCCAAGGTCTTTCCACCAGGGGTGCTGAAGGATTCACCAGGAGGTGATGGGGCCTGATGCCCGCGGTGCTTCTGGCAGGCTCGGGGGGGCAGGGCGTGCTGTTTGCCGGCCGGCTTCTGGCCCAGGCGGCCATGCGGGAGGGCAGAAACATCACCTGGTTCCCTTCCTACGGGGCCGAGGTCAGGGGCGGCACGGCCAACTGCACCGTGGTGATATCCCGGGGCTTCATCGGCTCCCCCATAGTGCGCCACCCGGATGTGTTGGTGGTGCTGAATGAGCCGTCCTTGAGGAGGTTTCAGGAGAGGCTTAAACCCCAGGGACTACTGGTGCTTAACTCCTCTCTCTGTGGCAGGCCTCCGGAGCGAGGGGACATCAGGGTGCTTTCCGTGCCTGCCGACGACATAGCCCTGGAGGTGGCCGGCCCCTTGTCGGCCAACATGGTGGCCCTGGCTGCCGCCGCGGCTGCCGCAAGGCTGTGCAGTCTTGAAAGCCTGCAGGAGGCCCTCAAGGAGCTTACCCCCCAGAGCAAGAGGCATCTTCTTGAGCCGAACCTTCAGGCCCTGAGGCAGGGCTGGCAGCATGCCGGGTAAGCTCCGGAGGGCCGTGGTGCACGATGTCAAGGCCATGCATGCCTTCATCCAGGAGCATGCCCGGGCCCAGCAGATGCTACCCAGGGCCCTTAATGAGCTCTACGAGCATGTGAGGGACTTCTTCCTGTACGAGGAGGACGGGGCCCTGAAGGGCCTCTGCGCCCTGCATGTGCTGTGGGAGGACCTGGCAGAGGTGCGCTCCCTGGCCGTGAGGGCCGATGTGAGGAGGCAGGGGGTGGGAAGGGCCCTGCTCAGGCGCTGCCTCAGGGAGGCCAGGCAGTTGGGCGTAAGGAGGGTGTTTGCCCTCACCTACCAGCCCCAGTTTTTCCTCCGCATGGGCTTCAGGGAGGTAGAAAAGGGGGAGCTTCCCCAGAAGATATGGGGCGACTGCGTGCGCTGCCCCAAGTTCCCCCAGTGCGATGAAGTAGCGGTGATAAAGGAGGTGCTCTGAGAAATGCTTAAGCTCGGTGTGCTTGCCTCGGGAAGGGGCTCCAATTTTCAGGCCATCCTGGACGCCATAAGAGATGGCAGGCTCAAGGCCCAGGTGCAGGTGCTCATTACCGACAACCCCCAGGCCTACGCCATCCAGAGGGCCCGGGCAGCGGGCGTCGAGGCCCTCTTCATAGACCCCAAGGGGTTTTCCTCCAGGGACGACTTCTATGTCCGCATTGCCGAGGAGCTCAGGGCCCGGGGGGTGGAGCTGGTGCTCCTGGCGGGCTTCATGCGCATTGTCCGGAGGCCCCTGCTTGAGGCCTTCCCCATGAGGGTGATGAACATTCATCCTGCGCTCCTTCCCTCCTTTCCGGGGCTTCATGGGCAGGCCCAGGCGGCGCAGTACGGGGTGAAGATTTCAGGCTGCACGGTGCACTTCGTGGACGAGGGGGTGGACACAGGCCCCGTGATAATCCAGGCCGCCGTGCCCGTGGCTCCCCAGGACACGGAGGAAAGCCTCGCGGAGCGCATCCTGGCCCTGGAGCACAAGATTTACCCTGAGGCCGTCCGCCTCTTTGCCGAGGGCCGCCTGAGGGTTGAAGGCAGAAGGGTGCTCATAGAGGGCTACCAACTCCCCCAGGGGGTGCTGGTGAACCCGCCCCTTACGGCCTGAAAAATCTAACGATTTTTCGAGCTACATGGTAATATAAGGCCATGCAGGGGCTTCAGGAGCAACTGAAGGAGGCGGGTATCCACTACCCGCCCAGCTACGATGTGGCCTACAGGGCGGGGCTCCTGCTTCAGGGCCTGGCTCTGGCGGCCTTTGCCCTGCTTTATCTACTGGGAAGCCCCCTGGGCGTCTATGCCCTTCTGCTCTTTGAAGGGGGGGNGGCTCTTTCCAGCATCTTTCTCCTGGTGTGGAAGCAGGGCATAAAGAGGTTCATCCTCAGGGCCCTGTTCGTGGGGCTGTTCATTCAGTTGGGGGCCCTGCTGGTGGGTAGCTCCACGGCCTTCCTGGTGGGGCTGGGCTTCGTGCTGGTGGCCGCCGCAGGCCTGGTGGGCAAGGAGGCCTACTGCTTCGGCTACCTGGAGGGCTGGCTCCTGGTGCTGGCCTATCCCGTGGCGGTGCTCCCCAATATCTTTGGATTTTCCGGCAAGGGGTTCAATGTCTTCATGGCCTTTCTGGCAGCAGGGCTCATGGCCTCGCTTCTTAGGAGGAAGCTCAAGCAGCCCCTGCTTAAGGGCTGTGAGTCCGATGTGTGCGGTCTGCCCCAGGAGGGCGGCAGTGGGAGTACGGCTGAGTAGTGGGCGGAGGGTGAGCACCCGGGGGCTCAGGGGGCTCAGGCCCACCTCCGGTAAGGTCAGAGAAGCGGTGATGAACATCCTGGCCCCGTGGCTTGAGGCGGCGGTGTTCGTGGACCTGTATGCCGGCACCGGCGCCGTGGGCATGGAGGCCATGAGCCGGGGGGCCAAGGCAGTGTACTTCGTGGAGGCCGACAGGAGGAAGGCCCGGAGGCTCAGGGAGCTCCTCAGCGGCTGCGGCTGTGGCTTCAAGGCCCATATACTTTCCATGAAGGCCCAGAGCTTCCTGCGGCAGGCCCGCAAGCAGGGCCTGGGCGCCCAGGTGGTGTTTGCCGACCCGCCGTATTTCTCGGGCCAGCTGGGGCAGCTGCTGGAGCTCCTCTGCCAGGAGGGCGTGCTGGCCCCCGAGGCCGTGGTGCTCCTGGAGCACCATGCGAAGGAGCTTCCCCCCGAGGAGGTCCCCCCCCTGAGGAAAGAAAGGACCTACCGCTACGGCGACACCGTGCTGAGCCTCTACAGGAAGCGCCCATGAGGAAGGCGGTCTACCCAGGCACCTTTGACCCCGTGACCAACGGCCACCTGGACCTCATCCAGCGGGGCCTGAAGATATTTGACCAAGTGGTGGTGGCCGTGGCCCTAAACCCCAAGAAGGAGCCCCTGTTCAGCACTGCCGAGAGGCTTCAGATGCTCCGGGAGGCGGTGCAGGGCCTTCAGGGGGTCAAGGTGGAGGCCTTCCACGGCCTCCTGGTGGATTATGTGCTTTCCCAGGGGGCGGTGGCCATAATAAGGGGGCTGAGGGCCGTCTCGGACTTCGAGTACGAGCTGCAGATGGCCCTCATGAACCGTCGCCTCAGCGCCCAGGTGGAGACGGTCTTCATGATGCCCCCCGAGGAGTACAGCTTCCTAAGTTCCAGCATAATCAAGGAGGTGGCCTCCTTTGGAGGCTCCCTCAGGGGCCTGGTGCCTCCCCATGTGGAGCAGGCCCTGAGGAGAAAATTCTCCCTGAGGAAGGAGGAGCCCGAGCCATGAAAGAGGCCCTTCTGGTGATAGACATGCTCAATGACTTTGTGCTTGAGGGGGCCCCCCTGGAGGTGCCCCGCAGCAGGGAGGTGCTTCCCGCCATAAAGAGGGAGATTGAGGCCGCCCGCAAGGAGGGCCGGCCCGTCATCTATGTGTGCGATGCCCACCAGAGGGATGATGTGGAGTTTTCCCGCTTCGGCTGGCCCCCCCACGCGGTGGAGGGCACCGAGGGGGCCCAGGTGGTCCAGGAGCTTGCCCCCCGGAGTGCCGACGTGGTGGTGAAGAAACGCACCTACTCGGGCTTCTACCAGAGCAGGCTCCAGGAGGTGCTCGAGGGCCTGGGAGTTGATACCCTGAGGCTTACGGGCTGCGTGACCCACATATGCGTGCTCTTTACCGCCTCGGACGCGGTGCTCAGGGGCTACAGGGTCCGGGTGGTCAGGGACGCCGTGGCGGGCCTGGCCCCCGAGGACCACGAGGCGGCCCTGAGAATCATGAAGAATGTCCTGGGCGTGGAGATAATCTAAATAAGGGGAGGTCTTCAGAAGATGTTTCATACCGCAGAGCCTGAGGATATCCTCCAAGGCCTCATAACGGATGTGTACTTTGAGCGCACCCTGAAGATACTTCGGGCCAAGGGGGTAAACCCCGTGGTGAGGGCCGAGTTCATAGCCAAGAGCCTTCCCAACGGCTGGCCCTGGGCCGTCTTTGCCGGGTTGGAGGAGGCCCTGCAGCTTCTTAAGGGCCTGAAGGTGGAGGTCAGGGCCCTCAGGGAAGGCACGGTGTTTTACCCCTATGAGCCAGTGCTAGAAATCAAGGGGCGCTACCAGGACTTCTGCGTCTATGAGACGGCGGTGCTGGGCCTGCTGTGCCAGGCCTCGGGGGTGGCCACCCAGGCGGCCAGGTTCAAGAGCCTGGCGGGCCAGCGCCTGGTCATAAGCTTCGGCGCCAGGAGGATGCACCCCATTCTGGCCCCCATGATAGAGCGCAACGCCTATGTGGGGGGCTGCGACGGGGTGGCGGTGGTGAAGTCCGGACAGCTCATCGGGGAAAACCCCATGGGCACCATGCCCCATGCCCTGGTGCTGTGCATGGGCTCCACCGTGGAGGCCATAAAGGCCTACGACGAGGTGCTTCCTCCGGAGGTCAAGCGGGTGGCCCTCATAGACACCCTCCAGGATGAGAAGTTTGAGTGCCTCCATGTGGCCCAGGCCCTGGGGGAGAGGCTCTATGCGGTGCGGTTTGACACCCCGGGCTCCCGAAGGGGCGACTTCTACAGAATCCTGGAGGAATGCCGCTGGGAGCTGGACCTCCGGGGCTACGGCCATGTGAAGTTCTTCGTAAGCGGAGGCATAAAGGAGCAGGATGTACCCCTGCTGAACCCCCTGGTGGAGGGCTACGGCATCGGCACCGCCATAAGCAACGCCCCGGTGGTGGACTTCTCCATGGACATCATGGAGGTAGAGGGCCGGCCCTTTGCCAAGCGGGGCAAGCACTCGGGGGCCAAGAGGCTCCTGAGGTGCCCGGACTGCGGCCACCGCAGGGNGGTACCTTACAGCGAGGAGGTCTATCTTCCGGACTGCGGCCACTGCGGAAGGCCCCTGCAGGACCTGCTCCTTCCGGTGCTCAGGGACGGCGAGCTCCTCCTGGAGCCCGAGGACGCCCATACCATAAGGGCCAGGACCTTGAAGGAGGCCCAGGGACTTCCGCTTTCCTGAATGGGCTCCTTCTACATACTGGCGGCCATATTCATCTGGAGCTCCTTGCCGGTTTTCGTAAGGCTCCTTCAGGTGGACATAGCCACCCTGATGTTCTACTCCGCCCTGACCTCGGTGCTCCTCAGTGGCGCCATCCTTCTGGGCCTCAGGCAGGCCTGGCCCTCCGGCAAGGGGGTAGCCCTCCTGCTGGCCCTGGGCCCCTTGAGCCTCCTTAACATCTTCACCTACTTTTATGCCATGCGCCACACCTCGGTGGCCAACGCGGTGCTTACCCACTACATAGCCCCCGTGGTGGTGGCCTTCCTGGCCCTCTTGTTCCTGGGCGAGCGGCTTACCTGGGCCTTGGTGGCCTCCATAGGGATGGCCACGGTGGGACTCTGGGTGATGCTGGGGGCGAGCCCCGAGGTGCTCCTTCAGTGTCTGCGGGCCCCCCAGGGGGAGGCGGGGGGGATATTTGCAGGCCTCTTCTCGGGCCTCATGTATGCGCTGATAATAGTGGTTCTCAGGGTCTATGCCAGGAGCTTTCATCCCCTGAGCATGTGCTTTTTCCAGAACATCATGATGGCGCTCCTGCTTGCGCCTTTCCTTAGGCCCCTGTCTTGGGAGCTCCTTCCCTGGCTGGCCCTCATGGGGGTGGTGCATTCCACCCTGGCCCCGGTGCTTTACTTCAGGGGCATGGCCCTGTGTAGCGCCAACAGGGCCGCAGTGCTGGGCTACACCGAGCCCGTGTGGGCCATCCTCCTGGGCCTGGCGGTGCTCAAGGAGGTGCCCTCCGGGCAGAGCCTTGCGGGAGGTGTGTTGATACTCCTTGCCGGTTATCTTACACTAAGGAGCAAATGATCCTACTGGTGCTTGTCCTGCTGGCGTTTTTCGTGCCCTCCCCTTCCTGGGCACAGGAGCCCCTGGAGCTTTCCCTCCAGGAGGCCCTGGAGATTGCCCTTCGGGAGAACCTTTCGCTGAGGCAGGAGGCCCTGAGGGCCCGGGCTGCCCAGGCCCGGGCCCTCACCGAGGAGGGGGCCTTTGACCCCGCCCTGGAGGCCTCCCTCACCCTGAGCAGGGAGCTTCGCTCCACGGCCAGCCTCCTGGCACCCTCTGAGACGCACACCACCGAGGGCTACCTGGCCCTGAAGGGAAAGCTCAGGCAGGGGGCTACATACGAGCTGGTGTGGGAGCAGGAGAGGGTGTGGAGCAACCTGGGGTTCCTGCTCCTCAATCCCTACTATTCCTCTGAACTGAGGCTGGTGCTCACCCAGCCCCTCTTTAAGGACAGGGGCAGGGCTGTGCAGGAGGCCCGACTGAAGGCTGCCCAGGCAGGGGCTGAGGCGGCAGAGCTTCAGAGTCTTCAGAAGGCCCAGGAGGTGGCCCTCAGGGTCATCCAGGCCTACTGGGAGCTCTACTACCGGGGCGAGGCCCTCCGGGTGGCCCGGCTTTCCCTCAGGCTGGCCCGGGAGACCCTCAAGGAGACCCGGGCCAAGGTGCAGGAGGGGCTCCTGCCCCCGGTGGAGGCCCTGGCGGCGGAGGCGGAGGTGTATGCTGCAGAGAAGGCCCTGGCGGAGGCCCGGGGAGGTCTGCAGGACGCCCAGGACAGGCTGCGCCTCCTTTTGGGTCTTTCTGACTGGCAAAGACCCCTCAGGTGTGCCGATGAGCCCCGGCTGCCCCAGGAGCCCCCGGAGGTCTCCCTGAAGGAGGTGCTTCGTCGAAGGCCCCAGTACCAGGCGGCCCGGAGGAGGCTCAGGGAGAAGGAGCTACTGAGGAGGTTCTATGCCAACCAGCGCCTCCTGGAGCTCAACCTCTATGCCTCGGCAGGCCTCAACGGGCTGGGCCCCAGCTACGGCGAAGGCCTTCAGGAGCTCTTCAGCGGCGAGTTCTATTCCTGGCAGGCGGGGCTTGTGCTGAGCCTTCCCCTGGGGGGCCGTCAGGCCCAGGGCCAGTACGAGCAGGCCTTGGCTGAAGAGCAGGAGGCGGCCCTGCGACTCAGGGAGGNGGAGCTTTCCATCACCAGGGAGGTACTTAAGGCCCGCCGAGCCTTGCAGGTGGCCCTCAAGGCCCTGGAGGCAGCCAGGAAGAGGAGCCTGGCTGTCCAGGAGCGCTACAAGGCCGAGAGGGAGCGCTTCAAGGTGGGAATGGCCACCCTGAGGGAGACCCTCAACTACCAGGTGCGCTACACCAGGGCCCTGCTTCAGCACAAGAGGGCCCTGGTGGATGCGGTGCTGGCCCAGGCCGCCCTGAAGAAGGCCCTGGGAATCCTCCTTGAGGGCGCATGGACCCCCTGACCCATGCGGCCACAGGAGGGGCCTTGTGGAGGCTGCTCTGTAGCGCCAAGAGGCGCGACCTCCTGGTGCTCCTGGCAGCGGCCTCGGTGGCCCCGGATGTGGACTACCTCACCAGGCTCTGGGGCGCCGATGTGTTTCTGCGCTACCACAGAGGCCTTACCCATGGGGTGCTGGCCCTGTTTGCCGCCCCCCTGCTGATAGCCCTCCTCTGGGGCCTCAGGCGGGGGGAGTTCCTCAGGTACTTCTTCCTGACCCTCTTGGCCTGGGGGCTTCATCTGGGGCTGGACCTGGTCAACCCCTACGGCACCAGGCTCCTCAGTCCCCTGTACTGGGAGGCCCTGAGCCTGGACTGGGTGTTCATCCTGGACCCCTACATCCTCCTGGCCTTCCTGACGGCCTTTCTGTGGCCCGGGCTCTTTAGGGGCAGGGCCAGGAGGGCGGCGGCCCTGGCCTTCCTGTTCGTCTTCGCCTATGTGGGGGCGAGGGCCTGGCTTCACCAGGAGGCCCTGGAGTTTCTCCAGGGCAGGGTGGATGCATACCGGTACAAGCTCAGCCCCCTGCCCAACGACTTCCTCAGGTGGTGGTTCGTGGCAGATGAGGGCCACCGCTACAGTGTGGGCTTTGTCGACCTCCTCAGCAGGCGCCTCTGCATCCAGGGGCACTACGACAAGGGGCTGCCACCTTTGGCTGAGGCCTCCAAGGGGCACAGGGTTGTCAAGAACTTCCTTTATTTTGCAAAATATCCAGGGGTAAGAGTAAAACGGCAAGAGGACGGCACAACGGTTGTGGTGTGGAAGGAGCTTTCCTACGGTTTTCTACCGGGGGAGCGGTTTGAGGCCCGACTGTGGCTGGGCCCCCAGGGCCGGGTGCTCAGGGCCCAGTTCAAGTTCTGAATGAAGTAATGAGAGTCTGCGAGATATTCACCAGCATTCAGGGCGAGTCCAGCTATGCGGGCCACCTGTGCACCTTCATAAGGTTTTCCGGCTGCAACCTTCGCTGCAGCTACTGCGACACCCCCTATGCCAAGGCCGAGGCGGGCATGGAGCTTTCAGAGGCCGAGATACTCAATGAGGTCTCCATAGTGGGGGTCAACCTGGTAAGCATTACCGGCGGCGAGCCCCTGCTTCAGGAAGAGGTGCCCCATCTGGTAGAAAGGCTCCTGGGGGACGGGCACAAGGTCCTGGTGGAGACCAACGGCAGCGTAAGCATCAAGGGGCTTGACCCCAGGGCCTTGGTGGTGCTGGATGTGAAGACCCCTGGCAGTGGCATGTGGGAGGAGATGGACCTCAGCAACCTCAGCTACCTCAAGGACACCGACGAGGTGAAGTTCGTCCTCACCGGCAGGGCCGACTACGAGTGGGCCAAGGAGTTCATCAGGGAACACAGGCTGCAGGAGCGCTGCCAGGTGCTCCTGTCCCCTGCCTTCGGCTACCTGGAGCCCCAGAGCCTGGCCGAATGGATGCTCCAGGACAGGCTGGATGTAAGGCTTAATCTCCAGCTACACAAGTACATCTTCGGGCCTGAGCGCCGTCAGGTCTGAGCCCACTGTAGATAGAGCCCAAACTCCTGTTCAAAATTGCGGCTGAAGATGCCGCTTCCCAGGCGCCTCTTTATCTCCTCCAGCTCCCAGAAGCGTACCTCCTGAATCTCCGAGGCGTTGAACCTGAACTCCCTGTCCCTGGGCACATGGGCCTTGAAGGTGTAGACCAGTTCGGACTCGTAAGGGTTTCGGTGGATGTAGCTGTAGAGGAACTGAAGGGGAGCCTGAAGACCCAGTTCCTCCAGCATCTCTCGGCGGGCCGCCTCCAGGAGCTCCTCCCCAGGGGCCACATGCCCTCCCACGGAGGTGTCCCAGAGCCCAGGGGCCACATCCTTGTCCATGGAGCGCTTCTGAAGCAGCAGCCCCTGCCCCCCGGGCTCCAGCACCAGCACATGCACCACCTTGTGAAGGAGTTCGGGGTTTCCGTGCACCTCCTCTCGGGGGGCCAGACGGAGCGTCCGGCCCCGCTCATCCACCACTTCCAGCAGCTCCTCCTGCATGCTCCATTGTACCCGCCCACCTGGGGCCGGGGCAAGTGGTAGAATCAATACCCATGAGGCGCGCCCAGGTCCTTAGCTGGTGCCTTTACGACTTTGCCGGCTCAAGCTACTCGGCGGTCATAGCGGCGGTGCTCTTTCCGGTCTACTACACCACCCAGGTGGTGGGGGCCCAGGCGGTGGGAGAGCTCTGGTGGGGAAGGGCCGTATCCTTGAGCATGCTGGTGGTGGCCCTCAGCTCCCCCTTCATGGGTGCACTGGCCGACACCCGAGGGCTGAGGAAGCACTTCCTGGTGCTTTACACCCTGGTGTGTGTGGCCGCGGTGGCCTCCCTGGTGCTGCTGGGCCCAGGAGATGTGCTCCTGGGATTTTTCCTCATAGTGGTTGCCAACATAGGCATGGAGGGAGGTTTTGTTTTCTACAACTCCTTTCTTCCCCTTATTGCGCCCAGGGGGCACCTGGGCAGGGTCTCCTCCTGGGGCTATGCCCTGGGCTATCTGGGCTCGGTGCTTTCCCTGCTTCTGGCCCTGGCCCTGATGCAGCGGGGTCTTTACAGACCCGTGTGGCCGCTGGTGGGGCTGTTCTTCCTGGTCTTTTCCCTTCCGGCCTTTTTTCTCCTGCCTTCTGCCGGGGGCAGGGCAGAGGCCCCGGTGCTGGAGACCCTCAAGGCCCTGTGGCAAGNCCCCAAGAGCAGGCGCTTCCTCCTGGCCTTCTTCTTCTACCAGGATGGGGTCAACACGGTGATAGTGTTCTCCAGCATCTTTGCTGCCACGGTGCTGGGCTTTGAGGCCCAGGAGCTGGTGGCCCTGTATCTCCTGGTCCAACTGAGCGCCCTGACGGGTGCCATGGCCATGGCCAGGGCCGTGGACACCTGGGGGGCCAAGAAGGTGGTGCTCCTGAGCCTGGCCCTGTGGTGCATGGTCTCTGTGGGGGCCTACCTGGTCAAGGACAAGGGCGCCTTCTTCGCCCTGGCCACGGTAGCCGGGCTGGGCCTGGGCAGCGTGCAGGCGGCCTCCAGGGCCCTCTTTGCCAGGCTCATCCCCCCTGGCACCGAGGCGGAGCACTTCGGTGCCTATGCCCTCATGGGTAAGNCCTCCTCGGTGCTGGGCCCCTGGATGTTCGGCTGGATAGTGGCCCTTGCGGGCTCGGCCCGTCCGGCAGTGCTGGCCGTGGGAGGGTTCTTCCTTCTGGGGGCGGCCCTTCTGGCCCCCCTCAAGGAGCCGTGATATAATGGCACCGAGATGAGACCGGTGGTTGACGAGGAAAAATGCATCGGCTGCGGCACCTGTGAGGAAATCTGCCCCATGGTCTTTCATGTGGACGAGGTCTTGGGCAAGTCCCAGGTGATAGACCCCGAGGGCTGCGAGCTTTACGGCTGCTGCGAGGCGGCGGAGGAGAACTGCCCCGTGGAGGCCATCACCCTGGAGTGAGCCCCTGGGAGTTCCCTTCTGCCTGGCGCCTTCTGAGGCGGTACCTCCAGGGGGTCCAGCCCCCCTGGGTAGAGGCCCTGAAGAGACAGAGCAGGGACCCCTACCAGGTGCTCATCTCGTGCGTCCTGAGCCTGAGGACCCAGGACAGCGCTACCGAAGGGGCCTGCCGGCGCCTCTTCGCCCTGGCCCGAAGCCCCCAGGAGATGGTAAGGCTCCCCCTGAGGACAATACAGAAGGCCATATACCCCGTGGGGTTTTACCGCATTAAGGCCAGGAACATAAAGGCCCTAAGCCGCCTGCTCCTGAAGCATCACCAGGGCCTGGTGCCCCAGGAGGAGGCCCAGCTCCTGGCCCTCCCAGGGGTGGGCCGTAAGACTGCCAACCTGGTGCTTTCGGCCTCCTTCAGGAAGGCCGCCATATGTGTGGACACCCATGTGCACAGAATCACCAACCGCTGGGGCCTGGTGAGCACCTCAACACCCCATGAGACCGAGCTGGCCTTGAAGAAGGTACTGCCTAAGCGGTACTGGCGAGCCCTGAACCCTACCCTGGTGGTCTTTGGCCAGAGACTCTGCCGGCCCCTGAGGCCTTACTGCAGCCGCTGCCCCATAAGGGGCCTCTGTGGCAAGGTAGGAGTGGAAAGTCATAGATAAAACGGGATATAGGGTTGAGGGGGCCCTGGGGAGGCGGGGACTCCCCAGGGCGATGCCTTACGAGGGGGAGGGTACACCTCGTTCAGGCATTTCTAATATAGCAGAAATGTTTTCTACAGTCAATGGTTTGCAAAAAAGCCTTCTGGTATAATGTGTTTCAAAAACAGGGGGATAGGATGAAGGTAGCGTTTGCGGCGGTGGTGTTGCTGCTGGCCCTTCTGGGCTGCAAGGACAGGCAGGAGGCCCGGGCCCCTCAGCAGGCCGGCTGGCTCATAAGTGCCCAGAAGGAGGTGGCCTTCCTGAAGGAAGTCCTGGCCAGAGACCCCAAGAACCTCAATGCCTGGGTAAAGCTGGGAAACCTCAGCATGGACATGGGCAGGTGCGATGAGGCCGTGGTGGCCTACCAGAAGGCCCTGGAGCTCAACCCTCGGGATGTGAATGTCCGGGTGGACATGGGCACCTGCTACAGGAGGCTGGGCCAGCCGGAGCGGGCCGTTCAGGAGTACAGGAAGGCGGTCTCCATTGACCCTGGGCATCTTTATGGGCACAAGAACATGGCCATCGTCCTGACCTTTGACCTCAGGGACGCCCGGGCTGCCGAGGAGGCCCTGGGGAAGTACGAAAGGCTAAATCCTCGGGACCCTGATATTCAGCGTCTCAGGCAGGCCATAGAGAGGCTCAAGGGCCTTAGTCCTTCATCGCCTTGATGAGGCGCTCGTACTTCTCGGTGCCCACGCACTCCTTGGCCGCCGGGCACCACTTCAGGCAGGAGGGCTTCATGTCCCTGCTGATGGTCTTTCCGCAGCCCCGGCAGGTGGTCTGGGGCTCGTCGGACCATATCTCCCCTTTATGCCCGCAGAAGGGGCAGAGAATGTCCTCCGGATAGGGGCTTCGTATCTCTTTTGAGCCTGGACAACTTTCCTTAAGCATACTTTCATTTTACCACGGTTTTCTCTCCTCACCATGACATGGCTCATAGTCCTTGGAAGTTGAAAACGCCCCTTCAGGTGTGGGATAATTGCATGATTTTCCCCCTAAGGAGGCCCCAGGGATGAGCAGACTTGAGGAGCTGTGCATAGACGCCATCAAGATGCTTTCCGTGGATGCGGTGGAGCGGGCCCGCTCGGGCCATCCGGGGATGCCCCTGGGCGATGCCTCCATGGCCTATGTGCTGTGGCAGCATTTCCTCAGGCACAATCCCCGCANCCCCCGGTGGCCCAACCGCGACCGCTTCATCCTTTCGGCAGGTCATGGAAGCATGCTCCTTTACAGCCTGCTTTACCTTACGGGCTATCCCCTCAGCCTCAAGGACATAAAGAGCTTCAGGCAGTGGGGCTCCAGGACGCCGGGCCATCCCGAGTACTGCCCCGAGGTGGGGGTGGAGACCACCACCGGCCCCCTGGGGCAGGGCTTTGCCACGGGGGTGGGCATGGCCATGGCCGAGCGCTACCTGAGGGAGCTGTTCAACCGCCCGGGCTTTCCCGTGGTGGACTACTACATCTACGGCATTCTCAGCGATGGCGATATCATGGAGGGGGTGCAGGCCGAGGCCGCCAGCCTGGCAGGGCACCTGAGGCTGGGAAAGCTCGTATATCTTTATTCCGACAACAAGGTCACCATAGAGGGCTCCACCGAGCTTTCCATGAGCGAGGATGTGCCCAGAAGGTACGAGGCCCTGGGCTGGCATGTCCAGAGGGCCGACGGGTACGACCTGAAGGGCCTCAGGGAGGCCATAAGGCGGGCCAGGGCGGAGAGGCTCAGGCCCTCCCTCATAGTGGTGCGCNCCTACCTGGCCCACGGTTGTCCCAACAAGCAGAGCTGCGCCGAGGCCCACGGCGCCCCCCTGGGCAGGGAGGAGATAAGGCTGCTGAGGGAATGTGCCGGCTGGCCCCAGAGGGACTTCTATGTCCCTTCCCGGGTCCTCAGGCACATGCGCCAGGCGCTCAAGAGGGGCCGGGCCCTGGAGGCCCGGTGGAGGAGGCTCTTTAACGCCTACAGGAGGCGCTACCCGGAACTTGCCCGCCTGTGGGAGGACTTCCAGGCGGGCAGGTTTGAGCTTGACGGAAGGGCCCTTCCCAAGTTCAGGCCCCAGGACGGTCCCATGGCCACCAGGAAGGCCTCGGGGGTAGTACTCAATGCCCTGGCTCCAAGGGTGCCCCAACTGCTGGGCGGCTCGGCAGACCTGGCCCCCTCCAACAACACCTATCTGAAGGGCTTTCCTGACTATACCCCCCAGGGCTCGGGCAGGAACATCCACTTCGGCGTCAGGGAGCATGCCATGGCCGCGGCCCTTAACGGCATGGCCCTCAGTGGAATGCTCATCCCCTACGGGGGCACCTTCCTGGTGTTTTCCGACTACCTGAAGCCAGCCCTCAGGCTGGCTGCCATGATGCGCACCCATGTGGTCTACATCTTCACCCATGACTCCATTGGGGTGGGCGAGGACGGCCCTACGCACCAGCCCGTGGAGCAGTTGGCCGCCCTGAGGGCGGTGCCGGGGCTTCTGGTCATAAGGCCTGCCGATGCCAACGAGACGGCCCAGGCCTGGCGGCTGGCCCTGCAGCATCGGGGTCCCGTGTGCCTGGTGCTCTCCAGGCAGTCCCTGCCCATAATAGACAGGGCCCGCTACGGCCCGGCCTCGGGCATAAGAAGGGGCGGCTATGTCATCTCGGACTGCCAGGGGACGCCGGAGCTGATACTGCTGGCCTCGGGCTCGGAGGTCCNCCTTTGCCTGCAGGCCGCCGAGAGACTCAAGAGGGCCGGCCGGCGCATAAGGGTGGTCAACATGGCCAGCTTCGAGCTCTTTGAGGCCCAGAGCAGGCGCTACAGGGAGGCGGTGCTTCCCCCCCAGGTGCGGGCCCGAGTGGCGGTGGAGGCCGCCTCAGCCCAGCCCTGGTACAGATATGTGGGCCTGGACGGCGAGGTAATAGGCGTCAGGGGCTTTGGGGCCTCGGCACCGGGCAAGGTGATGTTTGAAAAATACGGCTTTACCGTGGAGAACATTCTCAGGGTATCCCGCAGGCTCCTTAAAGCCCCAGGGCAGTAAGGAGCAGCCCTTCCTGGGCCAGGCTCTGGCCTACCAAGTGGGCTCCGGCCTCCCTGAGTTCCTCCTCCGAGTACCTGCCGGTGGCCACGGCCAGCACCTTGGCACCGTAAGGCCTGGCGCAGGCCACATCCCGGGGGGTGTCGCCCACCACTAGGGAGTCCTCGGCCCTGAAGGGGTAGCCGTAGTGCCGCCTGGCCCGCCTGAGGGCTATAGGCAACAGCTGGTTCCTGTCCATGTGGTCGCTGCCGAAGGCCCCGACGGGGAAGTAGGGATTCAGGCCGAAGGGCTCAAGCTTCAGCCTGGCACCCTCCTGGAGGTTGCCCGTAAGCAGTCCCAGGGCTACCCCCGGAAGGGACTGCAGCCACTTGAGGGCCTCGGCCACCCCGGGCTTAAGGTGTCTCCAGGGGTTTTCAATCTCCCTGCCGAGGTGCCTCAGGTAGCCCTGAATAAGCCTCTGGAGATTCCCCTGGCTGCTTTCCAGGCCATGCAGGGCCAGGGCCTCGCACATTATCTCCGGGTCGGTCTTTCCGGACATGCGGATGCCCCTGAAGGCATCGGGTATGCCGAAGGCCTCCCTGAAGGCCCGCTCCAGGGCCCTGGTGCCTGCCTGGCCCGAGTCTATGAGGGTGCCGTCTATGTCAAAAAGCACAAGCCTCATTTTAGGTTATAATAACAAATGGGCCCAAGGAGTGTTGACCCCGCAGGTGCCCATGGAGTACCTTATGTAGTTTTCGGGGCGTAGCGCAGGGGTAGCGCCCCTGCCTTGGGAGCAGGGGGTCGGTGGTTCAAGTCCACTCGCCCCGACCAGTGAAGCGCCTGTAGCTCAGCTGGACAGAGCAGCTGCCTTCTAAGCAGCGGGTCGGGGGTTCGAATCCTCCCAGGCGCGCCAGGCACGTAGGTGCGGTGGGCGTAGCTCAATGGTTAGAGCACTGGACTGTGGCTCCAGGTGTTGGGGGTTCGAGTCCCCTCGCCCACCCCAAAACCTGCCCCTGGTTTTCCAAGCGCTCCCGGGGCCTTATTCGTCTTCAAGAAGTCTTCCCTCCTTAAGCCTCAGCAGCACATCGGCCAGCCTGTGGGCCTGCCCGATGTCATGGGTGCTGAAGATGACGGTGCAGTGTCGCCCCACCGAGGCGATTATCTCCTCTATGGCTTGGGAGTTTTCCTCATCCACCGAGGCGGTGGGTTCATCCAGGAAAAGCACCTGGGGCTGTACGGCCAGGGCCCTGGCCAGGGCCAGCCGCTGGGCCTCGCCGCTGGAAAGTGTCAGGGCCCTCTGGCGGGCCTTGTCCTGAAGACCCAGACGGGCCAGGGCCTCCAGGGCCATGTGGGAGGCCTGCCGGCGCCTCAGCCCCCTCAGTCTTAGGCCGTAGAGCACATTGCCCAGCACCGTGGTGTTAAAGAGAGCTGGTTCCGAAAGCACCATGCAGATGCTCCGCCGAAGGGCCATGTCGGCCCTCAGTGCTCGGCCGTCCCGCAGGTACAGGATGCGGCCCCTGGAGGGCTCCTCCAGGAGGGCCAGGAGCCTCAGCAGGGTGGTCTTGCCCGAGCCGTTGGGCCCTAGGAGGGCATAGACCCGCCGGGCGTTGAATCTGTAGGTTATCCCCTTGAGCACCACCTTGTCCCCGTAGTGCTTCCACAGGCCTTCTGCCTTGACCTCCAGGCTCACGGCCTTCTGCCCCGCCTCTGAAGCCAGTACAGGGCTGTGTTTATGCCCAGGCTTATGCCCAGAAGCACTATGCCCAGGGCGATGGCCAGGACGAAGTCCCCTTTCTCGGCCTCCATGGCTATGGTGGTGGTCATCACCCTGGTGTAGCCCTTTATGTTCCCCCCCACGACGAGCACCGCCCCTACTTCTGCCATCACCCTGCCCAGGGCTGCCATCAGGGCGGAGATTATCCCGTAGCGGGCCTCCTGGAGAACCTTTAGGGAGCGCTGAAGCGGGGTGGCCCCCAGGGCCGTGGCAGCATCGGCCACCGCGGGGTCCACCGCCTGGATGGCCGAGTGCGCAAGGGCCGCCACGATGGGGAAGGCCAGGATGAACTGGGCAAGCACCATGGCATAGGGGCTGTAAAGGAGGCCCAGGGCTCCCAGGGGACCGCTTCGGGAAAGCACCAAGTAAAGCCCCAGGCCTACCACCACCGGGGGAAGCCCCATGAAGGTATTGAGCACACTGAGCAGGGCGCCGCTGAGGGGAGGCCTCCTTAGGGCCAGGAAGGCCGCCAGGGCGATGCCCAAGAGGCCCGCCCCTGCCACCGCTGAGCCCGAGACCACCAGGGACAGGGCTATGATGCCCAGGGTTTCGGTATCGGGTTTTACCAGCAGCGAAAGGGCCCTGAGAAGGCTCTGGAGGATGAAGGACTCCATGCCCTCAGTCCGCCCTGCCCGGGTAAAACAGCTGCCTGCCCTGACTGTCTCTGAAGGAGGCGATGGCCCTCTGCCCCTGGGCCGAGGTAAGCCACTGGATGAACTCCAGGGCCTCCCTGTAGTGTACATGGGGGTGCCTCTTGGGGTTTACGGCCATTACCCCGTATTGGTTCAGCAGGGCGGGGTCGCCCTCAAAGANCTCCAGAGCCAGGGGGGAGTCCTGGAGGCTCAGGAAAGTGGCCCTGTCCGTAAGGGTGTAGGCTCCCATTTCCGAGGCCATTCTGAGGGTCCTGGCCATGCCCTGCCCGGTCTCAAGGTACCAGGGCCTTCCTCGGGGGCTCAGCCCTGCCATGTCCCAGAGCTTTAGCTCCCTCAGGTGGGTGCCCGAGCGGTCGGCCCTGCTGAGGAATCTGGCCTCTGAGGAGGCGATGCGCCTGAAGGCCTCCGCCGCAGAGTCGGCCTGCCCGATGCGGGCGGGGNCCTCCGGAGGGCCCACTATCACGAAGTGGTTGTACATCACATCTCTGCGCTGAAGGAAGAAGCCCTCCTGCAGGAGCTCAAGCTCCAGCTCCCGGGCATGCACCAGCACCACATCCACATCCCCTCTTTTTCCCAGCTGCAGGGCCGCGCCTGTGCCTACGGCGATGACCTGCACCTTTATGCCCGTGGCTGCCTCAAACAGGGGCAGAATGTGCTCAAACAGTCCGGAGTTCTGGGTGCTGGTAGTGGAGGCGCACTTCAGACTGGCCCCCTGGGCCCAGGGGGCCGCAATCAGCATGGCCAGGAGGGTGGCTCCCAGGTGCTTCATGAAAGGAAATTTACCCCAGCCCTGGGGGGCCTTGTCAAACCTTGTGGTAAAATAAACCGGACTGCGCCTGTAGCTCAGGGGACAGAGCATCGGCCTCCGGAGCCGAGGGTCGGGGGTTCAAATCCTCCCAGGCGCGCCAGTGAATCGGGCCCCTTTTCCTTGGCAGAAGAAGCATTTCCTGCTAAAATCTCCCCTTAGGAGGTGGCATGAAAAAGATACTGGTTTGCCATGACGGCTCCAAGGCCTCGGACAAGGCCCTCAAGAAGGCCGTGGAGATAGTGACCAGGTTTGAGGGCTCCATCACGGTACTGAGCGTCATACCGGAGCTTTACCTCACCGAGCTTTCCGAGGTGGACCGCCGCCGCATCGTCCAGGCCCTCACGGAGGAGACCAACATAGCCCTGGAGAAGGTAAGGGCCTCCCTTGCAGGTAAGTCCATAGAGGCCAAGATAATCCTCCGTCAGGGGGAGCCGGCAGAGAAGATACTGGAGACCGCCAAGAAGATGAAGGTGGACCTCGTCGTGGTGGGTTCGCACGGAAGGCACGGGGCCAGAAAGTTCCTTCTGGGAAGCGTCTCCTCCCGGGTGGTGGAGAACGCTACCTGTCCTGTGCTGGTGGTGAAATGAAGCGCCGAAGGGCCTCCTTGAGCCCCAGGGGCTGGAAGCCGAAGTGGCGCCTTACTGCATCGGGGGCGCACACATTGTCCCTCTGAAGAAGTCTCAACTGCTCCAGGGTAGCCTGGGGCACCTTCAGCCCCGCTGCCCTGGCCAGCCTGCCCAGGGGTAGCCCCAGGGTGGCCAGGCCCATGGGGATGTGAAGGAGGGGCTTCTTCAGGCCCAGGGCCTGCATGTAAAGTTCCAGGATGCGGTTGTAGCTCAGCTGTTCAGGCCCCCCCAGCTCGTAAGTCTTGTTCTTGGGGCCCTCCTTCAGCACCTTCAGGAAGCACCGCACCCAGTCCTGGATGTACAGGGGCTGCAGCCTGGCCCTGCCGCTTCCTGGCACCGGCACCACCGGCATGGAGCGGATGAGCTCGATGACCCTCAGGCTGAAGCCGTCCCAGGGGCCGATGAGCAGGGAGGGTCGGAAGATGGTGAAAGGGAGGCCCGAGGCCTTCACCGCCTCCTCGGCCAGGGCCTTGGTCTTGAGATACCGGGTGTCGCTTCCCGGGTGAGCCCCCAGGGCGCTCTGGAAGAAGAAGTGCCGCACCCCCGCCTTCCTGGCTTCCCTGAGGAGTGCCTCGGTGCCCAGCACATGTACCTCGTGAAAGCTCACCCCAGGGGCCTCCTGGAGTATCCCCACCAGGTGCACCACCATGTCCACCCCCTGGAGGGCCCCGCCGGGCAGGTCCCCTATGTCGCCTTCCACAGTCTCAAGCCCCTTGCACAGGTGGGCCTTCCCGGGGCTGTGCAGAAGGCAGCGGAGCCTCAGGCCTTCCTGGCCCCTCAGGGCCCTGAGGAGATGGCCGCCTACAAACCCCGTGGCTCCAGCAATGAATATCCGCATCCTNCTCCGAGAGGAGCCTCTGGAGCTCCTCCTGGCTGTGCTTCTTTATTTCTTCGTGGAGGCTTCTGCCGTGGGCATCGATGGTGAGCACTGCGGGGAAGTCCTCCACCTCCAGGGCCCAGAGGGCCTCTGGGGGGCCGAAGGTCTCCAGCATCCACACCCCCTTTACCCCCTTTATGCGCTGAGCCAGCAGGGCCCCGGCCCCGCCGATGGTGCTCAGGTATACACAGCCATGCTCCTTCATGGCCCTGAGGGTCTCGCCGCTCATCCCTCCCTTGCCCATGAGGGCCCTTATGCCGTAGTGCTGAATGACAAAGGGGGTGTACATCTGCATTCTCTGGCTGGTGGTAGGCCCTGCCGAGACCACCTGGCCGTCCTTCAGCAGGGGGCCGCAGTGGTAAAGCACCCCGTCCTTGAGGGAGAAGGGCAGCTCCTCCGGGGCGGGCCTTTCGTGGTAAAGGTAGCGGTGCACCTTGTCCCTGGCGGTGTAGATGAGCCCGCTAAGCAGCACCGCCTGGCCCAGCCGGAGCTTCCTCAGGAGCTCCGCCTGCAGGGGAGTGCTGAGCCTCAGGGCCTCTACCATATGAGCTTGCCCCTTCGGAGGGCCCAGCAGCTGAGGCTCACATCCACGAAGTAGGAGCCCGTGTGTCTGTGGGCATGGTTGACCTTCACAGCCAGGGCGGTGCACCGGCCTCCCAGGCCCAGGGGGCCTATGCCCATCTGGTTTATCTCCTTGAGGAGGGAGGCCTCCAGGAGCCTGAGCACCTCCGCCTGGTTCTCGTCATCCAGCCTTCTCAGGAGGGCCTCCCTGCTCAGTCTGGCGGCCATGGCCCTGGTGCCTGCTATACCCACTCCTACCACATAGGGGGGGCAACCCCGGCCCTGGGCCCTCCACAGGGCGTCCAGCACGCACCGCCTTACCCCCTCCAGGTCGCGCTCGGCCCGGAGGGCCTCATCGGGCAGCCTGTAGAAGGTGCCCCAGTTCTCCGAGCCTGCGCCCCGAAGGGCCAGCTCCACGGTGAGGTTCTGCCCAGGGCTCTGGCGGATGTAAATCTCCGGAAAGTGAAGGCCCGTGTTGTCCCCGGAGTTTCTCTCCGTGAGCACATCTACCGCATTTGCCCTCAGGGGCACCCGCTCGGTGGCTCGCCTTACCGCCTCGGTGACGGCATCGGCAAGGAGGGAATGGTCCAGCCCCCGGGGGGCCTCCACGTAGAACACCGGCGTGCCGGTGTCCTGGCAGATGGGCCTTGCCGACGCCCTGGCAATGCGCACATTCTCCAGTATGTAAAACAGGGCCTCCCTGGAGGCACTGCCCTGGGGCTCCTGCTCGTAGGCCCTCCTGATGGCCCCCTCCACATCGGCGGGCAGGGAGGTGGCCACCTTCCTCAGGAGCTCCAGGATGCCTCCGGCCAGCTTGAGCATCAGGCCAGGTCAGCCGGGGAGAACACCACTTCGTCCCGGAAGGACTTTATCAGGTACAGGGCCTCCTTCAGCTCCGGGGCCAGCACATCCNCCATGGCGGCATCCAGGCCTGCGCCGGCCAGGTAAAGGAGGAAGCTGGCCTCCAGCTTCTTCCTCAGCGGCCCATGAAGGCCCGTGGAGACATTGCAGACCCATACCAGGGTGCCCACGGGGGGCTCCACCATCTCCTTCAGGGCCAGTATGCAGTCCCTGGCATTGGCCAGGTGCTCCTGCCCCTGGCCTCTGAGGATGTGCACCACCGAGGGGTCCAGAAAGAGCCTGTCGTTGGGGATGTCCGCGGCGTTGGCCTCCTGCAGCAGTTCCTCCAGAATTTGCAGCTTGGCCTCGAAGCTCCAGGGTATGGTGCCCTTGGAGGCCCTGAGCACCAGCGAGGCCCTGTGCCGGGCCACGAGCTCCAGGAGCGCCTCCCGGTCCTCAGGCTCGGTGTAGGAAAGGTAGTTCACTAGGGGCGGCTCCTTCAGCACCTGCAAGGCAGCCTTCAGGGCCCGGGTGTTCCTGCTGTCCAGGCATAGGGGGAGCTCCACTGCCTCCTGAATCACCCCCGCCGCCCAGGGCAGAAGCTCCTCGTCCCCGGAGCCGTCCAGGGAGCACTGGACATTTATGAGCTCGGCCCCGGCGGCCTGAAGCTCCTGGGCCAGGGCCTTAAGCCTGGAGGCATCGCGCCCCCTTAAGGCCTCCATCCAGGCCCGGTTGCGGGNGTTCAGATTCTCTGCTATGACCAGCATGGCTACCTCCAGAAGTAAATTTCAAGCCTATTATATCACCCCCTAAGGGAGCTGGATAGACCCTGCTTAGTAGCAAAAAACCAAGTCAGTTATTTACAAAAACTGGATTTTATGTTAATTTTTCAGCATGAGGAAGGGGGCCTCCACCAAGGAGCGTATTATCACCTTGCTGAAAAAGAGCGGGGGGATGAGTGCCGAGGCCCTGAGCCAGGCAGTGGGCATCACCACTATGGGCGTCAGGCAGCATCTCATGGGGCTTAAGCGTCAGGGGCTGGTGAGCATCCAGGCCCAGAGGCACGGCATAGGCAGGCCCATGTTCATCTACAGGCTTACGGAGCAGGCCCAGGAGGTATTCCCCAAGGCCTATCATCGGCTGGCCGTGGAGCTCCTGGAGGCGGTGGAGCGCCTGGAGGGCAGGCAGAAGGTGGAGGAGCTCTTCCGCTACCGCAAGGACAGGCTGGTGGCAGAGTTGGGCCCCAAGGTATCGGGCAGGGCCAGCAGGCTGGAGCAGGCCCAGGCCCTGGTGCAGGCCCTCAACGAGCAGGGCCATATGGCCGAGCTGAGGCGAAGGAACGGCAGCCTGCTCCTGAGCTTCTACAACTGCCCCATATACAGGGTGGCCCAGCAGTATGCCGAGGCCTGCAGGGTTGACCTGGAGATGCTTCAGGACCTGCTGGGCAGGGACCTGAGGCGCCTTAGCTGCATGGCCCGGGGGGACAGCTCCTGCAGCTTCCTACTGCCTAAAGCTTCAGTTCCTCCAGGGNCTTCTGGTCTATCTGCACCTGGTGGGAGTCCCTCAGGGCCTTGATGTAGGCGTTGAACATCTCCTGCTGCTTCTCGCCCAGGAGGCGCTGCCTGATGATACCCTTTACGGTCTCAAACTCCAGGGTCTTGCCGTGAAGCTCCTCTCCAGGGGCGTTGATAATGAAGTCCTTCTTGTGGTCCTGGTAGTACTGCCTCAGCTCCTCTTCTGAGNCCTGGGCCTTGTCCTCAATCTCCCTCTTCAGGAGCAGCCTGATGAGGGTGGCCCGCCGGAAGTCCTCCACGGCCTTCTTGAAGTCCCGGTTGTTCTGGAGCCCCTTCCTCAGGGCCTCCTGGTACAGGAGCTCCCGGTTTATGAGCTCCTGTAGCAGGAGTTCCTTGCCCCCCTGCTTAAGGAACAGCTCCTGGAACTCCTGGGGAAGCTCGTTGAACTCCTCGGCCACCATGGCCGCGGTGATTACCTTGCCGTTGACCTTTGCCAGGTAGGGTCCCTGGAAGGTCTCCTGAGGGGCCTGCTGGCACGACAGAAGCCCCAGGGCCAGCACCAGGGGTAGAAGCCTCTTGAGCATGTGTCCTCCTTCGGTGGTAATTCCCTATTTATAACACAGGGCGAAGGGTTATTGAAAGTTTCCCTTTCCATAAGGTGTTGCTATAATAATTTCATGAAAGGGCCGAGGCTGTATCTGAGGCTGGGCGACAGGGTATGGCACCCCAAGCACAGCGCCTGGGGCATAGGCGAGGTGATAGAGGAGAGGCACTCGGTGCTTGAGGGCGGCACCTGTATTGTGCGCATCCTGTTTCAGGACGGGGTGGAGCGCTCCTTCATAAACAACATGGACAGCGAAAGCTGTTGCTACTACATGGGCCTGAGGCTCTACGATGAGTTCATTCTATGAGCCCCTGGAAAGCCCTCTGGGCACCCTCTACCTGGTGCACGACCGGCAACGCCTCCTGGGCCTCAGGTTTCAGAAGCCCGAGGGCATGGGTAGGGCCAGGGCCCCGGAGGCCTGTAGAAGCGAGCTCAGGGCCTACTTCCAGGGAAGCCTCCGGCGCTTTAGCTTCCAGGTAGCCCCCCGGGGCAGCAGCTTCGAGCTCCAGGTATGGCTCGCCCTCAGGGACATTCCCTACGGAGAGACCAGGACATACAAGTGGCTGGCCGCCCACATAGGCCATCCCAGGGCCCTCAGGGCGGTGGGGCAGGCCTTGGCCAGGAATCCCCTGCCCATCGTGCTTCCGTGCCACAGGGTGATATTCTCCACGGGGCGCCTGGGGGGCTACAGCCAGGGCCAGCACATAAAGCGGAGGCTTCTGGAGATGGAGTACTACTTCGGCCTGCAGGACAAGGTGGCCTCCTGATGGCCCCTCCCGTGCCGGACAAGGTGGTGGACACCAGGGGATTCCAGTGCCCCCTGCCGGTGCTCATGGCCAAGCGGGCCCTGGATGCCCTGGCCCGGGGAGGAGTGCTTCAGGTCATCACCGCCGATGAGGCCACGGCCTCGGACATCAAGGCCTTTGTGCGCAGGCTGGGCTACCGGCTCCTTCACACCGAGCAGAAGGAGCAGGCTACCTATTTTTATATCCAGAAGAGCTAAGTAGCCTCCTGGCCTCCTCGTCGCTGTGAAACACCAGCTCCCTGAGGCGGCGGTCTTTTTTGCCCTCCAGGAGCCTCTTTGCCTTTTCATATAGCCTCAGGGAGCTCTGGTACTTGTCCCACTCGGCCCTTATGGAGAAGTCCCCCGGGGCGTGCCATCTGTCCGGGAAGTAGAGCCAGGGGGCGAAGTCCTCTATATGATAACCCTCCTGGACCTTTACGGGGCCCAGGGCCCTCAGGCCGGTGATTTTCAGCCCTTCCGAGTCTGCCACGATCTTGTAGGTGCCCCTGAAGGGCTCCTGGGCCCCCTGGTAGTCCATGAACTCCCACTCCGAGGTGCTGAGCTGCGTACCATCCTGCCTGTGGCAGGAGCCACAGGCCCTGGCCTTTCCAAAGGGGTGGGAGGCCCGCTCAATCTCAATCCACAGCAGGTGAAGATTGTTCCTGCCCCCTGGCACCTCCACGGTGCCCACTACATAGAGGGCGTCCTGGTGGGAGTCATCCTGGGGCCAGCGGAACCTGATGCCCTCCCCGGGGGGCACCTCCTGGCTGAAGTTTCCCAGGCTGTGGGGCCAGACCTTCACCGCCATCCATCTGCCCCTCTGGTCCTTCATTATGATGGGCGGCTTCTGCACGCCGTAGTACAGGGAGTACTTCTTGAAGGGGCTGTCCTGTCCGGCCACCAGCCCGGGGCCCCAGACGGTCAGCTGGTAGCCCCTGAGCTCCTCCAGGTGGCAGGTGGCACAGGCCATGTCCTTGTGAGGGCTTTCGCCGAGGGCCTGCTGGGCCTCCAGGTGGCAGTCCTGGCAGGTGGCCTCCCTGAGGATGTCGCCCATGCCCTTGGGGCCGCTCTGGTGGCAGTCCACACAGTGAATGCCCTCCTTCAGGTGCACATCGGCCTTCATGCCCTGGGGAATGGAGTAGGAGCCTCCCAGGTAGGTCTCCCCCCTCCGGCTCTGCATGGCCCCTGGATGGCACATGCTGGTGCCTCTTGCCCAGCCTGCGCAACCGAGGGAGGTAGGCCTCCTGGTAAAGCTGTGGGCCCCTTGCTCGGCGCTGGGGCTGTAGTGGCAGTCCAGGCAGCCTGCATGGCACACATTGCAGTAGCGCTGCTTGGCCCGGGCCTGCTCGGCACTGAAGGGCAGGTTTATCTGCCTGGAGATCTCCGCCACGGGGCTCAGGTCAAAGGCGCTGTCCTTGAGCTTCTCAGGCGGCGGGGGGTCGGCAAAGGAGGGGCCGCAGTTGTGGGGTCCGTAGGGCTTGAGCCAGGTGCGCATGGTGCGCTGCCTGTAGTTGGTGCCCATGCTGGTGCGGACAAACTGCTTGAGCTCCTCGGGGTGGCAGCCTCTCTTTCCGCAAGTCCGGGCCGCAATGCGGGGGTCAAAGTTCAGCGTCCGGGGGTCCCTGTCGTGCCAGAGGATGTTCCTAACAGGGTAGGGCTCGCCCTGGAGGTCCTCCTCGGGCAGCAGGTCCCAGATGTCCGCCTTGTCCTTAAGCACCAGGGCCTCCTTGGTGATCTTCTCCCTGGCGAGCACCTGCCCCTCGTGGCCTATGAGCAGGGCCTTGAGCATTCCCCGGTGGGCCTTGTCCTTGTCCCTGGCCCGACCGTCGCCCAGGTGACAGTCCGTGCAGGAGGNGTTGTAATGGCCGCTCTGGCGCTGAAGCATCTCCTGGGTGACATACAGCTCCGGCCAGCCCAGCTGGGTCATCCTCTTGAGGTCCGAGTGGCAGGCGATGCACTCGGCGCTGGAGCGCCCCCAGGCCCTGTAGCCCAGGAGGGCCAAAAGGAGCACGAACTGCCCCAGAAGCAGAGGCAGCAGGACCTTCCTGCTAAGAAGCAGCTCGCTCAGGGCTCCTACAGGGGGCATCAGTTAAATTTAACACAAAAAAGGCTTTGTAAGGGCAGCAGAAATCCCTTAAAATAGTAAATTATGCACATAGAGACCTGGCTACTGCTTCTGGAGTCGGTGCTTCTGGCATTCACCATAGCCCTGCTCCTTTTGAGCATAAAGGAGGGCAGGGCCAGGAATGCCCTGCTGCTGGAGGTGCAGAAGGCCACCAAGACCCTTACCCGCCTGGAGTACTTCCTGGTGGTGGCCGAGAGCATGGACGAGGCCAAGAAGGAGGTACTGGGCTCCATCACCGGGCGGATGCCCCACGGGGGAGACATAAGGCGCACCAGGGAGATAGTGGCGGCCATAAGGAAGGCGGCCAAGAAGGGGGTGCGCCTGAGGTACCTTCTGCCCAGGTTTCCTGACCGTCTGCACATCGGCTATCATTACAGCAGGGCTGGGGCCGAGGTGCGCTTCAGCACCTGCCCGGTGGCCCACGACCTCCGCTACATGGTGGTGGACGACAGGGTGGTGGTACTGGGGGTGCCTGAGGCCGTGGGCAAGGCCGAGGCCACCAAGAAGGGCTACAGGATCGTCTCGGAGGGGCTGGCCGCCGTGCTCAGGGAGCATTTTGAAAGCTGCTGGCAAAAGAGCACCCCCTACGAGCAGTACATGAAGGAGGTGCTTCAGCAGAGCGGCGCCACTCCCCAGAGCCTGGCCAGGGAGCTCTCCATAGACCCCCAGGAGCTTGCCCGGATAGTGAGCCTGGAAAGCCCCGCGGGTCTTCAGGGGTCTTGACCGACAGGCCTTGGAAAATCGCGCGCTTTCCAGAGCCTATAGCCGGAGTGGCGGAATGGCAGACGCAAGGGACTTAAAATCCCTCGGGGCTCTGCCCCGTGCGGGTTCAACTCCCGCCTCCGGCACCTTCGCGTAAGCGCATCTAAGCCTGTAGGGCCTCTGCACATGTTATAATGATTCAGTTCGTTCGGAAGCCAAGGAGACCCTGCACATGGCTGTTCCCATGCGTTGTTGCAAGTGGCAAGGGCAATTCCGGCTGCGCCTCTGGTAATGTGTGGCATTGCGGGAATATGGAGTTTCTCAGGAAGCGGGGAGCCCAAAGCAATAGAGGACTTCACCCATTGTCTGTCCCATCGGGGACCGGACGGGTTCGGATTCTACCATGAGGAGGCCTCCGGTCTGGCCCTGGGCCACAGGCGGTTGGCCATTCTGGACCTTACCGAACGGGCCAGGCAGCCCATGTCCTGTCCCCAGGGGCGGTATTTCATCGTGTTCAACGGGGAGGTGTTCAACTTCATCGAGCTTCGCCAGGAGCTTCAGCAGGCAGGCCAGCAGTTCAGGACTGATACCGACACAGAGGTGGTCCTGGCCGCCTATCGCCAGTGGGGACAGACCTGCCTGGAGCGTTTCAACGGCATGTGGGCCTTCGCCATTTGGGACAGCAAGAAGAAGGAGCTCTTCCTCAGCCGCGACAGATTCGGCATAAAGCCTCTGTACTACCTGCACCTTCCGGGAAGGCTCTTTGCCTTTGCCTCGGAGACCAGGGCCTTTACCCGTCTGAGGGGCTTCAGTCGTAGTGCAGACGAGGCCAACCTCAGCCTGGCCCTGGAGGATGTCAACGCCCTGGAGGGGTTCGGCCTAACCATCTACAAAGGTATCCGCCAGCTCAGGCCCGGGCACCTCATGGTGGTGAGTCAAGACGGAAGGCTCAAGGAGAGGCGGTGGTGGTCCACCCTGGAGCATCTGGGCGATGTTCCCTCCTCTTATTCCAAGCAGGTGGAGAGATTCCAGGAGCTTCTGCAGGACGCCTGCCGACTGAGGATGCGCAGCGATGTGCCCATAGCCACGGCCCTCAGCGGCGGCCTGGACTCTTCCTCCATCTACTGTATGCTGAACCACACGGNGAAGACCAGCAGGCAGGGCCTCCAGCGCCTGCCCCAAGACTGGCAGAGGGCCTTTGTGGCTACTTTTCCCGGTACCAGCCTGGACGAGAAGCACTACGCCCAAGAGGTGCTTCAGTACACGGGAGGAACCGCTACCTTCATCCAACCTCAAACAGCCCCGGACCTGGCACAGAAGCTGAAGGAGCAAACCCTTCAGTCTGACTTCATATACCTAAGCCCTCCGGTTATCTGGGATATCTATGCCGCCGTAAGGCAGGGGGGTGTTAAGGTCTCCCTGGATGGACATGGTGTTGACGAGATGTTGTTTGGCTACCATACCATGGTGGCCGATGCCTACTGCTGGGCTCGGCAGAAGGGTGAGCAATCCCTGGCAGAGGACATGCTCCGCACTTTCCGCCACATGCTTTCTCCGCACCAGCGGCAGGCCGAGGCCTTGCAGAAGGGCTGCATCCGCTGGCGACTGCAGATGCTCTACAAGAGGCGACTCCCTCGGCCCCTGAAGGCCTTGTACAAGCGGCTACAAAGGACAAGGGGCGATACCTGGGTGCTGAACCCCCAGGTGCCTCCCTGCCCGGATGAGCCGCTGTCGGCCCTGGGGGAGCTGGATTGGAAGGTGTATGTGACCTTCCACTATACCGTTCTGCCCACCATCCTCAGAGGCTTTGACCGGGCCTCCATGGCCCACGGGGTGGAGGTGAGGATGCCCTTCATGGACTGGAGGCTGGTGACCTATGTGTTCAGCCTACCTCTGTCAAGCAAGGTAGGCGGGGGCTTCACCAAGCGCATCCTCAGGGACGCCATGAAAGGGCTCATGCCCGAGACCATCCGCACCAGGCGGCTGAAGATAGGCATCAACGCCCCCATGAGAGAGTGGTTCTTGGGCCCCCTCAGGCAGTTCGTCCTGGATGTGGTCAACTCCCCCGACTTCCTCAACTCTGCCATTTGGGACGGCCGGGCTATCAGGAGGTTTGTCCACACCAGGGACCAGAGCCGCTCCTGGAGTTGGGACGACTGCATCCGCCTCTGGCCCTATCTTAACGCCTACATCCTGATGCACCAGAAGGGAGCTGCCTTGTGAAGGTCCTTATGCTCTGGCACTATTACCCGGAGTACCTGTCTTACTTCTACCTCAGGCATCCTGAGGTGCAGGGGAAATCCTTCCAGGAGCACTTGGAGACCCTCTATGATGACCACTTCGGGTGGCCGGCCGGGCTGTGCCGCTACATGCGTACGCAGGCAATACAGGCACTGCTGCTGGTGGGAAACGACGAGAGGCTTCAGAGAAAGTGGGCCCAAGAAAACGGCTTCAGGAGCTTTAACAGCCTGAACTGGCAGAAGGCCATAACGGCGGAGCAGATACGCCGGTTTAGGCCAGATGTGCTGTGGATAAGCTCGGCCTTCCAGTACTACGGAAGGTTCCTCCAGGAGGTCCTGCCCTTCGTGGGCAGGGCCATCTGCTGGATAAGCTGTCCCATACCCCCGAGGCTTGAGCTTTCCGGCTTCTACGCCCTGGTGAGCAGCCACCCTAATATAGTCAAGGACATCAGGCACCATTTTGAAAAGGTTGTCATAACCAAGCCCGGTTTTGACCCCTCGGTCCTCAAGGCCCTGGGTCCCGTTCAGAAGCGCCACGGCGTGTCATTCCTCGGCAGTATCACACCTGAGCATAGCAGGAGGGCGGAGACTCTGGCATATCTCCTTGGCAAGGGCGTTCCCCTGTCGCTGTTCGGCACCCTGAGGGGTGCCACCTTTGGGGAGGTGCTGAAGGAGGTGGCATGGCAGGCGGTGAATCAGAGGAGCCTGGCCGCGGTCCTCCGGAGCCTGCGCAGAAGGACATCCTACCGGAGAGACGCTGGGGCAATCTCCAGGGTACTCAGGCCTTCGGTGTTTGGGACCGACATGTTCAGGGAGCTGGCCGCCTCCCAGCTCACCCTCAACATACATATTGATGTAGCAGGCGGCCATGCCGGCAACATCAGGCTTTTTGAAGCTACCGGAGTAGGCACCTGCCTGCTTACCGAGCATGCCGACAACATAGGGGAGCTGTTTGAGCCGGGCAAAGAGCTGGTTACCTTCCGGAGCAGGGAGGAGCTGCTAGAGCGGCTCCAGTGGCTGCTACAGCACCCCCAGGAGGCAGAGCGCATCGGCCGGGCAGGCCAGGCCCGAACCCTCTCCTCTTACACTGTGGAGAGGATGTTTCAAGACATACGGGGGCTCCTGGAATGAGGGGGTTAAAATGATGTTTGTCCTGAAGGAGTGCCTCAGGCCCCTGTACTGGTGGCTGAAGTCCAAGCGGTACAGGGAATTCTCAAGGCTCATGGGCAAATACGGGCACCTGCCCAGGTTCCAGCCCAGGGATGTCCGCTTCATGGGCTACAGGTTTCGGGTGCCGGACCTGCCCTCCTTCCTGTGGCAGTTCAAGGACATCTTTGTGGACGAGCTATATCGGTTCCGGCCAGGTAGCGAAAACCCCGTAATATACGACTGTGGAGCAAATGTTGGGCTCAGCTGCCTGTATTTCAAGCTGCTGAGTCCGGGGGCAAGGATAGTGGCCTTTGAGGCAGACCCAGCTATTGCCCAGGTGTTGGAGGAAAACCTCAGGGCCAACTCCATCGGGGATGTGGAGATAGTTGCCAAGGCGGTGCATACCCGCGAAGGGAGCATCCAGTTCGGGGTGCATGGGGCGGACGGGGGCTCCGTATACCTGCAGGGGCAGAAGATAGAGGTGGAGGCCGTAAGGCTCAGGGACTGGCTTGCCCAAGAAGAGGGGGTGGACTTCCTCAAGCTGGACATAGAGGGCTCCGAGGTGGAGGTCATCCCTGACTGCGCCGATGTGCTTGGCAGGGTGGAGAACCTCTTTGTGGAGTATCACTCCTGGGGCAGCCTGCCTCAACGCCTGGACGAGCTGTTGAAGACCCTGCGGCTTGCGGGCTTTAGATACTACATCCAGGGTTTGACGGAGCGCAGGGCCCCTTTCGTGCATCGGGCCCAGGGGCAGCCCCTGGACCTCCAGCTCAACATCTTCGCCTACAGGGGATGAAGGTCCTGCACCTGAGCAAAAGCGATGTGCTGGGCGGTGCCGCCAAGGCGGCATACCGCCTGCACAAGGGACTCCTGGCCCTGGGGGTGCGGTCCGTGATGGCGGTGGATGAAAAGGCCAGCACCGAGCCCACGGTGAGGGGTCCGCAGAGTTTGGCGGCAAAGGCCCTGGCCAAGGCCAGCGGCCATATAGACAGGCTGCCCCTGAGGCTCTACCCCGGGCACCAGCCGGCATGGCATCCGGCATGGCTGAGGAGAAAGACGCCTCCCAAAAAGCTCCTGCGGGAGGCCCACATCGTGAATCTGCACTGGATTGTAGAGGGCTTCGTGGCTGTAAAGGACCTGGCAGCCCTGGAGCACAGGCCCGTGGTGTGGACCCTTCACGACATGTGGCCCTTCACCGGGGGCTGCCACTACGCGCAGCAGTGCCAAAAATTCACCCAGCTGTGCGGGGCCTGCCCCCAGTTGGGCTCGGCCCGTCAGAGGGACCTTTCCCGATGGGTCTTCAAGAGGAAGCGGCGCATCTACAGGAGCCTCAGCCTGCATGTAGTCTGCCCCTCCCGGTGGCTGGCCCAGCAGGTAGGCCAAAGTGCCCTGCTGGGCTCCTTCCCCGTGCGGGTTATCCCCAACGGGCTGGACACCAGCGTCTTCAAGCCCATTGACAAGGCCGTCGCCAGAGAGGCTCTGAACCTGCCCCAGGGCAAAAGACTCCTCCTGTTTGGGGCCCATGATGTGAAGGAGGAAAGGAAGGGGTTTTCCTACCTGAAGGAGGCCCTGAGCCATCTGAAAGCGAGGCCGATGGACAGGGAAGGGCTCCTTCTGCTTCTCTTCGGGGCTGGCAGGGAGGACAGCACCTCCCTGCCCTTTGAAGCGCACCATGTGGGCATGCTCTCGGACGAGGTCTCCTTGGCCCTGCTTTACAGTGCTGCCGATGTGTACATCACCCCCAGCCTCCAGGACAACCTGCCCAATACCGTCATGGAGGCCCTGGCCTGCGGCACCCCCGTGGTGGCCTTTGCCTCCGGGGGCATACCGGAGATGTTTGCCCACCAGGAGGAAGGCTATTTGGCCCAGAGCGGCGACTCCCAGGACCTGGCCCGGGGTATCCTGTGGGTGCTTAACCACCCCCGCTACCAGGAGCTGGCAGATAAGGCCAGGGACAGGGCCCAAAGGCATTACAGCCAAGAGACCCAGGCCAGGCGCTACAGGGAGCTTTACCAGGAGCTTGTTGGCTAATCAAGCCATTTGCTGAGGTCGCGCCCAATGAGCTCCTGGGTCCTGAGGATGTCCTCCCTGAAGAGGGCCTTAAGGCGCTCCCTGGTTTCGGGCTTCATCTTTGGCCTGCTGCTGAAGGCCTGGGCCACCCTGGCACTTATCCTGCGCACAAGCTCCACCCTCTTTTCCAGGGGGATGAGTCTTGCGGGGGGAAAGACGGAGCTCACCAGGCCGGGCCTAAGCAGTAGCCTGGCCAGGAAGTTCGTCCTGGGGTTGTACCTTACCCCTATGTTGGCAGGCACGAAGGAGTCGTCCACCCCCAGGAAACGATAGAGGTCCCTTACCAGGCCCTTTGGGTCTGCGGCCAGGTCCTCGTACAGATAGACCCTGGTGTGAGGGAATGTTTCCATGTAGGCCTTCAGGGCATCATGGTACATAGAGTAGCCAATGTAGTCCTCAGGGCGCCAATCGTATTGCATCCGCTTTTTCACTACAGGATGCCCATAATCAACGGCATCCTCAAAGCTGAGGGACTCGTACCTGTAAACTCTGTGCTGCATCCAATAGTGGGAGAAGGCCCTGTCCACTGGATTCCGCAGGATGACGAGTATCTTCAGCTTCTTCCATTCGGGNATGTATCTCTTTATATTCCTTATCGCCCTGTCATGGTAGTAAAGGTAGCTTGTGGAGGCTTCGCCTATTAGTTGGTCGTCTCCAGCTCCTTCAAAGAGCCTGACATATGTGCCAAATTCAAACACGANCTCGTTGGCTTTGGCTATGGGCCTGGAGGCGATTGGCCTGTCCACCAGCACCATGAAGTGAGGTTCCTTCTCTGGGGGCATGAATATCTGGGGGTGCTCCCTCAGGTAGGAATAAAGGGAGGTGGTGCCGCTCTTGGCTGCTCCCACCAGGAGGAAGTCCGGAAGCTTCAGCGTCTGGCCCTGCACCTTGGCTCTCAGGGGTTCCCTCCGGGAGTCATTGGAGCCATTCCGACAGGTCCCTGCCGATTAGCTCCTGGGTCCTGAGGATGTCCTCCCTGAAGAGGGCCTTCAGGTAGTCCCTGTCTTCTTTTTTCATCTGGGGCTTCGAAGCCCTCCTGAACAGCGTCCTTATCCGGTCCACCATCTCTACCCGCTGCCGCAGGGGTAGCAGAGAGTCTACGAAAGGGAAGACCGAGCTGACCAGGCCGGGCTTGGTAAGGAGCCTAAAAAGGGGCTTAAGTACTGGCACCATAGAGGGATTGAGTTTCTTAAACTCCGGGCTGAAGCCGGGATTTACCGAGAGGAACTGGTACAGGTCTCTCATCAGCCATTCGGGCCTGTCCCTTAGGTCCTCAAAGAGGTAGACCCTGGTCTTAGGGAAGGTTCTCTTGTAGGCACTTAATGGCTCGGCGTAGAAGCTGCCCCCCAGGTAGTCGTAGACAGGGCTCCNCCCTTCCTCTTCCCTTTTCCGCCATGCCTCAATGGCCTGCCGGAAAGGCTTGCTCTCCAGGTAGCTGAGCTGGCTGACATAGGCGGAGAAGGCCCTTTCTATGGGGTTTCTGAGAATTATGACTATCTTCAGTTCCTGCCACCGGGGATGGAACTTCTGGATGTTCTGGATGCAGCGGCGATAGAGGTGCCTCAGAAAGTAGCTTACCGACGCCTCGCCTATAACGGCCCCGTTCGGGGCGGGGCTGAGGNACCGCGCATACTCGTGGAAGTCCGTTACCAGCACAGGGCCGAGGCAGTGGGAGGTGCTGTAGCTGGGAGGCTCGGCGGCAAAGGCGAAGAAGTGGAGTTCCTTTTCCTCGGGCATGAATATCTGGGGGTGCTGGCGGAGGTAGTCTGCCAGCGAGGTGGTGCCGCTCTTGGCTGCTCCCACCAGGAGGAAGTCCGGAAGCTTCAGCGTCTGGCCCTGCACCTCAACCTGCAAGGCCCAGCACCTCCAGCAGCTGGGGGCTTCCCATGGCTATAAAGCCCTGGTGCTTCAGGTCTTCTTTGTTATAGCCCAGGGGCTTGCCCCTCGGGTCTACTACCAGGCCACCTGCTTCCTGGAGGATGCAGTGGCCTGCGGCGGTGTCCCACTCCCAGGNGGGGCCCAGGCGAGGGTACAGGTCTGCCGAACCCTCGGCCAGGAGGCAGAACTTCAGGGAGCTGCCCCTGGGTATCTGTTGCCTGACCGTCAGGGGCTTGAGGAACGCTTCCAGCTTCCTGGAAGGATGGGAGCGGCTGACCACTACGGCAAGGCCATCTCTCGGGGCGGTCCTGCTGTGGAGCCTCTGCACCTTTTGGCCCTCCTGCCTGAAGGCCCCGTGGCCCTTGAGGGCCCAGTAGCTGAGGCCCAGGGCGGGGGCGTGCACCACGGCCAGCGTGGGGATGCCTTCTCTCATGAGGCAGATGTTCACGGTGAACTCCCCGTTGCGGCTTATGAACTCTTTGGTGCCGTCCAGGGGGTCCACCAGGAAGAACTCCTTCCATCCCTTGCGCTCCTGGTAAGGGACGGAGGCACCTTCCTCCGAGAGCACCGGAATGTGTGGGGCCAGCCCCTGGAGTCCTTCTGTGATGTGGCTGTGCGAGGCTCTGTCGGCCTCTGTGAGGGGAGAGCGGTCGTCCTTGTAGGAGACCTTGGGGTTGCCCTGGTACACCTTAAGCACCAGGCGGCCGGCCTGCCGGGCGATTTCCACCACTGCCTCCAGGAGCTCTCTGTCTGCTTGGGGTCGCAATTCAGATAAGGAGGATGAACCTCTTCCTGTCCAGGAATTCCATGATGCGCTGCACCGCTGTCTCCACATCGGTCTGCTCGGTGTCTATTACGATGTCCGGGCTCTGGGGCTCCTCGTAGGGGGCCGAGACCCCTGTGTAGTCCTTGATGAGGCCGGCCCGGGCCTTGCGGTAAAGGCCCTTAGGGTCCCGCTTTTCGCATACCTCGGGGGAGCACTTCACGTACACCTCGAAGAAGCTTTCCGGCCCAACGGTCTGCCTCACCAGCTCCCTGTCCTGCCTGTAGGGCGATACGAAGGCGGCCAGCACCACCAGGCCCGCATCCACCATAAGCTTTGCCNCCTCGGCTATGCGGCGGAGGTTTTCCCTCCGGTCCTGGCGGCTGAAGCCCAGGTTGGCGCTTATGCCGTGGCGCACATTGTCGCCATCCAGCACATAGGCCCTTATGCCCCGGTCAAAGAGCTCCTTTTCCAGGTGGTGGGCTATGGTGGACTTGCCCGCAGCGGGCAGCCCGGTGAACCACACCAGCCCGCTCTTGTGCTTGTTCAGGCGGTTGCGGTCCTGCCTGTTTACCAGGGCCTCGTGCCATATCACGTGCTTTTGCATCAATGTATTTTAGCAGAAACCCCCTCTCAGCGGGCAACAAACCTGCCTATGCATCTTCTGAGCCACTCCGTCTGGATGCCCGTCCGCTCCGAGATGGCCTTCAGTAGGTCCAGGTCCTCGGCCTCCAGGCTCCTGGTAAGAAGCAGGGCCCAGAAGTATCCCCCCAGGAACAGAACCAGGTGCAGCGGTAGTATCCAGAGTTGGAAGGGCAGGGCCTTGGCAAGGGCGTAAATGGCTAGGCCCACCAGGGCGGAGCTGAGCACAGGCTTCAGATACTGGGGGGTCAGGGGGTGCAGGCCGCTCCGCCTGTAAAGGATGAAGGAGGCTATCAGGTTGGCCTGAATGTAGGAGACCATGCTGGCCAGGGCGGCCCCCTTGAGTCCCAACCCCAGCAGCTTTATGAAGATGTAGTTGAGAACCACATTTAGGAGGGCTGCCCCTGCAGAGTTCATCATCACTATGTGGGGAAGGCCCAGAACTGTAAGGAGCATTATGTTGGTGCCCAAAAAGACATGCNCCGTAAAGCCCAGGCAGAGAAGCCTCAGCGGGGCTATGGCCTCTGAGAAACCCTCTCCGAACAGGAAGGAGATGGCTATGGCCGGGAAAAACAGTAGTACGAAAAGTATGGGCAGGGNGGCGGAGAAGACCCACTTGGTCAGCACCTGGTAGGCCCGCTTCAGCTCCTGCATCTTCCCGCTGGCAAACAACCTCCCAGCGATGGGCATGAACACGAACGCTAGGGCAGCCAAGGGGAACATAACCAGCCGGGCTAAAGAGGNGCTCACATTGTAGGCCCCCACATCTGCTGCCGAGCCGTAGCGGCCCAGCATGAGGGTGTCGGTCCATAGAAGCACCGTGTGCGCCACTCCTGCCACCATGAGGAGCACGGAGAACCTGAGCAGTTTTCCGTAATATCGTCCTCCTGGAAGCAGGGGGCCGGCCCCCACCTTCCTCAGGCCGTATGCCGCTACCAGGAGGAAGGTGAGCACCCCGGAGCCCACGAAGGCATATACCACCCCTTCAAGGCCCAGCCCCAGGGCGACCGACAGGGCCACCAGCGCCAGCAGGGCCAGGGGCCTGAAGGTGTCCTCCAGGAATCTCTGGAGCACCAATCCGTGGCCCTGCAGGACGGCGCTGAAGATGGCAAGGAGTACGGAGAAAGGAAACAGCACAGAGGCAGCTCTCAAGGGCCCCGCAAGCCCGGGGATGTAAAACACTTGCTCCTGCAACAGTCCGGCCAGGGCGTAAAGGAGAAGGAAGGCCCCGGTGCCCGTAGCGGCACCTATGGTCACCGCGGCTCTGCTAATATGGTGGGCGTCTTCTTTCCTGTCTTGTCCCAAGTAAAGAGGGATGTGCCTGGCAACGCCGCCAGGAAGACCCAGAAGCATCAGCATGGTGCCCATGCTCAGGATGGCCAGGACAAGCGAATATATTCCGAATTCCTCTTTCGTGGTGGTCCTGACTATAAGTACCTTGGACAGGAACCACAGTAGATTGGAGGTCACAGCCCCTGCCATGACCAGGGCGGTGCCCTTGACCGCATGGCCCAGATGTTTTCTTAGCGACATGCTGAAAGATTATAGCAGAGGCAAATTAGGGGGCTAATACTCGCCGAGTTCTTCCAGGCCTTTGATTGCCCTGGCAGGGTTTCCTGCCACCACTGCATCTGGGGGCACATCCCTGGTGACCACGCTGCCGGCCCCCACCAAGGCCCTTTCGCCTACTACCACGCCTGGAAGAATGGTAGCGTTTGCCCCTATCCTGGCGCTCCTCTTGATATGGGGCCCCCTGAGCTGCTCCTTTGCCTTGGGTGAGCCAGGGTATTTAGCGTTGGTCATCACCACGTTGGGGCCAACCCAGCAGTCTTCCTCTACTACGGTGAACTCCGGGATAAAGGCCTGGGAGTGAATCCTCACCCTGGAGCCAACCCTCACATGGTGCTCCAGCACCGAGAGGGTTCCAATGCTTACATTGTCGCCAATGTCGTTCAGCTCCCTGATGTTTGCCTTGTTGCCCGCGTGGAAGTTGTCGCCGATACGGTTGCCCGCATATATGACCGCATGGGAGCGAATCACGGCATTGTCCCCTATTACCGTCTCCAGCTGCCCTGGAGCATAGCCCTTAGGAGGAACTCCTATTATGGCGAAGTCCTCCACCAGGCAGTTGGCCCCCAGCTTTACATTGGGGTATATTATGGCCTTGGGGCTTATTCTGCTCTGCCCAATCGGCATTTGCGGGGCATGAACCTCAGGGGGACTTCCCTGCCGGTTTCGGCACTTTCGTAGATGGCGTTAATGAGCTCTATGGATTTTCTGCCTTCCAGGCCGTCTATGAGGGCCTTTTTGCCCTGGCGGATGCACTGCAGTACATCCCTGTAAAACTCCGTATGGTTCCACGCGGGCTCCTGGGGGACCTTGGCGTACCTGTCCCACACCTGGGAGTCCATGGGATGGTATTCGGCAAAGTTCCAGACCTTCAGCTCATTCATGAAGAACCCTCCTACCTCTACGGAACCTTTCTCTCCCAGCACGCTCAAGGAGCCTTCGAGGTCCTTCGGTCTGGTGGCCGTGGTAGCCTCTATTACTCCCAAGGCCCCGTTGCGAAACTTCAAGATAGCCACGGCGGTGTCTTCCACTTCTATGTTCACCAGCCTGGTGGCAGTCATGGCCACCACACTTTGTACCTCTCCCATCATCCACAGGAGGGCGTCTATATGGTGGCTGGCTTGATTTGTTATGACCCCTCCGTCGTAGGCCCAGGTGCCCCTCCAAGGCTTCTGGTCGTAGTATGCCTGGTCGCGCTTCCACCTCACTCGGACTGCTCCCAATACCAACCTGCCAAACCTACCGGCCTCCAGGGCCTCCTTCAGCTTCCTCAGGGGCGGATTGAAGCGGTTCTGCTTTACCACAAAAATCTTAAGTCCTCGGGAGTCGCATTCCTTGAGGGCGGCGTCTATGTCCTCAAGGGTGAGGCCCAGGGGTTTTTCCACCACAAAGTCCCTGCCCAGTGGGGCCAGCTTTAGAATGGTCTTGCAATGATCACCCGAGGGGGTGAGAATAACGAATACATCTGGTGATGCCTTCTGAAACATCTCCTCTATACTGTCAAAGGCGGTGATGCCATGTTTTTCGGAGAGCTCCTTAGCGGCTTGGGGGTTTACATCGTAGGCCCCCACCACTTGGGCGTCCGGCAATCTGCTTAGGGCTACGGCATGCTTACCGGCTACGGCCCCGCAGCCTATAAAGGCGAATCTTATGGGCTTCATGAAAGGGCCTCCTTAAGCTGTTGTATAACCCACTGAACCTCTTCGTCGGTGATGCTTCCGTGCATAGGCAGACTGAGGATCTCGTCCTTGTAGCTATAGGCCCTGGGGAAGTCCTGAGGCTTGTGGTTTAAGTAGTTGTAAGCCTCAAGAAAAGGCAGCGGCACGGGGNAGTGTATGCCGGTCTGGATGCCCTTGTTGCTGAGAAATTCCCTGACCTTGTCCCTGTTGGAAACCCTTATCACATAGAGGTGGTAGACGTGCCTAACCTCTGGCATTNCCTTCGGAATGTGCACCAAGCCTTGGAGGGCCTGGTCGTACATGCTGGCCACTTGTCGGCGCCGCTCGGTCCAGCGTTCCAGATACTTGAGCTTCACGCTTAGCACCGCAGCCTGCAAACCATCCAGCCGGCTGTTTATACCCTCAAACTTGTGCTCGTATTTTGCCAGCCTGCCGTGGTTGGAAAACATGCGACACCGCTCTGCCAGCGTCTCGTCGTCGGTGACGATGGCCCCTGCATCACCATAGGCGCCCAGGTTCTTCCCTGGGAAGAAGCTGAAGCAGGCACATATGCCCAAGGTGCCTACATTCCTGCCCCTGTACCGGGCCCCGTGGGCCTGGGCCGCATCTTCTACCACATGTAAGCCGTGTCTGCGGGCAATTTCCAAAAGCTCCTCCATCCTGGCAGGCTGTCCGTAAAGGTGGACGGGCACCAGGGCCTTGGTTCTCTTGGTTATGAGCCGCTCTACCACTTGGGGGTCTATATTGTAGGTGCTATCGCAGTCCGCAAATACCACCTTGGCCCCGGTCATGGTGATGGCCTCGGAGGTGGCTATAAAGGAGTTGGCTGCGGTTATGACCTCGTCTCCGGGTCCGACACCTAGCATCTTTAGGGCTATGAAGAGGGCGTCGGTGCCGTTGCCCACACCGATGCAGTGCTTTGTCCCCACGTAAGCGGCGAACTGCTCCTCGAACTCGCGCACATATCTGCCCCCTATGAAGGCGGAGTCCTGGAGCACCTTCTGGATGGCCTGGTCGATTTCACCCCTTATGGATTCGTACTGTCTTTTAAGGTCAACGAAGCGAACGGTCATAGTTTTTGGGCATTATAACATACTGGATTGCCGTTTGGGTTAAAACCTTGCTTTTCCCCATGGCAATTTGTATGGTAAAATTTATCGTTTTTCAAATGCAAGGAGGTGCAAATGAAGAAGGCTTTAGTGTGCGGCGCCGGGGGGTTCATAGGCGCCCATCTGGTGAAGAGGCTTAAGAAGGAGGGGTTCTGGGTCAGGGGGGTGGACCTGAAGTATCCGGAGTTTGCTCCAACCCAGGCCGATGACTTCATATTGGGGGACCTGAGAGACCCTTACTTCTGCAGGCATGTAGTGGATATGCGCTTCGACGAGGTTTACCAGCTGGCTGCCGATATGGGCGGGGCCGGGTTTGTCTTTACCGGAGAACACGATGCCGATATCATGCACAACTCCGCCATGATAAACCTCAACATTCTGGATGCCTGCTACAGGAGGAACATAAAGCGGGTCTTCTACTCCTCCTCTGCCTGTATTTATCCGGAGTATAACCAGATGGACCCGGACAACCCTAAGTGCTCCGAGGAATCTGCTTACCCCGCTGCTCCGGACAGCGAGTACGGCTGGGAGAAGCTCTTTAGCGAGAGGATGTACCTGGCCTATCACAGGAACTACGGGATGGAGGTAAGGATTGCTCGTTATCACAACATCTTCGGCCCGGAGGGCACCTGGCAAGGCGGCAGGGAGAAGGCCCCGGCTGCCCTCTGCAGAAAGGTGGCCATGGCCCCCGATGGAGGCGAGATAGAGATATGGGGGGACGGCAAGCAGACCCGCTCCTTCCTTTACATAGACGAGTGCATAGAGGGCAGCCTGAGACTCATGCACTCCGACTTTACAGGGCCTGTGAACATAGGCTCAGAGGAAATGGTGAGCATCAACCAGCTGGCCCAGATGATTATGGAGATAGCCGGAAAGCGGTTGAGCATCAGACATGTGCCGGGTCCTCAGGGTGTTCGGGGACGGAACTCCGACAACCGTCTAATATATGAGAAACTGGGTTGGAAGCCCACGCAACCCCTTAGGGTGGGGCTTGAGTTTACCTACCGGTGGGTGGAGGAGCAGGTGAGGGCTGCCTACGGGACAACCCCGTCATAGGTGTTTGGCCGGCCCCACATTCCTTTGCCACAGCCAGAATATCAGTCGCTTCAGGCCCAGCTCCGTAAGCAGTATCTTCACGGCGTTTCTTAGCTTCATCTGGAGCCAGGCCCAGTAGTGCCCATGCTCCCACAGCGCCCTGGTGGTCTCTGCCAGCGAGCCCTTGTAGTGTTTGCCGCTGTGGCCCATGTCGCGCATGCAGGCGAGCTTGTAATTGAGAAAATAAGGCCTGGTGAACTTTACCACCCTCAGGGCCCACTCGTAGTCCATGGCATAGCGGTAGTCCTTCCTGAAGAGCCCTACCTTGTCGTACACCTCTTTCCTGCAGAACACCGTGGGGTGGGGCAGGTACATCCTCCTCTTTATGGTGGAGGGCTCCTCCTGTCTACCCCAGACCAGGAGAACCCTTCCGGTCTGCGGGTCTATGAAGTCCTGGATGCCGTAAAGGACCTTTATGTCCTCCGAGCCCTGGAAGGCCTCTACCACCCGGCTTATCACGGTGGAGTCGGCATAGTAGTCATCGGAATGGATTATGCCTATTATTTCACCAGAGGCCATGCGGATGCCCTTGTTCATGGCGTCGGAGATGCCCTCGTCTGGTTCCGAGACCACCTTGGCTATCCTGTCTCGGTATTTCTCTATGATCTTGAGGGTGCCGTCGGTGGAGCCGCCGTCCACTATGATGTATTCAATGCGGGGGTAGTCCTGCTCAAGGACGCTCCTTATGGTCTGCTGCAGGAAGCGTTCGCTGTTAAAGGNGATGGTGATGATGGAAACCAAGGGTTTTTGCATTGATTTTATTATCTTTAAGGGGCCGGGGGGATGTCAAGTTTGACAAATCCTCAGGGATGTCAAGTTTGACAAATCCTCAGGCCTTGCATTTAAATATAGCCTTGTAGGCTGCGGGCGCCCGCAAGGGCTTAATAGGGAATCCCGTGAGAGTCGGGAGCGGTCCCGCCGCTGTGACCGGCCACGATGCCCCACGAGGCCACTGTGCCCCCCTTCAAGGGGCATGGGAAGGCGGGGCGGAGGCCTGGAGCCGGAAGCCAGAAGACCTGCCCGTGGCGCTACATAGGGTCGGCCCCTCGCGGAGGGGGCCACCAGGGAAGGGGATGAAGCAAACTGGGTGCAATCCCTGCGGGCATGTCTGCCTGCAGGGATTTTTTATTTGGAGGAAGGCTTGAGCAGGCTGGTGTTCATACTGGGAGGGGCCAGGAGCGGCAAGAGCTCCCTGGCCCTCAGGATGGCCCAGGCCCAGGAGGGCAGAAAGGCCTTCCTGGCCACTGCCCAGGGCCTGGACGAGGAGATGCGCCAGAGGATAAAGGAGCATCAAAGGAGCCGCCCACCGGGCTGGGACACCTTCGAGGAGCCCCTCCAGGTGGCCCGCCTGCTGCGGAGCCTCAGGGGGCGGTACCAGGTCCTGGTGCTTGACTGTCTGGGCCTCTGGGTCTCAAACCTCCTTCAGGCCGGCCTGGATGTCTCCACGGAGGCTTCCAGGCTGCTTCAGGCCCTGGGGGACTTTGAAGGCAGCCTGTTTGTGGTCTCCAACGAGGTGGGCTCTGGCCTGGTGCCCCCGAGCCCCCTGGGCAGGAGCTTCAGGGATGCCCTGGGGTGGCTGAACCAGATGGTAGCCCAGGAGGCCCAGGAGGTGTTCTTCCTGGTGGCAGGAATTCCCATGAAGATAAAAGGAGGCGCTGGCAGTGATTAAAGAGACGACAGGAGGCATTTCACCCCTCAGAGAGGAGTTTTTCCGGCTTGCCCAAAGGAGGCTTGACTCCCTGACCAAGCCCAGGGGCAGCCTGGGTAGGCTGGAGGAGATAGCCCGGAGGTTAGTGGCCATAAGGGAGGCCAACCCGGAGCCCCCTGAGCTGGGCAAGAAGGTGATATTTACCTTTGCCGGCGACCACGGGGTGGCCCAGGAGGGGGTCTCTGCCTTCCCCAAGGAGGTGACCAGGCAGATGGTGCTGAACTTCCTTCGGGGTGGCGCCGGCATAAATGTCCTGGCCAGGCATGCCGGGGCCGAGGTGGCCGTGGTGGATGTTGCCGTGGATGCCGATTTCTCAAACACCGAGGGACTGATTCACAAAAAGGTGCTTCGGGGTACGGGCAACATTGCCCGGGGGCCTGCCATGAGCCGGGCCCAGGCAGAGCGCTCCGTTGAGGTGGGCATTGAGCTTGCCACCCAGTATGCCCAGAGGGGCTACGGCCTCATGGGCACAGGCGACATGGGCATTGCCAACACCACCCCCTCGGCGGCCATCTGCGCCGTGCTTACGGGCAGGCCGCCCGAGGAGGTAGCGGGCAGGGGCACGGGCATTGACGATGAGACCCTGCGGCGGAAGATAGAGGTCATAAGGCGGGCCATAGAGCTCAACCGTCCTGAGCCCTCCGACCCCCTGGATGTGCTGGCCAAGGTGGGCGGGGCGGAGATAGGGGCCATAGCGGGGGTGTGCCTTGGTGGGGCCCGGATGAGGGTGCCCGTGGTGGTGGACGGGTTCATATCCACTGCCGGGGCCCTCATAGCCTGCAGGCTCTGCCCCCAGGTGAGGGAGTACCTCTTTGCGGCCCATCGGTCCGAGGAGCGGGGCCATGCGCTGATGCTGAAGGAGCTGGGCCTGAGGCCCCTCCTGGAGCTGGGAATGCGCCTGGGCGAAGGCACAGGGGCTGCCCTGGCCATGCTTCTTGTGGAGGCCGGGGCAAAGATATATGCCGAGATGGCCACCTTCGGGCAGGCGGGGGNGAGCGAGGGGCGATGAGGAGCCTTCTGGGCGCCGTGGCCTTCCTGAGCATAGTGCCTGTGCCCGGGGCCCGGAGGCTCAGGGTAGGCCCCTGGGCCTTCCCCCTGGTGGGGCTGGGCTTTGGCCTGGTGCTCCTGGCCCTGGCGCTTGGCCTCGGAGGGGTTCTGTCCCCCGGGGTGCTGGCGGCGCTTCTTCTTGCAGTGCTGGAGGGCGCCCTGGTGGGCGGGTTCCATCTGGACGGGCTTTCGGACACCTTCGACGCCCTCAGGGCCCCTGAGGAAAGGAGGCTCCAGGCCCTGAAGGATTCGGCGGCAGGCCCGGCGGGGGTGGCCTCGGTGGTGCTCAGCCTGCTTCTCAAGTATGCGCTGTTTAAGGCAGTGCTTGAGGCCTCCCTCTGGGGGGCTCTGGTGTTTGCGCCTGTGGCCTCCAGGTGGGTGATGGTGCTTGCCCTCTGGAGGGGCAGGGCGGCCAAGGAGGATGGCCTGGGTGCCCTGGTGGGCAGGGCTGCCACCGGGGCACAGGCAGGGGGGGCAACCTTCCTTGCCCTGGGCATCCTGCTGGTACTGGGCGCGCTGGGCCCAGCAGGGCACCTGCTGGCAGGGTTGGCCTCGGCCTTGGTGTTGGGGATGGGGTTTCAATGGCTTTGCCGGAGGAAGTTTGGCGGCTACACTGGCGACACCATGGGGGCACTGCTTGAGCTCTCGGAGCTGGCGTTTCTCCTTGTGGCGGTAGGATGCTCAGGGTTTTTCTCATAAGGCACGGCCTTACCACTATGGAGGGCTGCTACAAGGGACGGCTGGATGTACCGCTGTCTTCCGAGGGGATCAAGCAGATGAAGGTGCTGGCCCAGGCCCTAAGGATGCTCCTTGAAGGCAAGCCCCTTGAGGCCATCTACTGCTCAAGCCTCAGAAGGGCCAAGGAGGGCGCCGGCATAATTGCTCAGGCGTGGGAGGCCCCTGTAAGGATTTCACCATCCCTCAGGGAGCGCCACTTCGGCGCCTGGGAGGGAAGGAGCCATGAGGAGCTCAGGACGGAGCCGCAGTATCAAGACTGGCTCAAGGAGCCCCTGGGGAGGACCCCACCTGGAGGCGAGCCCTTTGAGACCTTCAGGAAGCGGGTGCTGGGGGCCTGGAGGGACATTACCGCCTCGCACCAGGAGGGCAACATCTGTATAGTGGCCCATGGGGGCACCAACCGCCTAATCCTGTGCCATCTACTGGGCCTTCCGCTGGAGAAGCTCTTTTGCCTGGCCCAGGAGCCCGGCTGCCTGAATGTGCTGGAGCTTGAGCCCCAGGGGATGCTCCTTAGACATCTTAACTGGAGGCCCCTTTCATGAGGCCCCTCATGGTGCAGGGCACGGCCTCGGGGGTAGGGAAGAGCCTCCTGGTGGCAGGCCTTCTGAGGGTCTTCGCCCAGGAGGGCCTCAGGGTGGCACCCTTCAAGGCCCAGAACATGGCCCTTAATTCCTACATCACCGCCGACGGGGCCGAGATAGGCCGGGCCCAGGCCCTCCAGGCCGAGGCGGCTGGGGTGGAGCCCCTGAAGGAGATGAACCCGGTACTCCTCAAGGCCCTGGGAGAGGCCGGCTGCCAGGTGGTGCTCATGGGCAGGGTGCTGGGCAACTACACTGCCAGGCAGTACTACTGCCTCAGGGATTTCCTGTGGGGGCACATCCTGAAGGCCTATGAGGCCCTGTCCCGGAGGTTTGACCTCGTGGTGATAGAAGGGGCGGGAAGCCCCGCGGAGATAAACCTCCAGGACGAGGACATGGTCAACATGGCCGTGGCCAGGCAGGTGGGGGCCCGGGTGCTCCTTGTGGGCGACATAGACCGGGGTGGGGTGTTTGCCTCCCTCCTGGGCACCATGGCCCTGCTTGAGCCCCGGGACAGGGCCCTGGTAAGGGGCCTGGTAATCAACAAGTTCAGGGGCGACAGGGCCATTCTTGAGCCGGGCCTCAGGGAGCTGGAGGCCCGTACCGGGCTGCCCGTGCTGGGGGTGCTTCCCTACCTCAGGGGGGCACTGCCCGAGGAGGACGGCCTGAGCCTGGAGAGCTGCCTCAGAGAGCGGCCCCGGGGGCAGAAGGCCCTCCGGGTGGTGGTGATTGCCCTTCCCAGGATATCCAACTTTACCGATTTTGACCCCTTCCTCCTGGAGCCCGATGTGGAGCTCCTGTACAGCCTCAGGCCCTGGGACATCCTGGGGGCAGACCTCCTGCTGCTTCCGGGCACCAAGAGCACCATTCAGGACCTGCGGTATCTCCGCTCCACGGGGGTGCTGGAAAGCATAAGGAGGGCCGCGGAAAGGGGCACCCCTTTAGTGGGCATATGCGGGGGCTACCAGATGCTGGGCCATGTGATAAGGGACCCCCACGGGCTTGAAGGCAACTGCCCCGAGGCCAGGGGCCTGGGCCTCCTGGATGTAGAGACCTCTATCCAGGGGGAGAAGGTCACCACCCAGGTGCTGGCCACAGACCTCAGGGACGGGCAAGAGCTCAGGGGTTATGAGATACACAAGGGGCGCTCCGAGGGCGCCATAGGGCTGTTCCGCCTCAGAAGGCTGGCCACCTCGGAGGAACTCCTGGACGGTTCCCAGAGGGGCTCGGTCTGGGGCACCTACATGCACGGGGTGTTTGAAAACGACCACTTCAGGGCCGGGCTGCTCAACCGCCTGAGGGAAAGAAGGGGGCTTCAAAGAAGAGAGCCCCTTTCCTACGCAGCCTTCAAGGCCCGGGCCCTGGATGTCCTGGCCCAGACCCTCAGGGAGCATCTGGACATGCGCTCCATATGGGGGTTGATAAAGGGGTGAATCCGGTGATGTTTTTGGCCCTGGGGATTGACCTCGCCATGGGGGAGCTTCCCTTGGCGGTTCATCCCGTGCGGCTGACGGGAAAGGCCACGGAGGGGCTCCAGAGGCGCCTTCCTGGGAACTTTTCCGGAGGGCTGGCCCTCCTTGTGGCCGTAGCGGGTGGGGCCTGGCTTTCTGCCTGGGCGCTTGAGGCCCTCCTGAAGGGCGGGGCCCTGGAGGGCCTTGTTCTGGCCCTGGCCCTTTCCAGCACCTTTTCACTGAGGGGGCTCCTTGAGGCAGCCCGGAAGGTAGAGCAGCTTCTCAGGGACGACCTTCAGGGGGCCCGGCAGGCCCTGAAGGCCCTGGTGGGCAGGGACACCCAGGGACTGGATGAGGAAGGGGTGCTCAGGGCCACGCTGGAGAGCCTGGCCGAGAACGCCTCGGACTCCGTAGTGGCTCCCCTCTTTTACTACGCCCTGGGGGGTCTGCCCCTGGCAATGCTCTACAGGGCTGTGAACACCCTGGATGCCATGGTGGGCTACAGGCATTACGGGGCCTTCGGCCTTGCCTCGGCCCGGGCTGACGATGTACTGAACTTTATACCTGCCAGGGCTACCGCCCTCCTGCTTGCCCTGCTGAGCCCCCTTCTGGGCCTGAGTGCCCGGCAGGGCCTTCGGTGTCTCCTCAGGGACGGAGGCAAGCATCCCAGTCCCAACAGCGGCCGCCCCATGGCGGCCCTGGCAGGGGCCCTGGGGGTTCGCCTGGGGGGGCCTGCCAGGTACCAGGGCCAGTGGGTGGAAAAACCCCTTATAAACCCTGCCGGCCGCAAGGCCAAGGCGGAAGACCTGAGCAGGGCCCTCAGGCTGGTGGGTCTCTGCTCCGGGGTATTTGCCCTGGCAGTAGGGGTGCTGACATGAGGGGCGCCTTTTTCCATGGCGGCGATGTGCTGGCCGCCTCAAGACAACTGCATCTGAGGCCAGAGGAAATTCTGGACTTCAGTGCCTCCATAAATCCCCTGGATATGCCTCCTGGGGCCGCGGGGGCCCTGAAAAGAGCCCTGAGGGAAAGGCCTGCCTATCCTGAGCCCTATGCGGAAAGCCTCCTTCAGGCACTGGCTCAGGCGCACGGCCTGAAGGAGGAGCACTTCCTGGCAGGTGCAGGAGCCACCGAGCTTATATACCATGTGCTTCAATGCCTGAGGCCCCGGGCAGTGCTCATCCCCGAGCCTGCCTTTTCAGAGTACAGGAGGGCTGCCCTCCTGGCAGGAGCCAGGATAAGGAGCGTAGGGGGCTTTCCCTTTCAGGCGGAGCGCTTTGTCCAGGCCCTGGCAGATGTGGAGGTGGCCTTCCTCTGCAACCCCCACAGCCCCGCCGGCGGGGTGCTTGCCCCTGAGGAGGTGCTGGCCTTGGCCCTGGAGGCCAGGCGCCGGGGAGCCCTGCTGGTGCTGGATGAGGCCTTTGTGGACTTTGCGCCCTCCCTGAGCGTCCTGGACAAGGCCCCCGAAAGGGGCTTTCTTCTCTTAAGAAGCATGACCAAGTTTTACGCCCTGGCCTCCCTGAGGGTGGGCTACCTGGTGGGCCCCAAGAGGCTTGTCAGGTTTCTAAGGAGGTGGCAGAGGCCCTGGGCGCTCTCAAGCCCTGCCATTGCGGCTGCCAGGGAGGCCCTCAGAGACGAGGCCTTTAGAAAGAAGACCCTGGCCTTCATGGCCCTGGAGAAGGCCTTTCTGGAGAGGCAATTCCAGAGGCTGGGCATACAGTTTTGGCCCTCGGGGGCTAACTTCTATCTCCTTAGGGTCAGGCCCGGGGCGGCCCGGGCCCTTCTCAGGGAGGGCATCCTGGTCAGGGACTGCTCAAATTTCCGCCGCCTGGGCGCAGGCTTCGTAAGGGTGGCAGTGAGGAGAAGGGCCGAAAATCAAAGGCTTCTGAGGGGGCTGGCCCGGTGGGCATGAGGGTGCTCGGCCTGCTTGTCCTGCTGGTGGCTTTCCTTGCAGGAGGGGTGTCTGCCCAGGAGGGGCCTCCTGAGCGCATCGTTTCCCTGGCACCCAGCGTCACGGAGGTGCTCTTTGCCCTGGGGGTGGGGGAGAGGGTAGTGGGGGTCACGGACTTCTGCGACCGGCCCCCCGAGGCCAGGGAGAGGCCCAAGGTAGGAGGGCTGGTGAACCCCTCCCTGGAGAGGATACTCTCCCTCAGGCCCGAGCTGGTAGTCCTGGGGGTCTCGGCCAATCCACCCTGGCTTGAAGAGAGGCTGAGGGACATGGGCCTGAGGCTTTATGTCTTCAGGCAGCGGAGGCTTCAGGGGCTTCCCCAGGCCTTGCAGAGGCTGGCCCAGGTAGTGGGCGCACCTCGGGAGGGCCGGAGGCTGGCCAGGAGTCTTCAGAAGGCCATAGAGGAGGCCAGAAGGACAAGGGCCGCCAGGGCCAAGCGGGTGCTCTTCATCGTCTGGCCAGAGCCCCTGGTGGTGGCAGGCCCTGGCAGCCTCATTGACGATGCCATCGCCCTGCTGGGGCATGAAAACATAGCCCGCACAGCCCTGGGGCCCTTCCCCAAGTTCTCCCTGGAGGAGGTACTGAGGGCCTCCCCGGAGGTCATCCTCATTGGCGGCGGTCATGTGGACATGCAGAGGGCCTCCAGGAGGCTTCTTCAGAGGCTCAAGGCCACTCCTGCAGTAAAAGAAGGGAAGGTCTACTTCGTGGGCGACGCCCTTTACAGGCCAGGGCCCAGGGTGGTGGAGGGACTCAGGGAGCTAAGGAGGCTTCTTCATGATTAAGGCTGGGGCTTTCCTGCTTGCCCTGGTGCTTCTTTCCGTGGCCTCGGTGCTGTTGGGGCCGAGCCCCATTAACCCCGTCTCCGTTGAGCCCTGGCAGCGGGAGGCCCTCCTTTCCCTTCGGCTTCCCCGGGTGCTTACGGCCCTCCTGGTGGGCGGGGCCCTGGGGGTCTCGGGAGTGGTGCTTCAGGGAATGCTCCGAAACCCCCTGGCCGACCCCTATGTGCTGGGCCTCTCAGGGGGGGCCACCCTGCTGGCGGCGGGGGCCCTGCTTCTGGGAATCGTGCTCCCTTACGGGGTGGCCGGGTTTGCCCTCCTGGGGGCCCTTCTTACGGGGGCCGTAGTGGGGGCCCTGGGCTGGCGCCACGGTGGCCTGTGGCCCGAAAGACTCATCCTGGCGGGCATTGGGCTGGGATTTCTGGCCTCGGCCCTCCTCATGCTGCTCATGAGCCTCTCCACCGACGAGGCCCTGAGAAGGGCGGTGCTCTGGATGTTTGGCGACCTCTCCCTGGTGGGCTGGCGGGGATTGCCCCTGGGTGCTGCCCTGGTGGCCGTAGGTGCCTCGGTGGTGGCCCTCAGGGCCAGGGCCCTTAATGCCCTACTTCTGGGCGACGAGCTGGCCCACACCCTGGGCTTCAGCCCCCAGAGGGAGCGCTTGGTGCTGTTTGTGGCCACATGCCTGCTGGTGGCCGCCTCGGTTTCCATGGCCGGGGTGGTAGGGTTCGTGGGCCTGCTGGTGCCCCACATCATGCGGGCCCTGGTGGGTGCCGATGCCCAGAGGCTCGTTCCCGCAGGCTTTGCCGGAGGCGCTGCCCTGCTGGTGGTGGCGGACTTCCTGGGCCGCACCGCCCTGAGCCCCACGGAGCTTCCCGCAGGGGTGATTACGGCCATCATAGGGGCACCTTATTTCCTCTATCTGCTCAGGAAAAAGGGGGTGCTGAGTGTATAGAATGAGGCCCTTCATTTTGGAGTTTCAGGATGTGGCCTTCTCCTACAAGGGCCAGGGGGGGCTGTTTCAGGGCCTCAGCTTCGGCCTCCAGGAGGGGGCCTTCGTGGCCTTGCTGGGGCCCAACGGCTCCGGCAAGAGCACCCTGCTTAAGCTGGCCTGCGGATTCCTGAGGCCCGGGGCGGGAAGCATCAGGCTCTGGGGACGGGNCCTCAGGGCATATCGGCCCCGGGACAGGGCCAAGCTCGTAAGCCTCATGCCTCAGGTGCCGGTGCAGAACCTGCCCTTTACCGTGCTGGAGGTGGTGAGGATGGGCCTTTATCCCTATCTGGGAGGGCTTTCGCATAGAGCGGAGACCGCCGGGAGCCTGAGCCCCATGGAGGCCCTCCAGGCAGTGGGCCTTAGAGAGAAGGCCCACCTTGCCCTCAGGAGCCTCAGCGGCGGGGAGCTCAGGAGGGCCTTCATAGCCATGAGCCTGGCCCAGGGTGCAGGGTTCATGCTCCTGGACGAGCCCCTGGCCAACCTGGATGTGCGCTACCAGGCGGAGCTCCTCCAGCTCCTCAGGGGGCTGAACGAAAGGGGCATAACCGTTCTCATGAGCCTTCATGACATAAACATGGCCTTTTTCTTCCAGGAGGTGATGCTCCTTAGCGAGGGCACCATAAAGGCCTTTGGAGCTCCCGAGCAGGTGCTCAGAGAGGGGCTCCTCAGGGAGGTGTATGAGGTGGAGCTTGACAGGAAGGAAGGATTTTTCACAGCCCTCTGAGCCGTCCTCGACGGCCCAGGGGGGAGGCAGAGGCGCAGGGAATGCCGTGAGACTCGGCAGCTGCCCCGCAACTGTGAGGGGAGCGAAAGCCCAGGAGGCCACTGGCCAAGGGCCCGGGGAATGCAAGTCTTTCGGGCCCCAGGCTGGGAAGGCGGGCAAGTAGGTGGCCCCGAGCCAGGAGACCTGCCCCTGCCTCGGAAGACCGTCCCTCTTCGAGGGAAGAAGGAGGTTTCTCAGTATGTGGAGGTTTCTGATTGCCTTGTGTGTGCTGCTGGCCCTGGCCCCTCTGGGCCGGGCCCAGGAGGTGGAGCTGGAGGAGGTGGTTATCACCGCCGCCAGGCTCCCCGAGCCCAGGCTCGAGGCCACGGCCTCGGTGCTGGTGATTAACGCTGTGGAGATTCAGAAGAAGGAGGCCAGGCTCCTTCCCGAGGTGCTGAGGGATGTGCTGGGGTTGCATCTGGTTCAGAACGGGGCCGAGGGCAAACAGGCCAGCGTGTTTCTCCGGGGCACCAACTCGGACCACACCCTGGTGCTCATTGACGGCGTGAGGGTCAACTCCACCACCACCGGGGGGTTTGACTTCTCGGCCATCTCTGTAGATGACATAGAGCGCATCGAGGTGCTCAAGGGTCCCCAGAGCACCCTCTACGGCTCCGATGCCATAGGCGGGGTGATAAACATAATCACCAAGCGGGGAAGGGGCAAGCCCCGGCTCGGTGTAAGCACCGAGGCACGCAGGGCACCTACAAGGCCTCGGCCACCCTCAGCGGCTCTGCGGGTCAGGTGGGCTACAGGCTGAGCACAGGGTATTTCAGCACCGAGGGTGTCTCGGCCTACAAGGACGGCACCGAGGCCGACGGCTACAGGAACGCCTACATCTCCGCAGCGCTGGATGTAGCCCTAAGCCCCACGGTAGAGCTTTCCATTCGGGGCAGGTACCTCTACGACCGGAACGAGATTGATGCCTTCGGGGCCGACGACCCCGACCGGCTGATAAGGCAGCGGAACTCCCTGATTTCCGCCAGGGCCACCGTGGAGACCGCCGAGTTCTGGAGCCAGAGCCTCACGGTCTTTTCCCAGCGGGATGCCATGACTACATCTGACGGGGGCACGGTGTCCTCCCGCATAATCGTGGGCCGCAAGGGGCTTGACTGGCAGCACACCCTGAGGCCCCTGGAGAGCCTCACCGTGGTGGCAGGCGCAGAGCTCAGGGAGGATGAAGGGGAAAACGAGGGCAACTTCCAGGAGGACATAACCAGTAGGGCCCTCTATGTAAACACCAAGCTGCTGGCCGGGCGCCTCGTCTTCAATGCGGGCCTGAGGAGCGACAATCNCGAGACGGCCGGCACCGAGACTACCTACCGCCTGGGCGCCCTGTGGAGGCTGCCCGAGGGGTTTGCCCTCAGAGGCAGCTACGGCACGGGCTTCAAGGCCCCCGACATGAACGACCTGTTCTGGCCCTCAAGCCCCTGGGCCAGCGGCAACCCTGACCTCAAGCCCGAGCGAAGCAGGGGCTGGGAGGTAGGCCTGGAGAAGTCCTTCACCCGGGCCAAGGCCTCGGTGGTGTACTTCCGCCAGGAGGTGGAGGACCTCATAGACTGGCAGGAGACCTCCCCCTGGTTCTGGCAGCCCGTGAATGTGGCCGAGGCCGAGATAAAGGGCCTGGAGGCGGAACTGTCCGCAAGGCCGGTGGAGGCCCTCCTGCTTCAGGCTACCTACACCTGGCTTGAGGCCAAGGATGCCACCACGGGCGAGACCCTTCCCAGAAGACCGGAGCACAGGCTGACCCTTTCGGCCGACTACGGTACGGACAGGTGGGGCCTCAGGCTCTGGGCCTTGCTGGTGGGCGAGGCCGTGGACGGTGGCGAGACCCTGGATGCCTACCAGGTGCTGAACCTGGCCGGCCGCTACAGCCTCGGCGACGCCTTGACCCTCTTTGCCCGGGTGGAAAACCTCCTGGACGAGGACTACGAGGAGGCCAAGGACTACGGCACCAAGGGGNTTTCCGCCTACGCTGGAGTAAGGATGAGTTTCTAAGAAGCCAGGGGGAAGGTCTGCCCCTTGAGAGGATGGAATGGCCAGGCTTTGGCAGGGCATAGGGGCCTCGATGCTGCTACACCTTCTGGTGCTGGCCCTGGCCCTGGCGCTGGCAGGCCAGCGCCAGGGCCTGAGGCCCCAGGTGCTTGAGGTGAGCCTCCTGCAGGGGGCTCGGCAGGCACCTGAGGCGGCGACGACCAAGGCTGCCCTGCCGGCCAGAAAGGGCGGGGCGGCACCGAAAAGCCCCAGGCGTCCTTCCGGAGAAGCTCCTCAGAGCACCAAGGAGCCGCCCCCTGAGGGAGATGCCCAGGTGGCAAAGGCTTCCTCCCCGCCCCCCTCATCCTCCTCCGAGCTCTCAGCTGTGTGGNCCCCCTTTCAGGGGCAGGAAGGGGCGGTTCCCTGGCATACGGCTCCCCAGGCCCCTGGGGACGGGGCTGAGGAAGTGGCTGCTGCCGGTGATGGCGGGAATACCGCAGCCCTGAGGAGGCTTCTGGAGGCCCTTCAGCAGGCGGTGCGCTACCCTTGGGCTGCCAGGAGGCGGGGACTTGAAGGTACCGTGGTGCTGAGCTTCAGGGTAAGCCCTGAGGGTGTACCCGTGGATGTCAGGGTGCTCAGGAGCTCGGGCCACAAGATGCTGGATGAGGCCGCCCTGAGGGGGCTCAAGAGGGCTACACCCCTTCCCAGGGTGAGTGGGCTTCTGAGGGTGCCCATAAGCTTCAGGCTCAGCGACTAAGCCCCTTCCTGGGGAACGGCCACCTGGTTTTTGCCTCTTTGCTTGGCAATGTAGAGGGCCTCGTCTGCCCTTCTCAGAAGGCCCTGCCTGTCCCTGGCATGCCCGGGGTAGTGGGCCACGCCGATGCTTACGGTGATTCGGGCCTCCGAGCCGTCCACCTTAATGGACAGGCCCTCGATGCACTGCCTGATGCGTTCGGCCACATCCAGGGACTTCTCCGGAGGACTTTCCAGAAGGAGCACGGCAAATTCCTCTCCTCCGTAGCGGGCGGCGAAGTCCACACTTCTTATGGAGGAGCGCACCGCCTCGGCCACGGCCCTGAGGGCCCTGTCGCCGGCCTGATGCCCGTAAGTGTCGTTGAAACGCTTGAAGTCATCCACATCCAGCATGAGGAGGCTGAGGGGATGGCCAAAGCGCCCCGAGCGGCCAAGCTCTGCCTCCAGGCGCTCCTGGAAGGCCCTGTGGTTGTAAAGGCCCGTGAGGCCATCCGTTATGGCCAAGGCCTCCNCCTCCTCGTGCAGATGGGCCTTCTCCAGGGCCAGGGCGGCCTGGAAGCCCAGGGCCAGGAGGGCGTCCTCGTCTTCGGAGCTGAAGCCTTCCCCTGAGCCCGTCTTGTTGGCCACTATCAGCTCCCCTATGGTTCTGTCCCTGAGGATGATGGGTACTGCCAAGATGCTCTCTATGGCCGGGTGCCTGTCAGGCAGGCCCTGGAAGGCCTCGTGCGAGGAAAGCCTCTTGGCCCTTACCGGGAGGCGTTCCTTGAGCACCCTCTCAAGAATGCCCGTGGCCCGAGGTTTACAACCCTCTGCAGGGCCCATGGAGGTGTGGAAGGTTTTCACCCGTGCGCCCTCCGTAAGGAGCACGGCCGAGAGCTGAGCCCTGGAGAGGTACTTGGCTCCGTCCAGGAGGGTCTCTACTACGGAGTTTATGTCCAGGCTGCTGGCCAGTAGGGAGCCTACATCGGAAAGGATGGTCTGCTGTCTTATGAGGGCCTGGCTCTGGAGGAGCCGCTGCTTGAGCCTCCTGTGCCTCAGGTAAAGCGCCAGCAAGGCCGCCACCAGGGAGGCGGCCGTTGCTGCCAAGAAGGTTTCCATCAGTGCATCCTCTCTATCCATCCCATGAGGGTTTTTCTTATCCTGAGGTCAAAGAGCACTTCTGCGTGGTTTACGGGAAAGTTCAGGTGCGCATCCGCCTTGGGATACACAGCGCTTTCAGCCGTCACCAGGCCGTCGCCCAGCCCTTTCCTCATCTCCGGGGGAAAGGCCCCTGCCGGCAGCAGGGCCTCCAGGGCCTGGGGAAACTCCACCCCCAGGAGGCCGAAGAGCCTGGGCTCCGTGCCCCCCACGGAGATGGCCACGGGGGGCTTGGGCTCTGTGAGGCAGCGGAGGAAGGCAGAACCTGGAAGAAGCTCCCTTACCGCAGGGCTTTCCAGGAAGGCCGAGGCCCGCCTGAGGGCCAGGCCCAGCCTGCCGCCTGCCTTCTGGGGAGTTAGTCTCCTCAGCAGGGGGGCCAGAGGCTCCAGGAACTCCACCCACCTGGCCATGCCGCAGCCCCGGTGCGGCGTGGCCAGGCTTATGTAGCCCAGGCAGCCTGGCAGGGGGTCCTTAAGATAGGCCCTGGCTATGAGCCCGCCCCGACTGTGGCCCACCAGGATGTATCTCTTTGGAGAGGCCATCCTGAGCAGTTCCCTCAGCTCGGCCTCGGCCACCCGGGCCGGAGCCATGGGCCGCTGCTGGCTGAAGCACAGAAGCCCGTAGCCCCTGCGGCGCACCTCGTGTAGCAGCGTCCTGGGCCTTCGGTACCGGCTGAAGGCTACAACTGGAAACAGCCCCAGGGTCCTGGCCTCCTGGGGCCTTAGCCATATCTCCTTGCTCATTCCCAGCCCGTGGATAAACACCACCCAGGGCAGTCCCCGCTGGGGCTGCTTCAGTAGGACGGACTCCTCAGTCCAGACCGTATTCCCTCCACCTTTCGTCCACCAGCCGTTTTATCTCGGGGGCCATCTCTATGTCCGGCGGCCAGGGCCTGGTAAATCCCTCGTGGGGAAGCTTCTTGGTAGCGTCTATGCCCATCTTGCCCCCGTAGGCAGGAATGTCGGAGGCATGTTCCAGGACATCCAGGGGGCCTTCCAGTATGACGACATCCCGCTTGGGGTCCACATTGTTTCCCAGCCGCCAGAGCACCTCCGAGAGGTCCTGCACATTCACCCACTCGTCCACCACTATGATGAACTTTACAAAGCTCATCTGGCCCATGCCCCACAGGGCATACATCACCTTCCTGGCCTGTCCCGGGTAGCTCTTCCTTATGGACACTATGGCCATGTTGTGAAACACCCCCTCCATGGGCAGGTTGATGTCCACCAGCTCGGGTATCTGCTTCTTTATCAGGGGCAGGAAGATGCGCTCCGTGGCCTTGGCCATGAAGCAGTCCTCCATGGGGGGACGACCCACCACCGTGGCCGGGTAGACGGGCCTGTGGCGCATGCTGATGCAGGTCAGATGAAAGACGGGGTAGTCGTCCTGAAGGCTGTAGTAGCCCGTGTGGTCTCCGAAGGGCCCCTCGGTGCGGAGCTCCCCCGGCTGGCAGTAGCCCTCCAGGACTATCTCCGCATTGGCTGGCACCTCCAGGTCCACCGTCTCGCACTTGAGCATCTCCACGGGGCTTTCCCTCAGGAACCCTGCCAGGAGCATCTCGTCCACATCGGGCGGAAGCGGAGCGGTGGCGGCATACATGGTGGCAGGGTCGGCCCCCAGGGCCACGGCCACCTCCAGCCTTCGGCCCAGGCGCTGGGCCTTCCGGTAATGCCTGGCCCCGTCCTTGTGCATGTGCCAGTGCATGCCCGTGGTGCGCTGGTCGTAAAGCTGCATCCTGTACATGCCGCAGTTGCGCTGCCCGGTCTCCGGGTCCTTGGTAAACACCATGGGCAGGGNGATGAACCGTCCTCCGTCCAGGGGCCAGCTCTTAAGCACGGGCAGTATCTCCAGGCTGGGGTTGTCCCTTATGATTACCTCCTTGCAGGGGCCGTCCTTCACATACTTGGGCAGGAAGTCCGCCAGGCGCTTCAGCTTAGGCAGGGCCTTGAGCTTTTCCATCAGGTTGCTGGGGATTTCCGGCTCCAGAAACTGCAGCATCCGCTGCCCAATGTCATCCAGGTCCTTGACCTGCAGGGCCATCCGCATCCTCTCCATGCTGCCAAAGAGGTTTATGGCACAGGGGATGGAGGAACCCTTAGGCTGCTCAAACAGGAGGGCGGGGCCTCCCCGCTTCACTACCCGGTCGTATATCTCGGTGATTTCCAGGACGGGGNCAACGGGAACCTTTATCCTTTTAAGCTGCCCCTGAGCCTGCAGGGCAGAGATGAACTCTCCCAGGTCCTTCCAGGCCATGGTAGGGGATTATATGCCGGCAGGGGGTGGGGTGTAAAGCCCTTTCAGCGCCCCTGGAGCTTTTCCTCTTCCTCCTGCTCGGTCTTGCAGGCTATGCACAGGCTGGCCACGGGCCTGGCCTGCAGCCGCTTGATGTCTATTTCCTCGCCGCAGACCTCGCATATGCCGAAGGTGCCTGCCTCGATACGCTCCAGCGCCGTCTCTATCTTCTTGAGCAGCCTCTGCTCCCTGCCCCTGAGGCGGAGCATGAAGTTCCTGTCCATTTCGGCAGAGGCCTGGTCGCCCACATCCGGAAAGACGGCCTGCTCGGGCAGGCTGTTCATGGTGGCCTCTGCCTCATGCAGGATGGACTCCTTCTGCCTGAGGAGCTCCTCCTTTATTGCCTGGATGGCTCTTTCCCTGGAGCTGGGCCTCTTCTTCTGAGGGGCCTTCTTAGCAGTCCTCTTGGCCCTGGTCTTTTTAGTGGTCATTGTAGGCTTCTGCCTCCGAAAATTTTTGTAATCTAACAGAAAAGAGGCCTTGAGGTCAAGGAATTGCAAAGCGACCCGGGTATAATTATAATAGTTTAGGCTGCGCCCATAGCTCAGTTGGATAGAGCGACGGACTACGAATCCGCAGGTCGGGGGTTCGAATCCTCCTGGGCGCGCCAGTAATTTCAAGCACTTATAGCCCTGCATTATTTCCCTCCAGAGCCAATTGTGCCTAAATTGTGCCCGGGGNGATTCGCAAAGTAGGTCTTCTCAAGCTTCTCTTGGGCCTTCTGGTGAAGCTCTAGGAGCCTTTGAGATGCGTTCCTTAGGTCTGCCTCGTTGACAATATTGTGGCGGTCAAAAACGCTCCTGGTCTTGTGGCCTGAAATCCTCATGGCAACCCTCTCAGGGATACCGGCCCTTATCATGTTCCTCACGGCGGTTCTTCTGAGGTCATGGAACAGCCGGCCCTCAACCCCTGCCTGCCAACAGGCCCTGCGCCAAGACCTCTTGAAGGAGATTATCCTCCTGCCTCTCAGGTGAAACACATAGGGGCATTCTGGGTAATCTCTCTCTTTGAGGTTCCACTGCTTCAGAATGGCCTCATACAGCTCACCCACCAGATAGATTACTCTGGGCTCGTTATTTTTGGTGCTTCCAGCTTCAAGGGTAATTTTCCCCTCTATGAGGTTGACCTTGTCCCAGGTGAGGCTGAGGATTTCACCCAGGCGCATGCCCGTGTAGTAGCCCATAATAAATACGGGCTTAAGATAATCGGGCAGGGCCTCTTTGAGCCTCAGGTATTCATCGTGCTCAAAGTAGCCTGTGCGCACATTGTTTTCTTTCAGCATAGGGATGTAAGGCACCCTGATGACCTTTGGCGGTGTCTGCCTGGCAGCCAGGTTGAACATTCTCTTGAGGGCTGAAAGCTCCCGGTTGATAGTGCCGTTGCTCATGCCTGCCTGCTTCCTCTGGAGGATATAGGCCCTTATGCGCTCCGTGGTAATCTCAACCGCCCTCATCCCACCAAAGAAGGCCTTCAGGTGTCCTACACATTCCTTGGCCCTTCTTAGGGACTTCTTGCCGTTGATCAGGTAATCGTTCAGGTAATCCTGGGCCAGCTCCTCAAAGCGCACTCGCTGCGCTCTGAGATCTGGAAATCGTCCCTCGGCTATCTGGCCCTCCCTGAGTCTGAGTAGCTGCTCCGCAACGCTCTTTTTGTCTGAGCCTGAGCTTTCCCTGAAGGGCTTTCCATGACAGTAGTATTTTATCCACCGGATACGACCCCTCTTGTAGATGGCTCCCATTTACTCACCCTCCGTACTTAATAGGTCTTTGAATGCTTAACACCTTACTTAATATCACGCCATGCACCTCACCCCCTTACTTAATAGGGCCTGAAAACCTAGCTTAATACTCCCCGTCTTACTTAACTGGAGTTCTTGTAATACGACACCTCCTCCCGCCTCTTGTTCTTCTCTATCCAGGCATCCATGTCCCGGATATCCAGAAGGATGCGTCTGCCATCTCTTACATAGGGGAGCTTGCCTGCCCAGAGCATCTCCCTGAGGGCCCAAACGCTTCTTCCCAGATACTGGGAGGCCTCCTTGATGGAATAGAGCCTTCTGGGCAAGCCCGCTCTGGGCGTCTCGGCCTTCAAGGGCTTTGCCCGGGTAGAGCCGTAAAGGAGCGGGGCCTTCTTTCTCCTGTCAGATGCCCGAAAGTTCAAAATAAGCCTCCTGAGCCTTTCCTCGTCTACCCGGATAACGAGCTTCTTCCCCCTTCCACCAGAGCCAGCGTTGGGTTGCTGCCCTGCCATAATGCTTTCTTACCGCCCTTCTTCCTTGGCAGGGGTCTCCTTAGCAGAGGGCACTTCCCCTGGAAGCGAACACCGAAAGGCCTTAGCCTCCTTTAACACTTCGCCCAGGGATACATCCAGCCTGTCAACATCTATGCCCTCCTCCTTGGCCCGCTCCACGGCCTGCAAAACACCCTCAACCTGCCGCCGTTGCATCATCTTAGTGCCGAGCCTTTTACCCTTTGCAATCTGAGGACACACCTGCTTTGGGACCTCCTCATTGACCAGCTCAAGAAACCTTCTCCTTTTCAGTTCCTCATCGGAGTTTCCTTCCCTTGGGTGAGTGCCTTCAAGCTCGTAAAATTCCCTTAAAAGATAGGCACTTACAAGGNATTCATACTCCTTCAGATACACAAACTCATCATGGAGGAGATATCGGCAAAAGAGAAAAACAAAAAATAATTTTATTTCAAATAGTTGTTGATTGAAGCACCCGCAGCAGAATTATTATAGACTAGTCTTTAGAATAACTCGCAAAGATTTGGATGAAATCTCAACCCAAGTGTAGCGGCCCGGTGAGCTGGGCCCTCAGTTCAGGTTCTTTTGGGCGGTATCGTAAATGAAGTTCCGCTTCCTGAAAAACAAGAAACCCAGGTGCATCACCTTCACTACCGATGAAGGGTCTGTTATCCGGGGATCCTGCTCCGAGGGGATGGGCCTAAGGTATGGGATGCCGTTTTCCTCCACTATCTTGAGGTAGCGGCTTATGGCCCCCTGCAGGCGGTAGATGGCGTCAAACGGTGAGGAGCCCTTGGCCCTTATGTCTAGCTCGGGACAAAGGGCAGAGTAGCCGCCGCTGTCTAGGTATACTATTCCGGTAAAGCTAAGGNGGCGCATCAGATAGAGGAATTTTATCCTGAAGCTTAGGTTGGGTCAAGTCCAGCCGTTCAGGCTTTGAGTGTGTCCAAATTGTGCCCTTCAGGGCCAAATTGAGTCCAATTATACCTAATTCTTACCAAATTACCGGATATGACATAATCCCTTGAGATAACGGGATTTTTTCTTTTTTATGGGCGCTTGTGGAGGAGGCCTAATTGGGCGTTTTTGTTCTACGAATCCGCAGGTCGGGGGTTCGAATCCTCCTGGGCGCGCCATCCCCTATGTCCTCTTTATTTCTAAAAAATTCGTATTTTCAGGGGGTCCAGGCGCGGACCCTCTTCTTTTTGGCAAGTGTCATAGCGTATCAATGAAGTATCACAAGGTCAAAACTGCTCCAGCAAAGAATTCAGGAGGCTGGCAGGAGCGACCCTGTACCGCTGGGCAAAGCGCTACGACCCCGAAGACCCCACCTCGGTGTCTCATGTGTAGTGAACTTGTACAACCCCTTTACAAGCCCCCCCGGGGGTGTTAAAATCATAGCGCTTTCTTGACAGAAAACTTCTTTGAAGGAGGGTTTGGACATGCCTGTTTACGAGTACAGGTGTGCCAAATGCAGCAAGGATTTCTCTCTGGTAATGAGCGTCAGGGAGCACGAGCGCAAGAAGCCCAGGTGCCCCAAGTGCAAGTCCCAGAGGGTCAAGCCCGTCTATTCGGGCTTCTTTGCCGTTACTTCAAAGAAGTCCTGAAGGGTCAGCGTACCAAAAACTTAATGTAGGGGGCTTTCATGGCGAAGATTCAGAGGGCGCTTATTAGTGTCTCGGACAAGTCCGGGCTGGTGGAATTTGCCAAGGAGCTTCACCGCATGCAGGTGGAGATACTCTCCACTGGAGGCACGGCCAAGGTGCTCAGGGATGCGGGGGTGCCGGTGGTGGATGTCTCCGACTACACGGGGTTTCCCGAGATGCTGGACGGCAGGCTCAAGACCCTGCATCCGAAGATCCACGGGGGGCTCCTGGCCCGCCGGGACAACCCCAAGCACCTGGAGGACCTCAAGCAGTACGGCATAGGCCTCATAGACCTGGTGGTGGTAAACCTCTACCCCTTTGAGGAGACCGTCTCCAAGGCCGACGTGACCTTCCAGGAGGCCATAGAGAACATAGACATTGGCGGGCCCACCATGCTCAGGGCTGCGGCCAAGAACTTCGACGCCGTGGCCGTGGTGGTGGAGCCCGGGGACTACGACCTGGTGCTGCAGGAGATGCGCACCCTGGGGGGAGAGCTGAGCTACAAGACCCGGGTGAGGCTGGCCAAGAAGGTGTTTCAGCACACGGCCCGGTACGACGCCCTCATAGCCGATTACCTGGCCGAGGTCTCCGAGCCCGAGGAGGGCTTCCCCCGGAGCATCACCCTTACCTACAAGCTCCAGGCCCCCCTCCGCTACGGGGAAAACCCCCATCAGAAGGCTGCCTTCTATGTGGAGCGCACCAAGGGGCTTTCCCTCCAGAGCGCCAGGAAGCTACAAGGCAAGGAGATGTCCTTCAACAACTACTACGATGCCCNCTCGGCCCTGATGCTGGCCCTGGAGTTCCAGGAGCCCGCCTGCGTAATCATCAAGCACAACAACCCCTGCGGAGTGGCCATAGGGGACAGCCCCAAGGAGGCCTATGTAAAGGCCCAGAAGACCGACCCCGTGAGCGCCTTCGGCGGGGTGCTGGCCTTCAACACCCAGGTGGATGCCCAGGCCGCCCAGGAGATAACCAAGCTGTTCGTGGAGGTGGTGCTGGCGCCGGGCTTCAGCCCCGAGGCCCTGGAGGTCTTTGCAGAAAAGCCCAACATCAGGCTGCTGGAGCTTCCCCAGATGCTGGAGGCCCCCCTCCTGGGTCGGGACATGAAGCGCATAGCCGGGGGCCTGCTGCTTCAGGACTGGGACACCGCCAGGGTGGACATCCGGGCCCTCAAGCCCGTGACCAAGCGGTCCCCTACGGAGGAGGAGCTGCAGGCCCTGGAGTTCGCCTGGCGGGTGGTCAAGCATGTGAAGTCCAACGCCATAGTGTATGCCTTCAAGGACCGCACCGTGGGCATCGGCATAGGGCAGACCAGCCGGGTCTACGCCGCCAAGATAGGGGCCATAAATGCTCAAGAGCCGGTGAAGGGCTCGGTGGTGGCCTCGGACGGGTTCTTCCCCTTCCGGGACGGCATTGACGCCCTTCACCGGGTGGGCGTGACCGCGGTGGTGCAGCCCGGCGGCTCCGTCAAGGACGAGGAGGTCATAAAGGCCGCCGACGAGCACGGCATGGCCATGCTCTTTACAGGGCTGAGGCACTTCAAGCACTGATGAAGGTCCTGGTAGTAGGCGGCGGCGGCCGGGAGCACGCCCTGGTGTGGCGCCTGGCCCAGTGCAAGAGGGTGGACGAGATATTCTGCGCCCCCGGAAATGCCGGCATAGCCGAGCTGGCCCAGTGCGTGGACATAAACCCCCTGGACTTTGAGGCCCTCCTGGAGTTTGTGAAGTACAACTGGGTAGACCTCACCATCGTGGGCCCCGAGGAGCCCCTGGCCAGGGGCCTGGCAGACAGGTTTCAGAAGGAGGGCCGAAAGGTCTTCGGCCCCACCTCGGAAGGGGCCAGGCTGGAGGCCAGCAAGGTCTTCTCCAAGGACTTCATGAAGCGCTGGGGAATACCCACGGCAGAGTACCGGGTGTTCACCTCCTGTACCCATGCCGAGGAGTACGTGCGCCTGAAGGGCACCCCCATCGTGATAAAGGCCGATGGGCTGGCCGCGGGCAAGGGGGTGTTTGTGGCCCAGAGCTTCCAGGAGGCCCAGGAGGCCCTGAGGCTCATCATGAAGGAGCGGGCCTTCGGCGAGGCGGGCCAACGGGTGGTGCTGGAGGAGTGCCTGGAGGGCGAGGAGGCCTCCTTCATGGCCTTCACCGATGGAAAGGACATCCTGCCCATGGTCTCCAGCCAGGACCACAAAAGGGTCTTTGACGGTGACCAGGGGCCCAACACTGGAGGTATGGGGGCCTACAGTCCTGCCCCCGTGGTAAGCCCGGAGGTGGAGGCCCGCATCATGCAGGAGGTGATGCTTCCCTTCCTCCGAGGGCTTAGGCAGGAGCGGATACCCTATCGGGGGGTCATCTATGCCGGCCTCATGATAAAGGACGGCCGGCCCAAGGTGCTGGAGTTCAACTGCCGCTTTGGCGACCCCGAGGCCCAGGCAGTGCTTCCCAGGCTCCAGACGGACCTGTTTGAAGTAGCCCTGGCCACCGCCGAGGGCAGGCTCGGGGAGATAAAGGAGCTTCAGTGGCGGCCCGAGGCCGCGGTATGCGTGGTGATGGCCTCAGGGGGGGATCCGGGCAAGTACGACAAGGGCAAGCCCATTACCGGGCTCCAGGAGGCCCAGGCCATCAGGGATGTGGTGGTCTTCCATGCCGGCACCGCCTTCAACGACACCCAGGTGGTCACCGCAGGCGGAAGGGTGCTGGGGGTGACCGCCCTGGGAAGCACCGTGGCGGAGGCCAAGGCCAGGGCCTACCGGGCGGTGGAGCTCATTCACTTCCAGGGGGCCCACTACAGGCGCGACATAGCGGACAGGGCCATCCACAGGCCTGAATGAGGACTCGCCTGGACTGCTTCCCCTGCTTCCTCAGGCAGGTGCTCATAGCCCTGAGGTTCTCAAGGCTCAAGGAGCACCAGAAGGCCCAGGTGCTCAAGGCGGTGTTGCCCATCATCCAGGAGGCCAACCTGGAGCTCACCCCCGCCCACACCACCACCCTGATACATCGCCGGGTGAGACAGCTCCTGGGGCAGGACCCCTTCAGGGACATCAAACGGGAGTACAATCAGGTGGCCCTAAGGATGTATCCCGCCCTCAGGAGGCTGCTGCTGGGGCATCCCCGAGGCCCCCTCTGGGCGGCCACCAGGCTGGCCATAGCAGGCAATGTCATAGACTTCGGCATCTTCAGTAGCGTGGACATAGAGGGCACCATTCGGAGGGCCCTGGAGGGACCCCTGGCGGTGGAGCACTACGAGGCCTTCAGGGAGGCCCTGGGGCGCTCCCCCCAGGTGCTGTATCTCCTGGACAACGCCGGTGAGGTGGCCTTTGACCGCCTGCTCATAGAGGTCCTCAAGGAGATGGGCAAGCAGGTGGTGGCAGTGCTCAAGGGCTCCGCAGTCATCAACGACGCCACCATGGAGGACGCCCAGGAGGTGGGACTTCAGGGGCTGGCGGAACTCATCCACAACGGCTCCGACTGCGTGGGCACCATACTGGAGCTCTGTAGCGCCGGCTTCAGGGAGCGGTTCATGCAGGCCCCCCTGGTGATAAGCAAGGGACAGGGCAACTTCGAGNCCCTCATGAACGCCCCCAGGGCAGACGTCTTCTTCCTTTTTCAGTCCAAGTGCGATGTGGTCTCCAGGGAGCTGGGCCTGGAGAGGGGGGCCATGCTGCTTCTGGGCAAGGGCCTTAGCCCCGGGCGCTACCCAGGAGCTTGAGGGCGTCCTGGGCCTCCTCTTCAGGCACCAGCAGCCTTACCTCTCCCATTCTGCCCACGTTGACGGGGTAGGGCCCTACCCGCAGGGACCAAAGCCTTACGGTTATCCCCCCTGACTCCAGCAGGCCCTTGAGCATCTGGGCCTGAAGCTCGTCATTGCCCCTGAAGACCTCCACCCACTTCATAAGAGGAACTTTAACACACCGGGGGCCCTCAGTCTACCTTCCTGAAGGCCTCCCTGGCCGAGCCGCAGATGGGGCACTTCTGGGGCGGCTGGCCCTCCACGGTGTAGCCGCAGGTGGCGCACACATAGTAGTCCACCCGGGGCAGGGCGGCGGGGTCCTTCAGGGCCTTGCTGAAGAGCTCTGCATGGACCTTCTCCACCTCGTTGGCCCAGGAGAAGCTCTGCTGGGCCTCGCGGGCCCCCTCGGCCTTGGCGGCCTCTATCATGGGCGGATACATGCTCTGAAACTCATAACGCTCCCCGCCGATGGCGGCCTGGAGGTTTTCCTTGGTGGACTTCACCTCCTTCAGGGCCCTCAGGTGGTTCAGGGCATGCACCGTCTCGGCCTCGGCCGCAGCCCTGAAGAGCTTGGCCNCCTGGGGCAGGCCCTCGGCCTCCGCCTGCCGGGCAAAGGCCAGATAGCGCCTGTTGGCCTGCGATTCCCCCTGAAAGGCTTCCCTTAGTGCCTGCTCGGTCTTTGACATCTTTGCGACCCTCCTTTGCGTTGTAAGGTTTCCTGAAGAAATAAGTCCNCCTGCCTGCAAGCAGCTTTCTCAGGCCTTCTTTACCATGGTGCCCTGGGCCCCGCAGGAGGGGCACTTCCTGGGCTTGCACCGTCCCTCCTTGCTGGCCCCGCACCTTGAGCACTTAAATACCGCCATTGCCACCTCCTTTAGGTTGAGCATCTGGGGCAAAGTCCATAAAACTCCACATTGGCCCTGATGAGCTTGAAGCCCTTGGCATCCTGAAGCACCGGCCCCTCCTTGAGCTCTGCGTCCACCCACCCTGGAGCACCTGGTGCAGACCAGATGGGGATGGGGTCGGGGATTGGGGTCAAACCGCTTCCGGCCCGGCTGAACTGTAAGCTCCTGCAGCAGCCCTTTGCCCTTCAGGGCCTCCAGGGTCTTGTAGACCGTGGCCAGACTCATGGTGGGAAAAAGGGGCTTCAAGGCCCCATGGATGTCCTCGGCCGAGGGATGGGAGGNGTTTCCCTCCAGCAGATGCATTATGGCCAGCCTCTGAGGAGTAAGCTTAAGCCCCAGCTTCTTAAAATCATTCTCCATGGAAAAAGGTTATCACAGGAAAATAATTATTGTCAAGAGAAAAATTTTTTGGCCCTCCTTTTTGGAGAGCTCTTTACATCTGTCCCGAAGGAGCGGGGNCTTTTGAGGCCCCGTCGGGAGATTTTGGGAGGTCAGGGATGGGTTTCGGGATTTTTCCCCTCCAGGGCCCTCCTTACGGTCCTGATGGCGCAGAAGGCGCCGCACATGCTGCAGAGCTCGGCCTCTGAGGGAGGGGCCTCGGCCCTGTAGGTGCGCNCCTTTTCCGGGTCGAGGCTGAGGGCTATCTGGCCTTCCCAGTCCAGGTTCTTTCGGCACCGGGCCATCTGGTTGTCCTTGCGCCAGGCCGAGGACAGGCCCTTGGCCAGGTCGGCGGCGTGGGCGGCTATCCTGGAGGCTATGAGGCCCTCTTTTACATCCTGGAGGCTGGGAAGCCGGATGTGCTCCGAGGGGGTCACATAGCAGAGGAAGTCTGCCCCTGCCGCCCCTGCCAGGGCCCCTCCTATGGCGGCGGCTATGTGGTCGTAGCCCACGGCGATGTCTGTCACCAGGGGGCCCAGGACATAGAAGGGGGCACCCTTGCACAGGGCCTTCTGCAGTTTGATATTCAGTTGCACCTCGTTAAGGGGCACATGGCCGGGCCCCTCTATTATCACCTGCACGCCTGCCTCGAGGGCCCTGTCCCTGAGCTCTGCCAGGGTTAGGAGTTCCTGCACCTGGGCCCTGTCGGTGGCGTCCTTGAGGCAGCCTGGCCTGAGGGCATCGCCCAGGCTCAGGGTGAGGTCGTACTGTCGGGCTATCTCCAGGAGGCGGTCGTACTCTACATAGAGGGGGTTTTCCTTCTGGTTGTAAAGCATCCATTCCAGGAGAAGGGAGCCCCCGCGGCTTACCACATCCAGCACCCGGCCCTGTTGGCGCATGCGCTCGATGGCCTCCATGGTGATGCCTACATGGACGGTGATGAAGTCTACTCCTTCCCGGGCGTGCTGGGCAATTGCCTGGAAGATGTCCTCGGGGCTCATCCTGACGATGCTGCCCTTTTGCTCGGCAGCCCTAACGGCGGCCTCGTAAATGGGCACGGTGCCGAAGCTCAGGCTTCGGCGGCTGAGGATGAGCTCCCTCAGCTCCTTTATCCTTCCACCTGTGGAGAGGTCCATTACGGCATCGGCGCCGTAGCGCTCCAGCACCTGGAGCTTGGCCTCCTCTTCCTCCAGGGAGTCCTTGTCCCTGGAGGTTCCTATGTTGGCGTTTACCTTGGTCCTCAGGCCCTGGCCCATGGCCAGAGGGGGTTTCCTGCCTTCGCTGAGGCGGTTGAGCACCAGCACGGCTCGGCCCGAGGCCAGCAGCTGTGCCAGATGCTGGGGCTCCACTTCCTCGGCCCTGGCGGCTTCCCTGAGCTCCTGGGTGATGATGCCCTCTCGGGCCAGCTCTATCCTGGTCTTTTGTCTCATTGAAGTATCCTCTGGAGTTTTCTTGTCTCCTCCCTTATGTCCCCGGCCTCAAGTATGCCCCTTATGAGGGCTACCCCGTAGGCCCCTGCCTGGAGCACCTGGTGGACATTTTCCCTGTTTATCCCCCCTACGGCCAGAAGGGGCACCGGCNCCCTGGGGGCCACATGGGCCAGTCTGACGAGGCCCTGGGGCTGGGCCAGGAGCGTCCTCTTCGCCGGGGTGGGAAAGACCGGACCAAACAGCAGGAAGTCTGCGCCCTGCCGGGCGGCCTCCTGGGCTTCCAGGAGGCTATGGACAGAGGCCCCAACGAGCAGTCTTCGCCCTGCCAGGCGGCGCACCGCCTCCACGGGAAGGCCGTTTGAGGGAAGGTGCACACCGTCGGCCCCGGCGGCCAGGGCCACATCTGCCCGGTCGTTCACCAGGAGCCTGGCCCCGTAGGAGGCCGTAAGCTCCCTCAGGGCCTTGGCCCGCCGAAGGAGCTCCCTTGCATTGAGGCCTTTGGCCCTCAGCTGCACCGCCCTGAGCCCTCCCTGCAGGGCCTCCCTGAGCCTCTGGGTGTCCTGGCCCTCGGTGATAAGGCAGAGCCTGAAGTCTATCACAGGAGCATTCCTTCCAGGGGGCTTGAGGCCGTGGCGTAGAGCTTCTTGGGAATTCGGCCTGCCTTGTAGGCCATCCTGCCAGCCAGCACGGCGTGCTTCATGGCCTCGGCCATGGCCACGGGGTCCCTGGCCTGGGCAATGCCGGTGTTTATGAGCACGGCGTCGCAGCCCAGCTCCATGGCCACTGTGGCGTCCGAGGCGGTGCCTACCCCTGCGTCCACCACCACGGGGACATTCACGCTCTCCAGGATGATTTTGATGTTGTAGGGGTTTCTTATGCCCAGGCCCGAGCCTATGGGTGCCCCCAGGGGCATCACGCAGGCCGCCCCTGCGTCCACCAGGCGCTTGGCCACCACGGGGTCGTCGTTGGTGTAGGGCATGACGATGAAGCCTTCCTTGGCCAGTATCTCCGTGGCCTTAAGGAGGCCGCAGACATCGGGAAAGAGGGTCTTCTCATCCCCGATGACCTCCAACTTTATGAGGTTGGAAAGCCCTGCCTCCCTGCCCAGGCGGGCATAGCGGAGGGCCTCCTCCACGGTATAGCAGCCGGCAGTGTTGGGAAGGATCTTGTACCGCTTGGGGTCTATGTACTGGAGCAGGTTCTCCCTGGCCTTGAAGTCCACCCTCCTTACGGCCACGGTGACCACATCTGTGCCCGAGGCCTCCAGGGCCCGGGCCATCTCCTCGTAGCTTCGGTACTTGCCCGTGCCCACCCACAGGCGGGAGGAAAACTCCACCCCGCCTATTACCAAGGTGTCCTGCTCTTTGATGGTCTGGACCTGCTCCCTCATAAAGGCACTGTCCTCCTTTTTTCTTAGCCTCCGCCCACGAAGCTAACGATTTCCACGGTATCGCCCTCTTTCAGGCGGAAGACCTGGTAGTCCTTTTTGGGCACGATGGAGAGGTTGACCTCCACGGCCACTGCCCTGGGCTCGATGCCCAGCTCCCTGAGCAGCTCCGCCACCGTGAGGGCGCTGGCCTCCATGAGCTGACCGTTTATCCTGAGCCTCATGGCCATCCTCGGCAAACTAACAAGGGGCCGCATCCCTGGAGGATGCGGCCCCTTGGAAATACTCCCGGCGCGCAACACCCATTCCCTACGGCGGCATTACCCGCATCAGGTTCAAGGGGTTCCCCCGCCAAGGGGCGGGAGTCTCAGACCTTTCGGCCTCCCCCAGGGCTTCTTTCTAATATATAGCACTGGGGAGGGAGTGTCAATGTCTTCTTCAAGGAGGGCTCAGGGACGGCCCAGCCGGTCCTGAAGTCCCAGGAGCCCCTTTGGGGATATTGGCCATGAGGCAGAAGCCCGTGGCGGCAAACACCACCAGATGGAGCCCCACCAGGGGCTGTGCAGCAGGCTGGGGCCCACGCACAGGAGCACCATGAGCCCTGCCTGGCCACATGGCTGCCCCTTAAGGGTGGGCCCTCATGGCCTTGCCCGCCTCCTTGTACGCATGAATTCCTCGAAGGCCTTCATGCCGCACCGTCCTGTGCGGCGCTGAAACTCGGTGCACTCCGTGAGGGCCTCCAGGTCCGCCCTCACCTGGGGCTCCTCGGCCAGGGCCTTGGTGAGGGCCCTAAGCAGCGAGGCCTCAAGCCCCTTGCGGGGCCTCAGGCGATAAAACATCAGCTTCCCCTTCCTCCTGGCCTGAAGCAGCCCCGCCTCCCTGAGCACCGTCAGGTGCCTGGAGACCAAGGGCTGGCTCTGCCCCAGGGCGGCCACCAGCTGGCACACGCAGAGCTCCTTCCCCCTGAGAAGCATCAGTATCCTGAGCCTGGTGGCCTCCGAGAGGGCCTTGAGCAGCCTCTGGGCCTGTGGGAAATTCATATCAACATATAATCATATATTGATTTAAAACATCAACCCTAGAGGATGTCCAGGGGCTCTGTGAAGGGGCGCCCCAGGCTCCTGGCCAGGGCGGGATGGCTGATGTGTCCCCTGCGGATGTTCAGGGCGGTTCTGAGGGCCTGGGAGGCCCTTAGGGCCTTCTCTACGCCCTCCTGGGCCAGGAGCTTCACATAGGGCAGGGTGGCGTTCTGGAGGGCCAGGGTGGCCGTCCGGGGGTAGGCCCCGGGCATGTTGGCCACGCAGTAATGGAGCACCCCCTCCGCCTCGTAGACGGGCCGGGCGTGGGTGCTGGGCCTGGAGGTCTCCACGCAGCCGCCCTGGTCTACGGAGACATCTACTACCACGGAGCCTGGCTCCATGAGCCTCAACATCTCCGTGCTTACCAGCACAGGGGTGCGCTCCCCAGGGCTCAGCACCGCCCCTATGAGGATATCCACCCGGGGGAGCAGGGCCCGGATGGTCTCCTCTGCCAGGGGCAGGGTCTTTATTCTTCCCTGGTAGCGCTCCTCCAGGGCCCTGAGGCGTCTGAGGCCCCGATTCAGCACCAGCACCTCCATGCCTAGGCCCAGGGCCATTCTGGCAGCGTTGGAGCCTACCACCCCTGCGCCCAGCACCAGGCAGGTGGCCGGGCCCACCCCGGCAAGTCCAGGGGCCAGCACCCCCTTGCCCCCCAGGTGGCGTTGCAGGTACCATGCCCCCACCAAGGGGGCCATGCGCCCGGCTATCTCGCTCATGGGCTTAAGGAGGGGCAGCTCACCGTCGCTCTGAAGGGTCTCAAAGGCCAGGGCAGTAAGCCCCTTCTTAAGGAGTACATCCACCAGCTGGGGGTTGGGGGCAAGGTGAAGGAAGCAGAACAGGGCCTGGCCTTCCCTCAGGAGGGGGTACTCCTCGGGGAGGGGCTCCTTGACCTTGAGGAGCAGTTCGGCCTGGGAAAACAAGGCCTTTCTGTCCAGCACCTGGGCGCCGGCCTGGAGGTAGTGCTGGTCTGAAAAACCGCTTCCCCGCCCGGCGCCTTCCTCCAGGAGCACGGTGTGCCCCAGGCGCCTGAGCTCCCTTGCTCCCTGGGGGGTGAGGGCCACCCGGTGCTCCTCAGGCTTTATCTCCCTGGGCACCCCTATGACCATACCCTGAAGCTACCACAGCCGCGGGCCTTGTCAAGCGGGATGCCGCAGCTCTTGGAGCAGTTTCGTGGCCCTGGCCCTGGCGCCTCTCAGGGAGGGGTTTTCCGGAGGGGGTTTCCGGAGAAAGGCCTCAAGCTCAGCCCTCAGGGCCTGCCTGTGCCTGGAAAGGGCCCTTCCGTCCAGGGGCTTTTCCGCCTGCAGCTTCTGTCCCCCCTCCCTGAAGCCCTCGGCGATGTAGTAGTCCTTAAACCAGCTGAAGCCCAGGCCCCAGAGGAGGTGTCCCAGCCTGGTGCAGGCCGCTGGGGCCCCCAGGATGAGGGCCTCCCTGGTCTCGCCATCCTGGCCGTACTCCACATGCAGGGCCTCGCCAGGGCCCAGGGAGGCGGCCAGGAGGCCCAGGAGGGTGCCCTCCAGGGGGCTCCTGAAGAACCCCTCGGCGATGTTGTAAAGCTCCACCCAGGCAAGGTAGTGCCTTCGGCCGTAATAGAGCTTCATGGCAAGGAGGTATTGCCCGCCCCGCCGATGAAGCAGGAGGTCCTCCTCCTGGGAGAACCTTCCCGGGTACGGCCCCTGGGCCTGGAGAAGCTCTTCCCCCGCCCTCAGGCCCTCCAGGAGCATCTCTTTGAGCCTCCCGAGGTTCATTCCCCTATCTTGGGAATTATGCCCCTTTTTAAGGCATACCTGAATATGCGGGCGAAGAGCACCAGGGAGGCCCCCAGGTACAAGGCGTTGAGGGCCGAGGCCCACAGGAGCCTCTCTGTGGGGAAGGCCCCCGTGGCCAGCACCGCCCGCATGCCCTCAAACGCATGGGCGGAGGGGATGAAGCGGGCCACGGCTTGAAGGGCGGGCGGGAGGGTCTCCACTGGATAGAATACCGCCGAGAAGGGCATGAACAGGAAGGCCAGGGCCCAGGCCAGCACCTCGGCCTCCTGGCCGAAGCGGAGGATGAGGGCGGTGGTCAGCACCCCTATGGCCCAGCCCATGGCCACCAGGTTGAGGACCAGTGGCAGGAGGCTTGCCCCTAAGGAGAAGATGCTGTAAGAGTAGAACAGCCCTGCCAGGGCCGACATCACCAGGAAGGCAATCACCACCTTGACTATGCTGATAAGCAGCAGCCCCGCCATGTACTCCCCTGCCCTGAGGGGCGAGGCAAAGATGTTGATGAGGTTCCGGGCCCAGAGGTCCTCCAGGAAGGACACCGATATGCCCTGCTGGGCCCTGAAGAGCACGTCCCAGAGTATAAGGGCCCCCAGGAAGAAGGCCACGAACTCGGCAAGCCCCTGCTGGGAGCGCTGAAGGTACAGGCTCACGAACCCCCAGAGGAGGATGTCCACGGGGGGCCAGTAGAAGACCTCCAGGAGACGGGGAAAGCTCCTCCTGTAAAGATAGACCTGCCTAAGGAGCACCGCCGCCACTCTCCTGGGGTTCACTGCCTGAG
>MTOX01000005.1 GCA_002011795.1 Nitrospirae bacterium JdFR-88
GCGGGGGGCCAAAGGCCCCCCGCCCCTTCAAAAGCCTCCCTACAGGCGTTGCCTAAAACGCCAGCTCCAGGGCGTGCATCAGCACCAGGGGGTCGCCGTCAATACCCTGGTCCTCGTAGAAGTCGCCGGTGGAGAGGTAGCCGGCCCACACATAGTACTTCAGGTTCTTGGCCAGCTTGTAGGTGGCCTTCACGTCAAACTCAATCCCGATGTCCTCGTCAATGCCGCCGGTGGTCTCGGCAGCCCGCAGGTAGTAGGCATCCAGGGCCAGGCCAAGCTTCTCCAGGGGCTTAAGGTCCACGCCCAGGCCAATCACCATGGTGTTGGCTATGCCGTTCCTGCCCTCATCGGCGGTGCTGTCCAGCAGGTCGCCGTAGCCGGAAGCGGAGTTGATCATGTAATCGTACACCACGGTGTAGTACTTCACGCCGCTCAGGACGGTGACGAACTCCTCCACATCGTTGTCGGTGTTGTCGTCACCCGAGCCGTAGGCGAACAAGGCCCTCACGGTGGCAGGCTCCAGCTTGTAGGCACCCTGCAGCCACACGGCCCAGCCGCTGGCCTCCTGGGTGGCATCGAGGTCGCCAAACTGCAGGTCCACCTGGGCGGTGTAGTTCACGCCGGCCACCTCGCCCTGGGCGTGAAGCCCCAGGTCGGAAAACTTGGTGTCGGTGCCGGAGCTGGCCACATAGGCATAGTAGGCACCCACGGTGTGGGCATCCAGCTTGTAGTTCAGAAGGCCCACATAGATGTCGGTGTCATCGTCGTCCTCGCCCTTGAGGACCTCGGCAGCCTTGATGGTAAGAAGGGCGATGTGGGTCTGCTCGTTGGGGTCGGCATAAAGCACGATGGCGTCGTCGCCGAACTTCCTGTGGTCAAAGAACAGCTTGGCAGGGCCCAGCACCAGGGGCATGTGGCCTACCTTGATGCCGGCAGGAAAGCCCAGTCCCTCGCCCTTGTAGTCAATCCAGGCCTCCAGGACAGCAAGGTCAGAGTCAGGCACCGCGTTGAACCTCCCCCACTGGCCGTCTACGGTCCAGCCATGCAGGTGAATACGGCCGGTCACGCCGCCCAGCTTGGCGTCCACCTTGAGCCTTACCCTCTGGTCGTAGTAGGCGGTATTTGTGACATTATCGGCAGGGTTCCTTCCGGATATATCGCTCTTGAACCAGCCCCTTATCCTCAAATTACCACTGATGTAGACCTGGGTAGCGCCCTTGGCTACCACGGCCTGGGTCTCGGCAGGAATCTCGGCATGCACCGCCAGTGCCACGCCGGCCAGGCCCAGCACCAGCATCATGCCCACTATAACCGCAATGAACTTCTTCAATTCCTAACCCTCCTTCTTGTTGAAAATTACCCGGGCCCCTGCAGAGCCCCCCATCCGCCAAAGGCGGATGAAATTAATCTCTATTTCGCACCTTCCTTGTCCCCTCCTTATCNCCTCCCTTGTATCAGGTCTCAAGAAAAAACCTCAATTATCAAAGCCCCTTGAATTGCCAGAATTTATACCATCCTCGGCCCTCTTTGTCAAGGACTTTTTGGCTAAAAAAGTTAGCAAGAAGCGGGCCAGGAACAAATCCCTTGTTTTTTGCACCCCCAGGGGGGAAACCTTGTGGCGGCAAGGCCACAGCCTGTGGCAGGGCTGAGACAGCGAGCTCAAGAGGTGCACGGGCAGAGCTCATTGCGAGCAAAAGGACGACACGGGATGTTAAAATCCCCCCAGGATGAAGCTCGTTGAGAAGGCCATACTGAGGGAGCTGCTCTGGGCCTTCCTCCTGGCGCTTCCTGCCCTGGGAGTGCTGCTGGCGCTGGAAAGCCTCCTGAGGCTCAGCCGGGTAGTCTCCACCGTGGGGGCATCGGCAGGGGAGATGCTCAGGCTCCTGGCCCTGGCCCAGCCGGAGCTCCTCCTGCTTACGGCCCCGGTGGGCTTTCTCCTCAGCGTGCTTTACACTTACGGGAGGCTGGTGCAGGACGGGGAGCTCATGGCCCTCAGGCTCCTGGGCCTGAGCCTCTGGCAGGCCTCAAGACCGGTGCTGGCCCTGGCCCTGCTGAGCATGGCGGTGGCCCTGGCGGCAGGCCTGTGGGCAGGCCCCTGGGCAAGGACGGCCCTCAGGGCGGAGCTCACCAGGCTGCTTACCGTGCGGGCTCCCCAGGCCCTCAGGCCAGGGACCTTCAGCAGGCTGCTGGAGGGCTCGGTGCTTTATGTCAGGGGGAGGCAGGGAGGCAGTCTCCAGGGGGNGTTCATATACCAGCACAGGCCCGAGGGCTCGCTGGTGGTCCATGCCCAGGAAGGCAGGTTGGGCCCTGTCCAGAGAGGCAGGCTGAGCCTGAGCCTCCGGGACGGCCTCATCCATGTGCTGGGCGGGCCCGGGCAGGCAGTAAGCGTGCGCTTCGGCTCCTACCGGGCCTCCTTCCCCCTGTGGGTGGACACCCCCGGCCAGAGGCTGGCCGAGCTTGACCTCCAGGGCCTCCTTGACAGGCTCTCCCGGGCCCCCGGGGCAGAGCGGCCCCGCCTGTTCCTGGAGCTCTACAGGCGCCTGAGCTTTGGCCTGCTCCCCCTGGCCTTCATGCCCCTGGCACCGGTGCTGGCCCTCAGGGCCGGCCGAAGGGCCAGGCTGGGAGGGCTGGCCATGGGCCTGGGCCTCTTTGCCCTCTACTACATCGCCCTGCAGTATGCCGAGCAGGCCGCCCTGGCAGGACTCCTGAGCCCCCATGTGGCCGCCTGGCTGCCCCTGGGCCTGCTGGGCGTGGCAGGCCTGTGGGCCCTGAGGAGGGCAGGATGAGGCTCCTCCAGGCGCTTTACCTCAGGGAGTTCCTGAAGGCCCTGGCGGTGCTCACCCTGGGCCTCTCGGTCCTCCTTTCGGTGCTGGAGGCCGTGGACAACCTCAAGGAGCGCCCGGGCAGAGATGTGCTCCTGTATGCCCTGCTGCTTACGCCCAAGTATATCGTCTACACCATGCCCCTGGGGGCGCTGTTTTCGGCCCTCCTGGTGGCCGGGCAGGCCTGCAGGCGGTACGAGACCGTGGCGGTGCTTTCGGCAGGCGCAAGCCTGCGCAGGCTCTTTGCCCCCCTGCTCGTGGCAGGGCTGCTTTTGAGCCTGGTGGGCTTTCTGCTTGCGGAGTTCGTGGTGCCCCCGGCGGGGCAGGCCGCCCTGAGGCTCAAGGCCCCCACCAGGCAGAGCCTGGAGCACCGGGGCAGCCTGTGGCTCAGGGCCCAGGACGGCTCCCTGGTGCGCTTCGGCCTCTACGCCAGGGGGGGAAGGGCCAGGGAGGTGAGTGTCTTCAGGTTCAACGCCCGGGGCGTCCTTGCCGAAAGGCTCCAGGCCCAGAGGGGCCTCTACCAGCGGGGCCGCTGGGTGCTCAGGGATGTGCAGCTTTACCACCTGGGCTCAGGGCAGTACGAGTACCGCCAGGAGGTAGCCCTGCAGGGCCTGCTGGAGCCCCAGGTGCTGGAGACCGAGCTGAGGGAGCCGGAGCAGATGGGCTACTGGGAGCTCAGGCGCTATGTGGGGCGCCTGAGGCAGGCAGGCCTGCAGGTGCAGAGAAAGCTCCTGGTGGACCTTCAGGCCCGGCTGAGCGTTCCCCTGGCCAACCTCCTGATGGTGGCCCTGGCCCTGGGCCTGGCCTTGAGGAGGGCCTGGGGGGCCCTGGTGGCCGCCGCCCTGGGCGTGGGGGTGAGCCTGAGCTACTGGCTGCTCCTGAGCCTGAGCCTGTCGCTGGGCTACGCAGGAGTGCTGCCCGTGGCCCTCAGTGCCTGGCTGGCTCCGGCGGCACTGGCTGGGGCGGCAGGCTGGAGCTTCCTTACCATACCGGAGTAAAGGCACCCCGAGGCCGCCCCTCCCCGAGACAGCGGAACCCGGGACGGCTCCTAAGGGGCCCTTTCGGCCTCCTGGAGTATCTCTGCCCAGGCGGAGGTGCCCAGCCTCTGGGCCCCGGCCTGCAGCAGGGCCAGGGCCTGTCCCAGGGTCTTGATACCCCCCGAGGCCTTGATGCCCACCTCCTGGGGAAGGACCTCCCTGAGGGCCCGCACATCCTCCACCGTGGCCCCCCTGGGGGCATGCCCCGTGGAGGTCTTCACGAACCTGGCCCCTGCCTCGGCAGCCACCCTGGCGGCCTGGAGCATCTCCTGGCGGCTCAGATAGGCCGTCTCCAGTATCACCTTGTGCACCGCTTGCGGGGTGGCCATCACCACCGCCTGAAGCTCCTGCCTCAGGGCCTCCCACCTTCCCTCCCTGGCCCAGGCGATGTTCATCACCACATCCAGCTCCTGGGCCCCCTGGAGCACGCACTGCATGGCCTCGTACACCTTTACCTCGGCAAGGCTGGCCCCCAGGGGGAATCCCACCACCGCCACCACCCGGACGGGGCTTCCCCTCAGGGCCTCCGAGGCCGCGGCCAGCTGCGACGGGTTCACGCAGACGCCCAGGAGCCCCCTGGCCCGGGCCCGGGCGCAGAGCACCTCCACCTCCCCCCGAGTGGCGGAGGGGGCCAGCAGGGCAGCCTCTATCCTTCCTGCCAGCTCAGCAGGGCTCACTCGTACCCCCAGACAGAGGGGCCCCGAGCCTTGGCCTCGGCCACATAGGCGGAGACCTCCTTCCTGAACTCCGCCATGAGCAGCTTGGTCAGCTCGCCCACCCCGTAGTGGGTCCCGTCCACCTGCCTCACGGGCATCACCTCCTTGGTGCTGGAGGTGATGAACACCTCCCGGGCCGCATAAAGCTCCTGGGCCCCGAAGCAGTCCTCCCTCACGGGCACATCAAGCCTCCTGGCCAGGGAGAGCACCACCTGCCGGGTTATGCCGTCCAGGAGACCACACTGCACCGAGGGGGTAAAGAGCACCCCATCCCTGGCAAAGAACAGGTTGCTTACCGTGCCCTCGGTGAGGCAGCCGGCATGGTTGAGCATGAAGGCCTCCTCCGCCCCGGCCCTGACGGCCTCCATCTTGGCCAGGATGTTGTTAAGAAAACTGAGGGACTTTATCCTGGGGTCCTGGGCCTCCCTGAGGTTCCGCCTGGTGCGGGCCAGCACGGCCCTTATGCCCTGGCTGTAGAATTGCCTGGGATAGGGCTTGAAGGCCTCGGCGTAGATGAACACCGTGGCCCCGGAGCACAGGGCGGGGTCAAGCCCCAGGGGGCCAGGCCCCCTGGAGATGGTTATCCTCAGCCAGGCATCTCGGAGGCCGTTGCCCTGGAGGGTCTCGTAAACGGCCCCTTCCAGGGCCTGGGCATCCAGGGGGATGTCCAGCCCGACGAGCTCCGCCGAGCGCCACAGGCGCCCCAGGTGCTCCCTGAGCATGAAGACCACCCCGTCGTAGACCCTGAGGGTCTCGTAGATTCCGTCGCCGTAGAGGAAGCCGTGGTCCAGCACCGACACCCGGGCATCCTTGAGGGGTACCAGGGAGCCGTTAAGATACACCAGCATGAATAGATTATATCAGCCTTCCTCCACCACCACCTCCGCATCCTTCTGCCGGCGGGCCAGGTGGCGGGCCACCTGCTCGGCTACCTGCCGACTCTGGGCCACCACCGAGACACCCCTCAGCCCTTCGGCCTCCTTCCTGACCTGCCAGAGCTCACCCTTGAGGGGCATCACCCGATAGATGGTCTTCTTCATCCGCCCACACCTCCAGCACCCTGGGTTAAGGAATTGCCCGCTATCCGCACTTGGTAAAGCCACAGCTGTGGCACACGGCACAGCCCCCCTCGTGCTCCACGGCGCCCCCGCACTCGGGACAGGCCCCTATCCACAGGGGCTCCGCCCCCTTGGGGCCCTGGCCGTTTCCGCCCTCCCCGTCCCGCAGGTAAAGCTCCAGGGCCCGAGCTATGGCATCGGAGCAGCTGAGCACCCTGCCGCCAGGGCCCCAGGAGGGCTGATGACAGCTTATGCCCCTGAGCTGCTTCACCACCTCCTCGGGCTCTATGTTGGACCTCAGGGCCAGGGATATGAGCCTGCCCAGGGCCTCGCTCTGGCTCGAGGCGCAGCCACCGGCCTTGCCCATGGAGGTGAAGAGCTCAAAGAGCTGCCCCTGCTCGTCCTCGTTGATGGTCACATAGAGGTAGCCGCAGCCGGTCTTGAGCCGCCGGGTGGAGCCCCTTATCACATCGGGCCTCTTGCGAGGAACGATCTTTATGGGCTCGGCAGGCTGCCCTGCCTTGCCTGCGGCCTTTGCCCCCTTGGTGAGTACCTGCACATCCCTGGAGCCGTCCCGGTAGACGGTCACACCCTTGCAGCCCAGCTCGTAGGCCAGGAGATACACCTCCCGCACATCCTCCTGGGTGGCATGATGGGGGAAGTTGACCGTCTTGGAGACCGCATTGTCCACATGCCTCTGGAAGGCCGCCTGCATGAGAATGTGCTCCCGGGGACTGATGTCGTGGGCAGTGACGAACAGGCGCTTGAGCTCCTCGGGCACCTCGGGAAACTCCTTGATGCTTCCCGTCTCGGCTATCTTCTTCATGAGCTGGGGGCTGTAAANCCCCCTCTGCCTGGCCAGGCGCTCAAAGTAGGGGTTGACCTCCAGGAGCTCCGTGCCCTCCAGGACATTGCGGACATAGCAGACGGCAAACAGGGGCTCTATGCCGCTGGAGCAGCCGGCTATGATGCTCAGCGTGCCCGTGGGCGCTATGGTGGTGAGGGTGGCGTTCCTGAGCCTGGGCCCCCCGGGACGGTCATAGATGGAGCCCGGGAAGTTGGGGAACACCCCCCTCTGCTCCGCCAGGGCCTGAGAGGCCTCCTGGGCCCGAGCCCGAATGAAACCCATCACCTCCTGGGCAAGCTCCAGGGCGGCCTCGCTGCCATAAGGAATGCCCAGCTGAATGAGCATGTCCGCCCAGCCCATCACCCCCAGGCCTATCTTCCTGTTGGCCAGGGTGCAGCGCCGAATCTCCTCCAGGGGATAGTTGTTGACATCAATTACATTGTCCAGGAAATGCACCGCCAGACGGGTGACGGCCTCCAGCCGCCGCCACTCTACCTGCCCTCCGGAGACCATCTTGGCCAGGTTTATGGAGCCCAGATTGCAGCTCTCATAAGGCAGAAGGGGCTGCTCCCCACAGGGGTTGGTGCTCTCTATGCGGCCTACATGGGGAGTGGGATTGTCCCGATTTATCCGGTCCATGAAGATGATGCCCGGCTCGCCGTTTCCCCAGGCATGCTCCACTATGAGGTCAAAAACCTCCCTGGCCCTCAACCGCTTCAGCACCTTGCCCGTCCTGGGGTTTACGAGCTCGTACTCCCCGTCGCTCTTCAGGGCCTCCATGAAGACATCACTCAGGGCCACGGAAATGTTGAAGTTGGTAAACCTCTCGTTGTCATCCTTGCAGCATATGAACTCCAGGATGTCCGGATGGTGCACGCTGAGAATCCCCATGTTGGCCCCCCTGCGGGTGCCCCCCTGCTTTACCGCCTCGGTGGCAGTGTCAAATACCGTCATGAAGGAGACCGGGCCAGAAGATACCCCCTTGGTGGAGCCCACGACATCCCCCTTGGGCCTCAGCCGACTGAAAGAAAAACCCGTGCCCCCGCCAGACTTGTGTATCATGGCCGCATGCTTGACGGCATCAAAAATGCTCTCCATGGAGTCCTCTACAGGCAGCACGAAACAGGCACTGAGCTGCCCCAGCCGCCGACCAGCATTCATCAGGGNGGGACTGTTGGGCAGAAACTCCAAAGCCCCCATCATCTGATAGAATTCCTCCGCCAGGGCCTGCACCCGGGCCTCCGAGGCCCCGTAACGGGCATCGGCCTGGGCCACATGCCGAGCTACCCGCCAGAAAAGCTCCTCAGGGGCCTCCACTACCCGACCCTCCTCATCACGCTTCAAATAACGCCTCCTCAGTACCTTTACCGCATTGTCCGTAAGCTCTATCGCCGATAAACCCTTCACTCCCATACCCTTTCGCCTCCCTTGTAAGAACAAAAAATTATCCCAAACCCACACTCGCCAAAGAAAAACCCTACTTCCTCAACCACCGCAAAACCGCTCAGACGCTCCGACAAACCCCCTCCCGCTCCTTCCCCTTGCACTCCCTGCAGGACAGCTGAAAAGCCCTGCTCCACTGCCCAGCACCGCCACAGCTGCCCCCATAAAGAGTGCCACTTCCCGCCTCCTGGGAATTTTCTCCCGTCTTTAATAGCACAACATATTGTGGTTGTCAAGTCTATTTTTGGGGGAAGCTCTATATATTGTGTCCGCAGGGGAGGGTTTTCCACAACTCCGTGTAATCAAAGGAAGAATGTGGTGGAGAAGGTGTTAGGGGAAGTGTTGGCCCTTGATGGTGTAGGTTTGGAAGCGGTACAGTTGGGCGTTCTGGAGGCATTGATTCAGGGGCTCGGTGATGCCGGCCTTGAGGCAGAGTTGCTGGAGGAACTCCTCTTTGCTCCAGCCAAGCTGCAGGGGCACCTGGGGAAGGAGGAGTCCTCTGTGGCGGCCTTTCACCAGGTAGAGGCCGTCTCTTCCCACCTGGACATCCCGGGGCTGCCTTAGGGGTTTTAGGGGGCTGAGGATGGAGATTTCGAGCTCTATGTGCTGGAGTTCCTCTTTGCTTAGGGGAGGGAATCGGGGGTCCCTGGTGGCTGCGGCCACGGCGTTCTGCTGCACGCTCTGGTAGAGGGCCCGGCTGGGCAGCACATCGCCGATGCAGCCCCTGAGTCTTCCCCCCTTGGTGATGGTCACGAAGGTGGCCTGGGTGGCGAGGAACTTGGGGTTTCTTATCTTGGCAGGGGGGATGGTTCCGTTAAGGATGTAGCCCCTTATGCTCTGGTAGGCCAGAGTCAGGAGCTGTCTTTCCTCCTGGGCGCTCAGGGGCTCTCGGAGGAGGGCCACGGAGGCGTAGCCCACCACGCGGTCCCTGCCCCCCGCGGTGTCGCCGGAGTTGGCGTACTTAAGCACCTCTGCCTTGTTAGCCCCCAGGGCCCTGGAGACCTCCAGGCCCAGCAGCACCGCCCAGGCCCCGCATGCCTCGGCCCTTCTCTGGCTAAGCAGATGCTGAAGCCCCGCTGTATCCAGCCGTCTCAGGGCCTGGAGGAACCTCTGGTCAATCTCCNCCGCCTTGTCGTAGGGATGGTAGTGGGAAAGGTCGGTGCTTATGATGAGCAGGGCATCGTCCCTGTCCTGGAGGGCCCTTGTGAGGGCCTCCCTGAGGTGCTGGAATCCCTCCCTGGTGGGGGTGCCTAAAAGAATGGGCACTATTTTGAACTCCCCCTGGAGCACCGTCTGAAGCAGTGGCAGTTGCACCTCCAGGGAGTGCTCGCCCCGGAAGGCCTGGGGGTAGAAGTCCACCCCCTTTTCCGGACTGAGCAGGGTCTTGGCCAGGCGGCTGTCCACCTTCAGCTCTCCCAAGGGGGTTCTGAAGACCCCCTTGGGCCATATGGAGATGCCCCGTTTGCCCCAGCGGTGGGCGGGGCCTAAGAGGAGCACCGTTTGGATGTCCTTGTCCTCAAGGAGCTTGTAGCCCCAGGCGGCCACGCCCCCCGAGTATATGTAGCCGGCGTGGGGGCTTATGAGGGCCACCAGGTGGCCTTTGGGGGCGGGGGGGTGGGCGGCTTGCAGGAAGCCCCTGAGCATCTCCCTGAGGGCCTCCGGCTGGGCAGGGTAGAAGTGCCCTGCCACCGAGGGCTCCTTGACGGGCTGCTGACAGGCGGCAAGCAGGGCCAGCAGCAGTGCCGCGACCCTATGCATCAAGCCTCTTCCAGAACAGGGCCCTCTTTCCAGGGGGCCGGCCCCGGGGTCGGGCCAGGGCCTTCCGGGGCCCTAGGGCCAGGAGGGCAGCCAGCAGGCTCTTGAGAAAGCCCCGCCTGTTCATGAGTTAATTTTATCAATCGGGGCAGGGGAAATTCCACCTCCTGGGACATCCCCTCATGGACGATGTCCCCCTGGGCGCTTAAGTTCAGGACGGGAAGGAGGCCCCTTCCGGTTGAGCGTGCCCGTAGGGTTTTCTTTACATCCTGCCAGGGGGCATGTTATTAATACTCATGAGAAGGCTTTTCCTCTGGCGGCCTGTCCTCTGCCTGGCAATTCTTTACGGGCTTTCCGCCTTGGGGGTGCTCCTGGGAGCCCCCCTGGATGTCGTAGCCGTGGGCCTTCTGGCACTTACCTTCCTGGTGCTGGTCCTTCAGAACCTGAGGTATGGGCAGACTGTCCGGCGGGNGGCGGAGTTTGCCCGGGCCATCGCCCAGGGGCAGCTGGAGCATCCCCTGGGGCTTCAGGGGCCCGAGGAGCTTCACCGCAGCCTTAGGGACATGGCGGCCGAGCTGAGGGAGGCAGTGAGGCTCAGTCAGGAGGAGAAGCGCCGCCTGGAGGTCATCCTTCGGAGCATTCCCGACGCCCTGCTCATTCTGGACGCCAAGGGCAGCATCCAGATGGCCAGTGCGGCCAGTCGGGAGTTTTTCGGGCAAGACAGCCCCATAACCGGCCGGCCCTTCTGGGAGGTGGTGCGCAACCACGAGTTTTCGGCCATGCTGCAGGAGGCCCGGCAGGGCGGCACCCTCAAGGAGGCGGAGCTACGCTTGGAGCATCCTCGGGAGCGCTACGCCACGGTGCGCCTGCTGCCGCTGTTTGAGGAGGGGCTTTCGGGCTTCTTCGTGGCGGTGTTTCACGACACCACGCAGCTTAAGCGCCTGGAGGAGATGCGCAAGGACTTCGTGGCCAATGTCTCCCACGAGCTCAAGACCCCCATAGCGGCCATCAGGGGCTTTGCCGACACCCTGCTGGAGGGTGCCTTGAAGGAGCCCGAGGCGGCCCAGCGCTTCCTTCAGACCATAAAGAGCCACAGCGAGCGCATCAACGCCCTGGTGGACGACCTGATGACGATCTCCAAGATAGAGCTGGGGGTGATAAGGGTTCAGAAGGCCCCGGTGGATGTGAAGGAGGTCCTGGAGGGGGTGTTCGGCATCCTGGGGCCCAAGGCCCAGGCCAAGGGGCTTTACCTGAGGGCCCAGGTGCCCGAGGCCCTCAGGGTGATTCAGGCCGACAGGGACAGGCTCACCCAGATACTGACCAACCTGCTGGACAACGCCATAAAGTTCACCGAGCGGGGCGGGGTGGTGGCAGGCCTTGCCCAGCAGGAGGGCCGCCGCTGCCTCTTCGTGAAGGACACGGGCATAGGCATAGAGGCCAAGCACCTTCCCCGCCTGGGGGAGAGGTTCTATCGGGTGGAGCCCTCCCGCTCCAGGGCGCTGGGAGGCACGGGGCTGGGCCTGGCCATAGTGAAGCACTTGGTGCGGGCCCACGGCTGGGAGCTCCGGTTTCACAGCCAGCCCGGGGCGGGCACCGAGGTAAGGATTTTTATAGTATAGTATTGCTATGCCGGTAAGGGCCGAGGAGATAGAGCACCTCCGGGAGATGGTCATAAGGATGGCCTCCATGGTGGAGGCTGCCATAAGGGACTCCGTGCGCAGCCTGGTGGACAGGGACTCGGAGCTGGCCCAGCGGGTGATAGAGGGCGACCACAAGATAAACGCCCTGGACGTGCAGATAGACGAGGAGTGCATAAAGCTGCTGGCCCTGATGCAGCCCATGGCCAAGGACCTGAGGTTCATCACCACCGCCATGAAGATCACCACCGACCTGGAAAGAATCGCCGACAACGCCGTCAACATCTCCGAGAGGGCCCTGGACCTGAACCGCTACCCTATACTTAAGCCCTACATAGACATCCCCCGGATGAGCCGCATAGCCCAGGGCATGGTGCGCGACGCCATAGACGCCTTCATCCGCTACGACAAGAAGCTGGCCGTGGATGTCATCATGCGGGACGACGAGGTGGACGACCTTAACGAGGCGGTGTTTGAGGAGCTGATAACCATCATGAGGCGCAACCCCGACACCATAGACCGGGCGGTGCAGGTGAGCTATGTCTCCAAATACCTGGAGAGGATAGCAGACCACGCCACCAACATAGCCGAGATGGTCATCTACATGATAGAGGGGCGCATCGTCAGGCACACGGCCCCCCAGTAGGGGGGTTAAACCAGGATATCAAGTCCGGCCAGGGCCTGGGCCACATACAGGGCCAGCACCCAGAGGCCCAGGGCCAGGTGAAGCCTCCTGTAGCGCTGGCCCCTTATGAGCCTGCTTACCCCGTAGAGGCAGCAGATGGAAAACACCAGGGTCAGGCCCAGGTAGAAGTGCAGGGGATACCACACCAGCTCCTTCCACTCCAGCACTACCAGCGTAAGGCCTGCGAAGAAGCCCGCCACTGCCAGGCATACCAGCCGGGGGCCCCTGTGGCGATGCCTCCTTATGAGGGCCTCCGGCGGGGGCCCGCCCCCGAGCCTGGCCCTCCTTATCCTCAGCCCCAGGGAGGCCTGCCAGAAGAACAGGAGCATCACCAGGGTGTTGAAGGCCCCGTGGGCTACCTTGAGATAGGGCATTGCCTCATGCATTCAGGGACCTCGGCGAAGCTCCTCCTGCAGGTCCTTCACATACTGGGCCACCAGGGTGCCCAGGTATATGCACTTGAGCCCGTCTATGCAGGCGTCGGCGTCCTTCTTGTCCAGGAAGGCATAGCGGCTGTGCGGGCCCTTCTGGAAGCGCACCACCCAGGCGTTCTTTTCCGCATCGAAGCTCAGGGCCAGGGTGATGCCCTCCCGCTCCAGCTCGGGGTACATCTCGTAGAGCTTCCTTTCCAGCTCCACCTGCGTGTAGCCCATTGCTCGGCGCACCTCCTTTCATGTCCTGAACAGGCCCAGGCGCTGCATTTCCTTGAGGGCCCACTCGTCGGCCAGGAGCTCGTCCTCCCCTATGTCCGCTATGGTGTGGGCAAACTCAGAGAGGAACAGGTAGCTGAGGACCTTCTCCGGGCTGTCCATGGCCTTGGCAGGCTCCTGGGCCACGCTGTGAAGCTGATGCCTCAAGTCCAGGGCCTTGAGCCTTTCCTGCAGCACCTCCTGGGGCACATGCTCCCTCAGGAGGAGCTTGCAGCCCCTGGGGCCCGAGACCACCTTGAGGGGCTTCTGGGGGTCGTCCTCGGGTATGCCGTGCTCTTGGCACCAGGCCTTTATGTCGGGCACGAACTCCAACTCCTCCTGGGGCAGGCAGTATTGCCTCAGGAGCTGCCTGAAGAGGGCCTCGTAGCTCCTAAGCTCCAGGGCTCATCACCTCCCCTTGTAGCACACCACCCTTATTATGCCGATGGTCTCGCCGGTGTCGTCGGTGGTGGGCATGTCCGCCACGGAGACCACCTCCTGCACCTGCTCCGAGGCCAGGAACTGGTTGACCATCTCGTCCAGCTCCTGGAGCTCCTTCATGGTTCTCATGGGCCTGAGCTCCATGCCAAAGGTCTTTACCTTGAACATCTCCACCCCCCTCAGGTGACGAATATGGTAGCCCGCTTCAGGGACTCCCTGAGGTCTGCCAGCAGGCTGTGGTGCTTGGTCTCGTCGGCCAGGAGGCCCTGCAGGATGTAACGCACGGCACCCAGGTCGCTCCGGGTGAGGGCCCTCTGGGCAATCTCTATGCTCTTGGCCTCGGCCTGGATGTGGGCATTGAGGGCCTCGGCCAGGGGCCTGAGCTCCTCGGGACTAAGGTGCAGGGCCTGCCTGCCGAGGGCATCCTGCAGGAGCCCCAGGATGACCTTGTGCTTCTGGCTGTCCAGCTTGACCATCTGCATGACCATCTGCACCAGGGGGTTCTTGCTTCTCCGGAGCATCCTGGTGGAGTACTCTATGGTGGTCTCCTCCAGGGCCTGCCACTGCCTCAGCAGGGGCTGCAGTGCCGTGGCCTCTTTTGCCTTGGTCTTTTTAGCCATGAGCGATCCCCCCCTTCCTCTACTTGAGCCTGGCCTCCAGGACCTGGTAGTTCAGGTTCCTGAGGAAGGCCTCGATGTAGTCCGCCTTTTTCAGCCCATAATCCAGCATGAAGGCGTGCTCAAACACATCCATGATGAGTATGAGGTTAAGCCCCCCGGGGTGGCCTCCGTCGTGCTCGTTTATCCAGAAGTTTATAAGCCTGCCAGTGGTGGTATCCTGGTACAGGGCTACCCAGCCGATGCCCCTCATCATGCCCATGGCCTTGAAGTCCTTGAGCCAGTCCTGGGGGGAGCCAAAGGAGGCCTTGAGGGCCTCTGCCAGGGCCCCGGAGGAGGGCAGCAGTCCGTCGCCTCCCAGGGCCTCGAAGTAGTACTCGTGAAGGCGCATGCCGTTGAACTCCCAGCCCAGGCGCCTCTTGAGCTCCGCGTACTGGGGCCCGGTGCTTCCCTCCTGGAGCATCTCCTTCAGGCTCTGAAGGAGCGCATTGGTATTCTTCACATACCCCTCGTAGAGGCTGAAGTGGTTCTTCAGGAGGGTGTCGCTTAGGCCCTCCATGCCCAAAAGTCTTGAGAAGTCCTTGGCCTGATAAGCCATTTTGCTTGGTCCTCCTTCTTACTCGTACCTTACGAACTCCTCCAGGGGCCGCCTGTAGGCCCTGGGGAGAAGCTTCAGCCCGGGCCTGGGGTATCCCACAGCCACCAGCATGGGCACCACATGCTCCTGGGGNATGTGGAACTCCCGCTTCAGGCAGGCCTCGTCGAAGCCGTCCATGGGGTGGGTCTGAAGTCCCAGGGCCTGGGCAGCCAGCATGAGCAGCATGGCGAACAGGGCGGCGTTCTTGGCTGCCCAGAGCCTTCGGCGCTCGCTCCGGGGCTGCCCGTACAGCTCAGCGGCCATTTTCCTGTAGACCTCCCGGGCCTCCTCCCTTATGTAGCCCAGCTGGAGCCAGCTTTGAAGCACTCGCTCCATGTGCTCCTCCACGGCCTCCGGGGCGGCCGTGATGATAAGCACCGCGGAGGCCTCCTGGGCCTTGGGCTGGTCCATGGCGCAGCGCCTCAGGGCCTGCTTGCGCTCAGGGCTTTGGACCACCACCACCTTCCAGGGCTGGAGGTTGAAGGAGCTGGGGGCCAGGTTGGCCAGCTCCAGGAGCTCCCTGAGCNCCTCGGGGGGGATGCTCCGCTGGGGGTCGAAGAAGTTTATGGAGCGGCGGCCCCTTATGGCCTCCCTAAGCTCCATCAGACCCTCTTTTTGAACTCGTGCTCGGGCCACATGCCGGGCTCCGCCAGGGCGTTCACTATGGCCTTGCGGGGCAGCACCCCCACCAGCCTGCCGTCCTCCACCACGGGGAGGATGGAGATGTTCTGCTCATACATCAGGCTCACTACATCCTCCACGGGGGTGTCGGGGCTGACGCAGATGGGCTCCGCGCAGACGCCCTCGTGCTCGGCATGGCCGCAGCTCATGATGCTTTCGGCTGAGAACTCATGGATGGTCCGGCCCTGAAGCAGGGCATCCAGGATTTCGTACTCCGAGACGATGCCCACCACCTTCAACTGCTCGTTCACCACCGGCAGGGCCGGATACTCGCAGGTAAGCTTCTTGAGGAGCTCCGGGCCTTTGTCCTTCAGGCTAAGGCTCATCCTGGGATGCATTATGTCCTTTGCCCTTACGCAAGACATCTCTTGGTACCTCCTTTGGTCGTCCTTCTCTCTTAAGGTAAACCTTAGCACCACTGGAGGGGGTGTCAAGGCCCCTTTTGGGAGGGAATTAGCCTCCAAGGCATGCGCCCGTGCTATGATTAAGCTCATGAAGGAGCAGGTGAGGGAGCTTCTTCTCAAGGGCGACTTTCAGGCCCTTCAGGAGCTTTACCGCCGGAGGAGGGGGGTGCTCAGGGTACTTCTTTCCCTTACCTACGACAAGACCACCCTGAGCACCTGGCGGGCCATAGAGGCCGTGGGCCGGCTGGCCCAGCTGATGGGGCCCCTTGAGGCCAGGCAGGCCGCCGAAAGGCTCCTGTGGATGATGAGGGAGGAGTCCGGTGGAAATCCCTGGAGCGGGCCGGAGCTCCTGGGGGAGATAATTCGGGCCAGGGCAGGGGAGCTTCAGGACCTCCTGCCCGTGCTGGCCAGCTTTCATGAGGAGCCCATCTTCACCGAAGGGGTGCTGTGGGCCCTGGGGAGAGTGGCCCAGGTGGCCCCCGGGCTGGTGGCCCCCTTTGAGCCCCTGGCCAGGATGTACCTGGCAAGCCCCCAGGCCGCCCTGCGGGGCAGGGCCCTGCTTCTGCTCAGGACCCTGGGCAAGGGGGCCCAGGGGCCGCTTCATTGCCCGAAGGAGCAGTTCGTCATCTACCACGAGGGGGCCCTGCGAGTCCTCACCGTGGAGGAGGCCGCCAGGGGATTTGACAATCCCTCCCCTGGGGCCTAAATTCCTAATCAGTGGGGCGCAGTGCAGATACAGGGCTTTCTCATCCTGCTGTTTGCCCTGCTGGTGGCCGCCATGCTGGCCCTGGACCTGGGGGTCTTCCACCGAAGGGCCCATCGGGTGAGCCTGAAGGAGTCGCTCCTGTGGGGGGGCCTGTGGATAGCCCTGGCCCTGCTGTTTGCCCTGCTGATATGCCGGCTCATGGGGCTGAGGGCGGCACTGCAGTACCTTACGGCCTATACCATTGAGAAGTCCCTCAGCGTGGACAACATGTTCGTGTTCCTGCTCATCTTTGAGTACTTTGCCGTGCCCCCGAAGTACCAGCATCGGGTGCTCTTCTGGGGCATACTGGGGGCGGTGCTCATGAGGGGGGCCTTCATTGCCATGGGAATCNCCCTTCTGAGAAGCTTCCACTTCATGGTCTATGTGTTCGGCGCCTTCCTCATCTACACGGGCCTGAGGGTGGCCCGAAGGAAGGAGGCCCAGGTGGCCCCGGAGAGGAATCCCATCCTCAGGGCCTTCAGGAAGGTGCTGCCCACCAGCACCCGTTATCACGGGCAGCGCTTCTTCTTCCGCCAGGGGGGACGGCTGGTGGCCAGCCCCCTGGTGGTGGTCCTCCTGGTGATTGAAAGCACCGACATAGTGTTTGCCCTGGACAGCATCCCCGCGGTGCTGGCCATCACCACGGACCCCCTCATCGTCTATACCTCCAACATCTTCGCCATCCTGGGGCTCAGGGCCCTGTACTTCGCCCTTTCGGAGCTCATGCACATGTTTTACTACCTCAATCAGGGGCTGGCCGCCATCCTGGTGTTCGTGGGGGCCAAGATGGTGCTGTCCAGATTCTACCATGTGCCCGTGGGCATAGCCCTGACCGTGGTGCTCCTGATTCTGACGGCCACCATGGTGGCCTCCTACAAGTGGCATCCGGAGCGCTTCAGGCGGCGCTGAGGCCACCGGGCACTTGCTTTTTTATCCGGGAAATTATAGAATTTCAGGAATTTAAACCCTGGATTATAAGGTAAGTTGAAATGGCCAGAAAGAAGACTCCCAAGGCAGTGACCCTGACAGGGAAGGAGAGGCAGGAGCTTCCCCTTTATCCCATCGGGGTGGGTGGCCGAGCTGGTGGGCACCACCGACCAGACCCTCAGGCTTTACGAGAAGCACGGCCTCATCAAGCCGGCCAGGAGGAACAAGAACCGCTACTACTCGGAAAACGACATCAAGTGGCTGCTGTGCATCCGGGAGCTCATCCACAAGAAGAAGATAAGCATAGAGGGGATAAAGAGGCTTCTCCAGTACGCCCCCTGCTGGGAGATAACGGAGTGCTCTGAAGAGAGGCGCTCCAGTTGCTCCGCCTACATAGACCGCTCCAAGCCTTGCTGGGAGCTCAACCGCATGATATGCCACAAGGCCTCGGGCAGGCTCTGTGAGGACTGCGTGGTGTACATAGCGGCCCAGCTCAAGAAGCGTTCAGAGAAGGCTCCTTAGCCGTTCCTCCACCGTGCGGCGAATCTCCCCGAGGCTGGCCTCGTCCTGGGCCTCGAACCTCAGCACCAGGGCCGGCTGGGTGTTGGAGGCCCTCACCAGGGCCCAGCCCCGCTGAAACTGCACCCTCAGGCCGTCGATGTCCACCATGGGGTAGTCCTTGAAGGCCTCCTTCATCTTCTGCACCACCTGGAACTTCACCTCGTCTGGGCAGTCCAGGCGGATTTCCGGGGTGCTCACCATCTGGGGCAGTCCCTGAAGGAGCCTCTTGACGCTGTAGGGGGGGCCGGCCTGGGCCATGATTTCCAGGAGCCTCAGGGCAGCGTATATGGCGTCGTCGTAGCCGAAGTACCTGTCGGCAAAGAATATGTGCCCGCTCATCTCCCCGGCCAGCAGGGCCTTGGTCTCCTTCATCTTGCTCTTTATGAGGGAGTGGCCGGNCTTGTACATGAGGGGCACCCCACCGTGGGCCTTTATGTCGTCATAGAGGGTCTGGGAGCACTTGACCTCTCCGATGATGGTGGCCCCGGGGTGCTCCTTAAGCACCTGGCGGGCGAATATGACCAGCAGCCTGTCGCCCCAGACTATCTGGCCCTCCTCGTTCACCACCCCGATTCTGTCGCCGTCGCCGTCAAAGCCGATGCCCACATGGGCCTGCTCCTTCCGGACGGTGCCGATGAGGTCCCGAAGATTGTCCTCCACCACGGGGTCGGGGTGGTGGTGAGGGAAGCGGCCGTCGGGGTCGCAGTAAAGCTCCAGCACCTGGGCCCCCAGGGCCCTCAGCAACTTAGGGGCCACCAGGCCGGCCACCCCGTTTCCGGCATCCAGCACTGCCTTTATGCCCTCCAGGGGCCTGCCCTTCATCCTCCGGGCATGAAACTCTATGTACTCCTTCACTATATCCAGGCTCTGGAGGCTGCCCCTCCTGCGGGCCTGCACGGTCTTTCCCTGCTGCAGGAGGTGCCTTAGCTCTTGAATCATCTCGCCGTAGAGGGTCTCCCGGCCCAGGGAGAGCTTCAGGCCGTTGAACTCCGGGGGATTGTGGCTCCCTGTAATCATCACCCCGCCGTCCAGGGACTGGCTGAAGAGGGAGAAGTACTGTAGCGGCGTGGGGCACACCCCCAGGTCCAGCACATCCAGGCCACACTCCAGGAGGGTCTCCGAAAGGATGCGGAATATCTCCGGGGAGCTGAGCCTCACATCCCTGCCCACGGAGACCCTGAGGGCCTCCTTGCCGGTGCGCTCCCTCAGGTAGTAGGCATAGGCCTGCCCGATGGCCCTGACGGCCTGGGGGGNGAGGTCCCTGCCCCAGACCCCCCGAATGTCGTACTGCCTGAATATGTGGGGGCTTACCATACCTGCTTCAGCACCTCCTGGGGTTTGAGCATGGGCTCTATGAGGAAGGCCTCCTGGAAGTAGGCCCTGGCTTGGGCCTTCTGGCTCAGGGCGTAGTGGGCATAGCCCAGGAGGTAGTAGGCCTCGGCCCTGGGCTCCGTGGAGACCACCTCCTGGAGAAGCTCTATGGCCCTCTGATACTGCCCGGCCCTGTAGGCCTTGAGGGCCTGCTCGTAGGCATCCTGGGCGAAGGCCCCCGAGGCGAAGGCCAGCAGGGCCGCCGCCACTGCCAAGTGCTTAAGCATTGCTTCCTCCTTCAGTCGTAATCCAGTGTTTCCGGGGCCACCTGCCACAGGGGCAAGGGCTCCTGAAGGGGGGGCTCGGTGCCCCGCCGGAAGTACTCCCTGTAGTAGGTGGCCAGGGGCCGGCCGGCAGGCTCCTTTACCCTGAGGCCCGTGGTGGTGTCCACCCAGTAGGAGACTATGCCCTCCGGGGGCTCAAACCACTCCGGGGGCTGTCCCCTGAGGGCCTCCTTCATGAAGGCCACCCATATGGGGCCTGCCGCCCTGGAGCCGGTCTCCTCCTTGCCCAGGGGGCTCATGTCGTCAAAGCCCACCCACNCCCCGCAGAGCAGATTCTTGCTGTAGCCGATGAACCAGGCATCCCTGTACTCGTCGGTGGTGCCTGTTTTGGCGGCCACGGGCTTGCCCACCGCCTTGGCCCTCCAGCCTGTGCCGTAGTTTACCACATCCTGCATCATGCTGGTAGCCAGGAAGGCCGTCTCGGGGCTCATGACCCTCTTGTTCTGGGGCTGGTAGGACAGCACGATGCGCCCCCTGGAGTCGGCTATGTACTTTATCGCCTGGGGCTTCNCCCTGAAGCCCCCGTTGGCAAAGGGGCTGTAGGCGTAGATGAGCTCCATGGGGGTCAGGGACAGGGAGCCCAGGGCCAGGGNGAGGTCCCGGGGCATCTTGGCCTGGATGCCCAGCTTGCGGGCAAAGGAGATGGCCCTGCCTATGCCCATCTCGTCCAGGAGTTTTACCGTCACCACATTACGGGAGTAGGCCAGGGCCTCCCTCAGCCGGGTGGGGCCGTAGTGCTTCTCGTCATAGTTCTTGGGGCTCCATATGTCCTCGGGGCTCCACTCGTAGGTGGTCTCCTCGTCCACGATTATGCTGGCCGGGGTGTAGCCGGCCTCCAGGGCGGCGGCATAGATGACGGGCTTGAAGGCGCTGCCGGGCTGCCTGAGGGCATAGACGGCCCGGTTGTACTCGCTCTTTCCATACTGGTAGCCCCCTACCATGGCCCTCAGGTAGCCCGTGCGGGGCTCCAGGGCCAGGAGGGCTCCCTGCNCCTGGGGCTCCTGCTCCAGGGCAAGGGCCAGGGGCCCCTGCCGAGGCACCTCCTTTATTCTCACCAGCACCACATCGCCTGGCTCCAGCAGTCTCTGGAGGCTGAAGGGCTCCAGCNCCCGGGGCTCCTCGCTCCGGGGGCTGTACAGCCGCCTGGCCCAGAGGGCGTCCCTCCAATGCAGGATGCCCTCCCGGCCCTCAACCCACAGCCTGGCCTCCTGGGCCGAGGCCTCCAGCACCACGGCCTCCAGGATGTCCCCGGGGGCGAACTTCCTCACAAAGGGCATCTCCTGGGGAAGCTCCTGGAGCTTCATGCGCCTTATGGGGCCCCGCCAGCCCCGGCGCTTCTCCAGGGCCCTCAGGCCCTCCTGGAGGGCCTGCTCCGCCAGGGCCTGCAGCCTCACATCCAGGGTGGTGTAGACCCTCAGGCCCCCGTAGTAAAGCCTCTGGGGGCCGAACTGGGCCTCCAGCTGGCGCCTCACATAGTCAATGAAGTAGTTTATGCTCTCGTCCCTGGGCCTCTTGGCCGAAAGCTCTATCACCTGCTGGGCCGCCTCCTTGGCCTGCCGGGGGGTGAGGAAGCCGGCCTCCTGCATTCTCCTCAGCACCACCAGCTGGCGCCTCTTGGCCCTGTGGGCGTTGTTGAAGGGGGAGTACCTGGCCGGGGCCCTGATGAGCCCTGCCAGCAGGGCCGCCTCGGGCAGGGTAAGGGCCGAGACCGGCTTGTCAAAGTACAGCCTGGCCGCGGCGCCCCCCCCGTAGGCGCCGTGGCCCAGGTAGACCCTGTTGAGGTAGAGCTCCAGGATCTCCTCCTTGCTGAGACTGCGCTCTATCTTTATGGCCAGGGCGGCCTCGCGGAGCTTGCGCTTGAGGGTCTTCTCAGGGCTCAGGAAGGTTATCTTGGCCAGCTGCTGGGTGATAGTGCTTCCGCCCTGCACCAGGCGGCGGGCGTAAAGGTCAGCCAGGGCGGCCCTCACGATGGCTATGTAGTCGATGCCCTTGTGCTTGAAGAACCGCTCGTCCTCCACGGCCACCACCGCATTGATGAGGTGCGGGGGCATCTGCCTCAGGGGCACATGCTGGGCCCCCCGGGTGGGGCTGAGCACGGCTATGAGGGTGTCGTCGTCGGCGTATACCCTGGCGCCTCGCTGGGCATGCTCCTTAAGCTCCCTTATGGAGGGGGTGCCCCGCATGAGGCCCAGGTATCCCCCCACCGCCGAGCCCACCAGAAGGGGCAGTAGCACCAGGGCAAGCAGCGCCTTCAACCTCATCCTTGGATTATAAAACTCTGCTTAAGATGCAGTCAAAAGGAGGTGCGGCCCGGCCCCTGGGGGCTCAGGCCACCGCCAGGCTGGGCTCCTGAAGAAGCTCCCGGAGCATCTTCATGGCCTCCCGGGGCGGAAGCATACTGGGGAGGCGGAAGTGCTGAAGCCTTTGAAGCAGCTCCTGCCCCACCGCCCTGGAGGACACCGCCCGCCTTATCCTGGGGTGGCCTGAAGGCAGCACCTGCTCGTAGGGATAGAAGAGTTCCTCGTGGAGCTTCTCCCCGGGCCTCAGTCCTGTGAAGGCAATCTCTATGTCCAGCCCTGGCCTCAGGCCGTACAGGCCTAGGAGCCTGCGGGCAAGCTCCAGTATCTTTACCGGCTCGCCCATGTCCAGCACGAACACCTCGCCCCCCTGGCCCAGGGCGGCGGCATGCAGCAGGAGGTTTACTGCCTCGGAGATGGTCATGAAGTACCTGCTGACCTCGGGGTGGGTGATGGTGAGGGGTCCGCCCCGCCTTATCTGCTCCCTGAACAGGGGCAGCACACTGCCCGAGCTTTCCAGCACATTGCCGAAGCGCACGGTGATGAACCTGGTGGGCCCGGGCCGGCTGCTGAGGGCCTGAAGCAAGAGCTCGGCCACCCTCTTGGTGGCGCCCATGATGCTGGAGGGGTTGACCGCCTTGTCGGTGGAGACCAGGACAAACTTTTCCACCCCGGCCTCCTTGGCCTCCTGGGCCATGGTGCTGGTGCCCAGCACATTGGTCCTGAAGGCCTCGTAGGGGTGGTGCTCCATGAGGGGCACATGCTTGTAGGCGGCGGCATGAAGGAGCACCTGGGGACGGTAGCACCTGAGGGCTGCCTGCACCCTCTGCTGGTCGGTGACGTCTGCCACCACGGGAAGGAGGGCCTGGGAGGGGCCCTGGTGGCTAAGCTGCATCTGGACCCTGTAGAGGCTCTCCTCGTGGCGCTCCAGCATTACCAGGCACTGGGGCTCAAAGCCGGCTATCTGGCGGCAGAGCTCGGCCCCTATGGAGCCCCCCGCGCCTGTGACCATGACCCGCCTGCCCTTGAGGAAGGCCCTGAGGGGCTCAAGGCTCCCGGAGGCCGGACAGCGAAACAGCATATCCTCGCCGCAGGGCTCCTGCAAGTCCTCCAGGCGGGCCCTGCCCCTGAGGATGCTGCAGAGGCTTGGCAGCCCCCTCAGGGGCAGGCCCAGGCCCCTGAGCCGGCGCTTTACCGACGGGCTCAGGGCCAGCCCCTGGGTGAGCACCAGCTCGTCGGGCTCCTCACGGCTCACCACGGCCTCCAGGTCCTTCAGGGTGCCCAGGATGGGCACCTCTCGGATCCTCAGCCCCGTGTGGGCAGGGTCATCACCAAGTACGCCCAGCAGCTCGTAGGGGTGGGCCCAAGGCCTTTCCTGCACATCCCGAATGAAGAGCTCCGCCTCCTGGTCCGCACCAATAAGCAGCACCCTCCTGCTCCTATGGGGTTGCCCCTGCCAGTGGGCGGCCCGCTCGTGAAGCCTCCTGAGCATCCTTCCCCCTCCTAGAAGCAGGATGTTCAGCATCCAGTCAAGCACATATATGGAGCGGGGATAGCCCATCTGGCCCAGCACCTCCCTCATGAGGAGGGCAAACAGGGCACTGCCCAGGCTGCTGGCCAGCACTATGCTGGCCAGGTCCCTGGTGCCGGCATACCGCCACAGCCCCCGGTGCAGCCCGAAGGCCAGGAGCATCCCCACCCTTATCAGCAAAAGCAGGGGCAGGAACCGCAAGAACAGGGCCACCTGCTCAGCAGGGGGCCGGGCATCAAACCTCAGGAGGAAGGCCCCGTAGTTGGCCAGGGCAAACAGGAGCACCTGGACCCCCAGGGTCACCGCCAGGCGGTGGGCCGAAAGGCGCTGAAGGAGCCAGGAGACCGCCCTGTGGGGATACAGCACCCTCACGAGGGTCAGGGCGATGAGCTGGAGGTCGTACCCCAGGGAGGCCCTTCTTACATACTGGCGGGCCAGGCGGAGCTTCTCGGGAAGGAGCACATGGACATAGTAGTGCTCAGGGTCCGGCTGGGCGGCCAGGACGGCCTCCTCGTCGGCATAGGCCAGGCTGGCCGGGTCGGTAATTCCCGGGCGCACCCTCAGCACCTCCCGGAAGGCCTGGCGGTACTTGCTCACATAACGCCGCACCTCGGGCCTGGGCCCCACCAGGCTCATCTGTCCCAGCAGGACATTCACCAGCTGAGGCAGCTCGTCCAGCTTCGTCCTCCTCAGGAGCCTTCCCAGCCTGGTTATCCGCCCGTCGCCGGCCACCGTGATGGCAGGGCCTTTACCCGGGGCGTCCCTCACCATGGTGCGGAACTTCAGCATCTTGAAGGGTTTGAGGTTGCGGCCTATGCGCACCTGCAAAAACAGCACCGGGCCCGGGCTTTCCAGCTTTATCAGAAGGGCCAGCAGGGCAAACAAGGGCAGGCACAGGAGGAGCCCCAGGAGGGAGCAGACTATGTCAAAGACCCGCTTAAGCATGGCCCTACCTGGCAGCCTCCTTGAGGACCTCCAGCACCGCCTCCACCACCCTGTGGGCATCCTCGTGGCTCATCCTGGAGTAGATGGGCAGGGAGATGATGCGCTCAAAGGCCCAGTAGGCCCGGGGCAGCTCCTGGGGCCTGAGGCCGTAAGCCCTCTGGTAGTAGGGCTGCATGTGCAGGGGCCTGAAATGCACCGACACCCCTATGCCCCTTTTCTGCAGGGCATGGGCGAACTCGTCCCTGTTGAGCCTGAGGGCCCTGAGCCTGAGCTTGAGCACGTACAGGTGCCAGCTGTGCACATCGCCCGGCGGGGCCTCCGGAGGGGTGCGAAGCCCCTGCACATGGGAGAAGGCCTGCTGGTACAGGCGGGCAATCTCCTGCCTTCGGCGCCTCATGGCCTCGGCGCGCCTCAGCTGCGCCAGCCCCAGGGCGGCGGCCACATCGGAAAGGTTGTACTTGTAGCCTGGGGCCAGCACATGGTAGTGCCAGCTGCCCTGCATGCTGTAGCGCTGCCAGGCGTTGGCACTCAGGCCGTGAAGGCTCATGAGCCTGATGCGCTCTGCCCATCGGGGCTCCTCGGTAGTGGCCATGCCCCCCTCGCCCGTGGTGATGTTCTTGGTGGCATAGAAGCTGAAGCAGGTGATGTCTCCGATGCTGCCCACGGGACGCCCCCCGTAGGTGGTGCCGAAGGCATGGGCGGCGTCCTCCACGATGTAAAGGCCCCAGGCCCGGGCCAGCTCCTGAAGGGCCTCCATGGGACAGGCAAGCCCAGCGAAGTGCACCGGTACCAGCGCCTTGGCCCTGAGGCCCTGCTGCCTGAGCCTCACGAGGGCCTCCTCCACGGTGGCAGGCTCAACGCACAGGGTATGGGGGTTGACATCCACGAAGGCCACCCGGGCGCCCAGATGCTGCGGCACCGCAGCGGTGCTGGCAAAGGTCATGGTGGGCACCAGCACTACATCGCCTGGCCCTACGCCCAGGGCCTCCAGGGCCAGGTGCAGGGCCGCAGTGCAGGAACTAAGGGCCACGGCATACCTGGCCCTGACGGCCCTGGCAAAGGCCCGCTCAAACTCCCGGCACTTGGCCCCGGTGCTCAGCCAGCCCGAGCGCAGCACCTGCAGCACCTGGGCCTCCTCCTCGGGGCCCAGGTCAGGCCGTGAAAAGGGCACGAAGCGCTGCCTAAGGAGTCCCGTCTGCCTGCTTCTGGGTCTCATAAAGGTGTAGAAATCCGCTCAGTCTGCGCAGAAGTTCCGCCTTCCTCCCCAGGCTCCTCAGGGGCCTCTGAAGGAGCCTGCCCGCCAGGGGCCTGAGGACAGGGCTCAGCAGCACCCGCTGGCTGATGGGCACCTTCTTGAAGCCCATGTTGCCCTTGAAGTGCTCCAGCCCCTGGGCAGCCACATCCAGGGCCTGAAGCCCGTAGGAGACCGCCTGGATATCGGGCCTCAGAAGATGTCTCTCCAGCACCCTGTAGATGAGGGCGTTGTTGGGACAGTACGGCAGGGCCTCGGTGGCAGAGTAATGGTACAGTATGTAGAGCAGTCCCCCGGCCTCGTACGCTATGAGGAAGGCCGCCAGGGAGCTTCCCAGGAATGCCCCCCAGCCCTGGAATATCCCGGCCTTCTGGGCTGCGCTGCAGAGGGCGGCCCAGTGCTCCTGTCCCGGGGGGCGCCGCCCCTGCCTCAGGCAGGTATCCCTTACGGCCCTGTAGCCGTAAAGCCTCAGGTAGTCAAAGTCCNCCCTGGCCACAAGGCAGTGCCTCAGGGCCTTGCGGGTCTGGTTGCGGGCCTTGGGGGCCAGGCGCTCCAGGTCGTAGGCCCCGCTACAGAGCCACAGGTAGCTGTTTGCCGGCCCCGTGGTGGCCGTGTACTTCAGGCCCAGGGCCCGCCTGAGGAGGCGCCGAAGCTCACCCTGGGAGGGCTCCACCGCCTGGTGCTGGGGCAGGGCCTGGTAGACCGGGCCAAAGGCGTTGAACCACCAGCAGCTTTCGGTCCTTAGTACCTTGTGGCCTTGGAGCCTGTAGAACTCTGCCAGGGCGTCCATATCCTACCTCTTCCTGGAGAGCTCCTCTATGAGGGCCGCAAACCTGGCCGTGGCCTTGCGGCGCTCAAAGTGCTCAAGAAAATACTGCCTGCCCCTTCTGCCCATCTCCTCCCTGAGAGGGGCATCCCTGTACAGCCTGAGGATGGCCTGGGCCAGGGCCTGGGGCTGCCCTGGCGGCACCACCAGGCCCGAGCCGCTGGCCAATATGGTCCGGGCCGTGTCGCAGTCTGCATCCACGGAGGCCACCACGGGCCTCTGGGCGGCCATGTAGGCCAGGAGCTTGCTGGGCCAGGAGGTCTGGCCCCTGCCGGCAAGCAGCGTCAGCACAGAGACATCGGCACAGGCCTGCATCTGGGAAAGCCACTGCCGGGGTTGAAAGGGCAGGAAGCGGACATTGCCCAGGCCGGCCTCCTGGGCCATCCTCTGCAGGAGGGGCTTGAGCCGGCCCTCCCCCACAAACAAGAACAGCATGTCCCCGAAGCGCCTAAGAAGCGATGCGGCCTGAAGGAGCACCTGGGCGCCCGAGACCAGCCCTATGGTGCCGGCATGAAGCACCACAAACATCTCCGGGGCTATGCCCATCCTTTGCCTCCAGGCGTTGATGCGTCCCTGGGGCTGTATCTCCTCCTGGGAAAGCCACACGGGCAGCACCTCCGTCTTTTCCCTGGGCACCCCCTTCTGCAGCAGCCGCTGCCTGAGGCCCTCGGAAAGCACCACCAGGCGGTCCGAGGCCCTGTAGGTGAGCTGCTCCAGGGAGCTCAGGGCCTTGATGAGGGCCCTGCTCCTGAGGGCCCCCATCTCCACCGCTATGTCAGGGTATATGTCGTATATGACCGTCAGCAGGGCCGCCCCGTTGCGCCTGGCCAGGGCCGAGGCCGTCAGGGGGCCCGCCAGGGGCGGGCCGAAGGACACCACCGCCTGGTGTCCCTCCTCCAGCAGGCCTGCCAGCAGCTGCCCCACTGCCTGGCTGAGCATCACCAGGGCCCTGCTGGAAAAGGCCGAGCTAGGGGAGACCATGTGCCAGGCCCGCACCACCCGCACGGGCCCCTCCTGCTCCGTCAGCCTGAGCCTGCGGGCATAGCCCTCATAAAGCCTCCCCCGGTTGTGATGGGGAAAGCCCGTAAGCACCGTGACCTGGTGGCCCCGGGCGCTCAGGTCCTGGGCAAGCTCCCGGACCATCTGGGCCGTGGCCTGTAGCTCGGGAGGATAGACCTGGGTGCTCAGCAGCACCTTCATGGCATCACCCACCCCGCTGAAGCACGAAGGGGCCCAGCACCAGCACATCCATCCTGGTGCGGAGGAAGCACTCCAGGGCCTCGGAGGGCTGGCACACTATGGGCTCGTTCTCGTTGAAGGAGGTGTTAAGCACCAGGGCCACCCCGGTGATGGCCTCAAACTCCTTGATGAGGCGCCAGTAAAGGGGGTTTTCCTCCCGGCTTACCGTCTGCAGCCTTCCTGAGCCGTCCACATGGGCCACGGCAGGTATCTCGGCCCGCCGATGGGGCCTTATGGGGTAGACCTTGAGCATGAAGGGGTCGGGATAGCTCAGCTCAAAGTACTTGTGCGTCTGCTCCAGGAGCACCGAGGGGGCAAAGGGCCTGAAGTTCTCCCGCCTCTTCACCCTGGCATTGAGCACATCCTTCATCTCGGCCCTTCGGGGGTCTGCCAGGATGCTCCTGTTGCCCAGGGCCCTGGGGCCCCACTCCATCCTGCCCTGGAACCATCCCACCACCTTGCCGTGGGCTATGTGCCGGGCCGTCTGCTTCAGAAGGAGCTCCTCATCCTGCACCTCCCTCACGGTGCAGCCCAGGCGCTCCAGCTGCCTGCCCCTGGCCCTTATGTCTTGCTCGTACTGGCTCCTGTGAAAGGAGGGGCCCCAGTAGGCAGTACGCATCGTGAAGCTCCGGGGCCTTCCCAGCACCTGGTGCCACACATAGAATGCCGCCCCCAGCGCCCCGCCGGCGTCGCCGGCTGCCGGCTGGATGTAGAGCTCCCTGAAGGGCGTCCTTTCAAACACCTTTCCGTTGGCCACGCTGTTGAGGGCACAGCCGCCAGCCAGGCACAGGTTGGCCGTGGGGCTCTGGCGGTAAAGCTTCCAAAGCATGCGGAAGAAGAACTCCTCATAAAGGGCCTGGGCCGAGGCCGCTATGTCCTGGTGGCGCTCAAGAAGGGGCTCACCGGGCCGCCTGGCAGGGCCCAGCAGGGCCTCCAGGNGCAAGGAGTAGACATCGCTCATGGTGGGCTCGGCCCCGGACCAGCTCATGCTCACCCCCTGCACATGGTGCACGAAGTAGCGGAGGTTCAGGGAAAAGCCCCTGCCGTCCCGGGCAAGGAGCACCTGCCTGAGTTCCTGGAGGAACCTGGGCCGGCCGTAGGCGGCCAGGCCCATCACCTTGTACTCGTCGCCGTACTTCTTGAAGCCCAGAAACTGGGTTATGGCGGTGTAGAAGAGCCCCAGGGAGNGGGGATAATAGACCTTCCACAGCACCCTAAGCCTGCTGCCTGAGCCCAGGGCGGCCATGGTGCTTACGAAATCGCCGAAGCCGTCCACCGAGGCCACCGCCGCCTGCTCAAAGGGCGAAGTGAAGAAGGCACTGGCGGCGTGGGCCAGGTGGTGCTCCACATTGACCACCCTGGCCCTCAGGGCCCGCTCCTTTACATGAAGCTCCCGGGCCAGGAGCCTCCTGAGGGTGCTTATGTCGCCCATGTTGCTGAGCCTCTGCCTCAGCAGGGCCAGGCTGGGCCGCCTGGCCAGCACAAAAAGGAGCTTGCGCTGCAGGTGGGCCCTGGGGTCCCGGTTTACCGCTATCCAGTCAAGCTCCTGGGCCGATATGCCGGCCTCGCCCAGGCAGTACTGAATGGCCCTGGTGGGAAGGCCGGCCCAGTGCTTTATCCTCCTGAAGCGCTCCTCCTCGGCCGCCGCCACCAGATGGCCGTCCTTAAGCAGGCAGGCCGAGGAGTCGCCGTGGTAGGCGTTTATACCCAGTATATACATGGCTCACCTCCGCTTACCCAAGACCTCCTCATACACCTTGAGCATCTGCCGGGCCACCTGTTGCCAGTCGTAATGCCTCCTGGCGAAGGCCCGGCCCCTGCGGCCCATGAGGGCCCGTCTCCGGGGGGACTCCAGCAGCTGCCTCCAGGCCCTGGCCGCCTCCTGGGTGTGCATGGGCACTACCAGGCCGGCCCCTGCGCGGCGCACATCGGGGGCCAGCCCCACATGCTCGGAAACCAGCACTGCCAGGCCCGCCGCCATGGCCTCGGCCACCACCATGCCGAAGTTCTCCGACCAGGAAAGCAGCACCAGGAGGNCAGCGTCGGCCAGGGCACCGAGGCGCTCCCGGGCCTCAAGTAGTCCCACAAAGTGCACCAGCTCCGCAATTGCCAGCTCTGCGGCCAGGGCTCTGGCCCTGTGGCCCCAGCCCTCCTCCTGGGGNCCGGCAAGCACCAGGTGGCCCCTGCCTGCCGAGGCCACCAGGGCAAAGGCCCTGAGCATCAGCTCCAGCCCCTTCTTGGCCGACAGCCGGCCCATGAAGAGGCTCAGGGGCTCCTCAGGGCCGATGCCCAGCCTCTGCCTGAGAACCCCCCTGGGCGGAAGGACCTGAAGCCCCTCCGNGTCCAGCCCGTTGGGCACCACATACCTGGGGGGCCTGAGGCCCAGGGGCTGCAGGGCCTTGCTCTCGGCCTGGCTGGNACAATGCAGGGCCGCCGCCATGTTGAGCCTTCGGCGCTCCGCCAGGGCCATGTACAGGGCCTTCTTCAGGCGCCTCCGGGCGTAGTCCCAGGGCATGAGGGCCCCCCGGAGGGACTCCACCGTGGCCACCCCGTGCCTCCTGGCCCCTAAGCTGGCCGGCCAGGCAGGGTAGGTCCAAAGGGCAAAGATGTGCGCTATGTCAAACTCCCTGAGCCTTTCCCGGCAGGCCCTGCCAAGCGCAGGGGCATAGAAGAACCGTCCACCGTAGTGCTTGAAGTAGTGCACCAGTACGCCCTGCCGAAGCAGGGGTATCTCCAGGGGCAGCTGCAGGCGCCTGCCGGGCCCGGCGGCATCGGTGCTGAAGACCTCCACCTCCGCGCCCTCTCTGGCCAGGGCCTGGCACAGGGCCGGAATGCTCCTGGCAGGGCCCCCGAAGGCATAGGCAGGCTCGTAGTAGGGGGTTATGAACAGGAGCCTCATGTGGCCAGCACCTCCTGGACGGCCTCAAACACCTGCTCAACGCTGATGCGCCTGAGGCAGCTCATGTGCCCGCAGCGGAGGCGCTTGCAGAACCTGCAGGGCAGGGTGTCGTCCCTCAGCACCCGGTGGCCCTGCCCCCAGGGGTGCCAGGCCCCGGGGTAGTCCCTGCTGGAGTAGATGCCCACCACCGGGGTGCCCACCGCGGCGGCCAAGTGGACGGCCGAGCAGTCGTTGGCCACCAGGAGGCGGCAGTGCCTGAGCACCTCGGCACTCTGGAGAAATGTGGTCTGCCCCGCCAGGTTCAGCGCCTCCGCCGCGGCGGCTATCTGCCGGGCCGCCTGCACCTCCGCAGGACCGCCCAGCAGCACCAGGGAAAGGCCCAGTTCCTCCCGGAGCCTCCGGGCCAGCTGGGCAAAGCGCTCCAGGGGCCAGCGCTTCAGGGGAAACTTCGCCCCGGGGCAGAGGGCCACCAGGGGCCCTCCAGAGCCCGCCAGCAGCCTTTGCACCTTCTGCCTGTCCCGGGCAGTGATGGCAAGGGGGAAGCGGACCTCGGAAGGCTCTACCCCCAGGGGACCGAGAAGCCTCAGCAACCGCTGCACCTCCTGCTCATAGCGGGGAAGCCACAGCCCATTCTGCCTCACCCAGCCGATGGGCCTGGGAAGGGAAAATCCCACTGCCTCCCTTATCCCCACCATTCGGAAGAAAGCCCGGTCCCTTAAGAGCCTCCAGGGGGTGTTCTTGGAGTGGGAAAGATAGACCAGAAGGCGGGGCCTCAGGGCCCTGAGCCTCCTGAGAAGGCCCAAGAGGGCCGCAGGGCTTCGGCCCACCTGCTGGGGCTCATACAGAAGCACCCCATCCAGCAGGCCCTGAAGGAGTGCCTCCCTGTCCCTGCCTGCCCGGTGGGTAAGAAGCAGCAGCCGCTCCGAGGCAAAGCGCCTCCTGAGGGCTGCCAGGGCCGGCAGGGCGCACACCGTGTCGCCCAGATAGCCAATGCGGTAAACCAGTATGGTCTCAGCCTGCGCCATCAAGGAGCTCCTGCAGTATCTTCAGCATCCAGCGGAGCCTGCGGTGGTTGCTGTATCCCCCCCTTATGCACCTGAGTCTTCCGGCCCGGGCTACCTGGGCCCTCTGCTGGGGGTGCCTAAGGTAGTAGCGCACCTTCTGGAGCATCTCCTGGTGGCTGTCGAAGAACTCCGCCTCGGTGCCCTCCTGAAAGAAGGCCAGGTGCTCGGGGCTCCGCTCTGCCAGCATGAAGCCTCCCGAGGCCGGTATCTCCATGCTCCTGGTGGTGTGCAGGTCCCGATTGGAGCGCTTAAGGAAGCAGAGGTTTATGTCAAAGCTGGCGATGGCCTGGGCATACTCCTGGCCCCAGAGGGGCCGGCCCTCAAGCCTCAGGTTGGGATGCCTGAGCCTGCACTTCCTCAGCCAGTTGGGCCCCCAGACCCTCACCTTTATTCCCCCCGTGGCCAGGTAAAGGAGGGCCTGGGCCCTGGGGGCCTCGTAGTCCCCTATGAAGCCCACCGGGCCGCCCAGCCTCAGCCGCTCCCTTGGAGGGACGGCCTGGGGACGGNGCACATAAGGGTCGTAGGCACTGGGGACGAACACTACCTGCCTGGCCCCCAGGGCCTTGAGCTCCGCCACATTGTAGCTCTTGGTGCTGAAGTACAGGTCGTAGTGCCGGAGCCCCTTGAGGAACTCCCTGGACTGGTTGTGCCTCCGGGCCATGTCGTCGGGGCTGTAGCCTACAATGAGCATGCGGGGAAACAGGGCCTTGAGCTCCCGAAGCAGCCGGGCCTTTACCGCCAAGGCCTTGTCCAGCCACAGCACCTGGGGGCTGCTGGCCCGTACTGCCTCCTTGAGCCTCCGGTTTATCCCCGCCAGGTCCCTGGGGCCCAGGAGCTTCTGAAGAAGACGGTCCCGCAGGCGCCACATCTTCCGTCTTACATGAGGAGGCTCGGTGTCCAGGGCCAGCACCTCGTGGCCCAGCTCCTGCATGGCCCTCAGGCGCTGAAGACTGGTACAGCCCTCCCACAAGGGTCCTACATAGAGAATCCTCATGGCCTGGGCCCCCTCAGCAGCAGCCGCAGAAACAGGAAGACCACCGCCGCATCCCTGAGCACGAAGGCCCCCAGGCTGAGGGCAGTCTCGGCATACCATCGGAAGGCGCTCATCCACAGGTAGGCCCCAAACAGCGCTCCCAGGGCGTCCCTAGGAGGCCAGCCGAGGCGCCTGGTGAGCCCTCCCACGGCCAGGCCCAGGAGGGCCATGCCCAGGAGCACCCCGGGGTATCCCCCCCGACGGTAGAAGTCCCCCAGCAGGGTGGGAGGGGCGCTGCCGCTCTGGGCCACCCCCACGCCGTAGGACTCCGCCACGAAGGCGCCGTCGTCCAGCCTGGGCTTGCCTGGATAGAGGCTCCTGGGTACATACACATAAAGGAGTCCCTCCAGCCCCCTGAGCCCGGCATAGGGAAGCACCGAGGGGGTGAGCTCCACAATCCGGCCCGCCGTGGCCCCCTCGAAGAGCCTTACGGTGAGCCTGTCCAGGGGCGGCTCCTCGAAGCCCCGGGGCCTGAGCACCGTCTGGGTGGAGACCTCCAGGAGCCTCCTGCCCCTCTGGGCCCAGCTGCTGTGGGCAAGCTCGAAGGGGTCGGCGCGCCTGTAGTAGTCCACCGCAGGGATGAGCAGCACAGCCGCCACCACCGCAGGTAGCGCCCTTCTTAGCAGCACCCGGCGCTGCCCATGCCACAGCAGCAACTCTGCATAAACCTGAAGCAGAAGCCCCAGGAGGGCCTCCTCCCTCTTTCCCCCCAGGGAAAGGAACAGCACCATGCCCCCCACAGCCAGATAGCGGATGACGCTCCAGCGCCTAAGGCCCGTCTGCTTCCCCAGGAGGGCCGCCGCCACGGGGGCCAGAAGCCCCAGCCGGGTGAGAAAATGGGCCACATAGGTGTGCTCGCTCCGCAGCCTCAGGACCGCCGCATGCCAGTAGATACCCAGGCCCAATTGCAGCGAAAGTCCCAGGAGCCCTGCGGCTGCCAGCACCCAGAAGGCCAGCCTGAGCTGGGAGGCCCCCTCCTGCTGGCCCCTCCCCCCCAGGGCAGGCCTGCCCAGGCCTGCCCAGTAGCCTGCCGAAAAGGCCACCATGGCCAGCACCTGAAGGGCCAGGGCCAGATGGGCGGTGCCCAGGAGGTCCCAGCCGTCAAGCTGGGGCCTCCTGAGCATTAGGGCGGTAGAGAGGGGAAACACCACCAGGTGGCTCAGGGCAAAGACCTGGGCAGGGCTGAGGAGCCAGCCCCTGCCCCTCAGCCGCTCCGCCAACAGGGCTCCCAGGCAGGAGAGAGTGCTCAGGAGCAGCCAGAACTGCATCTGCCACTGCCAAAGCCCCACCAGGGCCACCCCCAGAAGGCATCCCAGGGCCGGCACCAGGAGCTCCCGACGCTCCCCTAAGGGTCTGCACTCACCCCCTAGCATCCAGGAGCCTCCTGTAGCATTGAAGGGCCCTCTGGCCGTAGTCCCGCCAGCTGAAGCCCTCCTTCACACGCTCCCTGGCCTGCCGCCCCATGTGCCGGCAGAGCTCCGGGTCCCGGTAAAGCAAAAGGAGCTTTTCCTTCAAGGCCTCAGTGTCCCTGGAGGGAATCACGAAGCCGTCTATGCCATCCCTTACGATGTCCTCGCCGCCGGAGTTTCGGCTGCATATCCCCGGCAGCCCTGCCGCCATGGCCTGCGGCTGCACCATGGCCAGTCCCTCGGCCACCCCCATCATCACGAACACCGAACCCTGGGCATAGTAGCGGTTGAGCTCCCGCTGGGGCACATGGCCCACCCACCGGAAAAGCCCCTCGTATCTCCTGAACACGGGCCTTATCTCCTCGGTAAGACCGCCCACCAGCAGGAGCTCGGCCCGGGCAAGCCTCAGCTCGGAAAAGGCCCTAAGGAGATACTGCACCCCTTTCTCCAGGGCCATGCTGCCGGCATACACCACCCTGAAGATACTGTCTTGCTTGGGCAGGGGGTAGAACTCCCCGAGGTCCACCCCGTAGGGCACACAAAGGAGCTTTTCCTCCGGCACGCCTTCCTGCAGGAAGCTCCTCTTGGCAAACTGGGAGGGCACGCATATGAAGTGGGCCTCCTGGTACTCCTGAAGCTCCTTTTCTATGATGCGGGGGTGGGTGCGGTTAAACCTCAGCCCCTGCTCCTCGTAGACCTCCCTGGTAAGGGCCTGTTCCCTGAGCATGTGGGGGCTTCCCCGCTCCAGCACGCCCACGGCCCCCATGGCCTTGGCCCTCCTGAGGGTATGAAGGCCGAAGCTTGACCAGGCCACCACCACATCGGAGGGCTCCAGGTGCCGGCTGGCCAGCACATCAAAGCCCTCGTGAAGGAGAAACTGGGGGTTGTAGGCCTGCCTCAGCATCCTGGGGAGCTTCTGCCATCCCCTGGCCAGCACCTCCTTGAACACCAGGGAGCGCACCAGGGCCTTGCTGATACCGTACTTGGCCACCTCGAAGCGGGGATAGGAGGTGATGAGCCTCCTCAGGGCCCCGTGGCGCTGCAGCTCCCTGGCCAGGTAGAAGGCATGGAACCTTCCGCCCACAGAGACCGTGACCCTCATCCCCCCTTCCCCCTGAGGATGTCCAGGCTTCGGGGCCCGTGGTTCATCAGGAGGTCCAGGGCGGACATCTGGGGAATGAAGGGCTCGTAAAGCTGCCTGTACCGGGGATGCCTGAAGTCCTGGTACAGCACCTCTATACCGGCCTGCCTGAAGGGCCCCTCGTCCAGGTACTGGGGCCCATGGCTTCCGGAAAGATACGCCCCGGCGCCCAGATGCCGGCATATGCGCCAAAGCAGGAGGGTTGAGCTTCCGCTGACGGGCAGCTCCGAGGCCCTGAGGAGTCTCGTCCCGATGCCCAGCCACTGCCTAAGAAGCTCTATCAGGGCTACGTTCAGCTCCGCCAGAAGTTGCCACTGCCTGTGGCAGTAAAGCTCCTCCAGGGCCGGGCCGTAGTGCGCAAAGAAGGGGGCCCTGCCGTAGCATTGCCTCAGGGNGTGCCACAGGCGCTTGCCCCAGCGCCTCTCGGCAGGATTTATCTGCACCTGGCTTATGAGCTGCCCTGAGCGCCCCTTGGTGAGCACCGGCACGGTTATCCACACCGGGCCCCGGGCTCCCCTGAGCCGATTGCGGTTCTGAAAGTAATTCTTCCTGAAGGGCACATTGTCCAGGAGGACAAACACATCCGAGGAGAGCATCTTGTGGAAGAACCCCAGCCAAGGTAGATGCTCGGGCTGGTGGATGGCTACCACCGCAGCCTCAGTTGCCACCTTACCACCTCGAAGCACTCGGCGTTTTCAGCGCCTATTTCAAACCCCCTGTGGGTGCCCCTGGCTATCACGGCATCCACCCACACCTTCTCGCCGTACTTCTTGTACTGGGAGCGGTGGGCCTTCAAGGCCTCTATCTTCTTCTTGACCCCCTCGGGGGAGACGGCATAATACAACTGCCCCCTGAAGCCGTGGTAGGAGCGTCCGGAGGGCATCATGGGCTCGTACATGAGCACATTGTTGTGATACCTGCAGGCCGCCAGGGTGGCCAGGGCGGTATTGCGGTGCGAGGGATGGGTGTCGTAGGGCCAGTGAGTAAGCACTATGTGGGGCTTGAAGGCCGCTATCCGGGCATCCAGGGCCTCTATGCTCTGAGAGCCGAAGGGCACATCCTTGGTGGGAAAGTCCAGGACCTCCAGCTCTGCCCCCAGGATGTCAGCGGCCTGGCGGCCTTCCCTCAAGGCCTCCTCCCGGGTGCGGCCCACCCGGCCGTCATAGATGGTGTAGGCAGAGTCCGAAAGCACGATCATCTTGACCTCATGCCCGTTCATGGCCGCATCGGCCAGAAGCCCCCCGCAGGAGATCTCTATGTCATCCAGATGGGCACCTACCGCCAGTATCCTCATGCCGGCCTCCTACAGATAGCCCAGGCTCCTCAGTCTCCTCTTGAGCTCCTCCTGGGCGGCCCCTTCCCTCGGTCCTCCCTGCCCCCTGGGCAGGCCTTCTGCCTCCTCGGCCCTGGGCCCTGGGGGGGCAAGCAGGACCTCCCGCAGCACCCTGCCGTCAAGCCCGGGCGGCGGGGGGACACCCAGCAGACAGTAGGCCGTGGGGGCCACATCCAGCAGGCTGGCCTCAAGCCCCCGGGCCTGCCCAATGCCCTCCCCCCAGGCCATAAGCACCCCGTGCATCCGGTGAGCAGCGCCGGGCCTTACCTGGGGGGCAAGCCCCTGCACCAACGGGCCCGACAGGGCCTCAGAGCCCGCATACTCGGAGGCGAAGTTCATCACCACATGGGGAATCATGTGAAGATAAGGCCCCGAGTAAATCTCCTCCCGGGCATACACCTCCTGAAGCACCGGCCGGCCCGTGGCCCCGTCTCTCAGCTCCCTAAGGCCCTGGAGTATCTCCCGGGCCAGGGCCCCGTCGTCCCCCCTGAGCCATATGTAGCCGCTGTTGTAGCCGGCCCTTTGGAACCTGGCCAGGGTGTGCTCCGAGAGGTCTCCGTCCCCGGGCTCCAGGGCCTTGAGCACCCTGGCCTTAAGCCCACCGGGGGCCTGCTCCCTCAGGGCCTGGGCAAAGGGCAGGCGCCCCAGCAGGGGCCTCATGTAGGCCCCGGCCAGGGCCCTCAGCCGGGGCCCCAGGGCCCTCCTGGGCCTGAGCCAGCCCATCTGCCTGAGCCACACATTTATGCGCACCTCCTTGGCGACGAACTTGCCGAAGCCGTGGTCGGAGACCACCATCACGGAAAGCCCCCATCTGCTCAGGGCCTCATCCAGGAGCTCCCCCAGGAGGGCATCCACAAAGCGGAAGTAGCGCCTTAGCACCTCCATGCCCTCCTCTGCCTCCCTGTGCCAGGGGGGCTTGAGAAAGAAGTGCTGGACCCAGTCGGTGCCGGAAAGCACATAGAAAAGCAGCTGCCAGGGCCTCCTCTTCATAAGGCCCCTGAGGGCCTCAAACTGCCTTCGGGTGAAGGTGTAGAGGTCCTGCAGGAACTCCCCAGGTCTTCCCTGGTAGCTCTCCAGGGCCATGGCAGGGTGGTAGCCCTGAGGGAGCTCGGCCCTCAAGCCTTCCGGGTAGGTGAAGTCCTGAGCCCCCAGAGGGGTGAGGAAATCACTCACCAGTACTCCCTTCAGGGGCTGCACCGGGTAAGTAAGGGGCACCCCCATCACTATGCAGGGCCTGCCCCGGGCGCTGAGGACATCCCACAGCCTGGGGGCCCGCACGGAGCTGCCGCAGAGTACCTGGGCACTTCCTGGGCCCAGGAAGTCCACCACCCCGGTCTTTGCCGGGTTCATCCCCGTGCTCAGGGCCGTCCAGGCGGCCCCGGTAAAGGGCGGTATGGTGCTTCGAAGCCTGCCGAAGACCCCCTGGCGGCAGAGCCTTGCCAGGTTAGGTAGCTCCCCCATGTGCCTTAGGAGGAAGTCCGGGTCGGCCCCGTCAAGCCCTATGAGCATGAGCCTTTCGGCCATCTCAGCCCCCGGCGTGCCCCAGCCTCCGGAGGAGCGCCCTGAGGTTCCGGGCCACCTCCCTGCCCTCCAGGAGCCCCAGGAGCAGCCCGTAGGNGGCCACCGTGGCCCCCATGAAGAGGACCTCCTCGGCCCAGCGGGCAACGACGCTGACCCAGCCGGCCAGGAGGGCGGCTACCAGAGGCCTGCCGTAAAGCGCCCCCAAGGAAAGGACGGCAAACCCCTTGAGGTAGTAAAACCCCAGGGCCAGCCCCAGGGCCATGGAAAGCACCAGGGCCACTGCAATCCCCTCCAGGGGCTCCTTCCAAAGCACCGCCACGACCATAAGGGCGCCGAAGGCGCCCACCTGCACCGCCCGGGTCCTTACTGCCTCCCTCAACCTGCCAGTGCCTATGAGCAGGGTCTTGAGGTTTCCATAAAGGGGCATAAGCAGGGCCTGAAGCGAAAGCACCCTGAGGGCCGGCGCCGCCTCCACCCACTGGGGCCCCAGCAGCATGTGAAGCAGCCCCTGGGCATAAAGCGCCAGCACCAGGGCCAGAGGCAGAAGGGCCCTTACCAGGAAGAAGTTCACCACCCTGTAGGCCTCCGAGAGCCTGGCCCTGTCGTGCTGGCAACGGGCATAGGCCGGCAGGGCCACATGCACCGCCGCAGGGGCGGCTGCCACATTGCTCAGCTCTGCCAGGTACCTGGCCTGATGATAAAGCCCTGCCACCTGCAGCATTCCCAGGCTGCCCAGCAGCAGGCGGTCCGCCCTGCTGTAAAGCACCTCCAGGGCCCTGAGGACGAACATCCTGAGACCAAAGCCCCACAGCCTCCCGAGGCTACCGGGCTCAAGCCCGCCCCTGTAGCGCCACCTGCAGAAGGCCCTGCAGAGGAGGAAATATCCCACCGGCTGAAGGGCCGCTCTGGCCCCCAGGCTCAGCAGCCCCGCNCCTCCGGCAGCCAGCAGGATGGCCACGGCAAAGGAGGCCCCCGTGCTCAGGGCCTGAATTACCGAAAGCTCCTTGAAGAAAAAGTCCCTCTGAAGCACCGCCGCATACACCCCGGCCTGCATGTTCACCAGCCCGGAAAGGCAAAGCAGGAGGAACAGGTGCACCACCTCGGCCGGGTACAGCCGGGCCAGCACAGGGCTTGCAAGCACTGCCAGGGCCAGCACCCCCATGCCGGCGGCAAAGGAAAGCCAGTAGGCGGCCTCGGCACTACCCCGCTCCGACTGCATCTGCACCACCGCCTGGGGAAAACCGAAGCTACAGAGGATGAACAGAAGCTCGTACAGGGCCAGGGCCAGGGCAAAGAGCCCGAACTGCCTGGGCGCCAGCAGCCTGGCAAGCACCACATTGCCTGCCAGGCTCAGGCCGAAGCTCAGGTTGTTCATGCCCCCCAGCCACAGCACCCCCAGCACCGCTTTCCTGGCCGTGCTCATACCAACAAGGACAACACCAAGCCCTTCAGGTCCGCGATGCTCCCAAGCCCCGGGGGCAGCTCCGCCCCTGCCACGAACACATGGGCATCCTCGTAGGTGTGTGCCCCCTGCATGAGGGAGCGGCCGAAGACCTCCGAGGCGGAGGTGCTGGCCCTGAGGGCAAACCCCTCCTGGGGCAGGAGGTAGAGGTCCGGAGCCTCCTCCGCCCAGGGCCCCTGGAACACCTCCTCCTTCAGGTACACCCTCCGGAGCACCTTCTGGCCCTCCAGGCTGAGGGCCTCAAAGCTCTCCTTGAGCTCCTGCCTCAGGGCCTCATACTCCGCCTCGCCCTGGCTGCCCCGGGCATACCTGCCCCTGAGGTGGACATACCCTGGAGGGCTCCAGGCAGAAGGCCCGGCTGGCGCCGTCCATTGCCCTGAGGCCCTCGGAGCCGTTGGGACTGAACAGCCCCCGGCGGGCCAGGAAGTGGTTGAGATACACCTCGGCCCTTATGGGGCAGAAGCCGTGGTCCGAGCAGGTGATGAGTACCGCATCCTGCCTGAGGGCGGCCTCCATCATGGCCCCCAGGAACTCATCCAGGATGCCGTAAAGCTCCTGGAAGGCCCAGTAGTGCCTGCCCCCCAGGGCGGAGCGGTAGAAATAGTGGTGCAGCCTGTCCGTCTCGGTGATGGCCGCCACAAAGAGCTGCCACGGCTCGTGGTAAAACAGGTGCCACAGGGCCTGGAGCCGATGCCTCAGCGTAAGGAACAGGTCCTTGAAGAAGGCCTCCGGCTGCTCCCGGGCCAGGTGGCTCTGCACATCCAGGCGGTAGCCCATCTGCCTAAGAAGGGGATAGAGCCTGGGCGGATACACCGCCCGCTGAAGCTCCAGGGCCACGAACCCGCTGACCATCACCCCCCTAAGGGGTCTGGCGGGATAGGTCTGGGGCAGATTGAACACCACCGCCTCCACATCGGCCTCCTGCCAGAAGGGCGGGGCCTTCAGCCAGGTGAAGTCCGGAAACACATACTCGTAGCTCAGGGGGTCAAGCTCCATGAAGCCGAAGATGCCGTGCTGGGCAGCACCCAGCCCGGTCATGAAGGAGGCCCAGGCCACCGAGGAGACCTCGGGAATGCTGCTGCGGATGGGCCGCAGCTGTCCCTCCCTGAGCATCTCGGCCATGCGGGGCATCAGCCCCCTCTGGGCATACTCCCTCAGGAGGCTGCAGGGCACACCGTCAAGCCCTATGAGCACCACCTTCCTGCCCATCACATGTAGCCCAGGGAGCGCAGCCTCTGCATGGCGGCCTCCTTGTCCTGCCCCCGGCCCTGGCGCTCGGGGCTCTGGGNGAGGTCCTGAAGCCAGGCGGGAAGCTCCGAGAACCTCTTGGTGCTGCTCCTGGGCCCCAAGGAGCGGTAGCCCTGCTCGTAGAGGCTGCAGTAGGGGATGCCAAAGGTATGGATGATGCTCCATATGTCCCGCTCCGTAAAATGCAGCAGGGGCTGCACCCTCATGTGCTGGGGCTGCTGCCGGGGACTGAAGTACCGCTCCTCCGCCCTGGCCGGCTGCTCATCCCACCTTATGGCCGTGGCCAGGGCCTTAAGCCCCCTGCGCCGAATGAACTCCTTAAGGGGCACCGTCTTGAGCAGATGGTTGCCCGCCACAGAGTCCGGCTCGAACACGAAGAACTCCTCCCCGCAGGACAGGGCCTGAAGCTCCCGCCTGTTGAGCTCGCTCAGCTCGGCCACCCTCACCCTGTCGCCCACCGCCCTGACCTTGCCCAGGACATCGTCGTTGCGCACTACCTCCACCTGCAGTCCCCAGAGGGCCTTCAGGCGCTCCAGGAAGGCCCATATCTCCTCAAACACATCCCCCTCGTCAATGAACACACAGCAGGGCACCGAAAGCCCCAGCCGGGCACATACCTGCCGGTAAAGCCACACCATCACCGTGCTGTCCTTGCCCCCCGTCCAGGCCAGGGCCATCCCCGAAGGACCAAACACCCGCAAGGAGCGCTCCACCACCCGCTCCGAGGCCTCCAGCCTCTGCCTCAGTACCAGCCTCATCTGCCCACCCCCTGGAAAGGCTTTGCATCTTCAGGTTGCATTTTTCCCAAAAATACAACTCAGAGTTTATAGCCGTTTTAGGGGGCTGTCAAGCCCCTTTTACGGGCAGGCCCTGGAGGATAAGGCCGGGGTTTTCAATAAAGAGCCTTTGGGCCGTCTGCAGGCCGAAGCTTTCCCTTACCAGCCTGAAGGCCTCCCGAAGCACCGGGGGGCGAGAGGTGGTATCGTGGGCGTCGGAGGCCACGGCGCAGGCAAGGCCCAGCTCTATCATTCTGAGGGCGGCCCTCCGGGCCGCCCTGCCAAACTGTCCCGTCAGGCTCTGGGCCGTTAGCTGGCAGGGCACTGCCAGGGCCCGAAGGTCCTCCAGATGCTGCCTGAGAAAGGGGTTCCTCTCAGGATGGGTAATCAAGGGCTCCACCCCTTTGAGCCTCAGGGCAAACACCGCCTGCTTAAGCCCCTGGGCAGTGCACCAGGAGGGCTCAAGCAGAAGGTACCTCTGTCCGTTGAGGAGGGGAAGCTCCCCGGGGCTCAGCCTCAGTAGCCAGGGGCCCATCTCCACATCGGCGCCCACATAANGGGGGTAGCCCTGGGCCCTCAGGCTCAGCAGCCGGGCCAGCCGCTGAATCTCCCGGCGGAGCCCCTGCCGCATCCCCCTCACATGGGGAGTAGCCACTATGGCCTCGGTGCCGTGGGCCCGGGCCATATGTATCATCTGGAGGGCCTGGGAAAGCTCCCCGGGGCCGTCATCCAGGCCGGGAAGCACATGGCAGTGAATGTCAATGAAGCCTTCCATCCTTCTGTCTCAGGGAAAGGCCAAGCCCTGTAAGGGCGGCAAACATCATGGTATTGGCAGGCGCATGGAGGTTGAACTCCCCCAGGCTGTGCAGCAGGGCAAATCCCCGCCCTGCAGCCAGGCCGGCCCTCAGGGGCTCCCTCGGTCCCCTCAGGAGCAGGCGGGCCGCCAGGGCCACAAACCCCCCTGCGGCCAAGGCGCCCAGCAGTCCCGCCTCCAGCAGAAGCTGAAGGGGCTCGCTGTGGGCGTAGAGGAACCGCTCCGGGGACTCCACCGTGGCGTACAGGGGAAACACATACCTAAAGGTACCTAGCCCCGTGCCCAGCAGGGGGAAGTCCCCAAAGGCCCTGAGCACATCGGCCCACAGCCCCAGCCTCATCTTCAGGGCCCCGGCCACCTCCCCCATGCCCTGTAGCTGTCCGGGCCAAAGCAGGATGTAAAGGCCCAGAAGCCCTGCAAAGGCCACTGCGTAGGGCCGAAGGAGCGGAAGCATTATCACCAGCAGCAGCAGGCTCACCAAGGCCGCCGCCATGGCCCCCCTGGAGGCAGAGCCCAGGAGGGCCAGGCCCAGAAGGGCCGACAACAGCACATACAGGGGGGCCTTGGTCCTGTCCCGTGCCGCCAGGGCCAGCCCCAGGGGAAGGAGCATTCCTGCCAGGGCGGCAAAGTGGTTGGGATTGACATAGGGGCCATAGGGGCTCCCCCCGGTGGGGATGAGCCAGTAGAGCCTGTCCCCGGCCGTGGCCCTCTGAAGAAGGGCCAGCAGGCTCAGTGCCCCGCCAAAGACCACCAGGGCCACCATCAGGCGCTCCGCCCCACGGCGCCCCAGCCCTGCCACAAGGAGCATTACCGCCCCGGCTGCGCTCAGCCTGAGAAGCTCCCCTTCGGTGGCAGGGCCATAGAGGCTCGGGGTGCGCCAGGTGCCCAGGGGGCCGGAGAGGTCCTCCAGCACCCTGAGGGTGGTCGGGCTCAGCCACCGAAGAAGCCCCGTCGGAAGGGGAAAGAGCTGCACCGCCCCCACCCCCAAAAGAAGCATTCCCCAAAGCAGCACCCTTCGCTCCTCCTTGCCGCGGCACAGCGCCCCTGCCCGGCCCACATGCCTGCAGACAAGCCCCAGGGCCAGGGCGGCCACCCCGTAGAAGGCCCAGCCCTGCATGAGGCCGAAAAGGAGCACCCCCAGGGCCAGCACCGAAAACACGCCCCAGACGCTCACTCCCCTTTCAGCATCCACTGGTCGGTCCACAGCAGCCCCTTTATCTTGCTGTCAAGCCGCCAGGTGCAGAGCCGATGCAGGGAGACCTCCACCAGAGCACAGTCCTCAGGCAGCTGGAAGCGCACCTGCAGGGGCCTCCAGCCGGTGCTTCCCTGGAGGTCCTCGGAAAGCCAGTACTTGGAGGTAGAGCAGTGCAGGGTCCGGACCCTGAGCCGGGGCCCACTCCTGGTAGTGATACCCTGGACCCTCAGCATTGCCCTGAGTACATAGGTCCTGCCCGGCTCAAGCACCACGGTCTGCGTAAGGGCATCGGCCTGGAGGTTTCTGCTACCGTCAAAGTGCACCAAGACGCAGCTACCCTGCAGGCAGCCCTCCTTGCCCTGAAGCACCCTTATCCCCTGGGCCTGTCCTGGCCTCCAGCCCAGGCATCCCCCTGCCAGGGGGGCATCCAGGGAGGGGTTGTAAAGCAGCCCCTCCTGGGCCCCGGGCCTGAGCTTCAGCCAGAGGGCCCGGGCCTCTTGCCACCGTCCCTTGCGCAGGAGGCCATTGCAGAGCACCATGCCGTCCTCAGGCCCCAGTCCCCCCACTTGCTGCCAGAAGGCCAGGGCCTGAAGGGGCCTCTCATGCTCAACGAGATAGTGAAGGTAGGCAGAGCGGAACTCCCCAGGTAGATACCTGGCTGCCCAGGAAGGCTCAAGCAGCGAGAACACCCTCCGTTGCTCCTGGGGCCTGAGCCTCAGGAACCTGGCCATGAGCTCCCAGGCCCGCTGCGGCCTGCCTGCCAGGAGGGCCAGCACTCCGGCCTCCCACAGGGCCGAGGCCGAAGGCCGGCTGAGGGAAAGGAAGCGCTCCAGGGCCTGCAAGGCCTCCTCCGTCCTGTCGGCCTGAAGCAGGGCCGCAGCCCTGGCCCTCCAGGCGGCCCCATAGAGGGGGTTGGCCCTGAGGCTAAGGTCATAGGCCCTGAGGGCCCCTTCAAGGTCAGCTCCCTGGAGACGGTACTGAAGTCTTAGCCCCCGTTGCAAATGAAACCTCGCCGGGTCCTTTGCCCCGCCGGGCAGGACCTCCCCGGTCAGCAGCCACAGCGCCCTGAGGAGAAGCACCCCTGCAAGTGCCCTTGCCAGAAGGGCCTCAGCCCTTGTCACCGTAGTGGTAGGAGCGGTAGGAGGCGTAGTAGTATCCATACCTGTGCTGGCCGTGCCTGAAGCCGTTGAGCACCACGCCCAGGGGCTTGGCGTTCACATACTCCAGGAGCTTTCTACAGCGCCACAGGGCGCCCCTGGGGGTCTGCCCCGCCCGGGCCACCAGCACCACGCCGTCGGCAAAGCTGCTGAGCTTAACGCTGTCGCTGAGGCCCAGCAGGGGGGCGGAGTCTATGAATATGAACTCGTAGCGCTCCCTCAGGGCCTGAAGAAGGGCCTTCATGCGCTCCGAGCCCAGGAGCTCGGAAGGATTAGGCGGTATGGGCCCAGCAGGTATCACCCCCAGGCCCTCCCGGGGCAGCATCCGAAGGAGCTCGGAGAGCTCTGCGTTTCCACTAAGATAGGTGGAAAGCCCCAAGGAGCCCTCCAGGGCAAAGAGCTTCTGCAGCATGGGCCTGCGCAGGTCGGCATCCACCACCACACCAGCACCGAGGGTGCCTGCCAGGGCCTTGGCCGTGTAGGTGCACACGGTGGTCTTTCCCTCCTGCTCCGAGGGGCTGCTTACCAGCACCACCTGGGGAGGCCTGGAGGCCGAGGAAAACTGCACCAGCGTGGCCACGGAGCTGAAGGCCTCGGCCCCAGCACCTGAGCCGTCGCCGGGCTCCTGCAGGTAAGGCACCACGCCCAGCACAGGAAGCCCCACGGCCTGCTCCACCCCCTCTACATCCTTCACAGTGTTGTCAAAGTACTCCACGAAGAAGGCCAGTCCCATCCCGCCCAGGAGCCCCAGGATGAGGGCCAACAGGAGGTTTCGCCCCTTGCGGGGCTTGAAGGGACTGAGGGGAAGCTCGGCCCTGTCCAGCACCTGGATGTTGGTGGCCGTCATGGTGGCCGCCACGCTGAGCTCCTTGAGCCTCTGAAGCAGGTGGTCGTAAAGCTGCTTGTTGGTCTGCNCCTCCCGCTGCAGGATTCTATACTGCACCGTCTTTTGCTGGAACTCCAGTAGCTCCGCCTTCTGGCGCTCAAAGGCCTCCCTGAGGGCCTGCTCCTTCCTCAGGGCGGCCTGGTAGCGGGCCTCGGCGGTCTGGGCAAGTCGGGCCCGCTCGGCGCTCAGCTCCTCCCTCAGGCCCTGGAGCCTCTTGGCCATCTGCCTTACCTGGGGATACTCGGGAGTGTAGGTGTCCAGGAGGCCCTGGTACTGGGCCTTGAGGGCCGCATACTGCTCCTTCAGGCCCTGAAGCACCGGGGAGTCGGCCATTGCCCCCTGAGCCCGAAGCTCGGCCAGCAGGGCCTCCTGGGCTATGCGCTCTGCGGTGGCCTTGCCCAGGGCGGAGGCCAGCTCCGAAAGCCTCTGGGCCATGATGTCCTGACCCTGGGGCAGGAACACCATGCGGTGCCGGGCCGCATAGCTGTTGAGCCGCTCCTCCGAGGCCTCCAGCCGGGCCTGCATGAGCTCAATCTGCTCCCTCAGCCAGTCCCTGGCCTTCTGGGTGGCCCGGAGCTTGCTCTCCATGTTGAACTCTATGTAGGCCTCGGCCACCGCATTGGCCNCCTCCTGGGCCAGCCGGGGCTCCTGGGCCACGAAGCTTACCCGCACCAGCTGGGACTTCCTGTCCGGGCTCACCTGGAGCCTCTGGAGGAAGGCATCCACCAGGGGGCCGTCATGGGGGGCGGCGGCCTTGTCCGCCTTTTGTCCCCAGGGAAGAAGCCCCAGCAGGCCGGCCGGCCTGGGGCGCCCGGGCCTTGGGGAAAACTCCCCACGCTCCGCCAGGGAAAGCATCTGGATGACCCGCCGGGCCAGGCTGCGGCTCCGCAGTATCCTGTACTGGGTCTGGTAGTAGTCCGCCTCGGGCCTCTCCACGGGGNAGATGTCCTTGAAGCTCACCACATTGGGCCTCTCCCGGTCTATCCTTATGGTCACGGTGGCCTTGTAAAGGGCAGGACTGCCGAAGCTCACCAGGAGGCCCGCCACCACCGCCGCCAGCACACAGCTCAGCAGCACCCAGCGGCGCCGATAGAGCACCCCCAGATAGTCCCTCAGATGCATCCCCTCGGGATGTAGCCCCTGCGTCATCAGAGCCCCTTGCTGAAGGTAAAAAACCCCCTTATGGTGTCAAGAAACCCCGTAAGGAACCCCTTTACCGGGTCCGTGGGCACCAGCACCACATCGCCGTCCCTAAGGGGGACATCCTCCTGAAGCCCCCTGAGGATGCGTCCATAGTTGACCTCCAGAACCCCTCCCCCCGGGCCCGACCTGTAGATGCGGATGCGCCCCTTGGAGGCCTGGGGCTTAAGGCCCCGGGCCATTCCCAGGAGCATCCCCAGGCTGGTACGCCCCCTGAGGATGAACCGGCCGGGCTTGTTCACCGCCCCCAGGACGAACACCCCCCTGGCCCTGGGCACATGCAGCACATCGCCTGGCTGAAGGATAAAGCCACCCTGAAGGGCCTCCTGAAGAGCCACCCTTATGGTGCCTACCCCGGGCCTCTGAACGAGGCAGTAGGGCCCGGCCTCGGGACCCAGGCCCCCGGCCATGGAGAGCACATCCACCAGGGCCCGGCCCTGAAGAAGACTGTAAAGGCCCGGCCTGGCCACCTCGCCCAGCACGCTCACCCTCTGGCCCAGAGGCTCCTTGAGGACCACCTGCACCAGGGGCTGGCGAATGTAGCGCCTCAGGGCCTCGGTGAGGGCTGCCTCAAACTCCCTCAGGCTCAGCCCCTGGGCCCTGAGCTCACCCACCAGGGCCAGGGCCACCGTGCCCGAAGGGCCTACCCTTACTGTGCCGCCAACCTCCGGTGCCTGTAGGACCTTAATCTCCAGGAGGTCCCCGGGGGCAAGCACATAGGCCTGGGCNCCGCCGGCAGGAGGGCCCTGTAGGGCCATGGGCTGATGCCCCTCAGGAGCTGGAAAGCTCCCCTGAGAGAGGCTGCCGGCACAGCCGGCCCCAAAGAGCAGCAGGGCCCCCAGGGCAAAGGCCTTAAGGGGACGCAGGGCTTGCCGCCTCCTCGTCTTCATCCTGGATGGCTACCGCCGCTGCCGCCGTCCCCCCGGCCAGGAGCACTACAGCCAGGAGCCTCCGGGCGGCCCCACCTGCCAGGGCCTGCCCCACGGCCACCGTCTGGTAGCCCTTGGCAGAGGCCGTGAAGAGCTCACCGGCAGGTACCTCCCTCAGTACCTGGCCCCCCCGGCTGAGGACCTTCACCTTGCCCGAGACCACCATCACCTGGCTCTTCTGCCCGTCAAAGAGGACCCCGCCAGTGGCGTTCTGAAACTGCACCGAAAGGAGGTCGGGCGTCTGCACCCTAAGCCTCACCGTGGCAGGCACATGAAGACCTATCTTGCCCGAGCCCAGCTGAAGCACATGGCCCTGAGGCCCCGCCCTTACCGCAAGCTCCGAGGCACCCCCCAGCTCCACCCTGGTGCCGTCCTGAAACAGGAGGGACATCCGGCCGTCGGCAGTCCTGAACTTCATTCCAGGGCGCAGGGGATAGGAGCCCTTCAGGCCCACCCCCCCCTTGCCGTCAGGGTTGACCTGGGCCTGCCCCACGGCCACCACCTGCCCCAGCAGGCCCTCCTGGGCCAGCACAGGAGGGACCAGGGCAAACATCCCAAACACCACCACCAGCACCAATGCCACTGCTCTCATCACACACCCCCCGTAAGGTTCCTCTACTTAATGCAACTGTAATTAGAAAAATATTACGGATATGGTGGCTTGTCAAGAGGTTTTTTTGCTGCAAGTCGGCTTTTCTTGGTGAAATCGGCGCCTTGGCCTATGCCACCTTAAGTAGAAAGGCTATTTTCCCCAGACCCACCAGTCGTCCTTTTGGGAGAACCACCAGAGGGAGGAGTCGGTGCTCAGGGCCTCCTGGGCCAGCTTCTTGCCCAGGGGGGTCTTGAGCCTTCGGAGGGCGTACTGGAGCCACTCCTCGGCGTAGGGGGAGCCCAGGTCCTTTTGTTCCTTCAGGGCCAGGAGCAGTTCCAGCTGGTCGGCGTCCCAGGCCAGCTGGGCCTCGGGGCTCTCCTGGGCCTCGTACTCCCGAAGCAGTCCCTGCAGCTCCTCACCGAAGGGCAGTCCCTCGGTATGCTCCCTGACGGCCCGCTCCGTGTCCACCTTCACATACTTCTTGTTCACATAGTTGAGGTCTCCGGTGCGGGCCTCCAGGATGTCGTGAAGCAGGCACATCATCAGGAGGCGGTGCCTGTCTACCTGGGGGCTCAAGGCCCCCAGGACATATCCTATGCAGGCGGTGCGGAAGATGTGCTCGGCCACCGACTCGTCCCCGTGGCCCAGGAACTGGAATCCCGTGCGGGGGGTGCGCTTCAACATTCCGGCCTCAAAGAGGAAGTCCACGATGCGCCTGAGGCCGCTCATTTCGGAAGGGGCCTTATCTTCAGGGCCAGCACCCCGTGGGGGGGCTCCAGGTGGTGAAACTCCTCCAGCAGCACCGCCAGGGCCTGGTGGATGTCCTGGGCCTCGGGCACCACTTGCCGGAAGCCCTCGGCCTGAAGCAGGTCGTTAAGGCCCGGGTAGGCGTGGATGCCCAGCACCTCCACCCTGAGGCTGTGGTAGCGGAGGACATCCCCTTTCTTCACATCGGCATAGGGCTGGATGTTGGGTCTTGCATCCACGCCCTTTCGGCCCTCCCTGATGGCCTCCTCCCACTGGGGCCTTATGTCAAAGTGGAATGTGGCTCTGAAGCTCATGGTCCTCAGCCTCCTTCCTGTCTCGGGGATATAGGATATCACAGAGGGGGCCCCTCAGTGGGCCTGGGCCCAGTTTCGTCCCCAGGAGAGCTCCNCCTTGAGGGGCACGGCCAGCTGGGCGGCCTGCTCCAGGGCCTGCCTCAGCAGGGGGCCTACCCGGTGCACCTCCGCCTCGGGGCACTCCACCAGGAGCTCGTCGTGCACCTGCAGGATGAGCCTGGCCCCGGTTGTCCTCAGGGCCCTGTCGGCATTGAGCATGGCCAGCTTCATTATCTCTGCCGCGGTGCCCTGCACAGGGCTGTTCATGGCCAGCCTTTCGCCCAGGGCCCTTTGTCGCCTGTCGGCGCTCCTGAGCTCGGGCACGGGGCGCCTCCTGCCTCCCAGGGTGCAGACATAGCCCTTCTCGGTGGCCTCCCTCACCACCTCCTGCAGGTAGCGCCTTACCCCCGGGTGGCGCTGGAAGTAGCGCTCTATGTACTGGGCGGCCTCGGAGGGGCTGAGCTCCAGGGCCTCGCCCAGCCCGTAAGGGGTGATGCCGTAGATTATGCCGAAGTTCACTCCCTTGGCCAGTCGGCGCTGCTCGGGGCTTACCGCCGAGGGACTTACACCGAAGAGCTCGGCCGCCGTGGCGGCGTGCACATCGGCCTCCTGCTTGAAGAGCTCTATGAGGGTCTCATCCTGGGAAAGATGCGCCAGCACCCGGAGCTCTATCTGGGAGTAATCGGCGCTTATCAGCAGGAAGCCGGGCTCGGCCACGAAGGCCCGGCGCATGCGCTGCCCCAGGGGGCCCCGAATGGGGATGTTCTGCAGGTTGGGCTCAGAGCTTGAAAGCCTTCCGGTGGCCGTGGCCGCCTGGTTGAAGCTGCTGTGAATGCGTCCCGTGGAGGGCTCCACCAGCTGGGGAAGCACGTCCACATAGGTGGTCTTCAGCTTCTGCAGGCTCCGCCACCTGAGCAGCTGTCGGGGAAGCTCGTGCTCCTTGGCCAGCTCCTGCAGCACCCCCATATCGGTGGAGTAGCCCGTCTTTTTCCGCTTGGAGGGCTTAAGGCCCAGGCGCTCAAACAGCACCTGGGCAAGCTGCCTGGGGCTGTTGATGTTAAACTCCCCGCCCGCCAGGGCGAAGATGCTGGCCTGGAGGGCCTGCAGCTGGCGCTGAAGCTCCTCCGAGAAGGCCCTGAGCTCCGCCGTGTCCACCTTCACCCCGGCGGCCTCCATGCGGGCCAGCACCCTTATAAGGGGCTCCTCGTACTTCAGGTAGTACTGCCACAGCCCTTCCTGCCCGAGCCGGTCAAACAGCACCCCTTTTAGCTCCATCACCATGTGGGCAGCGTGGCAGGCATGCCTGGGGCCGTCCTGCTCCTTGGGAAGGAGCTTCTGGCCCAGGTGCTCCAGCCCCAGGCTCTGGAGGCTGTAGTCTGACCTGAGGGGGTTGAGCAGGTGAGCCGCTATCATGACATCCAGCAGGGTGCCCTCCAGGGTCCCCAGCAGCAGGAGTGCCTGCTTGAGGTCGTGCCCCACCTTGGGGGTAGGCTCCCCCAGGAGCCCCCTGAGGGGCTCCTGGAACTGCCCCTCTAAGGGCACATACAGGCTCTCTCCTGGCTGGGCACAGAGGGCCACCCCCAGGGCCTTGGCCCTGAGGGGCCGGCGGTGGCTGGAAAGCACATGAAGACCCAGGGGACGGCCCCCCAGGGGCCGAAGCTCCCCCGGGTCCCGGGCCTGCCGGGACCTCAGCCCCGGGGGAGGCCCGGCAGGGGCCAGCTTCATGAGGGAGGTAAACTCGTACTCCCTGAACAAGGCCATGAGGCCGGGCCAATCGGGCTCCTTAAGGGCCAGCTCCTGGGGCCTTACCTTCAGGGGCACCTGGGTGTCTATCTGGGCCAGGCGCCAGGAAAGCTCTATGTCCTGGATGTGCTGGCTGACGAGGCGGCGGAGCCTCTCGGGGCCGATGGTCTCGGGATGCCGAAGGAGCTCCCTGAGGGACCTGTCCTTAAGCAGTGCCTTGGCCGTCTTTTCCCCGATGCCCTTGACCCCAGGGATGTTGTCAATGGCATCGCCCATGAGGGCCATCACCTCGGGGATGCGCTCAGGGGGCACGCCGAAGCGCTCCTTCACATAACGGGCATCCAGCACCGCATCCTTCATGGGGTCGTAGAGCTTGACATCCCTGGAAAGCACCTGGAGCATGTCCTTGTCGGCGCTGACCAGGAAGACCCTGTGGCCCTCCCTGGTCAGGGCCTTGGCCAGGGTGGCCATGACATCGTCGGCCTCGTAGCCGGGCACCTCCAGGAGCTTCACCCTCAGGGCCTGGAGCATCTGCCTTATGGGGGGCAGCTGCTGCCTGAGCTCATCCGGTGTTTCGGGCCGGTGGGCCTTGTAGGCCTCAAAGAGGGTGTGCCTGGCGGTGGGGACGGGGGAGTCAAACACCACGGCCAGCCCCTGGGGCCGGCGCTCCCTCAGGAGCTTCAGCATCATGTTGGTGAAGCCGAAAAGGGCGTTGGTGGGCCGGCCCCGGGAGTCCCTCAGGCCCCGAATGGCATGGTAGGCCCGGTAGATGTAGGAGTTGCCATCCACCAGGTAGATGTCCATTACTCTTTGTCCTTGTTTCGGCCTTTCTTCTGACGGTGCCACCGGCCGATGTCCTGGGTGCACTGCAGGATGAGCCCCACCAGGGAGCTCTTCCTGGGGCTCAGGGATATGCCGTCTATCTCCTTGAGCCTCCTGCCGGCCTTGACCCTCAGGGTGGGTGATTTGCTCATCACCAGCACCTGGGAAGGGTTTACGCTCCTGTGCCCGGTCATGAGGAAGCTGATTATGCAGGCCATGGCCGCATAGGGGGCCAGCTGGGCCCCGAAGAGCTCCACCGCCATTATGCTGGCCGCTATGGGGGTGTTCATGGCCCCGGCCAGCACGGCCACCATGCCCATGGCCGAAAGCATGGCCATATCCATGCCCAGCAGTTGGGCAAAGGCGTTGCCCGCCGTGGCCCCGATGAAAAACAGGGGGGTCACTATGCCCCCGCTTCCGCCAAAGGACAGGGTTATACTGGTGAAGATGATCTTTATGAGCCAGCCCAGGGGGGCCACCTGGGTGCCCGAGGCGGCGGCCTCTATGGTGGGAAGGCCCAGGCCCAGATACCCGGTGCCAAAGAGCACCGTCAGGAGTACCAGCGCGGCGCCGCCCAGCAGGCCCTTCAGGGGAGGCCACATCCTGAGCCTGGCGCTCAGGAGCTCGAACCTCTCCAGGGTCTCTATGAGCAGGAAGGCCACCAGGCCGAAGAACCCCCCGGCCAGGGCTACCTGGATGAGCAGGGCCCCGCTGAAGGGCGGCAGGGCCTCCATGGGCAGGTAGGAGTAGCCCACCCCGAAGGCGCTGGCCACATGGAAGGCCACTATGCCGGCCACGAAGGCGGGAAAGAGCACATCATAAAGCAGGGTGCCCACATACAGCACCTCTATGCCGAATATGGCCCCGGCTATGGGGGTGCCGAAGACGGCGGCAAAGCCGCCGCTTATGCCGCAGATGACCAGCTTCTTCCTGTCCCGCTCGTCAAAGTGCAGGAGGGCCGCCAGGGCGGAGGAAAGCCCCGCCCCTATCTGGGCGCAGGGGCCCTCCTTGCCGGCAGAGCCCCCGGGGGCTATGGTTATCACCGTGGCCAGGAGCTTTACGGGCACCACCAGGGGGCTGATTCGCCCGGCCCTCATGTGCACCGACTCCAGGATCTTCTCCATGCCGTCGCCCTCGGCCTCCGGGGCCAGCCGGCCCAGCAGGATGCTCAGGAAGAAGGCCGCAGGCACCAGGAGCCAGTAGAGGCCCAGGCCCCTGATGCTTTCGGTGCCCCACTGGAGGCTCTTCAGGAAGGCCACGGTGCCCAGACCGCTAAGGAGGCCCACCACCGAGGCCAGGAGGAACCACTTCAGCACGCTGATGAACAGGACCGATTCCTCCAGGAACCAGCCCGTAGGGATGAAGTCCTTTGCCTGTCGCCTCATGGGAGTGGACTTATGATACCGCCCCTCAGAGCCTGGGGTCAAACTTGGCGCTGTGAAGCTGCAGTCCCAGGCCCCTCTGAAGGTGGGCCTGGAGGAGGCCCTGAAGCTCCCTCCTGAGGGGACGGTCTAGGCGGAGCCGGTGAAGCTTCTGCAGGGGCCACTGCAGGAGGGTGCGGGCCAGGGCCTGAAGGGCCGGGCTGAGCGTGAGGGGCCGCTCCCCCGAAGGGGCGTGCCGGGGACACAGGACGCTTCCCTGCGAGGGGNAGAAGGTCCGGCAGAGCCGGGGACAGCGGCCGCAGCGCTGAAGCCTGGGCCCATAGCCTGCTATCTGAAGCAGCCTCAGCTGGAAGGCCAGGGGCACCAGCTGGGGCTGCCCCCGCAGATGGGTCTGGGCCCACAGCAGAAGCTCAAAGGCATCCTCATGGGGACTGCGGGCAGGAAGGAGCCTCAGCAGGAGCTCGGCCATCTCCGAGGCCTGAAGGTAGCACCTTAGGTCCTCCCTCAGGTGCTGGAAGGGCTCCAGGATGTCGGCCTGCAGTAGCCTGGGAAGGGGCGCATCCTCCTTGCCCCAGAAGGCCAGCCTTACATGGCTGAAGGGCTCCAGGCTGGAGCCCCACCGGCTGGTAGTCCTTCCCACCCCCCTGGCCACCGCCGCCCTCAGGCCGAAGTGGCGACTCATGAACTCCACCACCACCTCGGCCTCCCTGAGGGGGCGGCCCCGGAGAATCACTCCCTCTGTCCTGTAGAGCATTCCCGGGGGGGCGGGCGGGNGGGCCTACATTATGTTTCCGAAGTCCTCGGGCCTGAGGTTCTTCAGCCACTCCTCAAGCTCGTCGGAGCTCCGGAGCTCCAGGATGTCCTCCTCCACGAATATGGGGGAGCTGGTGCGTAGGGCCACGGCCACCGCATCGGAGGGCCTGGAGTCCACGGGGGTCTCGCTGGTGCCGTCGGTCAGGTAGATGAGGGCATAGTAGGTGTTGTCCATGAGGTCGGTGACCACCACCCTGGAGACGGAAACCTTCAGGGTCTCCAGGAGGTTCTTTATGAGGTCGTGGGTGAGGGGCCTGGGGGTCATCACCCTGCCCAGGGCCAGGGCGATGGAGTCGGCCTCGGGCTTGCCTATCCAGATGGGCAGGGTAGCGGTGCCGTCAATCTGCTTAAGCAGCAGGATGTACATGTTGCTCCTGGGGTCGTAAAGGAGCCCCTCTACCTTCATCTCTATAAGCATCTCTTCTCTACCCTACTTGAGTCCCAGTTCGCTGAGGGCTTGCTCGTCGGAGCGCCACTTCTGCTTGAGCTTCACCCAGAGCTGAAGAAAAACCCTGGCATTAAGCAGGCCCTCTATCTCTTCTCTGGCCTTGGTGCCAATGGCCTTAAGCCGCTGACCACCCTTGCCTATTATAATACCTTTCTGCCCCGGTCTTTCAACCCAGATGTTCGCCTCTATGCGCACCGGCCCCCCCGGGGGTTCCTCCCACCTCAGCACCTCCACGGCCACTGCATGGGGCACCTCCTCCCTGGTGGCCTCCATGACCTTCTCCCTCACTATCTCCGCCACCATGAAGCGCTCCAGCTGGTCGGTAACGAGCTCCTCGGGGTAGTACCTGGGCCCAGGAGGCAGGTGCCGAAGCAAGAGCTCAAGGAGCTCTCCCAGGCCCTCGCCCTTCAGGGCCGAGACGGGCAGGATGTGGGCGAAGTCAAACTCCTTGGCATAGGCGTCAATCACAGGGAGCAGGGTGGGCTTCTTCACCTTGTCTATCTTGTTTATGAGCAGAAACACGGGCTTTGCCGCCTTTCTCAGGCGCTGCAGCAGCCCGAGCTCCTGGGCCCCTGGAGGACGGGGCTCCACCATCAGGAGCACCACATCCACGTCCCTTATGCTCCTTAGGGCCTCCCTGAGCATGAACTGGCCCATCTTACTCCTGGGGGTATGGATACCAGGGGNGTCTATGAATATCACCTGGGCATTGGGAAGGCTCTTTATGCCGATGATGCGGTTCCTGGTGGTCTGGGGCCTGGAGGTCACTATGGAGACCTTCTGCCCCAGGAGGGCATTCAGCAGGGNGGACTTGCCCACATTGGGCCGGCCAATGATGCTTACATAGCCTGAGCGGAACTCCCCCATGTCCTTAGCTTACGCCACCGGGGGAGAAAAATCAAAAAGGCAACAATCCCTTAGTGCTTCAGCAGGCTCTCAGGGCCTCCGCTATGCGCTGCACCGCCCGCTTGAGCTCCTCCAGCGCCGTGGCGTAAGAAAGCCTCAGATGCCCGTCGGCCCCGAAGGCGGCCCCTGGCACCAGGGCCACCCGGGCCTGCTCCAGCAGGTACAGGGCCAGCTCCTCGGAGCCGGAAAACCTCTCCCCGTAAAGGGCCTGGGTGTGGGGGAACACATAGAAGGCACCCTGGGGGAGGCTACAGCGGAAGCCCTCCAGGGCATTGAGGGCCTCCACCAGGTAGCGCCTGCGGGCATCAAACTCCCGGAGCATCTGCTGCAGGGGCTCCTGCGGCCCCCTGAGGGCCTCCAGGGCCGCTACCTGCGCAATGGAGGTGGGGTTGGAGGTGCTCTGGCTCTGAAGCGCCGTCATGGCCTTTATGAGCTCCTCGGGGCCCAGGGCCCAGCCTATCCTCCAGCCGGTCATGGCATAGGCCTTGGAAACACCGTTTACCACCACTGTTTTTTCCCTGAGTTCCGGGCCCAGGGAGGCGATGCTCACATGGCTGAGGCCGTCATACAGGAGCTTTTCGTAAATCTCGTCGGAGATGATGACGAGCCCGTGCTCCAAGGCCACCTGGGCCACGGCCTCCAGGGCAGCCCTGTCGTAGGTAAGCCCGGTGGGGTTTGAGGGGTAGTTCAGCACCAGGGCCTTGACCCTGGGGCCAATGTGCTCCCTGAGCACCTGGGGCTCCAGCCTGAAGCCCTCCTCCCTGGCAGTGGGCACAAAGACCGGCCTTCCGCCGGCCAGGGCCACCTGCTCGGGATAGCTCACCCAGTAAGGTATGGGGATGAGCACCTCGTCGCCCTCCTGAAGGAGCACCTGGAAGATGTTGTACAGGCTGTGCTTGGCCCCGCAGCTAACCAGCACCTGCTGGGGAGTGTAGTGGACCCCCTGCTCCGCCTGGAATGTCTCTGCAATGGCCTCCTTCAGGGCCAGTATGCCTCCCACGGGGGTGTACTTGGTGAAGCCGTCCCTGATGGCCCTCCGGGCCGCCTCCTTGATGTGCTCCGGGGTGTCAAAGTCCGGCTCTCCCACACCCAGGTTGATGACATCCACCCCCTGGGCCTTCAGGGCCTTGGCCCGGCTGTCTATGGCCAGGGTGGGAGAGGGCCTCAGCCTTCTGGCTCTTTCGGAAAGCATGGTGAAAAAATATACCACAAAAAGGGGGGAAAATGATAAAATACAAAACGGTCAATTTAAAAATTAAACCATACAAGGAGGACTGGGTAGGATGAAGAAGCCGGTAATAGACCTGGATGCCTGCGAGGGTTGTGGCTCCTGCGTGGAGATGTGCCCCGAGGTGTTTGAGATGCAGGACGACGGCAAGGCCCATGTGATAGCCCCCGAGAAGTGCGACTCCTGCGACTGTCAGGCCGCCGCCGACATCTGTCCTGTAGAGGCCATTACTTTTGTGGAGGAGTAAGGCCTTGAAGTTCTCCCCTGGGGGGCCTGCCTGGGCAGGCCCCCCGGAGTTGTATCCCCGGGTAGAGCCCACTGCCTGCATAGGCTGCGGGGGCTGTGCCGAGCTTTACCCCCAGGTCTTCATGATGGTGGGCAGGGTGGCCGTGGCCACCAGGGGCTGTGGCGAGGGGCTCTACCAGGATGTCCTCAGGGCCTGTCCCAGCAGGGCCATAGGCCTTTAGGGGGCCGCAAGTTTTCTCAGGGCCTTCTGGGCCGCCTCCTGCTGGGCCTCCTTCTTGCTAGGTCCCCGGCCCTTGCCCAGGAGCCGGCCCCTCACATACACCCCCACGGTGAAGAGCTTCCTGTGCTCCAGCCCTTCGGCTCGCAGCACCCTGTAAGAGGGAAGCACTCCCATCTGGCGCTGGCACACCTCCTGTAGCTCTGTCTTGGCATCCAGGAAGCGCCCGGTGCTGAGGAGCTCCTTCAGCCTCTTTTTGTAAAGCCTTCGCACCATGGCCCTGGCGCCTCTGAGGCCGCCGTCCAGGTAGACCGCGCCGATGAGGGCCTCCAGGGCCCCGGCCAGTATGGAGCGCTTCCTGCGCCCCCCGGTCTCCACCTCCCCCCTTCCCAGCAGGAGGNGCTCTCCCAGGCCCAGTTGCTCGGCCAGGGAGGCCAGCTCCTGGGCCTTCACCAGGAAGGCCCTGGCCTTGGACATCTGGGCCTCGTCAAGCCCGGCCTTGTAAAGCTCGGCCGAGACCACCAGGGCCAGCACGGCATCGCCCAGGAACTCCAGGCGCTCGTTGTGCCGGGCCTGTGGGTGCTCCCCGGTGTAGGAGCGGTGGGTGAGGGCCTGCCTCAGCAGCCCCTGGTCCTTGAACCGGTAGCCTATGGCCTCCTCAAGGGCCTTCAAACTTCTTGAAAAGCAGGCAGGCATTGGTGCCCCCGAAGCCGAAGGAATTGGTGAGGGCGTAGCGCACCTCGTGCTCCCTGGCCTGGTGGGGCACATAGTCCAGGTCGCACTCCGGGTCGGGGTGCTCCAGGTTGATGGTGGGAGGGACCCTGTCGTGGTAGACGCTGAGGACGCATATTCCAGCCTCCACCCCGCCGGCAGCGCCCAGGAGGTGGCCCGTCATGCTCTTGGTGGAGCTTACCAGCAGGCGCCTGGCGTGCTGCCCAAAGACGGTCTTTATGGCTGCGGTCTCCAGCTCGTCGCCCTGTTTGGTGGAGGTACCGTGGGCGTTTATGTAGTCCACCACCTGGGGGGCCACCCCTGCGTCGGCCAGGGTGAGGGCCATGCAGCGGGCCGCCCCCTCGCCCTGGGGTGCAGGGGAGGTCATGTGGTAGGCATCGGCGTTCATGCCGTAGCCCACCAGCTCGGCATATACCCTGGCGCCCCGCCTGAGGGCAAAGTCCAGCTCCTCCAGGATGAGCACCCCTGCTCCCTCGCCCATGACGAAGCCGTCCCGCTCGGCGTCAAAGGGCCTGGAGGCCCGCTGGGGCTCGTCGTTTCGGGTGGAAAGAGCCCTCATGGCGTTAAAACCGGCTATGCCCAGGGGGGTGATGACCGCCTCGGCCCCCCCAGCTATCATCACATCGGCGTGGCCCAGCTGGATGTGCCGCATGGCATCGCCTATGCAGTGAGTGCCCGTGGCGCAGGCCGTCACGGCGGCCGAGTTGGGCCCCTTGGCCCCCCAGCGAATGCTTATCTGGCCGCTGGCCAGGTTGATGATGAGCATGGGAATGAAAAAGGGGCTCAGCCGCCTGGGCCCCCGCTGAAGAAGCACCTTGTGGTAGTACTCTATGGCATGCAACCCCCCCATGCCCGCCCCCACGATGACGCCCACGCGCTCGGCTATCTGGGGGGTGATTTCCAGCCGGGCATCCTGCAGGGCCATCTGCGTGGCGGCCAGGGCGAAGTGGATGAAGCGGTCCATCTTCTTCACTTCCTTGGGCTCTATGTAGTCCTCGGCCCTGAAGTCCCGCACCTCGCCGGCTATCTGGGTGGCAAACCCCGTGGGGTCAAACTGGCTGATGCGCCCTATGCCCGAGCGGCCCTGGAGCAGACCCTCCCAGGTGGCCTCGGTGCCCAGCCCCACAGGGGTTATGAGCCCGATGCCCGTTACGACTACCCGTCTCACTGCCCCGTCTTCTGCTTTATGTACTCTATGGCGTCCTGGACCTTGGTTATCTTCTCGGCGTCCTCATCGGGTATCTCCACTCCGAAGGCCTCCTCAAAGGCCATCACCAGCTCCACGGTGTCCAGGGAGTCGGCCCCCAGGTCCTCCACGAAGGACTTCTCCGGGGTCACCTCCGAGGGGTCCACCCCCAACTGCTTGGCTATGATCTCCTTGACCTTGTCTTCCATCTTTAGACGTCCTCCTTAAAGGGCTTTCTTCACATGTACATACCGCCGTTTACATGGATGCACTGGCCCGTGATGTAGCCCGACTGCGGCAGGGCCAGAAACAGCACCGCCTGGGCCACATCCTCGGCACTGCCGAACCGGCCCAGGGGTATGCTCTTGAGCATGGCCTGGCGGGTCTGCTCCGGCAGGGCCTCCGTCATGGCCGTCTGGATGAACCCAGGGGCCACGGCGTTCACGGTGATGCCCCTGGAAGCATACTCCCGGGCCACGCTCTTGGTAAGGCCCAAGAGGCCCGCCTTGGAGGCGCAGTAGTTGGCCTGCCCGGCATTGCCCATGAAGGCCACCACCGAGGAGATGCTTATTATCCGCCCGTAGCGCTGCCGAGTCATGATCTTGACCGCCTCCTGCATGCACAGGAAGGCCCCCTTGAGATTCACATTAAGCACCAGGTCCCAGTCCTCCTGCCTCATCCTCACCAGCAGGGCGTCCCGGGTGAGCCCGGCGTTGTTTACCAGGATGTCCAGGCGGCCCAGGGCCTCCTTCAGCTCCGCAAAGACCTCCCGCACCTCCTGGGGCTCGGCCACATCGAGCTTGAAGGCCCTGCCACCCAGGGCCTGGGCCTGCCGCTGGGCCTCCTGGGCATCAATGTCCGTAAGCACCACCGTGGCGCCCTGCCCGGCCAAGGCCTTCGCTATGGCCAGCCCTATGCCCCTGGCCGCCCCCGNGACGAGGGCCACCTGTCCCTTTAGCTGCATTGCACCGAACCTCCCCTTTCTTGGGAAAATCAGGGCTCAATTTTACAAAAACAGAAGGTTTTTTTTCCAGAGCCCCCGCTACGGCCTCTGAAGGAGCTTGCGCACCTCGCCCACCCGCAGGGTTATCTTCTGGGTATCCAGGTGCTCCAGAATGGGTAGGGCGTACTTCCTGCTGCTGCCTATGAGGTCCCTGAACTCCGCCACGGTGAGCTCCCCCTTGCTGGCAAAGAACTCCCTCAGCCTCTTGAGCATCTCCTCATAGGCCTTCCTGTGCATGTACAGGGAGTCGTTTATCCTCACCAGCTCTCCCTCCTTCGCCAGGAGCCTGAGCATGTCGGTTATCTCCTCCTGGGGGACCTTCAGCCGCCCTGCCAGCTCCGCCCTGTCAGGGGGCTGAAACCCCCTCTGGGCCAGCTCCTTCAGCACCGCCTCCCTGAGGGCCTCCTGGGCCTTCCCCAGGGAGGGCCTGAAGGTGGAAAGCCTCACCACCTCCCTTTCAGCCACCACCTGGGAGGCCAGGAGGCGGAGGAACTCGTCAAAGACCTTCTCCGAAAGCCCCACCAGGGCCCTCAGCTGCTCCTTGGCCATGCCGGGCTTCAGGGGATTGGCCCTGTGAAATTCCCCGAGCTCCCTGAGGAGCNCCTCCTGGGCCTGCCTCAGGGCCTCCTGGTGAAGATAAAGCCCCCCCAGGGCCCTCAGCTGCCCCTGGGCCTGAAGCCCCTGGAGGGCCTCCTGTATGTCCCTGAGCTCTGCCCTTATCCAGCCCTGGAGGGCCTGGGCCGAGATGCCCTCCTGGCCGGCCTTGAGGACCTTCATCTGGAGCCTGTCGGCCAGACTGCCCTGCTCGTACACCTGGAGGTCCTGCAGGGGCTCTGCCCTCCGGCGCCTCCTGGGCCAGGCATCCAGCACCAGGCCACCCCCTATGGTCTGTAGCGGCGAGGGACGGCGTAGCACGAACCTGTCCTGGCTCTGGGCCACTACGGGCTCAGAAAGCCTCAGCTGCCCGTAGCAGCTTTCCCCCGCACGGAGCTCCTGGATGCCATAGAGCACCACCCTGGCCATGGCCTCGGAGGTGCCCAGATGAAAGCGCACCACCGAGCCGGTCCTAAGCGCCGGGGCGTCGCCCAGGAGCTCCAGGCGCACATCCAGGGCCCGGGTAGACCTGAGCCTTCCGGGGCTTACCACCACGTCGCCCCTGCTGAGCTCCGCCTTCTCTATGCCCTGAAGATTAAGGGCCACCCTCTGGCCGGCCAGGGCCTCCCTCTGGGGCTGCCCGTGGCTCTGGATGCCCCGTACCCGGGCGGTGCGCCCCAGGGGCAGCACCTCCACCGTCTCCTCCAGGGCCAGGCGGCCCGAAAGGGCGGTGCCCGTCACCACCGTGCCGAAACCCCTGAGGGTGAATACCCTGTCTATGGGCATCCGGAAGATGCCGCCGGTGGGCTTGGCCCTGGCCCTGAGGGCTACCTCCCTTATGGCCTCCTTGAGCTCCTCAAGGCCCTGCCCGGTCTTGGCAGAGACAGGCACCAGGGGGGCATCCTGAAGGAAGCTGCCCCGGAGGAAGTCCCTCACATCCTCCATGACCAGCTGCAGCCAGTCGGGCTCCACCAGGTCGGTCTTGCTCACGGCCACCAGCCCCACCGGTATCCTCAGAAGCTCGCAGATGCTCAGATGCTCCCTGCTCTGGGGCATCACCCCCTCGTCGGCAGCCACCACCAGCATCACCATGTCTATGCCGCCGGCCCCGGCCAGCATGTTCCTGACCAGGCGCTCATGCCCCGGTACATCCACAATCCCTACCCTGAGGCCCTCCTGGGGAAACTCCAGATGGGCAAACCCCAGGTCTATGGTGATGCCCCGCTGCTTCTCCTCCTTCAGCCTGTCGGGGTCTATGCCCGTGAGGGCCTTCACCAGGGCGCTCTTTCCATGGTCAATGTGCCCCGCCGTGCCCATCAGTACATACCGCATAGGGACATTATACAGCAGAAGGCATTTAGCACTCCCCTTGACAGAGTGCTAAAGGCTTGCTAAATATATTATTGGTCTCTTCCGGGAATCCTTACTGAAGGGGGGAGTCTTTCATGAGGATAGCGCAGGTGGCGCCCCTTTATGAGAGCGTGCCCCCCAGGCTCTACGGGGGCACCGAGAGGGTAGTGCACTACCTGGTGCAGGAACTCAAGGGGATGGGCCACGAGGTGGTGCTCTATGCCTCGGGGGATTCCATGAGCATGGTATCCCTGGTGGCCTGCTGCGAAAGGGCCCTGAGGTTTGAGCCCCGTTGCACCGACCCCATAGCCCACCATGTGCTGATGATGGAGCAGGTGCTGCGGGATGCCCACAAGTATGATGTCATCCACTGCCACATAGACTATCTGGGCTTTCCTCTGGCCCGGAGGCTGAAGCCCGTGCCCACCCTGCACACCATGCACGGCAGGATGGACCTGTGGCATCTTCAGCTGCTTCTGAGGGAGTTTTCCGAGCTCCCCTTGGTGAGCATCTCCAATGCCCAGCGGGCCCCGGTGCCCTGGGCCAACTGGGTGGCCACGGTGTACCATGGGCTTCCCAGGGAGCTCTACCAGCTGAGGGAGCATCCCGAGGAGTACCTGGTGTATGTAGGCCGCATATCCCCCGAGAAGCGGGTAGATGCCGCTGTGCAGATAGCCCTGGGGGCCGAGATGCCCTTGAAGATAGCGGCCAAGGTGGACCGGGCCGACAGGGACTACTACGAGACCGTCATCAAGCCCCTGGTAAGGCGCTCCTCCCTGGTGGAGTTCCTGGGCGAGGTCTCGGACCAGGAAAAGCAAGAGCTGGTAGGCAGGGCCCTGGCGTTCCTTCATCCGGTGGACTGGCCCGAGCCCTTTGGCTTGGCCATGATAGAGGCCATGGCCTGCGGCACCCCCGTGCTGGCCAGAAGGTGCGGCTCCATACCCGAGGTGGTAGAGCCCGGCCTTACGGGCTACATATTCCGGAGCACGGAGGAGGCGGTGCGCTTCATCAAGCTGGGCCTCAGGAGGCTTGACCGCAAGGCAGTAAGGGCCAGGTTCCTGGAGCGCTTCGATGCCCGCCGCATGGCTCAGGAGTATGTGGCCCTGTACGAGCGGCTCCTGCAGAAGGAGCTCAGGCCGCAGCCGTGGTTGAGATTAGCCGGATAAAGGACCGGTACTACATCTCGGCCACCAGCTCGGCGGTCGACCCCAAGCGCCTGGTGCTGAAGTGTGATGACACCTTCGGGGTGTTTGACCGCTTCGGCGATGTGCTGCCCCTGGGCAGGGGGGAGCAGGGGCTTTACCATCAGGACACCAGGTTCCTCAGCCGGCTGAGCCTCTCCCTGGAGGGCCAGAGGCCCCTCTTCCTCAGCTCCAATGTGGACGAGGACAATGTGCTGGCGAGCGTGGACCTCACCAACCCGGACATCTACCGGCGAGGCCGCCTGGNGCTGGCCAAGGACAGCGTGCACATCCTGAGGCAGAGGCTCCTGAGGCCGGGGCTGTGCCTGGAGGAGCTGAGGCTCAGGAACTTCTCCCGGGAGAGGGTGGCCCTAAGCCTGAGCCTGAACTTTGAGGCCGACTTCGCCGACATCTTTGAGGTCCGTGGGCTGAAGCGGCGCCACCGGGGCAGGCGCCTGGGCCCGGTGCCCTGGCAGGGTGGCCTGAGGTTCCGCTACCAGGGGCTGGACGGCCTGCTGAGGGAGACGGTGATAAGGTTCAAGCCCTCCCCCGAGCTCATAAAGGGGGGCACCGCCAGGTGGCCCCTGGTGCTGGAGCCGGGGCAGACCTTCACCCTGGAGCTCTCGGTGCAGTGCCTGCTTCAGGGCCAGAGGGCCCGGCGCCCCCTGAGCTTCGGCCGGGCCCTGGCTGTAGCCAGAAGGCAGGCCCAGACCCTCAGGGCAGGCTGTGCAGAGCTTTACNCCGCCAACGAGCAGTTCAACGAGTCGCTGAAGCGCTCCATGGCCGATGTGCGCATGATGCTCAGCCGCACCCCCTGGGGGCTCTACCCTTACGCGGGAATCCCCTGGTTCTGCACCGCCTTCGGCCGGGACGCCATCATCACTGCGCTTCAGTGCCTGTGGGTGATGCCCTGGGTGGCCAGGGGGGNGCTGGGCTACCTGGCCCACACCCAGGCCCAGGGGCTGGATAAGGCCACCGCTTCGGAGCCGGGCAAGATCCTGCACGAGGCCAGGAAGGGGGAGATGGCCGCCCTGGGCGAGGTGCCCTTCAGGCGCTACTACGGCTCGGTGGATGCCACCCCCCTTTTCGTCATCCTGGCAGGGGCCTACTACCGTCGGACCGGGCACCTGGGCCTGCTCAGGCGGCTGTGGCGGCACCTGGAGCTGGCCCTGAGCTGGATGAGCACCTACGGCGACCCCGACAGGGACGGCTTCCTGGAGTACACCCCCGGCAGGTGGGGCCTCCTGAACCAGGGCTGGAAGGACTCGGCAGACAGCATGTTCTATGAAGACGGCTCCTTCCCCCAGGGCCCCCTGGCCCTGTGCGAGGTACAGGGCTACGCCTTCAGGGCCAAGCTGGAGGCCGCCTACATGGCCAGGGCCCTGGGCAAGGAGGCCCTGGCAGAGGCCCTGCAGGAGGGGGCCCGGAAGCTCAAGCAGAGGTTCGACCAGAGCTTCTGGGACGAGCACCTGGGCGCCTATGTGCTGGCCCTGGATGCCCGGAAGCGCCCCCTGAGGGTGCTCAGCTCCAACGCCGCCCAGAGCCTGTTTACAGGCATTGTCCCCCCTGAGAGGGCCAGGAGGCTGGCCCAGAAGGTGCTTTCCCCCCAGGGACTGTTTTCCGGCTGGGGAGTGCGCACCCTCAGCCCCCAGGCGGCGCGCTACAACCCTATGTCCTACCACAACGGCTCGGTCTGGCCCCACGACAACGCCCTCATTGCCTGGGGACTGGCCTCCTACGGGCTCAAGGAGGAGTTCGTAAAGCTCTTCGGCGCCCTTTTTGACGCCTCGCTCCACATGGAGCTTCAGCGCCTGCCGGAGCTCTTCTGCGGGTTCCACCGCCGTCAGGGGCAGCCCCCTACCCAGTACCCCGTGGCCTGCAGTCCCCAGGCCTGGGCCTCGGGGGCCCTGCTCCTGGTGCTTCAGGCAGCGCTGGGGCTGGAGTTTGAGCCCACCCCGCCAAGGGTGCTGTTTAGAAACCCCACCCTTCCGCCCTTCCTGCAGTGGGTAAGGGTCAGGAACCTCCTCACCCCCGGCGGCGGCAGCATGGACTTCACCCTCGTAAGGTACGAGCAGGATGTGGCCCTGCAGGTGCTCAGCAAGCCCCCCGGGGTGGAGGTAGTGGTGCTCAAGTAGCCCTGGGACGGTTGTAAAGGCTCATGGCCTTCTGGGGACCCTCGGCCAGGAGGCACTGTAGGGCCTCCACGGCCAGGGCTACGGCCTCCCTTATCAGGGGCTCCTCCTTCGGCCCTGGAGGGGAAAGCACATACCCCTCTCCCTGCCCGGGCGGGGGCTTGCCTATGCCCAGCTTGAGCCTCAGGAACTCCTCTGTGCCCAGGGCCTGGATGACCGAGGCCACCCCCTTGTGCCCAGCCGCCGAGCCCCCCTGCCTTATCTTCAGGGCCCCTGGGGGAAGGTCCATGTCGTCATGCACCAGGAGGAGCCCCGAGGGGCCCAGGCCCAGCTCCCGAAGGAGGGCCTTGACGGCCAGGCCGCTCCGGTTCATGAAGGTAAGGGGTTTTGCCAGGAGCACCTCCTGGGCGGCAATGCGGGCCCGGGCCACCAAGGCGGGGGCCGGATGCTCCCGGAAGCGGAGCCCCTCCTGGCGGGCCAGGGCCTCCAGTACCATGAAGCCCAGGTTGTGCCGGCTCCGGCTGTAGGGGCGGCCCGGGTTGCCCAGGCCCACCACCAGGAGCATGGGGGGCTACTCCTTCTCCTCTGCCTCTTTGCCCTTCTTGATGACCTCCGGCTCGGCCTCCTCGGGGGCCGGGGCGGCGGCCTCCTCGGCAGGGGCCTCCTCCAGGACGGCCGGGGCCGTCACGGTGGCCAGGACCTCCTCGGGAGGGGTCAGCACCTTTATGCCCTGGGGCACCCGGATGTCGGCCACATGCACGGAGTGGCCTGCGGCCAGCCCGGAGACATCCACATCGATGTGCCCGGGGATGCGGTCCGGCAGGCACTCTATCTCTATGGAGTCCAGGCCGAACTGCAGTACTCCGCCGTCGCGCTTGACCCCTATGGGTTCTCCCACGACGCGCACGGCCACCGTCACGCGCACCTTCTCCTTCAGGGAGACCTCAAAGAAGTCCGTATGAAGCAGCTCGCCCTTTACGGGCTCCACCTGGTAGTCCTTCAGGATGGCCAGCTTGCTCTCGCCATTGGGGAAGGCCAGGTTGACCACCNCCTGCTCTCCCTTGCTCTGCTGAAGGAAGTGAAGGAGCTCCCTCTTGGAGACCTTCAGGGCCCTGGAGCGACCCGCCCTGTAGAGCACGGCCGGCACCATGCCCTGGCGCCTGAGGCTCCTGGCAGCCCCCTTGCCCAGCTCTGCCCTGTCCTGAACCTTTATGGTAAGCCTTTCCATCTTCGCCTCTCAGACCTCCTTAAAAGTATTACACGAACAAGGAGCTTATGGAGGACTCCTCGTGAATTCTCCTGATGGCCTCGGCCAAGAGGGGGGCCACGCTCAGGACGGTGAGCTTTGGGCAGGCCTCCTTCTTGCTGTCCAGGGGAATGGTGTCGGTGACTATCAGCTCCTGAAGCACCGAGGCGTTGACCCTCTCTACCGCCGGGCCGGAAAGCACCGCATGGGTGCAGGCGGCATAAACCCTCCTGGCCCCCTTGTCCTTCAGGGCCTGGGCCGCCTGGGTGATGGTGCCGGCAGTGTCTATGAGGTCATCTAGTATGACGGCATCCCTGTCCCGGACCTCGCCCACCACATTCATTACCTGGGAGACATTGGTGGCCTCCCGCCTCTTGTCCACGATGGCTATGGAGGCCTTGAGCCTCTTGGCAAAGGCCCTGGCCCGCTCCACCCCGCCGGCATCGGGGGAGACTACCACCAGGTCCTTGAACTCGCTTCGCCGAATGTACTCCAGGAGCACGGGGGAGGCATAGAGGTGGTCCACAGGTATGTTGAAGAAGCCCTGAATCTGCCCCGCGTGCAGGTCCATGGTGAGCACCCTGTTGGCCCCCGCAGCGGTTATGAGGTCTGCCACCAGCTTGGAGGAGATGGGCACCCGGGGCTGGGCCTTCCGGTCCTGGCGGGCATAGCCGTAGTAGGGCAGCACCGCCGTTATCCTCTTGGCCGAGGCCCTCTTCAGGGCATCCAGCATCAACAGCAGCTCCATGATGTTGTGGTTCACAGGCGGGCAGGNGGGCTGAAGCACGAAGACATCGGAGCCCCGGACATTCTCGTTCACCTGAATCATTATCTCCCCGTCGCTGAAGGTGGCCACGGTGGCATCGGTAAGGGTCAGGCCCAGGTGCCGGGCCACCGCCTGGGCAAGCTCCCTGTGGGCATTGCCCGAGATGAGCTTTATACCTTCCGGCATCTCCTTGCTGCTCCTCCCTGCAAAACTCCTCTGCCCAAGATTAATTAAACTAGACAAAATAGCTGGCTGGGGCGGGAGGACTCGAACCTCCAAATGGGAGATCCAAAGTCTCCTGGCTTGCCAGTTTGCCTACGCCCCAAGCCCCCTAAAGGCTCTGGCAGAGCTTGTGCCACAGTCCCCCGAAGGCCTCCGCCGCCTCCTGGGCTGCCTCAAGGGNATCAAAAAGGCCGAACNCCGCCGAGCCGCTTCCGCTCATGCCCGCATACCAGGCCCCCCTGGCGTAGAGGGCCTCCTTCAGCCGGGCTATCTGGGGGAAGCGCTGGGCGGCCCAGCGCTCCAGGTCGTTGCCCTGAAGCTCCAGCCTGCCGGGCCTGTGGCCCCCCAGGGCCCGAATAAAAAGTTTAATGTTCTTTTGGGCTTTTGTCAACTCGGAGTAGTCCCCCAGGCCCCGGTAGGCCTGGGCAGTGGGTATGCCGAAGGGGGGCTTGAGGAGCAGCACATGGAGCCTGGCCTCCATCCTGAGGGGCCTGAGCTCCTCGCCCCTGCCTGCCAGCAGGGCCAGGGGGCCGTTTAGGAAAAAGGGCACATCGGAGCCCAGCCTCAGGGCCAGCCCCTGAAGCTCCTCTGTCGGAAGGCCCAGCCCCCAGAGGCGGTTGAGCCCCCGCAGGACGGCGGCGGCATCGGAGCTTCCGCCGCCCAGGCCGGCCTGAAGGGGAATCTCCTTCCTGAGCTCTATCCTGGCCCCAAAGGGGCAGCCCGTATGCTCCTTGAGAAGCCGGGCCGCCTGCAGGGCCAGGTTCTGCTCCGGGGGCACGGGGCAGCCCGGGGCCTCCAGCACCAGGCGGTCCTCCTCCAGGGGGCTGAACCTCAGGGTGTCGGCCAGGTCCNCCTGCTGGGCCAGGGACAGTATCTGGTGGTAGCCGTCGGGCCTTCGGCCCAGGACATGAAGCAAGAGGTTTATCTTGGCAGGGGCCTTAAGGGTCAGCACCGAGCCTCTGGAGCTTCTCCTGGAGCCTCTCCTTGAGGCCCTCCTCCTTATGGTGGTGCTTGAGGGCCTCCTTCCAGTACCTTATGGCCTGCTCCTTCCGGCTCAGGGCCAGGTAGACATCGCCCAGGTGCTCCAGGAGCACCGGGTCGTCCTTTACCAACTCCACCGCCCTCTTGAGCTCCCTGAGGGCCTCCTGGTATCTGCCCATCTTGTAGTACACCCAGCCCAGGCTGTCTATGATGTAGCCGCTGGAGGGCCTGAGCTTCAGGGCCCGCTGAATGAGCTCCAGGGCCTCCTGGAGGTTCACCCCCCGCTCGGCATAGCTGTAGCCCAGGTAATTGAGGGCATCGGCATGGTCGGGGTTGAGCCTGAGGGTCTCCTTGAGCTCCCTGACCATCTCCTCAAACCTGTCCTGCTTCTCGTAAAGCACTGCCAGGTGGAAGTGCAGCTCCGCCTCCTGGGGAAAGCGCTCCAGGGCCTCCCTCAGGAGCGTCTCGGCCTCCTGGTACCGCTTGAGCTGGGTGTAGACCGAGCCCAGGTAGATGTACACCTGGGGGTTTGTCTTCTCGTACTCGAGGACCTCCTCGTACTGGGCGGCGGCCTCCTGGAGCCTGTCGGTGTCCGTGTATATGTAGGCCAGGAAGAGCCTGGCCTGGGTGTTCTGGGGCTCCTGGGCAACGATGGCCTTGAGGGCCTCCTCGGCCTCGGCCACTCGGCCCAGCTCCCTGAGGGCCAGGGCCAGGTAGTACCGGAGCCTGCTGTCCCGGGGGTTGGCCCCCAGGAGTATCCTCAGCTCCTGCACCGCCTCCTCGTACTTCTGCTGCTGAAGGTAAAGCAGGGCCAGCCGCTCGTGGACATCCATGTTGCCGGGCTCAAAGGCCCTTATGCGCTCGTACTCCTGGATGGCCCGCTCCCTCTGCTGGGCCCTGAGGTAAAGCTCCGCCAGCCTTCGGCGGGCCTGGTTGTTGTGGGGATTAAGCTCCGTGGCCTTCTGGTAATGCTTCTGGGCCTGCTCGTAGCGGCCCTGTATCTCCTCAATGAGGCCCAGGTAGTAGTGGGCATTGTCGAACCTGGGATTGAGCCTGAGGACCTCCCGCATGTGCTGGGCGCTCAGGGCGTAGTTGTCCAGGTCAAACTCCACCAGTCCCAGGTAGTAGTGCACCATGGGATTGCGGGGGGCCCTTTCCTTCAGAGCCTGAAGCACCTGCCTGGCCTCCTCGTACTGCCCCCTGGAGGCATAAAGCNCCCCCAGGTACAGAGGGGCCCGGGTGCCCTGGGGCTCCAGCTCCATCACCCGGCGGTACAGCCTTATCGCCTCCTGGGGCTGCTGCAGGCTGTTGTAAAGCTCCGCCATGAGCATGAGGGTGGGCACATGCCGGGGATTGTGCCTCCGGGAGTCCTGGAGCACCTCCAGGGCCTCCTCCAGCCTCCCCATCTTAAGGAGCACCTGGGCCAGTTGAATGTGCACCTGGGCCGAGGTGGGCTCCAGGGCCAGGGCCTTCTGGTAATGCTGCAGGGCCTTCTCCCATCGGCCCGAAAGCTCCGCCTCGTAGCCCAGAATGTAGTGGTAGTAGGCAAGCCCCGGAGGCCGCTCCGTAAAGGGCTGGCCCGACTCTGCCCCAGCAGTGGCACAGCCGTAAAGCAGAAGCACCAGCAGAAGGGCAAGGAAACGCTGCATTTTTTAATTATCCCACAAATCCTCAGGGGGGGTCAATTTTGCCCTTACCACCAGCGCCACAGGGATATGACCAGTAGCACCAGGAATATGAGCACTAGGTTGAAGTAGGCCATGAAGTAAAAGGCCCTGAGGTGGAGGGGCCTGCGGGGGGCCTCCTCGGACAGCCTTCCCACCACGGGCATCTTCTGGAGCACCTCCTCACCGTGGGGGGCGGTCTTGAGGGCCTCAGTGAGGTCCGCCCCGGCATGATGCTTCTTAAGATGCACTCCGCCTTGCCACAGCCTGCTTTTGCTCACATCGTAGAGCACCCCCTGGTAGGCCACATAGGCGGCCCTGCCCTCTTGGCCGTCAAAGCAGGCAAGCTCGGCGGGGCTCAAGACCCCCTTCGGGGCCGCCCCTACCTGGGCCCTCTGCCTCCTGAGCCTGGGCCCTATGAGGAATGTAACCGCACAGGCCGAGGCCACCATCAGGAGGAACAGCCCCACCTTCAGGGCAAGGAGCAGGCCGAAGCGGCTCTGCCACAGGGCCTGCCAGGTGGGAAGGCGCGCTATGCTCAGCAGCGTGCCCGTTATGGCCAGGGCCGCTATGCTCACCCAGCCCACCAGGAGCTCCCCCCTGGGAAGCCCCCTGGCGGCATAGGCAGGCTTAAGGAGCAGATGCACATAAAGGATGGTGCCAAACCACAGGATGGCGAAGAACATGTGCACATAGCCTACCACCAAGCGCACCAGGCGCTGGGTGCGCCCCAGGGGCCTGTAAAGCCCCTTGAGGCGAAGCTCCTGGAGGAAGTCCTGCCCCTGCCTGGTGAGCTTCCGCCCTCCCAGGGGGTCCACGTGGCAGGNGCCGCAGCTCTGCCCCGTCTGGCGGGCATACTGCACAGTGCCCCAAGCACGATCGCCCAGCAGAAGCAGGACGAACACCAGCCCGACAATCCTTCGCATGTCTAGCATTATAGCCTTAAGGGGCTAAAATCTCCTGAGGACCTTCAGTACCTGGGCCCTGTGATGCTCCAGTATCTCCGGCGGGGNACCCCAGGCGTGCGCCTTCTTGCACAGGGCCTCTACCGCCCTGTAGAGGTCCTCCACGGTGGGCTCCTCGTAGGAACCCCCTATCTCCCTGAAGGCCAGGCGCAGCACCGCCTGGGCCCGCTCCCTGAGCTCTTCATCCGGTGGGGGTTGCTGGCCCCTTAGCTGGTAGGTTTCCCGCTGGCTGTGGAAGAAGCACTCCACTATCAGCTCCCTGGCCTTGCGGGGGGTAAGCTCCCTGAGCTCTTCTTCGGCAATCTCCCACAGCTTCATTTCCATAAAAATATATACTCCCCGGGCAGCGAAATTTCAAGCCCTTGGCCCCAACCCCCGACCTTGAAGTATAATGAATTCATGGAGCGCCTGAGGAGCTTTTCCGCCTTCGTGAGGGAGTACTTCGGCGGCCGAAGGCTCCAGAAGGTCAACATAGATGCGGGCCTCAGCTGTCCCAACCGGGACGGCACCGTGGGCACCGGGGGCTGCATCTACTGCAACAACCGGAGCTTCAGGCCCGGCGGCCTGGACGCCTCCCTGAGCATTCCCCAGCAGATAAGCCAGGGCATCCAGCACCTCAAGAGGCGCTACAGGGCGGAGCTCTTCCTGGCCTACTTCCAGACCTATACCAACACCCACGCCCCCGTGGAGAGGCTCAGGGAGATGTACTACCAGGCCCTGGAGCATCCCCAGGTGGTGGGCCTGGCCATAGGCACCAGGCCGGACTGCATAGACGAGGAAAAGCTGAGCCTCCTTCAGGAGATAGCCCGGCGACACTTCGTGCTCATCGAGTACGGGCTTCAGTCCATGCACGAGCACNCCCTCAGGTTCATCAATCGGGGGCACGACTACTCCTGCTTCAAGGAGGCGGTACTGAGGACGGCCCAGAGGGGCCTGCATGTAGGGGCCCATATCATCCTGGGCTTTCCCACCGAGAGCAAGGAGCAGATGCTCGAGATGGCCCCGGAGCTTTCGGCCCTGCCGCTGGGGTTTCTCAAGATTCATCAGCTTCAGGTCATAAAGGGCACTGCTCTGGCCAGGATGTACCTGAAGCAGCCCTTCCATGTGCTGGGCTACCAGGAGTACCAGGAACTGCTGGTGCAGTTCCTGGAGCGCCTGAGCCCCAGGGTGGTGCTCCAACGGCTTTTCGCCACCGCCCCCGATGAGCTGCTCATTGCGCCCCGGTGGGNCCGCAGCAGGCAGGAGTTCCTCAGGGACCTCCAGGGCCTCCTTCAGAAGAAGGACACCTGGCAGGGCCGTCTCTTCAGCCCTAAGGCAGCTGCCTCAGCGCTTCCTTGAAGAGGGCCTCGGTGCCCTGGCTCTGCCGGGCCGCCTCCCTGAGGAGCCGGGCCGGCCCCGAAAGGCCTTCCTCCTGGGCCCTCTGGGCCCACCTGAGGTACTCCTGCCTATGTCCCGCCTCGTGCTCGGCCCAGTGCTCCAGGAGCCTCCTGAGCTTCTCAATTTCTCTCATCTGTGCCCTCCTTAAGCCTCCTCAGCCGGCCGTCCTGAAGGAGCCAGGCCCCCCGGGTGCTCTGGGCCAGAAACTCCCTGTCGTGGGAGACTACCACATAGCCGAGGCCCCCGTGGTTGAGGCACCGAAGCAGCCTTTCCCTGGCAGCCTCCTCCAGGCCTGCCGTGGGCTCATCCAGGAGGAGCNCCCTGGGACGCATGGCCAGAAGCCCCGCCAGGGCCACCAGCCTCTTCTCCCCCCCTGAGAGCTTCTGCACCGGCCTTGGGGCCAGATGGGCAATACCCAGGTCCCTCAGGGCCTCCTCCGCCCTTCGTGCAGCCTCCTGGTGCGAAAGGCCCAGATTGAGGGGGCCAAAGGCCACATCCTCCTCTACGGTGGGGCAGAAGAGCTGGTCCTCGGGGTCCTGAAACAGGAGCCCTACCTCCTGCCTTACCAGGTGGAAGTCCTCCTCGCCCCTGCAGGGCCTGCCCCGGAAGAGCACCTCACCCCCCTGGGGCCTCAGAAGACCCACCAGGAGCATCAGCAGGGTGCTCTTTCCTGCCCCGTTGGCGCCCAAGAGGGCCACCCGCTGGCCCTCTGCGAGGTGGAAGTCAATCCCCCTGAGCACCGCCTCGCCCCCGGGATAGGCAAACTCCACTGCCCTGAGCTCTAAAACCACAGTAGCACCCCGCTGAGGGCCCCCATGAGGAGCCCAAAGAGTACATCCCCCCTGTGGAGGTGGAAGTGATGGATTATGGGGAAGTGGCCCCTGAAACCCCTGGCCAGCATGGCCTGGTAGATGCGCTGGGAGCGGCCGTAGCTTCGGAGCATGAGCATGCCCACCAGGTAGCCCAGGGCCCGATAGGTATGCAGCCTGCCTNCCCTGGCCCTGAAGCCCCTGGCCCTCATGGCCTGCCTGAGCCTCAGGTACTCCTGGTGCATGACGCTTATGTAACGGTAGAAGAAAAAGAACATGTAGACCAGCTTCCTGGGCGCCCTGAGGTGCACCAGGGCGTGCGCCAGGCTGAAGGCCTCGGAGGTGCCCAGAAGGGCCATGGTGGCCAGCACTATGGCATTGCACTTGAGGGTGATGCCCAGGCAGTAGCGGAGTCCCTCGGCACTGGCCTGAAGCGGGCCCAGGGCAAGCACCGTCCTTCCGGGATAGCTGAAGGGAAGCAGCAGCCATAGGAGGGCCATGAAGAAGTTCACCACCAGGAGCCTCTGAAGCNCCTTCCCCGCGGGCAGTCGGGCAAGGCCCACCAGGGCCAGGGAAAACAGGAGGCCCAGCCCTGGGCCCCTCAGGCCCTCCTGAAGGGCCAGCACCAGGGCAAAGGGGCCCAGGCTCAGGAGCTTCACCCGCGCATCCATACGGTGAAGAAAGGAACTCCCCTGGGCAAACTCCTCAAGATGCATCCTTCAGCCCCCCTTCCTCGCCCTGAGCCACGCCCACAGGCCCACGGCCCCCACTATGAAGCCCAGGGCCGCCAGGGCATCCAGGAGGCGCCGGCGCTGAAGCAACTGCTCAATCCTGCCGAGCCTTCCCTCTACGGCCTGAAGGCGCTCCAGCAGGGCCTGCCCCTCCCGGGGCCTGCTGAGCTCAAGCTCATAGACTGCCCTGTGGCCCGGGTCGGAGGAAAGCACCNCCTGGATGCGCCCGGTCTGGGAAAGGGGGAGGCTGAGCCTGCCCTGCTGGTCGGTGCGGCCCTGGTAAAGGAGGGCGCCCGTGCTCTTCTTCAGCACCCTCACCTGGCAGCCCTTGCAGGGCTCTCCCGCGGAGAAGTAGCCCTCCACATGCAACTGCTGGCCCTCCTGGTAGGCAAACACCCCCAGGCCGTGCCCATGGGAGGGGCTGCCCGAGGAAAGCAGCAGGGCCAGGGTCAGCAGGAGCACCTCGGGCCTTGTCCTTCGGAGGAAGGCCACCGAGAAGGCCGTCACCAGTCCCTCAAGCACTGCCAGGGGCAGGTAGGCCAGTACCGCCAGCCGGGCTATGTTGAGGAAGGCCTCCCCGGTGAGGTAAAGCATCAGGGCCATGAGCACCGAGGCCAGAAAGAGCCCCACCGCCCCTGCCAGGAAGCCGCCAAGGGCCGCCCCCCTGGGGCCCCTGCCAAGCAGGGGCCCCAGCAGGGCCCAAAGCAGCACTGCAGGGGCCGCCATGCTCAGGGTGTTGGCCCCCAGGCTGGTAAGCCCCCCGTGCTGAAACAGCACCGCCTGAAGGGCCAGGCTTATGAACACTGCCGGAAACACCGCCCAGCCCAGAAGCAGCCCCGCCAGCCCGTTGAGCACCAGGTGGGCACTTACAGGCCCCAGGGGCACATGCACCAGGGAGGCCACAAACAGGGCCGAGGACACCACCGCCACCCGCGGAAGCTCCTCGTAGCGGGTCCGCCTAAGCCCCAGGGCCACACCCCCGACGGTCAACGCCCAGGTGCCAAGAAGCACCTCTGGGGAAAGCACCCCCTCGGAGATATGCATTACCGCCTCGGCCCCCTGGCCCGCACCCACAGGACCGCACCCAGCTCCACCGGGTAGCGCCTCCCCTTATGGCTGAGCCTGTAGGGGGCCTCCAGGAGGGCGGCAAAGCCCCACCAGCCTTCCCAGGGAATGGCATAGGTGAACACCCCGTGGGCATCGGCCTTGAGCACCTGGGTGATGAAGGGCTCCGAAGGGGCCTTGAGCCCCGTGGTGTTGTAGTGCTGCACCTCCACCAGGGCAAAGGGCACGGGCCGACCCCCCATCTTCACTACCCCCTGAAACACATTTCCCGCCCACAGCCCATAGGGACGGCTCAGGGGCACTATCTCGGCCTCCAGGCCCAGCTCGGCATCCCAGCCCTCCTGCAGGGCAAAGGCATTCACCACCACCTTGGCATACTGAAGGATGAACCTCCCCTCGGAGGGCTCAAAATAAGGTGCCTGCTTGAGGTAAAACACATGGTCCCCAGGCCTTCGGAGCTCATACACTGCCTGCCAGAGCCTCCTTCCCTCCTGCCTGAGGGGCCTGAGCGTCCCCAGCAGGTCCGTCCTTTCCCCCCTGAGGTAGAGGCCGAACTCCTCGGGCCTGGCCATGTCCATCAACTGGCCCTCAAAGGGATGCAGGAACCTGGCCTTAAGCACCACCTGCCCACCGGAGACGATGTCCTCCGAGGGAAGGAGCATGAGGAAATGGGCCCCGGCCTCCCCCTGAAGGACAAAAACAGCAGTCAGTAAAAAAGCAAACGCCTTAAGTGCCTTCTTCATCCTGACCTCCCTTCAGAAGCTTGCTCCCAGGGCAAGGTAGAGCTCCTGGGCCTCGGGGGCGCCCCTGTAGGTGCTCACCCTGTACTCTGCAGCCACATAGCTCATGAGACCGCTTTCCCGATGGTAGTAGAAAGCATAGCGGCCCCCTAAGGAGAACCTGTCCCTGACGCTCCAGCCCCCCGTGGCCTCCGCAAGGCCGTCGTCCCAGAAGTGCTCCCACCTGAGGGCCACCTCCAGGGGCTCGGCCACCAGGTGGGCCCTCCTGGCGGCAAACAGCCCGCCGCCCACCTGGGTGCGTTCCCTGAGAACAAACTCATAGGCCAGAGAAAGGCTCAGGGCCGCCTCCCTGAAGGCCTCCTGAAGACCCTGGTAGCGCTCCCTCCCAAGGGCCAGGACGGCCTCGGCATCGGCCCTCAGGGGGCCGAAGGCGGCACTGAGGCCCCCGTTCAGGGAGCTGTTTCGCCCTGCTGCCCCGGGCTCGCTCAGGAAGCCTACAAAAAACAAAAGCCTCTCGGGCAGGGCCCACCACCTGGCAGAAAGGACAAAGGAGCTCAGCTCCGCCTCCCCGTCCGCCAAGACCCGGCTCAGCCCGGAAGTGTCAAAAAGGCCGGACTCAAAGAGATGCTCCATCTGCACCTGCCCTTCATATATGGTAAGGGAGGCCTCCACCGGCCCCTTCCTGAGGCCCGCCGTAAGGCCCACATCCTTGCTCTCATAGCCGTCCTGCACCATTGGGTCGGTGATAAGATGGCTCTCAAAGAGCCCAAAGGGCAGGGTCCTCTTGCCCAGCACCAGGTAAAAGGGCCCTTTGGAAAACTCCAGGAAGGCCTCGTCCACCTGCAGGGAGGCGTCGGCACCCTCAAGGCCCAGGTACTCCGAGTTAAATAGCACCGAGGCACCCAGCTCATCAGTAAGGGCGGCCTGAAGGGAAAGCTCCAGCCTGCGGATGTAAAGCTCCGAGGCGTTCTGGGCTTCGGGGCCGTCAGCCACCCAGCGGAACTGCCCCTCCAGGACGCCCCCCACCTTGAGCCTCTCAGCCCAGTGCAAGGGCCCCTCCGAGGCCCGGAGCCCCTGGGGCCAAAGGAGAAGGAGGGCCGCAAGGGCCCAAAGCCACCTTGACATGAGAGACCTCCTATAGCATGAATATAAAAATCGTGCCACTATCAGTTAATAAAAATTTCACTTCAGTTCCCTTCCCGTGGTGGTAATGGTGAGCTTGCCGTGCTTGACCCCCCTGGTGCCGATGAGCCTGTCGGCCACCTGCTGAAGCTCCCTGGCCTTGCCCCTGAGGACCACCACCTCCAGGCAGTTGTGCTCATCCAGGTGCACGTGCAGGCTGCTGACGATGAGGCGGTGGTGGGAGTGCTGGAGCTCCGTCAAGGTGTCCTGGAGTTCCCTGGTGGCGTGGTCGTAAACCAGGGTGATAGTGCCGGCAGTGTCCGCCCCTGGCTCCTGCCACTGGGCCTGCACCAGGGCGTCCCTGATGAGGTCCCTCAGGGCCTCGCTGCGGCTCTGGTAGCCCTTCTGCCTGATGAGGACATCGAACCTTCTAAGCAGCTCCCCGGGGAGGGAGACGCCGAAGCGCACCAATCCCATAGCACGATTTTAAAAAATGTGCTATTAAATGTCAACTCCTCCTGTAGGCCAGGCCTCCCTGGGGCAGGTGCATCAGTTTAAACAGGGGGGTCTTGTCGTGCAGGGCCTCGGAGGTGGCGGTAAACAGCCAGCCCTGGGGGCTCAGGCAGCGGTACAGATGCTGGGCCACCTGTCTTATGGCCCAGTCGGCCATGTAGATGAAGAAGTTCCGGGCGAAGATGAAGTCCAGGTTGCTCAGGCCCTGGTAGGTGGAGGCCTCCAGGAGGTTGCCCACCCTGAAGCTCACTCCTTCCCTGAAGGGTTCCTTCAGCACATAGCGGCCCTGCCTGTGGTGGAAGTACCTGCTGATGAAGGCCGCCCCGGGGCGGGAGAGCCTCAGGGAGTTTTCCCCGTACACTGCCTTCCTGGCCTCCTGGATGGCCCGGGCGTCTATGTCTATGCCCACTACCAGGATGTTGAAGCCTTCAAACAGCCCGCTTTCCCTCAGCAGGATGTTCAGGGTATAGGGCTCCTGGCCGGAGGCGCAGCCGGCAGACAGCNCCCTTATGCTGCGGAGGCCCCGGCTGAGTTTGTCCTCCCTGAGGGACGGCAGTAGCTGCTGGAAGGCCTCCAGCTGGGCCCTCTCCCGGAAGAAGTAGGTCTCGTGGTTGGAGGCCAGGCTTATGAGCAGGGCCAGCTCCTGGGGCCTTTGGGGCAGGGCCCTGAGGTAGCGGGAGAGGTCCTCTCCCAGACTCTGGGCCCTTTGCCCTAGGCGCCGGGCAAGGGACAGGGCCTTCTCGGGCTTAAGCAAGAGGCCTGCGTGGCGCTCCACTATGTGCTGGATTTCCTCTGCGGTGCTGGGGCTCACTTCTGGCTGTCAAAGAGGGTCTCGGTGGGGGGCTGGGGAGGCTTGCGCCGGCGTCTCCTGAGGGCCTTTATCTCCTTCAGGAACTCCTCCTCGTCCCTGAACTCCTTGTACACCGAGGCGAAGCGCACATAGGCCACCTTGTCCAGCTCCCTGAGGGCCTCCATCACCTGCTCGCCTATCCAGGAGCTGGGCACCTCCCTGGTGCCCTGGCCCATGAGCCTGCCCTCTATGGCATCGGCCACTGCCTCTATGCGCTCGGTGGGGATGGGACGCTTCTTGCAGGCCAGCTGCAGGCCCTGCAGAATCTTCTCCCGGTCGAAGCTCTCCCTGCGGCCGTCCTTCTTGACCACCATGGGGGGGTGGTTGTCCTCGGGGCCCAGGACCCTCTCGTAGGAGGTGAAGCGCTTTTGGCAGGCCTCGCACTGCCTGCGCCGCCTGATGGCATCGCCCTCCCTGCTGGCCCTGGAGTCTATCACCTTGCTTTCCAGGTGGCCGCAGAAGGGGCACTTCATGGGTATATGGGGAAGCGGCTGGTGAGCTCCTGAACTTTCCGTCTTATGAGGCTGAGGCGCCTGGGCTGGGCCCGGCTCCTGAGGGTCTCGTCAATGAGCTCGGCTATGAGGGCCATCTCCTGGGGCCCCATGCCCCTGGCAGCCACCGAGGGGGTGCCCAACCTTATGCCGCTGGTGATGGTAGGGGGCTGGGGGTCGTAGGGTATGGAGTTCTTGTTGACCGATATGCCGGCCTCGTCCAGGAGGGCCTCGGCCTCGCTGCCGGTGATGCCCTGGGGTCTGAGGTCCAGGAGCACCAGGTGGTTGTCCGTGCCGCCGGAGACCACCCTGTAGCCCCTGTCGGCCAGGGCCTGCCCCAGGGCCCTGGAGTCCCGAAGCACCAGGTGCTGGTACTGCCTGAACTCCTCCGTCTGGGCCTCCTTCAGGGCCACCGCCTTGGCCGCTATCACATGCATGAGGGGCCCCCCCTGGATGCCGGGAAACACCATTCTGTCTATGGCCCGGCCGTACTGGGCCCGGCACATGATCATTCCGCCCCTGGGGCCCCGAAGGGTCTTGTGGGTGGTAGTGGTCACGAACTCCGCATGGGGCATGGGGGAGTTGTGAAGCCCCACTGCCACCAGCCCCGCTATGTGGGCAATGTCGGCCAGGAGCAGGGCTCCCACGGAACGGGCTATTCGGCCGAAGGCCCCGAAGTCTATCTCCCTGGGGTAGGAGCTGGCGCCCACCAGGATGAGCTTGGGCCTGTGGCGCTCCGCCAGGGCCTGCACCTGGGCGTGGTCTATGAGGCCGGTCTCCCTGTCCACCCCGTAGGTGACCACATTGTAGAAGATGCCCGAGAAGTTGACCCTGGCGCCGTGGCTCAGGTGGCCGCCGTGGCTGAGGCTCATGCCCAGGATGGNGTCGCCCGGCTTAAGCACGGCGAAGTACACCGCCATGTTGGCCTGGGTGCCCGAGTGGGGCTGCACATTCACATGCTCGGCGTCAAAGAGGGCCTTGGCCCTCTGGATAGCCAGGGATTCCACCACATCGGCGAACTCGCAGCCGCCGTAGTAGCGCCTGCCGGGGTAGCCCTCGGCATACTTGTTGGTGAACACCGAGCCCTGGGCCTGAAGCACTGCCAACGAGGTGTAGTTCTCCGAGGCTATGAGCAGGAGCTTCTGGGCCTGGCGCTCCTGCTCCCTCAGGATGGCCTGGTAGACCTGGGGGTCGGCCGCCCTGAGCTGCTCAAGGTTTCTTTCCAAGGGCCTCTTCAAAAGCGGCAATCTTTTCCAGCCTCCTCTGGTGTCTGCCTCCCTCAAAGGGACTTTGGAGCCACACCCTGAGCNCCTCCTCGGCCATGGCCCGGCCTATGAGCCGGCCGGCCAGCACCAGCACATTGGCGTCGTTGTGCAGGCGGCTGAGCCTGGCGCTGAGGGGCTCGTGGCACAGGGCCGCCCTTATGCCTTGGAACCTGTTGGCGGCTATGCTCATGCCTATGCCGGTGCCGCAGATGAGCACCCCCCGGTGGGCCCGCCCCTGAAGGACCGCCCGACAGACCTGCTGGGCGAAGTCCGGGTAATCCACCGGGGCCTGCCCGGTGGTGCCCATGTCCAGGCCCTCATGCCCCCAGTGCCGTAGTAGCTCCAGGAGGGCTCCCTTCAGCTCCGCTCCGGCGTGGTCTGCCCCGACGGCCACAACCATTAGATTTTTATCATAAATGAGGGCCTGAAACTTAGTCAAGGAAAGCCCTGCCGTTGTATATTGCCCCTGTTTCCCTTAAAATATCCGCCTATGGTGCCCCACGCCTCCCTCAGGGAGTTTCTGAAAGAGCCCCAGATAGCCTACTTCTCCATGGAGGTGGGCCTCAGGAGCGACATACCCACCTACAGCGGGGGCCTGGGCGTACTGGCCGGCGACACCATCCGCTCCTCGGCGGACCTGAAGCTCCCCCTGGTGGCCGTTAGCCTGCTGAGCCGAAAGGGCTACTTCCGCCAGAGGCTGGACGGGGAGGGCAACCAGAGCGAGGAGCCCCAGCAGTGGAGCCCCGAGGAGTTCGGCTTCCGACTGCTTCCGGAGCGGGTGGCCCTGAAGCTACAGGGCCGAAGAGTGTGGGTGGGCGCCTGGCTGTATGTGCATGAAAGCGTCACAGGAGGCAAGGTGCCCCTGCTGCTTCTGGACACCAACTTCCAGGACAACCACCCCGAGGACAGGGAGCTCACCTCATACCTTTATGGGGGGGATGAGCGCTACAGGCTGAAGCAGGAGGCGGTGCTGGGCCTGGGAGGGGTAAGGCTCCTGAGGCGCCTGGGCTTTGAGATAAAGAAATACCACATGAACGAGGGCCATGCCAGCCTGCTGACCCTGGAGCTGCTGCTGGAGCACCGCAGGGACATAGAGGAGGTCTGGGACGAGGAGCTGGTCTGGGATGTGGAGGCAGTAAGGGAGCTCTGCGTGTTCACTACCCACACGCCCGTGGAGGCCGGCCACGACAAGTTCTCCTGGCAGCTGGTGCAGGAGGTGCTGGATGAGCCCATCCCCTTGAGGGTGCTCCAGCGCCTGGGGGGCCAGGAGCACCTGAACATGACCCTCCTGGCCCTGAACCTCAGCGAATATGTAAACGGGGTGGCCAAGAGGCACCGGGAGGTAAGCATGCACATGTTCCCGGGCTACGAGTTCTCTGCCATCACCAACGGAGTGCACTCCTACACCTGGACGTGCCCCAGCATGCGCAGGCTCTTTGACAGGTNCCTGCCGGGCTGGGCCCAGGAGCCGGAGATATTCGTCCGGGTGGGAAGGATTCCCGACGAGGAGCTCTGGGAGGCCCACATGGAGGCCAAGAGGGCCCTCATCGACTATGTCAACCGGACCACGGGCGTCGCCATGGACTACGAGACCCTTACCCTGGGCTTCGCCCGCAGGGCCACCGCCTACAAGAGGGCCAACCTCCTGTTTTCAGACCTGGGGAGGCTGGCGGAAATTGGGGCAGGAAGGCTGCAGATAATCTACGCCGGCAAGGCCCNCCCCAAGGACGAGCCTGGAAAGGAGATGATAAGGGAGGTCTTCAGGTGCATGAAGGCCCTCAGGGGCAAGATAAAGGCCGTCTACCTGGAGGGCTACGACATAGCGCTGGCGCAGCTTCTTACCTCGGGGGTGGATGTGTGGCTGAACACCCCTCGGAGGCCCCTGGAGGCCTCCGGCACCTCGGGCATGAAGGCGGCGCACAATGGGGTGCTGAACTTCAGCGTGCTGGATGGCTGGTGGATAGAGGGCCACATAGAGGGCTTCACCGGCTGGGCCATTGGCCCCCTGCCCTCCGAGAGGGAGGTCATAAGCCCCGAGGAGAGCGACGCCCTGGATGCCCAAGACCTCTATGAGAAACTTGAAAAAGTAATCATCCCCACCTTCTACCAGGACCGGCACACCTGGGTCAGGATGATGCAGAACGCCATTGGCAAGAATGCCTACTACTTCAACTCCCACAGGATGATGCGCCGGTATGTGACGGAGGCCTACATCCGTTAGCCGCAGCCGAGGCAGGAGCTCTTCTTGCAGGGCCCGCAGGAGCTGGAGGAGCCGGCAAAGGGCTTTTGCACCCCGCTCATTCCGAAGGTGGAAAACCTCTTCCTGAGCTTCCTGGAGCCGCACCTGGGGCAGGCCACCTGGGCCGAGGAGCCCATCACGAGGCGCTCAAACTCCTCCTGGCAGGCCCCGCAGGTATACTCGTAAATAGGCATGCCTTATTATAGCATCTATACCCTGGGTGGATAAACCGGGCACTTCTGCCGGAGCCTCTGCCAGTCCTGGAGGAACCGCTCTATGCCCAGGTCGGTAAGGCTGTGCTTCAGGAGCTTCCTTATCACCTCAAAGGGGATGGTGGCCACATGGGCGCCCAGCTTGGCCGCCTCCACCACGTGCAGGGGGTTGCGGATGCTGGCCACGATGACCTGGGTAGAAAAGCCATAGTTTTCATATATCTGCATGATGTCGGCCACCAGGGCCATGCCAGTATGGCTTATGTCGTCCAGGCGGCCCACGAAGGGGCTCACGAAAGTAGCCCCGGCCTTGGCCGCCAGGAGGGCCTGCGAGGGGGAAAACACCAGGGTGACATTGGTCTTTATTCCCTCCTGGGAGAGGCTCTTGACGGCCCTCAGGCCCTCCTCGGTCATGGGAATCTTGACCACCACATTGGGGTGCACCCGGGCCAGGGCCCTGGCCTCCTGGAGCATCTCGGAGTACTGCAGGCTTACGGCCTCGGCGCTCACTGGGCCCTCCACTATGGAGCATATCTCCCTGAGGAGCTCCACGGGGTCCCTCTGCTCCTTGCACATGAGGGTGGGGTTGGTGGTCACCCCGTCAATCNCCCCCAGGCTCCAGGCCCTCCTGATTTCCTCCACATTGGCAGTGTCAATGAATATCTTCATGGCCCACCTCTTTGAAAAGCAGGATTTCCAGGCCCCTCATTATACCAGATATGCCTGGGCCAGGAGCTCCAGGGGGTGCTGGGCCCTGAGGCCAGCCCTCCTTAGCTGAAGGAGGCAGCCCGGGCAGGGGCTGAGCACCAGGTGGGCCCCCTCGTGGGCCCTCCTGAGCTCTCCCAGGAGCCTTTGGGAAAGCTCCGGGGCCGTGATGCTCAGGGGCAGGCCGCAGCAGAGCTGCCCAGGCAGTCGCACCTTAAGGCGCAGGGCCCTGGCCAGGCCCCTGAGGCCCAGGCCCCAGTAGCTGTGGCAGGGCTCGTGCCAGGAAAGCTCCTGGCCCTCCCAGGCACTGAGGTCAAGCCCCTCCTTCGTCTGTCTGAGGAGGAACCCCAGGGCGTCCTGGGCCTGCTCCACGGGCTGCACCCCCATATGGGGGTACTGCTTCCTCAGGGCAAGGGTGCAGGTAGGGCAGGGGCTGAGGACGGCCTCCACCTGGAGGGCCCTGAGGAGGGCACTGTTTCGCCGGGCAAACTCGGCGGCCTCCTGGGCAAGGCCCAGGCCCCTCAGGGGGGCCGAGCAGCAGAGCTCTCCCCCTGGCAGCAGCACCTCGTACCGCAGGGCCTGAAGGAGACCCACCAGGGCCTGGCCCACCTGGGGGAGCACATAGGTACTTAGGCAGCCGGAAAACACCGCCACCCTGCCTTTGGGCCTTTCGGGGCTCAGCAGCACCTGGCCCTCCCTGAGGGGGCTGGCAGGGAGCTCCACCCCCTTCAGTGGGCCGAAGAGGAGCCTTCCGCCCGAGAGCCTTCCCAGGCGGAAGCTCAGGGCCGGCCTCCTGAGGGCCGCCTTAAGGAGGGCTGCCAGCAGGAGGTGCCTCCGGTTCTGTCCCCTCAGGGCTGCCCTGGCCTCGTAGAGCCATCGGGTAGGCTCAAGCCCCACGGGACAGGTGGCGTCGCAGGCCCCGCAGAGGGCGCAGGAGTAAAGCCTCTGGTAAAGCGCCCTGGTGGGTCTGAGGGCNCCCTCCCTGAGGGCCTGAACCAGCAGCATCCTTCCCCTGGGACTGTAGGCCTCGGAGGCCAGGAGCCCGTAGGTGGGGCAGGCGGCCTTGCAGGCGGCGCACAGGGCGCAGAGCTCAGGGCCTCGGGGCATCCTGGAGCAGGCGGTTGAGGCTCCCTGAGCGAAGGCCCTCCAGGTCGAGGCAGACGAGGCGGTAGCCGGCCTCCCTGAGGAGCCTCAGGATATCCTCTCTCATGGCCAGGGCCCTGGAAAGCTCCTGCTGGGGCACCTCCAGCCTGGCCAGGGCGCCGTGGTGGCGCACCCTGAGGTCGCTGAAGCCCATTTCCCTGAGGGCCGTCTCTGCCTTCAGGACCTGCTGGAGGCCCTTCAGGGTGATGGCCTCCCCGTAGGGGAACCTGGAGGCCAGGCAGGGGCTGGGGGGCCTGGGCCTGAGGCCCAGCTGCCAGGCCATGGCCCTGATGTCCTTCTTGCCCAGGCCTACCTCAATGAAGGGGCTCCTCACTGCCAGCTCCCTGGCGGCCCTGAGGCCAGGGCGGTAGTCCGCCAGGTCGTCGGTGTTGGAGCCTTCCAGGACCCAGCTCAGGCCCTCCTTCTGGGCCAGGGCCCTGAGGGCCTCAAAGAGGTGCCTCTTGCACCAGTAGCATCTGTCCGGGGGGTTGGAGCTGTAGCGGCTGTCCTGAAGCTCGGCGGTCTGAAGCAGCCTGTGGGGCACCCCAAGGGTGCGGACAAGCTCCAGGGCGGCCTTGAGGTCCCAGGGGGGGTGGGTGGGGCCCGTGGCGGNGGCGGCCAAGAGCTTGAGGCCCGCCCTCTTGGCGGCGGCCAGGAGGACGGAGCTGTCCAGCCCCCCTGAGAGGGCCAGCACGGCGGAACCCAGGGGCCTGAGGTGCCCTATGAGCCGTTCCAGGGCGCTCACAGGGCGGTTATCTCATAGTGGTTCTGGTGCATGTGGGGCTCTTCGGTTATGGTTATCTTCACACCCCACTGGGCCTCCAGGGCCTCCAGGGCCTGGCGCTCCTCCTCCAGGAGGAACTCCGCCACCGCGGGGTGGGCCAGGATGAGCAGCTTTCGGGCTCCGGAGCTTATCATCTTCCTGCTCTTGCGGAGTATCTCGTAGCACAGGGTGGCGGCGGACTTCACATAGCCTCGGCCCTCGCAGTAGGGGCAGGGCTCCGACAGGGTCCTCAGGAGGCTCTCCCTTACGCGCTTTCGGGTCATCTGCNCCAGGCCCAGCTCGGTGGTGTGGAATATGCTGGAGCGGGCCCTGTCCTTCTTCAAGGCCTCCTGGAGGGCCTGAAGCACCTTGGCCCGGTTCTCCGCCCTCTCCATGTCTATGAAGTCTATGATGATTATGCCCCCCAGGTTTCGGAGCCTCACCTGGCAGGCAATCTCCCTGGCGGCCTCCAGGTTGGTCCTCAGGATGGTGTCCTCCAGGTCCTCCTTGCCCACATATCGGCCGGTGTTGACATCTATGACGGTCATGGCCTCCGTCTGGTCTATCACTATGTAGCCGCCGGACTTCAGCCACACCTTGCGCTCCAGGGCCCTGGCCAGCTCGCCCTCTATGCCGTAGTGCTCAAATATGGGCTCCGGGGCCTCGTAGAGCTCTATCTTGGGGGCCAGCTCGGGGAAGAACTGCTCGGCGAATTCCTTGGCGCTGAGGTAGTGCTCCTGGGAGTCCAGCACCAGGTGCTGCACCGAGGGGCTCATGAGGTCCCTTATGGCCCTGAGCACGGGGTCCAGGTCGGAGTAAAGGAGGCTGGGGGCCCTGGTGCGCTGGGCCTTGTCCTGGATGCTCTGCCAGAGGCTGAGGAGGAACTCCAGGTCCCTCCGAAGCTCCTCCTGGCCGGCCCCCTCGCTGGCGGTGCGCACTATGAGGCCGAAGCCCTGGGGCCTGAGGGCCTCCACCACTTGCCTGAGCCTCTGCCTTTCGGCCTCGTGGGAGATTCTCCTGGAGACCCCCACGTGTTCCAGGTTGGGCATGAGCACCAGGTAGCGGCCCGGCAGGGNTATGTAGGAGGTAACCCTGGCCCCCTTGCTGCCCAGGGGATTCTTGGAGACCTGCACCACTATCTCCTGCCCCTCCCTCAGGAGCTCCTCTATGTGCAGGGCGTGGCGGCTGCTGCGCTCCCGGGAGAAGNCCAGACCCCGAAGGCTCTCGTCCTCAAACAGGGNGGCATACTCCTCCACGATATCGGCCCTGATGTCGGCCACATAAAGGAAGGCGGCCTTGTCCAGCCCTATGTCCACGAAGGCCGAGCGCATTCCCGGCAGCACCCTTACCACCCTGCCCTTGTAGACGTTGCCAGCCAGGTTGGCACTCTGACGGCGCTCCACATACACCTCTGCCAGCGTCCCTGCCTCCAGCAGGGCCACCCGGCATTCCTGGGCCGTTATGTTTATCAGTATGCTGTCAGACATGCACCGCCCTGGAGGGCATGGGCTCCACCCACTGCCAGCCCCTTCGGCCCCAGAGGGCCAGCCTCCTGGCCCTCAACTGCCAGATCTCCTGGGAAAACAGCACCTTCAGGAGCTCCTCAAGCCTTACCTTGAGCTCAGGGGTGTCCTGAAGCAGCAGCCTCACCCTGTCGGGGGCCAGCACCTGGAGGTCCTCAAGCACCGCCCTCAGGTCCACCTCCTTGCCGTCCCTCAGGGCCCTGAGGGTGCCCGCCCTGAGGGCCTCCTGCCCCCTGGGGGCATCGCAGCCTATTATCTCATACTCGTATCGGGAGATAAAACTCTGCAGGCTCTCGGTCCTCTCTGGAAGGGGGGCCACGGCCTGCACCTGCAGCCCCTGGGGCAGCACCGCCTGGAGGGCCCTTAGCACCGTCTCGGGCTGCATGGGGGCACCGAGGGTGAGGTCAAACAGCTCCTTCAGGCCCTCCACCCCCACCCCCAGAGGTGGGCCAAAGGCCACCCTGGGCTGGGGATGAAACCCCTTGGAGTAGGCCAGGGGGAGGGCCGCCCTCCTGAGGGCCCTCAGGATGGCGGTCATCACCTCCCTATGGGAAAGCACATGAAGGGGGGCTACCTTGGCGTACTGGACCCTGAACCTGAAGAGCCCCTGCTGGGCTGTAGCGGCCCTGCCCGGCCCAGCCCTCAGGGTGCAGACTGCAGTAAGGGGCTTGCAGCCCAGGCCGCAGGCGGCACAGGCTATGCGGCAGTCCGGGCTGGCCTGGGCCCTCAGGGCCTTCTGCTGCTCCCTCCAGAGAAACTCCTTGCTTATGCCCGCATCCACCATGTCCCAGGGCAGGGGCGTGGCCCCGCTGTACTGGGCCCTGGCCCAGGAGGAGGCATCCAGGCCCGTGGCCTCCATGGCCCTCTGCCACAGGTCCCAGTCAAAGAGCTCCCCCCAGGCATCCAGCCTGGCGCCCAGCTGTCGCGCCTTAAGCAGGAGGGCCGAAAGCTCCGGGCCCCCGCGGCTCAGGGCGGCCTCCAGGAGGCTGGCCCTCACATCGTGGCCCCGAAAGTTTATGCCCCTGCGGCTGAGGGCCTCCTTGAGGAAGCGGCGCTTCTCCTGAAGGCTCTCCAGGGGCTCCTGGGGAAAGAACTGAAAGGGCGTGTGCGCCTTGGGCACGAAGGCCGAGGCACTGACGCTTATGTTGACGAACCTGCGGTGGTAGCGCTTGGCCACCCTGAGGGCCTCCAGGGCCATGGGCAGGATGGCCTGCACATCCTCCTGGCTCTCCGTGGGCAGGCCCACCATGAAGTACAGCTTCAGGTTCAGCCAGCCCTCCTGAAACAGGGCATGCAGGGCCCTCAGGTAGTCCTCCATGGAGAAGTCCTTGTTGACCACCCTGCGGAGCCGCTCGGTGGCCGCCTCGGGCGCTATGGTGAAGCCCGTCTTCCTTACCGCCCTTATCTGCCTGAGCACCTGGGGACTTACCGCCTTGACCCTCAGGGAAGGCAGGGAGACGGCCACCTTCCGGTGGGAAAACCTCCGGTTGAACTCCCTCAGGAGCTGTGGCAGGCAGGAGTAGTCCCCAGCGCTGAGGGAGGTGAAGGAGACCTCCTCGTAGCCCGTGGCCCTGAGGGCCTGCTCGGCCAGGGCCAGGGCCTCCTCTGGGGAGCGCTCCCTCAGGGGGCGGTAGAGCATCCCCGCCTGGCAGAACCTGCAGCCCATACTGCAGCCCCGGGAAAGCTCTATGTTGACGCGGTCGTGCACCGCCTGGGCATAGGGCACAATGGGGGCCGTGGGATAGGGGGCCCCTTCGAGGCTCCTTATGTAGCGGCGGCGCACCCGGTGGGTGCCTCGGTGAAGCCGGGGGACATAGAAGCCCTCCAGGGCGGCCACCTCCCTGAGGAGGCTGTCCTTGCTTCCGTCGCCCTCCCTGTAGAAGCGCCACAGGAGCTCCATGAGCTCCCTCACCGCCTCCTCCCCATCGCCCACAAGGAAGGCATCCATGAAGGGGCTCATGGGGGCAGGGTTCGCCGTGCAGGGCCCCCCGGCCAGCACCAGGGGGAAGGGCCCGGGTCGCTCCTCCGAGCTCAGGGGCAGGCCCCCGAGCTCCAGCATGTTGAGCACCGAGGNGTAGGAAAGCTCGTACTGGAGGCTGAAGCCCACCACATGGAACTCCCTAAGCGGAGTGCCCGTCTCCAGGGAGCACAGGGGGAGCCCCTGCCTCCTCAGGGCCTCCTCCATGTCCACCCAGGGATGAAACACCCTTTCGGCCTGGGCATAGGGAAGGCGGTTTACCACCTCGGCCAGAATTTTCAGGCCCAGGTGCGACATACCCACCTCGTAGATGTCCGGGAAGGCCAGGGCCACCTTCAAGGGGGCCTCCTTCCTCTGGACATTCACCTCGTGGTCAATATAGCGGGAGGGCCTCTGGAAGCGCAGGAGGTTCATTATTCTTAAGATAAAAGAATTCTATGGGCGGGGGCAAGCCACGGTAGAGCTCTTTGACAACCTCCAGGCCCGGGGGGTAGACTTAAGGGTCATGCAGGTAGGCATAGTGGGGACAGGCTATGTGGGGCTGGTAAGCGGGGTGTGCTTTGCGGAGTTCGGCCTGTCGGTGGTCTGCGTCGACAAGGACGCCAGGAAGATAAGGGCCCTCAGGGAAGGCCGGGTGCCCTTCTATGAGCCCGGCCTGGGAGAGCTCCTTCAGCGCAACCTCCGGCAGGGCCGACTGGGCTTCAGCACCAAGGTGGCCGATGCGGTCAGGGGCAGCCAGGTAGTCTTCATAGCGGTGGGCACGCCGCCCCGGGGCGACGGCTCGGCAGACCTGAGCCATGTGGAGGCGGTAGCCAGGGAGGTGGCCCAGCACATAGAGGACTACAAGGTGGTGGTCACCAAGAGCACCGTGCCCGTGGGCACGGGCAAGAGGCTGAAGGCCCTTATCCGAAAGCACCTGAGGAAGGAGGTGCCCTTCGATGTGGCCTCAAACCCGGAGTTCCTCAGGGAGGGCTCGGCCATTGAGGACTTCATGAGGCCCAACCGGGTGGTGCTGGGCACCGAAAGTGCCAGGGCCACGGAGATTCTGAAGGCCCTCTACCGCCCCCTGTATCTCATAGAAACCCCCTTCGTGATTACCGACATAGAGACGGCCGAGCTCATCAAGCTGGCCTCCAACAGCTTCCTGGCCCTGAAGATATCCTTCATAAACGAGCTGAGCCGGCTGTGCGAGGCCGTGGGAGCTGATGTGCATATCCTGGCCAGGGCCCTGGGACTTGACCAGAGGATAGGGCCGAAGTTCCTGCATCCGGGCCCAGGCTTCGGCGGCTCCTGCCTGCCCAAGGATGTGCAGGCCCTAAGAAGCATGGCCCTTCAGCATGGGGTAAGGCTCCGCCTGCCGGAGGCCATCCTGCAGGTCAACCAGGCCCAGAGGCAGTGGATGCTGCAGAAGCTCAAGACCNCCCTCCAGCCCCTCAGGGGCAAGCAGATAGCCGTCCTGGGGCTTTCCTTCAAGCCCAACACCGACGACATTCGGGAGGCCCCCTCCCTGTACATAATCCAGGGCCTGCTCAAGGAGGGCGCCCAGGTGAGGGCCTACGACCCTGCCGCCATGGCCAACATGAAGAGGCTCCTGCCCCAGGTAAGATATGCCTCGGGGCCCTACCAGGCCCTGAGGGGCGCCCATGCCGTGGTAATACTCACCGAGTGGAACGAGTTCAGGAACCTGGACCTGCAGAGGGNGAGGAGGCTCCTGAAGGGCCCCTTCTTCTTTGACCTGCGAAACATCTATCCCCCTGGGCAGCTCCGCTCCCTGGGCTTTGAGTACCACTCGGTGGGAAGGCCATGAAGGGCCTTGTCCTCCTCATGGCACTCCTTCTGGGCGGCTGTGCCCCGGCCCTGAGCCTCAGGCCCGCGGAGCCGCCCCGTGAAGGCCTCTATACCGTCATCTTCTACGGCGGCAGGTTCCTGGACGACCCGGAGAGCCTGGTCCTGCTGGATGCCCAGGGNGATGGCTACCACCTCAGGCCCTTTGCCCCTGAGTTTGAGTACTACAGCAGCAAGGAGCCTCTCCATGCCTCCCAGGCCATGAAGGCCGCCGGGCATTTCCTGGGCATGAACCCCTTCTTCAAGAGACTTGCTGCGAGGGCCATCCTGAGCCCTGACGGAGGGCTCATAGGGTATGAGCTCAGGCCCCTCCTGAGTCCCCTGCGCCACGGAATGGCCGATGTGCTCCAGAGCCGGTATGTGCTGGGCAAGAGGGGAGAGGTCAAGGTCTACATCCGTCTTAAGCCCCAGCTCAGGGATAACCAGCCCCTGCTGAGGCCCTGAGCTCAGTCCACCCTGAGGAAGAAGCACTTGAGGTATTCCGTCTCGGGCATGGCAAGCAGCACGGGATGGTCCGGCCCCTGCCCACCCTGCCACAGCAGCCTGGTGGTCCTTCCCGCCTCCCTGGCCGCCTCGTGGAGGCTCTGCAGAAAGAGCTCCCTGTGCATGTGCCAGGAGCAGGAGGAGGTGGCCAAGAGCCCCCCTCGCTTGAGCCTGCTCATGCACAGGGCGTTGAGGCGCCTGTAAAGCCTCTGCCCCTCCTTCAGGTGAGCTGCCGAGCGGATGAGGGAGGGCGGGTCGGCCACTATGAAGTCCAGGCTCTCCGGGGCCTCGGCCTGGAGGGCCTCAAGGGCGTCGGCCTGCTCAAAGCGCACCTTCTGGCTCAGGCCGTTCAGGGCAGCGTTGTCCCTGGCAAGCTCCAGGGCCGTCCCCGAGGTGTCCACCGCCAGCACCTCTTCAGCCCCCTGGTGGGCGGCCTGAAGGGCCCAGGCCCCGGTGTAGGTGAACAGGTCCATTCCCCTACCTCCCAGGGGGAGGAACCTCCCCAGGGCCAGGCGGTTAAACCTCTGGTCAAGGAAGAAGCCGGTCTTCTGGCCCCTCAGGGGCTCCACCAGGAGCCTCAGGCCCCCCTCGGTGATTTCCACGGGCCCCTCCAGGGTGCCCGCCGCCACCTCAGCATAAAGGGGCAGGCCCTCCAGGGTGCGGGCCCGACTGTCTGCCCTGAGCACCAGGGCCTTGGGCCTGAGGGCCTCCTGCAGGGCCTCCAGCACCAAGGGCTTCAGGGCCTCCATGCCGGCGGTGTTGAGCTGGGCCACCACCACCTCCTGGTAGATGTCCACCACCAGGCCCGGCAGCATATCGGCCTCGCTGTAAATGAGCCTGTAGCTTCCCCGCTCCAGGGGCAGGGCGGCCCTCAGGGCCTGGGCCTGGACTATGCGGCGCAGGAAGAATTCCTTCCCTATGTCCTCCCGCTGTCGGCTGAGCNCCCTGGCGGAGATAAGGCTGTGGGGGTTCACATATCCCACGGCCAGGAAGCGTCCCCTGAGGTCCTGAAGCTCCACCAACTGGCCGGGCTCAAACCCCCTGGGGCTTGAGGCCAGCTCGTTGGAGAACACCCACAGATGGCCCCTCAGGAGCCTCCTGCTCCTTCTAATCCTCAGGGGCCTCATGGAAACAGCAGCCTCCACAGCCCCAGGGCCGCCCTCAGGGGNATGCCCAGGGCAAACAGGGCCAGCCCCGCCGCCATGGGCAGAAGCCCCGGGTCCCTCACCATCTCCAGCACCACCCAGTAGGAGGGCTCCAGGAACTGCACCCTGAGGCCCTCAAAGGCCACCTCCTGGGCCGAGCGGGCCCTGAGCACCAGCTCATCGCCCCTCAGGACCTCCAGCTCGTAGGTGGGCCGGCGAAGGTTATATACCGCCACCTCCTCCTTGCCCTCCTTCAGTACCTCCTGGGGCACTATGCGGATGTTGAAGGCATAGGGCAGGAAGCTCACCCTGAAGCTGTCCCGGGCCCCTGGGGGAAGGAGCCTGAGGGCCAGGTAGCCCTCCTGCTTCAGTCTGTGTCCCTGGAAGAACCGCACCCGGGGGGCCAGGCCGAAGTCAAGGATGTGATAGTAGGTGCCGTGTATCCTGCGGGGAGGAAACNCCCCTACGCTGAAGCGCTCCCCCTCGGTGCTGAGAAGCACCTTGGGCTCGTACTGGAACACCTGGGGCGTTGCTCCCACGCTCTGGAGGGTCTCCTCCTTCAAGGCCGGCTCTATGCGCTCCAGCCGGTAGTGGATGGTCTGCCAGGGGGGGCTTACGAAGTCCCCCTCGCCCAGGAGCCTCCACTCCTGGAGCCTGAAGACGGCACTGAGGAGTACCCCCGTAAGGAACACCAGCACACCCAGGGGAAGGGGGGCCCAGAGGAGCCTCCTCAGCAGGCCCCGCTGCCTCCTAAGGCCCTTCAGCAGCTGCAGGGTCAGGCTCAGCAGCAGCAGTGCAAAGGGCACCTGGAAGGCCCTGTCGGAGCCCAGGCGCTTCATGAAGGTGGCCAGGGCCTCCTGGGACCACACCGAGTAGCTAACATAAAGGAGCACCCAGCCGCCCAGAAGAAGCAGCATCAGCTCCCTGGAGGCCAGCCACCTGAGAACTCTCACTCCTTGGCCCTCTCCTTGAGCCACTTCTCCGTGAGGTCCCGGAGCTCTACCACCACATGGCGCTCCGTGACATGGAACTTCAGGGGGATGGGATTGCACCCCCCTGGCTGCCCCAGGCTCTCCAGCGGTATGGGAGTAGCGCAGTAAAGGCACAGCACATGGCCCTCGGCCTGGGCATAACCCTCTGGGGGGCAGACCTCGCAGTCATCCAGGCACACCGTGAGCTTGCCGTCAGGTCTCTTCATCACGAGGAACACCACCGTCTGGCCCTGTATGTCCACGGAAAACTTGTGCAGGTTGCCGTCCATGAGGTCCCAGGTGGGGCTGGCCAGGGGCACCAGCACCTGGGTCTCCTCGGCCACCAGGGGCACCGGCTGGGGGTTGTACAGGGCCGAGGCCTCCTGCGCCTTGCCGGAAAACCACGAGGCCAGCACCGCCACCACGAACACCGCCACGGGCACCGCCCGGCGGAGCCTTTGGGCCCTCACCCGGGCCTTGAAGGCCCGGCGCCGGGCCGCCCTGAGGGGCTCGGGGGGCTCGGGCAGGGGGGCAAACAGGGCCATCCTCAGCTGCCACAGCGGTGGAAGCATGAGCAGGGCCAGCACCCCGTAAACGGCCACCTGGGGGCTGAACAGCACCCCTATGAAGGTCCACACCGTAGTCTGCAGCAGGGGATGGTCCGGCACCATGAAGAACACAAAGAGCTGGTGCACCGCATCGTGGATGAACTTCATCACTCCCTGCCGGACTGCCGGTATCAGGCTCAGCTCGGCAAAGCCCCTGGTGCCGCCCAGCAGGAGCTTTATGAGGGCCAGGCTGAGGAGCNCCTCCCCCAGGCCCAGGAACGCCCCGAGGCCCCCCCTGAGCCTGCGGGCCAGCAGGAAGCCCGCCACCGCCGTGGCCGAAAACCCTGCCAGGGCCAGGCCCCACACCCCGAGGGCGTCCTCCCTCATCAGTGCCAGCTCCGCAAGGAATCCGCCCGCCTGGGCAAAGTCCGGCGGCAGAAAGCTCAACAAGAGCACCAGCACCAGCAGGGGCAGCAGGGGCCTGCCCAGTCCCCTCAGGGGGCCGGCCAGGTTGTATCCCGCCCCTTGAAGGAAGGCCCCCAGGGCAAAGAAAAAACACAGGAAGAACACATATCCCCCCAGCCTCCTGAGCCACCAGGTGGCCCCCTCGGGCAGTCCCACCAGGGCCCCCCAGGCCCCGGCAGCCAGGCCCAGGGCAAGCCCCATCCAGTACAGCCCCAGGCTCCTTCGGCCCTGAAGCACCGAGGCCAGCACAAGCCACAGGAGCACCGCCTTGAGGGCCTCCCTGGCTCCTATGACCAGGGCCTCAGTAGGGAAGCTCATCCTTCACTATCCTGCCGTCCTCCATGGTGAGCACCCGTTGGGCCCAGGAGGACACATAGGGGTCGTGGGTGACCACCAGGATGGTGAAGCCCTCCTGGCGGTGAAGCTCCCCCAGGAGCTCCAGGACCATCTTGGTGTTGGCCCTGTCCAGGTTGCCGGTGGGCTCATCGGCCAGGAGGAGCTTGGGGCTGTTAATCAAGGCCCTGGCTATGCAGACCCTCTGCTGCTCCCCTCCGGACAGCTGTGCCGGTCGGTGCCTCAGCCTGTGGCCCAGGCCCACCCGCTGGAGGGCCTCTATGGCCTCGGCCTCGTCGCTAAGACTGTGGAAGTACTGGGCCAGCATCACATTCTCCACGCAGTCCAGGTAGGGAATCAGGTAGGACTGCTGGAACACGAACCCTATGCTCTGCCGCCTGAAGCGCACCAGCTCGGCCTCGGAGAGTCGGCCCAGCTCCACCCCGTCCACGAACACCTCGCCCCGGGTGGGCACGTCCAGGGCCCCTATGAGGTTAAGCAGGGTGCTCTTTCCAGAGCCCGAAGGACCCATCACCGCACACCACTGCCCCTGGGGCACCTGCAGGCTCACTCCCCTGAGGGCTACCGCCTGGGGATACTCCTTGTAGACCTCCCTAAGGGTTATGAACTCCATCTACTCACCTCTGAGCACCGCGGCCGGGGCCAGCCCCAGGGCCGCCCTAAGGGGAAGCAGCCCTGCCCCCACGCTGAGGGCCGCCCCCAGGGCCAGCCCTGGAAAGAGCAGCCACAGGGGAAGGAGCACATACACGCCGAAGGCCCCCTTGGCCACCACCAGGGCGCCCCCCAGGGCCAGGACAAACCCCAGGGCCGCCCCTGCCAGGCCGGCAAGCAGGGCCTCGGCAGCAAACAGCAGGGTTATCTGCCCCTTTCCTCCCCCCAGGGCCCGCATGAGCCCTATGTCCCTCAGGCGCTCCAGCACCCCCGAGGCCTGGGCACTCAGGAGGCCCAGCGAGGCACAGAAGAGCACCACCAGGGCTACCAGGAGCATCAAGAGCTGCATCTTCCCCAGAAACTGCTCCTCGGGGGCGGCCACCTGCCTGAGGCTCCTGAACTCCGCCTCGGGCAGCTGAAGCCTCAGCCCGGGGGCCNCCCTCAGCAGCACTGCCGAGGCCCGCCCCCGAAGGCCCAGGAGCAACTGGGCATCCTCAAGGCCCATGAGCAGGGCCTTGTCCTCCGGCCCGCCGCTCTGGAGCACTCCGCTGACCCAGTAGCTGCCCGCTGATGCCTCTGAGGAAAGCCCCAGTGTCATGCCCACAGAAATGCCCAGGGCCTCGGCCAGGGCCTCCCCTACCGCCACCTGGCCCCCCTGGGGAAGCATCCCCTTGAGCCTGTAGCCCTGGAGCTTCTCGGGCTCAAGCCCTATGAGCTCAAGCTCCTGAGGGGGACTGAACAGCCTCTGCCTGCCCGAGGAGACGGCGTTAATGAGTAGCNCCCTGCCGTAAAGCTGCCAGTGGGCCTGAAGCACCCCCTCCTCCTGGGCCAAGGCCTGCCTTACTGCCTGCACATCCAGGTACTGCCCTGACCGAGGAGACAGGATGGCATTGGCCCCGTAGGCCCTGAGCTCCCTGGCCAGCTGCTCCCTGAGGCCCAGATAAAGCCCTGCGGAAAGCAGCACCACGGCCACCGCCAGGGCGGTGCAGCCGGCACTCAGGAGGGCCCTTCCGCCCGAGGCCCCCAGGGCCTTCCTGAGGTAGGCCATGAGCCAGCGGAGGCGCCTCACAGGGCCTCCCTCAGCACCACGGCAGGGCGCACCCTCAGGGCCCGCCTGATGGGCACCACGCTGCCTGCCAGGGTAGTGAGCACCCCCAGGGCCAGACAGAGCGGAAGCAGCACCGCCCTCATCTGGGCCTGGGTGGAAAACACCGCCCGGGCTATGAAGTCCGTGGCCACATACCCCAGGGCCCAGCCCAACAGGCCCCCCAGAAGGCCTATCACCAGGGCCTCGCTAAGGAATATCATCGCCACATTCACGGCGTCGGCCCCTATGGACTTCATCAGGGCTATCTCGTGCTGTCGCCTCAGCACCGAGGCCGCCATGGTGGCAGCCACCCCCAGGATGCTGGAGGCCAGCACCAGGGCCGTAAGCAGCCACACCAGGGCGCTGAGGCGCTGAAGCACCCGGCCCTCCGCCTGGGCCCCCCGCCACAGGGGCCGGGCCCTGGAGCCCCTGAAGACCTCCTCAAGCTGCTTGGCTATGGAGGTCACATACCCGGTGCAGTACCACTTCTCGTACTCCTTGCGGCTCATGCTGGCAGGGTCCTTGTAGGCAAACTCGTCCATGGGGGTGGTGAGGGCACTCACCAGCACCCTGGAGAGGAGGCCCTTAAGGCCCAGCAGGGACTGAAGCTCCGAAAGCTCAAGCACCACCGCCTCGTCCTCCTGCCCCCCCGTCCTCAGGAGCCCCGAGACCTTGAACTCCCTCCCATCCAGGGCCACCCTCATGCCCGGCGAAATCCCCAGGCGCTCGGCCAGCGCGGCCCCTACCAGGAGGCTTCCCCGGCCCGGTGGGGCCCCCGTAAGCTCCCACCAGGGGGCCACGGTATGCACACCTGCCCGGAAGCTGCCTCCGGGCACGGCCATCGGATGGTCAAACCAGGTGCCTATAGCCTCCACCCTGAGACCCTGCCCCCCGGGGGTGGAAAGCTCCACCTGCCCGTAAAGGAAAGGGGCCAGCCCCACGATGTTGTGCCGCCAGAAGATGGTCTTGGCCCTGGGAAGGTCCTCCTCCTTTAGCCAGCGGCGCTGTCCGCTGAGGTCTGCCAGGCCCTCCAGCCTGGGCTCTATCACTATGTTGGCCCCGAAGGCCCGGAGCTCCCTGCTGACCCTGGCCCTTATGTCCCAGGCCAGCGTCAGCATGGCCGCCGCCAGGGCCGCCCCCGCGGCCACGGCTACCACCATGAGGAGCATGCCCCGGCGCTGATTGCCAAAGGACTCAGTCAGAATCCTAAAGAGCATCCCCTAATCTTAGCATTCACTGAGAGCTTTTATCAAAAATCCCGGTGCCCAGCTCCCCCAGTGCCTGTTATACTTAAGGGGCCATGGTAGCCGTGGTGGACTACGGAATGGGCAACCTCAGGAGCGTGCAGAAGGGGCTCCAGAAGGTGGGGGTGCAGGCCCGGGTGGTCTCTGACCCCGACAGCGTCCTTAGGGCCCCTGCCGTGGTGCTCCCAGGGGTAGGGGCCTTCAGGGACTGCATGCGCAACCTCCAGCGCCTGGAGCTACTGGAGGCAGTGCTTCAGAGCATCCAGGCAGGAAAGCCCTACCTGGGCATCTGCCTGGGCCTTCAGATACTCTTTGAGGCCTCCGAGGAGTTCGGCCTCACCAGGGGACTGGGGGTGCTCAAGGGCAAGGTGGTGCGCTTCCCCCAGAGCCCCGGGCTCAAGGTCCCCCACATGGGCTGGAACCAGATAAGGATAAGGCGCCGGCCCCCCATTCTCAAGGACATCCCCGACGGGGCCTACTTCTACTTCGTGCACTCCTACTATGTGGTGCCCCAGGAGCCCCAGGTGGTGGCCACCACCACCGAGTACGGGGTGCAGTTCGTCTCCATGGTGTGGAGGGACAATGTGTTCGCCACGCAGTTTCATCCCGAAAAGAGCCAGGCCCTGGGCCTGCGGGTGCTAAGGGCCTTCGGGGAGCTGGTGCAATGAGCACCAAAAGGGGCGGGCAAGCGGAAAAGCCCTTCCTGCACATAGGGCCCGTCAGCATCTACCAGGCCGACTTCCTGAAGCTTGAGGCCATAGCCCCCGGCAGCATTGACCTGGTAATCACCTCTCCCCCCTACAACGTAGGTGTCCCCTACGGCGCCCACGACGACGGAAGAAGCTACCAGGAATACCTGGCCTTCAGCCGGGCCTGGCTTGAAAAGGCCCTGGAGCTCCTCAAGGAGGGCGGCAGGTTGTGCCTGAACGTCCCCCTGGACAAGAACCGGGGCGGGCAGCAGAGCGTCTGTGCCGACCTCACCGTGCTGGCCAAGGAGGTGGGCTTCTCCTACCACAGCACCATCATATGGAACGAGCAGAACATCTCCCGCCGCACCGCCTGGGGCTCCTTCTGCTCGGCCAGGGCCCCCTACGTCATCGCCCCCGTGGAGACCATCGTGGTGCTGTACAAGGGGAAGTGGCACAGGCCCAGGCAAGGCGTCTCGGACGTAAGCAGGGAGGAGTTCATCGCCTGGACAAACGGCCTGTGGAGCTTCAACGGGGAGAGCCGGAAGCGGGTGGGCCACCCTGCGCCCTTCCCCCTGGAGCTCCCCCTCAGGTGCATAAAGCTCTTCTGCTTCAGGGGCGACACCGTGCTAGACCCCTTCCTGGGCTCGGGCACCACCCTGCTGGCAGCCCTGAGGACCGGCCGCAGGGGCATCGGCGTGGAAATAGACCCGGCCTACTGCCGCCTGGCCAAGGAGAGGCTCCTGAAGGAAGGGCAGCTTCTGCAGTTGAGGATGGCACCGGTGCTTTAGAAAAGCGGCCCCCCAAGGGGCTGCATCCTGGGGCAAAGATAGGTGCTCCTTCCCCCAAGCCTGAGCACCTCCAGCGGCTCCCCGCAGTGGGGACACCTGGCCCCAGGGCGCCTGTGCCCCATGAGCCAGTCCGGTGGAGGCCTCCTTGCACGAGTGGCCGCCCTGAGCACCTCCTTCATCCTCCCATGCAGGCCCATCAGTTCCTGCTCCGCCAGACCCTCCAGGGCCCTCAGGGGATGAAGCCCCGCCTGAAACAGCNCCTCGTCGGTGTAGACATTGCCCAGCCCCGCCACATGGTGCTGGTTCATCAGCTGGGGCTTGAGCCTTCCCCTCAGCCCGGCGAATATCTGTCGGAACTCCGCCCACCCCACCCTGAGGGCATCGGGCCCCAGGGCCTTTGCCCTCACGAAGGCCTCCACCGAGGGGGCCAGGCCGAGCCTTCCCAGCTTGCGCTGGCTCAGGTAGCACAGGGCCGAGCCGTCCTGAAAGAAGAAGACCNCCCTGACATGGGGGCCCAGGGAGGCAGGCCTCCTCAGAAACAGGGGCCTCCCCGTCATGCCGAAGTGCATCAGCAGGAATCCCCCGCCACTGAGGGCCAGAAAGAGATACTTCCCGTGCCTGGCAGTGCCCAGGAAGCTCCTTCCCTGAAGGGCCCGCCTGAAGGTGCCCGGGTCAGTATCAAGCACATCCGGGGCAAGCACCCGGAGCTGCCTTATCCTCTGGCGCAGGCAGCGGGCCTGTACATAGCGCCTGAAGCGCTCCACATCGGGAAGCTCCGGCATCAGGGCTGGACATACCTTATGAAGGTCAGCATTCCGCCCGGGTAGATGTGCTCGTTGCTCACATGCCTCAGGTCGTGGCAGTGCAGGGGCCAGAGGCCGGGATTGTCGGCCTTAAGGAGCACATCCACCCGCTGGCCAGGCCCCACCTCCACGGTGTCGGCCAGGAATCGGGCCTCCTCGCTCAGGAGGTTGCCGTCCCTGGCCACCACCAGAAATTTATGGGCGTGCACATGGATGTAGTGAGGCATGTAGCCCGCATTTATGAGCCTGAGCCTTACCCCTCGCCCTCTTTCACCAGCAGGGGCTCTGTGTAGGGGAAGGCCCTGCCGTTTATCACAAAGGTATCGTAGAGGGGCTCATAGGGCCGGTAGGTCTTGGGATACCAGTGCCTTTGCCTGGGCGCCTCCTGGGGATGCTCGTGCCTGGCCGGCCCGGGGTGCTCCGTTATCACCCCGTGCTCCTGGTGCCCGGCCATAGGGGCCTCGTGCACATGCACATGCCCGGTGGGCCACTCATCCAGGATGAGGATGTAGTCCCTGTCATACCTTAGGGCCTCCTCTTGGGGCTCCACAATGAAGGCCCCGTACATGCCCATGTCCATGTGGTGGGCCGTATCCACATGGCAATGGTATATGTGGGTGCCCGGGTTAAGGGCGGTGAACTCATACACATACTCCTGGCCCCTCTCAACGGGTCTGTGGCTTACATAGGGCACGCCATCCATTACCGTGGGCTTCTTAAGTCCGTGGATATGGATGGTGTGCTCCCCCTCGGCCTGAACCTTGAGTACCAGCCTCACCCTGTCGCCCTGCCTCACCCTTATGGTAGGGCCTGGCACCATCCCGTTGAACCCCCAGGCCTGAACCGTCCTTCCAGGGTATATCTCAAACTCCACATCCTCAACCGTCAGGGTAAAGACCTTCACCGCCCGGCCCTGGGCATCCTGCTCAAGCCGATAGGATAGCTCCTTCAAGGGATTGGCCCTGCCCACTACCACCTCATAGCCCCCGGGGCTTAGGACCCTGATGTACCCCTTGCCCTTGTCCTTGGCCCCATGGCCATGCCCTTCATCGGCCCAGGCCCCAAAGGCCATAAATACCAGCAGGGAAAATATCACACCCACCATGCTCTCTCACCTCCCCTTATAAAATAGCACAAATAATTCAAGATTAAACTTTATATATTAGGTTTTGTTTTTTCTAAAGGTTGGCGTGGATGCGGCGCATCTCCTCCTCGGCGATACCCAGTCGGCTCATGAGCTCCAGTACGCAGGCCTCAAAGAACACCAGGGTGGAGATTTCAAAGAGGGAGCCCAGGGGCGGAGGCGGAATACCCATGAGCTCCCTGGTGGTGTAGCCGGCCACCTGGCGGGGCAGGGCCTCGGAGGGCACGAGCACCACCAGCTCGGCCAGCTGGGCAAGCTGGGAGTTCCTGTCCCAGGTGAGGGCGGCCACCCGGCCGCCCAGCTGACGGGCGGCCCGGGCGGTCTCCACCACCCAGGTGGTCTTGCCCGAGCCTGACACAGCCACCAGCACATCGGCCCGGCGCAGGGCAGGCGTAATGGTCTCGCCCACGATGAAGACCTTCTTCCTCAGGTGCACCAGGCGCATCCCGAAGGCCCGGGCCACCAGCCCCGAGCGGCCTGCACCGATGAGGTAGACCCTGGGGGCCTTTATCAGCAGCTCTATGAAGGCGTCGGCCTCCTGGGGACTGATGCGCTGGGCCACCTGCGAGACCTTCCCCAGGATGAACTCCATGTACCGCCTCATGCCAGGGCCTCCTTCATTCGCCTGGCGGCCTCGGCAGGCTCGGCCGCCCTGCATATGTAGCCCCCCACCACTACCACCCGGGGCCCGTAGGGCTTCACCCTGGGCACATCGGCAGGGCCCAGCCCCCCGGCCAGGGCAAAGGGCACCCCTATGGTGCGGGAAAACTCCTCCAGGGCCTCAAAGAGCCTCTCCCTTCCCAGGGCCTTCTGCTCATCCAGCCCCACATGGATTAGGAACATGTGGGGCCCCAGGGGCTCAAGCTCCCTGGCCCTTTCCACCCAGTGCCTGCAGCCGATGAGGTCCACCATCACCCGCCTGCCCCTCTGCCTGGCCTCGGCGACGGCCCCCTCCACGGTGGCCCCGGAGGCCTGGGCGCAGACGGTCATCCAGTCGGCCCCGGCCTCAAAGGCCAGCCGGGCCTCAAGGCCCCCGGCATCCATGCACTTCATGTCGGCCAGAAGGGCCTTTTCAGGAAACTGGGCCCTCAGGCGCCTTACGGCTTCCATCCCCTGGGCCTTTATGAGGGGGGTGCCGGCCTCCAGTACATCCACCCACTCCGAGGCCTCCCGGGCCACCCTCAGGGCCTCCTTTAGCTCCAGGAAGTCCAGCGCCAGCTGCAGAAGGGCCATCCCAGGAAAATCATAGCTCAGGGCAGAGAGCTGTCAAGGCCTGGGCCGCTTTTTTCATGTTCAACCTCCTCCCTTGCCCCCGGCCTTGAAGGCCACCCGGGAGGGGCCGTCCGCCCTGATGTATCATATATCTATGCAAAAGGTCCTTCACGGCATAACCAGGCTTACGGAGTACGACATATATCTCTTCAAGGAGGGTCGGCACCGCAGGCTTTACGAGAAGCTGGGGGCCCACCTCATGGAGGTCGACGGCCTCCAGGGGACCTACTTCGCCGTCTGGGCCCCCAATGCCCAGGAGGTCTCGGTCATAGGGGACTTCAACGGCTGGAGCCCCGGGGCCCATCCCCTGGCAGTAAGATGGGACGGCTCGGGCATCTGGGAGGGCTTCATCCCAGGCCTGCAGAAGGGGACGCTGTACAAGTACCACATACTTTCTCGCCACGGAGGCTACCGGGCGGACAAGGGCGACCCCCTGGCCTTCTACTGGCAGCGCCCTCCCGAGACCGCCTCCATCGTCTGGGATCTTCAGTACCAGTGGCACGACCAGGAGTGGATGGCCCAGAGGGCCCGGAGGAACTCCCTGCGGGCCCCCATGAGCATCTACGAGGTGCACCTGGGCTCCTGGCGGAGGGGCCCAGGGGGCAGGTGGCTCGGCTACCGGGAGCTGGCCCCCCTGCTGGCCCAGTATGTGAAGGAAATGGGCTTCACCCACGTGCAGTTCCTTCCCGTGATGGAGCACCCCTTCTACGGCTCCTGGGGCTACCAGTGTACCGGCTACTTCGCCCCCAGCAGCCGGTACGGTACCCCCCAGGACTTCATGTTCCTGGTGGAGCACCTCCACCAGCAGGACATAGGGGGTGATACTGGACTGGGTGCCCTCCCACTTCCCCGACGACGCCCACGGCCTGTGCTTCTTCGACGGCACATACCTTTACGAGCACCAGGACCCCCGCAAGGGCT
>MTOX01000006.1 GCA_002011795.1 Nitrospirae bacterium JdFR-88
AGATAAATAGCAAACTCTCTCCGACAATCCGGGTTCGCATTGAGCAATTTGGAAATACTGATAAGTATTACAACATCCTCACTGAGTCGATGAGAGGAGCTGGACTTAAATTCGGCCGGATTGTGGAGAAAACGGTTGAGAGAATTCCACCTCAAACTTAGCCTCACTTATCCAGAGGNCAGATGTAAAATCTATTATGGATGAATTGGACTTGGATGAAGAAAGAGCCACGAAGTTCATTTCCCAGCTCAAAGATACCAAGAATATCTTCGATATCGAGACAGTGGAACTTTATGATAAACCTATTATTGAATTGAAAGACGGACAGGATTACAAAGATTCTTCTCAACTATCGACCGGTCAGAAATGTACCACAATCCTGCCTATTCTTTTACTTGAAAGTGAAAATCCTCTTTTAGTAGATCAGCCTGAGGATAATCTTGACAACGCCCCTGATTTCTTGGCTTTCAATTGGGATATTTATGTTGGACAAAAACATCAGCACTTATTAAAAAGTGCCAATGGATTTGACCAGGCTGAGTTTTAAGAGAAGGACTGAATTTTCTCCTTCATCTTATTGAACTCTTTTATCTGCCTGGCTGGGTCCTTTATTGTCAGGAGNGGTCTTAATCGGCGCTCTGAGAAATATCGGATTGCCTTCTGGTCCTGAAGACTGAGGAGTTCTTTCTGTATTTCTGGCGCCAGTTTCAAAAGGCTCATTACCTGGCTTACTCTTGCTCTGGTTATACCGAGTTCTCTTGCCACATCTGCCAGAGAGTTTATGAATGGATCATCAAGAATCTTCTGATAGCGTTTTGCTTCCAGAAGTGGACATTCATAAATCTTCTGCGGCTTTTCTGGGCGCTTTCCTATTCCAATATAAANCCTTCGGTTTCTGGTCTCCATGTAGATATCAAACTCCTGCCACCACGGTAAATCCTCATAATATCTGCGATTTTCTTGACAATTGCTTTTATTTATGCTATATTTTTTGATAATAAAGAGGCTTCGCAGTGAATGGGCGGTATGCGGAGCCAGATTACAGTCCGCCAATCCAGGTGGTTCTTAGTTAACGCGAGACCCCGTCGGGAGACCCCCTCGGGGTTTTGTCGTTTCTCCCCATTTCTCAAGCAGTTACGCGCCTCCACACACCCTTGCCGATTCTCCGTTCCGCACCAACCCCTTCGGGGCTCGCGCCGAACCCTCCACGTTTGCGACTGAAACCCGCTTAATTCTCCTTCGGATTCTCCGTTTCTTGTTCGCCGTCATTTAACAGGCCTACATCTACCGCGACCCCGACGCTGCGAATCCCTACGACCCCGCCTCAAAGGAGGGGCCGGCGACACCCATAACGGTTCCAGGAAGGCGTGGACTGGCAGCAGTCCGGCGACTACGTGGACGGGGCTGGTTCGGCGAGTCGGGCCATCCCGCGCCGGGCGAATACTTTTACCTGGTCACCGTTCTGGACGGCTCCGGCGAGACCGGGTACGACCCCGCGCAGGTCGTCTCCCGTGATACCCCGGCCGGGGACCGCATCCACTGGACGAAGGCCGCCTGCTCGGTTTACTTCACGTCCGCTATGTCGTGGTTCTGGCCATGCCATCCCATAATGCTCCTTGAAAACGTGGAAACTATTTTGCCAGACGAGAGGCCATTTTATAAACGGATAATGGCGGCTCTTCAAGCGACCCGCACCGGCCGGGCAGTTCGTCACCGACAAGGCGTTCCAGGAGGTCCTGGCCGGGATAGACAACCGGACTACCCTCCTCGTCGGCCACACCCGCTGGCGCACCCGCGGCGCCGAGCGCATCAACCGAAACAACCACCCCATCCGCGCCGGAGACGTCATCGGCACCCACAACGGCACCATCTACAACGCCGACCACCTGTTCCGGAGGCTCCGGCTGCGGCGCTTCGCCGAGGTGGACAGCGAGATCCTCTTCCGCCTGGCGGACCGGGCCTTCCGGGACGAGACGCCGGACCTTGAGCGCTTCAAGCGCGACCTGGCCCTGTGCCGGGGGCAGATCACCGCCGTGCTGGCCTCCCGTCGCCGGCCCGGGAGTGCTGAAGGGGAACAAGCCGCTCGAACTGCGCATCCACCGCCGCCACCGGGCGGTCCTCTACGCCTCGGATCCGGCCTTCCTCGACGCCGTGCTGGCCGACGAGCGCGGGTGGCGGCCGCTCCCGCTGGAGCCCATGACCATGCTCGTGTTCAGGCACGAGAGTCTCATGGAGTTCTCCAGGGAGTCGTTCACCTTCATCGCCCAGAGAAAACGAGGGAAGGCGCCGTGACAGAGAGCCGCATGAACCGAAGAGAATCATCCATGAACCCCAATGAACCCCCAAAGGAGAACACAACCGGGCTCCTGAGACTCTTCGTCTACGGGACCCTCAAGCGGGGCTACTGGAACCACGAGCGGTTCTGCCGGGGCGTCCTCTCCGTGGAGGAGGCGGTCGTCCGGGGCCGCCTGTACGAGCTGCCCTCCGGCATCCCGGTCCTGGCGGTGCCCGAGGCGGACGTCCTGGCCCACGGCACCGCCGACCCGCTCGCCGACGTGGCCACACAGGCGCGCCTGGCCGCGGAGTTCGCCGCACGCGCCGCACACCCCGAGCCCGGGGGGAACAGCGCCCCGGGCGGCCGCTGGGGCCCCGTGTACGGCGAACTTCTGACCTTCGACGATCCCGAGACCCGCCTCCCGGCCATCGACCACCTCGAGGGCTTCCTGCCCGGCGGACCCAGCCTCTACAGGCGTGTGCTGGTGCCGGCAAGTACACGAGGACGCCGCGTCCTGGTCTGGCTTTACGTGGAAGGCGCCGGCAGGCGCCATTCTGGCCGTCGGCTGGCGGATGGTGTCTGGCGAGCCTAGGAAAGGCGTCTCCCGGAAATCTCTTGACACCAACTGTCACTAACTGTAAACTACGTCAGTTGGATGAGGTACAATGATGCGAAATTTGCCTTGCGGCCAGAGAGGTGCTTCCGATGGATGAAAGACCAGGCGACGTCCTGACCATCGAAGAGTTGTCTGCCTACCTGAAGATACCGAAATCGACGCTCTACAAGCTCGTTCGGGAAGGCAAAGTCCCGTGCCAGAAGATTGGCCGCCATTGGCGCTTCCGGAAGGAATCCATTGACCGCTGGTTGGAAGAGACGCACGGCGATACGAAAGACGGAGGAAACGAGTAATGGCGGAGCCCTTGGCGGATCAGGTCCTGCGAAAGATCGGCGAGGCTCGCGAGCTCTATCACCGCCTGATCCTGATGGTGGGCCCGGCGGGAAGCGGGAAGACGTCCGCGTTGCAGGAGGTTTCGGCCTCGACCTCGGCACCGCTCGTCAATGTCAATCTCGAGCAGCGCCTGGATGCATTGAGATCCCGGATCGATTCTGCGCTCGCCGGTTGGGTGGTGAAGCGCTACGCGAGCCTGATCAACCTTCCGCCCGCGCCGCCGGTGATGCTGCATCACATCCCACGGTTCCTCGCCCGAAGCCTCGGAGACGACCGGCGCACGAAGATCGCTTTTCTGCTGGTGGACGGCCTCGCCCTGGACCAATGGATCGCCTTGCGCGAGGTGCTCGGAGAGCTGGATTCGAAGCTGCGGTTCCGTGAGAACGCCGTTTTCGCCTGGATTCCCACGATCACCTCGGTTTCCCGACAGGCCACCTTTGCCGGCAAGCCGCCGATCTACTTCCCGGCGAGTATCCATACCACAGACAAGGAGCCGGGCCTTTGGACGCAGTTCTGGGTCGATCAGGGGCTGACGCAGCATGAGGTGGCTTACGCCAAGGGGCTGGGCGACGGGGACCTGGACGAGGTCTCCGAGCTACTGAGCCGGCCCAGGCTACGTGTCGTCGGATTAGTCATCGACAAGGTCGACCGGATCATGCACGGCATGGAGCTGGGTGCGGCGGGGATGCACAGCCAGGTTCGGCAATGGGCCAGGCAGGGTTTCATGCGGGACCTTCTCGGCCTGCTCCATGACCGCGGTTTCCAGGTCTACCTTGCCTCGGACCACGGCAACATCGAGGCGAGAGGCGTGGGACGGCCTGCCGAAGGGGCGGTCGCGGACCTGCGCGGCGAGCGCGTGCGTGTCTACTCCAATCCCAGGCTCAGGGCTCAAATCAAGGAGCGATTCCCGGAGTCCTTGAAGTGGCCCTCGGTGGGCCTTCCAGAGGACTACCTCGCCCTCATCGCTCCGAACCGGACTGCTTTCGTGCGGGCGGGTGAAACCCTCGTCGGTCATGGAGGCATTAGTGTCGAGGAACTGCTCGTCCCTCTTGTCCAGATCGATAGGAGGGACCGATGAACAGTCGCCTGACCCAGATCGGTTTCAGCCAGCGGGTCCGTCTTGAATGGCTGGAGAGAACGGCCAACCTGGTGCTTGCCGGAAACGACGAGGCGTCCATCTACNACGCCCTCCAAGAGCTGCTCGAAGACAAGCTGTCTGTCGGCGGGAATGCCAAACGCGGCAATCGGGAGAAGGTGATCACCATCCTGANGAAGATCTGGGTCCGCCCCCCGCGCGACCTCCATCCNCTTCAGCGGGAAGGCCTCAAGCTTCTCTCACACCTGCCGCGCGAGGACCATATCGCGGTCCACTGGGGCATGGCCATGGCGGTTTATCCGTTCTGGGGGGCCGTAGCGGCCCATGTGGGGCGACTGCTCAGACTCCAGGGAACGGCCGCAGCCAGCCAGGTACAGCGCCGTGTGCGGGAGCAATATGGGGAACGCGACACGGTATCCAGAGCGGCACGACGGGTGCCGCGGAGCTTCGTCGATTGGGAGGTCCTGAAGGAAACATCGGAAAAAGGCATCTACACCGCTGGGCTTTCACTCGCCATAGCTCAGGTGGAGGTTATCGCCTGGTTGGCCGAGGCCTTCTTGCACGCTCACCCCAACGGTTCGGTGGCTTTGAGAACGGTCCTCGATTCCACGAACCTGTTCCCGTTCCGCCTGAGCCCTATTTCCGCGGCTCATCTGGTCGCGGTCTCCGGGCGGCTCGATGTGCTGCGACACGGCCTTGACCAGGACTTGATCACGCTCCGCACGGAAAGCCTGCCGGCGGCGAAGGGAGGCGGATCATGACGCTCGTGCAATCCGCATCCCAGAAGCGCCGGGTGGTTCAAGAGGACGTCACGCGCTCTCACTTTCACGGCTTCCCAGACACGACCCTGCTTGAGTCGGGCGCACTTCCGATTGCCGACATCGCTGAACTTGCCATGCGTGAAGGTCAATGCACGAACCCGCTCTATCGGGTTCACCGCTGGTTCGCTCGACGCCTCGGTTCTCAGTTCCGGTCAATCTTGACCGGTCTTTCGCTTGATGCGGATGAAGCGAACCGCTTTTGGAACACCTTCCTGGGTGAGGTGCCGCTGGACGGCGCGGTGGTCCTGGATCCCTTCGTCGGAGGGGGAACCAGNCTGGTGGAAGCCATGCGCTGTGGCGCCCACGTGATCGGATACGACATCGACCCGGTAGCCACGTTCATCACGAGATTCGAACTGGAAGCAGCTGCCTACGATCCCGAGAGCGAGGAGATTGCCGAGCTCTGCGCCTCCATTGCTGCCCAGCTGGCACCTTTCCACAGGACCAAAGTCAAAGGCCGGGAGCATGAGGTCTTGCATCACTTCTGGGTGGAGTGTCGCACCTGTCCTTCCTGCGGGACCACTTTCGAGATCCATCCGCATTTCCAGTTGGCGTCCAACAAGGAGAAGGGGCTCCAGTGGGCCTTCTGTAAGGCATGCCACGAAGTCCACGAGCTTCCCATAGAGCGGAAGGAAATCCGCTGTACGTGCGGGACCCGGACCCGTATCGCACAGGGCNCCCTCACTCGTGGAAAGGTTCGCTGTCCCGCATGTGGCGACATAACGGGTCTCGCTGATCGTGGAGACAGTCCAACGCCCCCGACGTGGCGCTTGTTTGCCCAAGAATACATCGAGCGAAACCCAAACGGCGTCACGCGGCATTTCAAGAAGGCGACGAAAGGAGACCGTATTCGCTACGGAAAGGCCTCGCTCCTTCTCAAGGAGATTGAGGACTCCGAGGGTCCGTTTGCGCCGATGCGCGAGATCCCGACAGATGGCCGCTCAGACCAGCGACCGATCATCCACGGCTTCAGAAGGTATCGAGACCTTTTCAATGACCGGCAGTTACTACATCTGACCCTGCTCGGCAAGGCCATCGCAGCGGTGGATGAGCCTCGCACCCGGCGCGTCCTTGCTATGGCCTTCAGCGAGCATCTCACCACGAACTGCATGTATACGGCGTATGCTTTCGGTTACCGCCGCGTAAGCCCTATGTTCTCAATCCATTCCTACCGGCACATCACGCGGCCAGTGGAAATCAATCCATGGCTCGAGGGAATTGGGCGAGGCACTTTTCCGAACACCCTCAGCAAGATCACGAAGGCGGTGGCGTTTGCCAAGGCCCCAACCGAGTTGGACCCGAAAGGCGGTCGCGTTCCGTCCAAGGCGGGAGAGCACGTTTACGCCTCGGAGGTTTCTGCCAACCCCTGGCAGGTCCTGACCGGCTCCTCAAGAGCTTCCATACGCACAAAGACTTCCGAGGATCTGGCCGAGATCCCCGATGGAACCATCGACCTCATCCTCACGGATCCTCCATACTTCGATAATCTGAGCTACTCGGAGCTCTCCGACTTCTACCTGGCCTGGCACCAGTCCCTTGGAGAGGCGGAACCTCCATTCGATGATCCGCACCTTGCGGCCCCCATCGGGGAGAACCTCGCCTTGACCTCCCGAGCCGATGAGTCGATTGCGGTTTATCGTGAAAGGCTCCGGCGGATCTTCTCCGAATGCCAGCGTGTGCTCAAACGGAATGGGGTCTTTGTCTTCACCTATCACCACAAGCGCATCGCTGCGTGGAACGCTGTAGGCGAGACGCTGGCCAGATCGGGATTCAGGTGTACCGCCGTCCTGCCCCTTCGCGGTGAGGGTCAGGGGGGGCTCCATTCCTACGACGGAACCATCAAGTGGGATGCCGTATTCGTATGCCGCAAGGATGCACAGGCGCCCGGTGGAGAATCCTGCCCAGTGGTCGTTCCGCGCAGCGCTATAGCCGATGCCAGACGCCGTGCGGATGCCTACGCCAAGGAACTCGGNGATAAGAAACGAATCGGCTTCCGAGAGCCAGACCGCCTGAACCTGGAACGGGCCATAATTGTGGCGTCGGCGGTCCTGGGAAAGACAGACGACGAGTCCGTGCCACTTCACACGGCACTCTATCGCACAAGAGAACGAGGAGGCAGCTGACATGCCCCGGCTGGACAAAGGCACGCTCGCGCTCACATTCAAGTTTGATTGTGACCGCTTTCTTCGATTTCGGCTGGCATCCGACGCCGAAAAAGACTCTCTCGGCATCGAAGCCGATACCTACAAGCGACCCGGTATCGAACTGATCAAGGCGGCCGGGCGTCGGTGGGAGGCTGACAAGTACCAGGATCTTATCGACGTTTCACCGCCGGACGCCGTCGAGTATGTCGAGAAGGAAGAGGTCGATGAGCTTGTTGGTCGGAAGCCATTCGGTAAGGTCGAGAACCTGTTCGAAATCCTGCAGCGTGAGACCCCGCCATTTGCCATCATCGAAGCTGAGTTCGAGGTTCCGTCAAATATCACACCGGGTCTCCAAGAGGCATACGACACCTACGGTTTGGAGACCGTAAGAGCCCGTCCCGACATCATATGGATTAGACCCGGCGGCACAGGACATCCGCTTATCGGCGATCCGGATCCTGTGCCGGAGTTCGAGCTACACGTGATTGACGTGAAAATGGCGGCTGAGCCTTCCCTTCGCCATTTTACGGAAGTCACCTACTACGCGCTCTCGCTGGCGGCGGCATTAGCGGAACAGGGACTGTCGGATCGATACGCTGTGAGCGCAGAAGGGTTCATTTGGCCGGGTAGCCATGATGCTAACGCTTTCCGGAATCTTGTTCGTGAATACGAAGCAAGAGGAGATAGTGACCCTGTTACTTCGGCCCTACAGGACACCCTCGTGCCGGTCCCCTACGAGGTGTACCAGGTCCACGTCAAGCAGTTCTTCGAGGAACGACTACTCCGGGTTCTCGAGCAGAGACCGGAAGAGGCCTCCTGGCACGTGGGGCCAAAGTGCCAGCTATGTGACTACGTCCGATACTGCAAGCAGGAGGCGGAGAACTGTGACCATCTCTCCCGGCTGCCGNGGCTCAATCAGGGACAAGCCGAGCTTCTGCGCCAGAACGGAATCGCAACCACGCAGAGCTTGAGGGAGGCCATCAGAGGCAGCACTGCGGAGTGGCAGGCCGCAGAGGCGTCAAGCCACCAGCTTCGCGCTGATCGTCCAGCTCTGTTGGTGCGAGCCGAAGCACTCCACACCAACGAGCCTGTCGTTATTGAGGGGCGCAGATGCTCACTTATGCCTGCATGGAGCGACCAGAACATCTTCATTACGGTCCACTTCGATCCCGGTTCCGGCATTACGTTCGCCATGGGCGCCGCCCGAGTGTACTTCCCACCGGGCCGTAGTCAGGGGGATCCACCCCAAACGGAAGAACATGTGTTTGTCGTGGACCGCGTCGACGCAATGAACCCGGATACGGAGCGGGCCCGCCTGGTGGAGTTCGTCATCCTTGTCTCCCGGTGGCTCGAGGAGGTTTCGGATACAAACAGTCGACTGCCAGCAGCAGACCGCGTCTCATCGCATATCTTTTTCTGGGACATGCTCGAGGTCCGCCAGCTTCGGCGGATGTTCGAGAGACACATGAACCACCCGGAGGTCGTGGACCTGATCGAACTTCTGATTCGTCTCTTTCCCCCCGACCAGGTCTTGCCCGATCCAGACCTGTTCAAGTCTCAGCCGGGTACTATCGTGAAGGATGTCGTCCGACTGCTTCTTGGCCTTCCGATTCCGCATGATTATTCCCTGTTCGAGACGGCCAATACACTCTTTCCCGTTCGCAACGAGAATGGTGACCTTTACCGGTTCCAACTGCCGTTCGGCTTCAGCACTCCCATGAGCGACCAGATCCCCTTTGAGCGGGCTTACGAGTTATGGCAGGACAAGATTTTCCTGAGACATTTTGACCCAAGGTTTCCGGATCAACCATCGCGGTGGCGGCCATACACGCGAGACGAGCTCTACGAGGGGATCAAGCACGCAACACGCGTCCATCTCCGAGCGCTGCAGCATACCGTGAGGCGACTGCGGGAGCATTACCGGGACCGGCTTACGCTTCGCAAGGCTCCGTTCAGCGCAGCTCCGCCAACGCAGACGAGGATCCCAGAGCGTGCTCGCAGCCTCATCGCCTTCGAGAAGCTGAATGTGGCATGCCAGGAGCTTGAGAACCGACAGCGCCGGTCGCTTCCCGTTGACGAACGAGAGGCCCACTTCTTCTCCATCCGCGGGATACGACCAGCAAACGGAAGAGTTTACGAGAACTGCATCGACGAGGTGCGCGTATCGGACTCCCGTTATGCCGGTGCCGAACTCCTGGCCTTCACGTTCGCCCCCACATCAAGAGATGCCAGGATAAACGAAGGGGACTTCCTGTTGGCATTGTCCAACGAAGATGCCGATATCGAGCTCGACGTCCCTTGGCGAAGATACCTGGGCCTATCGTTTCCTGATGCACAGGCGCTGCTGGCTTCCCGCGGACTGAATGATGGATGGATTGTGAATGCCCCGCTGGGCAGGTTGCTTCAGGTTGAGGTTGTGCGCTTGGAGGCGATGCATGAACCTCCATTTCTGGTGCTAAGACCGGCTAATAGTGGCTTGTTCAGGCTGGCTCAAGATGAGGGCATTCTTGATATGGATCAGCCGATGGTTCTCGATCCGCTGTACCAGGACTTCTCCAGCCGAAGGATAGAGCAAGCGCTGCGAGCCGTTGGTGGCAACCCTCCCCCGATGCGGAGAAGAAGAAGGAGGAGGGTTTGATCATGGCAAGGCGTGTGCAACATCCCCGAACAGAACCCGCTCACGGCTTCCTGTATGAGCCCGGGCAGTTGCAGGTCACCCGTGGCCACGCAGAGGTCGAGGACCTTCTGAACCAAGTCTCACAGTACCAGAAGCACCCCTTCAATCCCCGCCAAGCGGACGCCTTTCGCAGCTCGTTCACAGACCGGTTGTCATTGCTGTGGGGTCCACCGGGGACCGGAAAGACAACCGTGCTGGCTGGCGTCATTCTGGGGTGGATAGAAAACGCATGGCAGAGCGGTGAACCGATCACGGTCGGAGTCGGCGCGAGCAATTACAACGCCATCGACAACGTCCTGAGAGAAGTCGCGGACTTGATCGACCGGCGACGCGCCTCTGTCCTGGGCGAGCCGCCCGGCAATGTGCGCATTGCGCGCATGCGCAGCGAGTCGGCGAAGCCTCCTCTCGATGAACGCATCGAAGACGTTGTTCGCACAGCACCGGCAGCACGCGTTCTGGCTGGAGCCATGCATGAACGGACAGAATGTGTGGTAGTCGGTGGCACCTGGATGCAGCTTGGGCGACTCGCAGAGGCTGTTTCGGGTGATGGGACTCCAGTCGCCAGATGGTTCGATCTCCTGGTGATCGACGAAGCATCGCAGGTTCCGGTGGCATCCGCCGCAGCCTATTTCCTGCTTCTGCGCGAAGACGGGCATGTAATCCTCGCTGGAGATCACAAGCAGCTTGGTCCGATCTACGGATTCGAAATGCGAGACAGCGTTCAGGGGCTTTTCGATTGCATCTTCTCGTACATGCAGGAAACCCACGGCAAAGATCCTGTTGCCCTGGATCGCAATTACCGGACAAACACGGAGATCTCTGGATGGCCCAAGGAACGGTTCTATAGCGAAGGATACGATGCGTTTTTCCCAGAACGAAGGCTCGACATTGCTCTACCGCCTGCAACAGGTAGCCCGCCGGATGGGTGGCCGGAAAACCTGCCATGGAGTGATCTGTTTCTAAGGATCCTCGACCCGGAGATACCGGTGGTCGTCATCAGTTATGGCGTTCACACGTCGACGCTTTCAAATCCGTTCGAAGCCCAGATGGTTGCAGCTCTTGCCCTGCTGTACCGACGCATCCTTGAGCAGGACGGCAACGGTCCCGGTGACCAGGAGTTCTGGTCCGAGCACATAGGCATCGTGACGCCTCACCGGGCGCAGATGTCTACTATCAGAAACCTCCTGGTAGACGCAGCTGGGATGCCCATGGATCCACCGCCATTCGTGGATACGGTAGACAGGTTCCAGGGCCAGGAGCGGGACCTGATGATAGCAAGCTACGTCGTCGCTGACCGCGATTTCGTCGCCGCTGAAGAGGCATTCATTCTGAACTCGAAACGATTCAACGTGACCTTAACCCGGGCTCGCAGCAAATTCATCATGTTTGTGAGTGACGCCATTCTTCAGCACCTCCCCGCCGACGCTGATGTGGCTCGGGATGCGGCGCACTTGCAACTGTTTGCTGAGAACTACTGCACGACCATCGACGAGGAGATCGAGCTCCCATATTTCGATGGTGGTCGACTCACGACCATGCGCTGCCGGCTGCGGGGGAAACAGGATGCGCCTTGAGGGAACGACATGAATGGAGGTGAAACAATGCCAAGACGTAAGACTTACCATGTGACTCCTCGGACCGAGGGCGGCTGGAACGTCAAAGAGGAAAATGCGTCAAGGGCGTCCAGCAGCCACGATACGAAGGCCGAGGCCATAGCCCGTGCCAAGGAATTGGCGAAGAAGCAGGCGCTTGAACAGGTGATCATTCACAAGCAGGACGGTACGATCCAGACGGAACACACATACGGCAAGGATCCGTATCCGCCCGAAGGATAACAGGACGTTCCGTATGAGCTTCCGCTTCTGGAGACGAATCAGGATCGCACCGGGCGTGACCCTGAACTTGAGCAAGTCGGGCGGGTCCCTCTCATTCGGGCCGCGCGGGGCGAAATTCACCATCGGTCCGAGGGGCAAGCGGGCCACGGTGGGCATTCCGGGAACAGGCCTTTTCTACACGACCACGCTTCCGAGCGGGAGGTCAGGTGGCAGGAGAAGCGCGTCCTACTCAGCTCTGGCCGTCCCAACGGTCCGCCCGGAAGACCGGCTGACCCTGGGTTTCTTCAAGCGGCTTATCACGCCGGACGACGAGGAGACCCTGGTGGACGGGTGCCGGGAGTTGGTCCTTGGGAACGAAGAGAAGGCCCTCGAACACCTCGAGAAGGCCGTCCACCTGGCCGACGGCGCGTACCTTGCCGGTTTCCTGGCGCTCAAGCAGGAGCGGCTGGAAGAAGCTGCGAACTACCTGGCGACGGCCGCAGAGAAGCACAGCCGTCTGGGCCGCTACTTCTCCAAGCACGGCATCTCCGCCACCATGAGTCTCCCCATCACAGACGAGGTGTCCGCGCATGTGGGCCCGGATCTCCGCGGCGTGCTGTTGGGCCTGGTGGAGGTCTATCAGCGTCAGGAGCGCTGGGAGGATGCGATTGCCTGCCTGGAGAGACTGAAGCGGCTCGAACCCGACGACGTGGTGGTGAAGCTGTCCCTCGCCGAGCTGCTGTTGGACGCCCGCCCGGGCGATAAGAACGTCTGCCGAAAGGTTGTGCGGTTGGCCGAAGGCATCGAGAACGAGACGCCGGTCCACACCGCTCTGCTGCTCTACAAGGCCAGGGCCCTGCGCGGGCTCGGGCTCCTGGACGCGGCGCGGGAGACCCTGACGGGCGCCCTGCGCCGGAAGAAGAACCGGTCCGAGGAACTGCTTCGGGCGCTCAGGTACGAACGAGCCTTGGTCTACGAGGACCTCGGCCAGCGCCGGCGGGCGCGCAGCGAGCTCGAGAAGCTTTACGCCGAGGCCCCGGACTACGAGGGCGTGGCGATGCGGCTCGGAATTGATCAAAGATAAGGGTTGATGTAATGCGTATTGCCCGGGTACATATCGAGCATTTCCGTTCAATCCAGGAGTTAGACTTCGACCCGGGACCGTATTGCGTCTTAATCGGTGAGAACAATTCCGGGAAATCGAACATACTCCGAGCACTGAATCTTGTGCTTGGAGAGACTTGGCCTACCGAACGGAGCTTCTCAGAAGAAGACTTCCACAACCAAGATACAAGCAAGGATATTGTAATTCGCGTCGTTTTCGATGGAGTTACTGAGGAATGGCGAAATAAGCACAAGATGGTTGTGGGCGGTTTTGAACTAAGGTGTCATGCTTTAGAGAGGAAATCCGGCAAAAAGCAGCGTGGCGATCTAAGTGTTTCCTACGTATGCGTGGATGAAAAAGGCAAGGTCTGTCAGTTCCCGAAGGAGCCAGGAAAATACAAGGGACAGTGGGTGCCGTTAAGGGTCTCCTCGGCTCTGCGTGAGCAGGCTGCATCCATGATTTACGTTGGCGTGTTGCGGGAATATGACAAACAGNCCCCCAGCAGCCGATGGTCGGTTCTCCGCCGGCTCTTCAATGAGGTTAACACAGAGTTTCTCAACGACAAGAAGAAGATAACGGTTAAGCTTCCTGATGGAACTTCCAAGAAGATGACTCGAAAGGAGGCATTCGAGGCTGCCGTAAGAGATGCCTACAAGTACCTGAGAACGGAGTCTTTCGAGGAAATCGAACGACGACTGGCGGAGAATGCGATTGAGCAAATGGGGTTGGATGCGGATAAGAATAAGGTTGAACTGCACTTCGAAAGCCACGACCCCACCAACGCTTTCAAGTCGCTACAGCTTTATGTCGACCAGATGGGTATTCGTAGCCCCGCTGGAGAAGTTGGAGCGGGTTTACAGAGCGCGATTGTCGTGGCCATCTTACGGACCTACGAAGAATTGAAGAAAGAAGGTGCCGTGTTCGCTATCGAGGAACCAGAGGCCTTCCTTCATCCACAAAAAGCCCGTTATTTCGCCTCTGTGCTTCGATCACTGGCAGAGAAAGGTAATCAGGTCTTCTTGACCACGCACTCGCCTGTGTTTGTACAGATTCACGATCCTGAGTCCGTCGCTATAGTCCGCAGAACTGTGGAGATCGGCACCAAGGTTCACCAAGCCAGCAAAGTGGAGTTGGCTGAAGACGAACGGAAATCGCTCCGCTTGATGACGGAATTTGACTCGCAGCGCAACGAGCTGTTTTTCGCGCGAAGGGNGATGTTTGTTGAGGGAAACACGGAAAAGGTGGCGCTCCCCCTTGTGTTTCGGGCGCTCGGGATAGACATTAACAAAGAAAACATTTCCGTTATCGAATGTGGCGGCAAGACAAAGATCCCCTTGTTTGTGCGCGTAGCCCGTGCGCTCGGTATTCCGTATGTCGTGTTGGTGGATTTTGACATTCGAGACATAAAGGAGGAGTGGTCGGCCAAGCGCAAGGAAACCCAGCGAGAGAAAAACAAGAAGCATAAGCAATGGAACAAAGCAATCCTTGATGCTGCTGGAAAGGAATATACATTCTGGTTGGTACCGACCTTTGAAGGGGCTCTGGGATTGCCTAAAGACGAGAGCCATAAAGTCGACCAAGCGCTTAAACGTTTTGCCAATGCCACGGAAGACGACATCCCGGATTGCTTGAAAGAACCCGTAAGAAAGTTGATGGAAATATGACNCCATGCCGCGGGAGAAGGTCGGCTGGGCATTATAGGAAATTGGTCTTGACNCCGCTTCCGCCCCCTCGGGGATGTGCCGCTCTTTGAAAGATGTTGTTTATCAATTGGTTAGGTGATCTCCTGGCGGTGGAGAGTGGTTATGAAGAGGGTTGCAAGTGGGGAGCCAGATGAAGCNCCCCATTAACAACCTCAAACCCCTCTTTGAAACGCTTTACGAGAGGCTCAACAGGCGCTCCTTGGTGCATCCGGACCCCCTGGAGTTTCTCTACCGCTACCCCCAGGTCAGGGACAGGGAGGTGGTGGCTCTCCTGGCCTCTTGCCTGGCCTATGGCAATGTGAAGCAGATTCTAAGGAGCATCTCCTGGGTGCTTGAGAGGCTCCAGCATCCGGGTGAATTCATAAGAAGCGCCTCCCTGAAGGCTGTGAGGACCAGGCTCAGGGGCTTCAGGCACAGGTTCTCCACAGATGAGGAGCTTTCAGCCCTCCTCTGGGCAGCAGGCAGGGNGGTGGAAAAATACGGCTCCCTGGGAGAGTGTCTTCTTCGGCACTGGAGGCCTTCTCAGGACATCCTTTCGGCACTGGAGGGGTTCGTGCAGGAGTTTTATGCCCACGGGGAGCCCTCAAGCCTCCTTCCCAGGCCCTGGCGTGGAGGGGCCTGCAAGAGGCTTCACCTCATGCTTCGCTGGATGGTAAGGAAGGACGCCGTCGACCCAGGGGGCTGGAAGGGCATAAGTCCCTCAGCCCTCCTGGTGCCCCTGGATACCCACATGCACAGGCTGGCCCTTGCCATGGGCTTTNCCCGCCGAAGGAGCGCCAACAGGCGCACCGTGCTGGAGGTCACCCAGGCCTTCAGACTCATAAACCCCCAGGACCCTGTGAAATACGACTTCGCCCTTACCAGGCTGGGCATAAGCCCCGAGCAGGCGGCCCAGTGCCTCAAGGGACAGGACAGAAGGCTGTGCAGTCTGCTGGGGCTGGATATGGCATAATAGGGGCAGTATTTCAAAAGGAGGAACTTTTGTTATGAAGGAGTTCTACAATGCCTACGAGGTGTTTGAGCTTGCTCAACAGATAGAGCGAAACGGGGCCCGGTTTTACCGCAAGGCGGCCGAGGCCGCCGAGGATACCTCCCTGAGGCAGCTTCTTCTGGAGCTTGCCTCCATGGAGGACGACCACCTGAGGGTCTTTCAGGCCCTGCAGGAGAGGCTCAGGGACAGGGACTGGGCCAAGGGGTTTGACCCCGAGGCCGAAGCGGTCCTGTTCCTCAGGGCCATGGCAACGGGCAAGGTGTTTGATGTGCGCACAGACCCCTCGGAACTCATAAAGATGATGAGCCCCAGGGACACCCTGGCCATGGCCATAGGGTTTGAGAAGGACTCCATTGCCTACTACACGGGAGTAAAGGCCATAGTGCCCGAGGACCTGGGCAGACAGGAGATAGAGCACATAATAGCCGAGGAGATGCGTCATGCGGCCCTGCTCAGCAGGAGGCTCCAGGAGCTGGAGGGCTAACCTCCCAGCTGCCTCATGCTCTGGGCGGGGATGTCTGCCGAGGCCTCCTTACCAGGGGGCTTGCNCCCCACTGCCTCTTGAAGCAAGTCCCTGAGGGCTTGCTCCGTCATATGGGGGCGAAGCTGTATCTCCACGGGGGAAAACAGGCAGGGCCTGAGCCTGCCGGAGGCGGTAAGGCGAAGGCGGTTGCAGTGTCGGCAGAAGTGCCGGCTCTGGGGACTGATGAGCCCCACTACCCCGCTGCCGCCCTTGAAACGGTAGTTCCTTGAAGAACCGAAGGCCCCCAGGGGCTCAAGCTCCCCCAGGGAGGAGATTCTCCTGAGCACCTCCTCGGCCGTGACCACCCTGTCCTTGCCCCACCCTCCCCTCCTCAGGGGCATTAGCTCTATGAAGCGCACATGCCAGGGCTGCCGAAGCGTCAGGCGGGCAAACTCCTCCACCTCGTCGTCGTTAAGCCCCCTTATGGGCACCATGTTGAGCTTTACGGGTCTCAACCCTACCTCCTGGGCCTTCCCGAGGGCTTCAAACACCGCCTCCAGCCTTCCGCCCCCGGTAATGCTCCGGTAGCGGGCGGGCCTCAGGCTGTCCAGGCTTATGTTCNCCCTGTCAAGTCCTGCCTCCCTGAGGGGCCGGGCCAGGGAAGGAAGCAGGAGGCCGTTGGTAGTAAGGCTCAGGTCTCTCACGCCCAGGGCCTTGAGCCCTCGCACTATCTGCACGATGTCATGCCTCAGAAGGGGCTCNCCCCCCGTAAGGCGCACCTTGAAAAGTCCATAGCTCAAGGCCACCCTGATGAACCTTAGGAGCAGTCCCTGGTCAAGCTCCCTGGGGCTGTGGGTGCAGTCGGGGTGTCCCCCCGGCACACAGTAAATGCAGCGAAGGTTGCATCGCTCGGTAAGGGAGACCCTGATGTAGTCTATGCGCCTTCCCAGGCGGTCCCTTAGGGCCATGCCCTATTTTATATTCAGGGCCCCGTCTGCACAAGGCCCTTTCGTAGCCCTCTGCAAAAACGGGCAAAATCCTCTACAATACAAGCTGATGCTACAGCGCAAGGACATCCTGGAGCATTTCAGACGCAGGCCCAGACCCCAGAGCTTCAGGGAACTGGTAGGGGCCTTCGGGCTTCAGAGGGCCGAGGCCAGGAGGCTCAGGCGCCTGCTGAGGCAGATGCTACGGGAAGGCGAGCTGGTGTACACCCGCAAGGGCCTCTATGCCCCGGCCGAGGAAGTCAACCTGGTCAGGGGTTCCTTTGAGGCCCATGCGGAAGGCTATGGTTTTGTGATTCCCGAGACCCCTGGACAGAGGGATATCTTCATTCCTCCCCATGCCACCATGGGGGCCATGGACGGCGACAGGGTGATTGCCCGGCCCGAGCCCCCGGGACGCAAAGGCAGGGTGCTGAGAATCCTGGAAAGGGCTCTTCACAGGGTGGTAGGAACCCTGGAGAGGGCCAACAGGGCCTGGTTCGTAAAGCCCTCCTCCAGGCGCATGGCCTTTGACATTTACATTCCTTCCAAAGAGCTCTCAGGGGCCAAGGCGGGCCAAAGGGTCCTGGTGGAGCTTACGGAATACCCCGAGGGCCGACGCCCCCCCGTGGGAAAGGTGCTCAAGGTCCTCAAGGAGCCCCAGAGCCCCTTGGAGGAGATCGAGGCCATAATGGAGGAGTTCAATCTTCCCAAGCGTTTTCCTGCCGAGGCCCAGAGGGAGGCAAGGGGCCTTTCCGAGGCAACTCCCAAAGGCAGGAAGGACCTCCGCCGCCTGCCCACCGTCACCATAGACGGAGAGCAGGCAAAGGACTTTGACGATGCCATCTCCATAAGGCTTACGGACATCGGCTTCAGGTTGTGGGTGCACATCGCCGATGTGAGCCACTATGTGCCAGAGGAGGGAGCCCTGGACAGGGAGGCCTTCAAGCGGGGCTGCAGCGTCTACTTCCCCGACAGGGTGGTGCCCATGCTGCCCAAGAGACTGTCGGAGGACCTCTGCAGCCTCAGGCCTCACCGTCCCAGGGCAGCCTTCACCGTGGAGATGGACTTCGACCGCTACGGCAAGCGCTACAGGGCGGCCTTCTATCCCAGCCTCATCATGAGTGACGAGCGCATGACCTATACATCGGTAAAGAAAATCCTGGCGGACGAGGACCCCAAAGAGAGGAAGCGCTATGAGCACCTTCTCAGGGAGTTTGAGCTCATGGCCGAGCTTGCCTCCGAACTCAGGCAGCGGCGGCTTCAGCGGGGCAGCCTGGACTTTGACCTGCCCGAGCCCGAGGNGCTCTTGGACCTGCAGGGCCGGCCAGAGGCCATCCTGAGGGCGGAGCGCAACCTGGCCCATATCATCATAGAGGAGTTCATGATAGCGGCCAACGAGGCCGTGGCAGAGCATCTGGAGCGCCTGGGCCTGCCCACCCTGTACAGGGTGCACGAGCCTCCTGAGGAGGAAAAGCTCAGGGAGATTTTCAGGCTGGGCAAGGTGCTCTTCGGCAGGCGCATCCAAAGCCTCCAGGAGCTGCTGGCCGCAGCCAGGGGCACTCCAAAGGAGGACGTGGTAAACCACCTGGTCCTAAGGAGCCTCAAGCAGGCCCGCTACAGTCCCCTGAACATAGGCCACTTCGGGCTCGCCTCGGAGTGCTACACCCACTTCACCTCCCCCATCAGGCGCTATCCCGACCTGGTGGTGCACAGGGTGCTAAGGAAGGCCCTCAGCCCCAGGGGCCCCTCGGAAAAGGGACTCAAGGCCCTGGCCGAGCGCCTTTCAGACATAGCCTTTCATACCTCCAGGATGGAACGCCTCTCCGACGAGGTGGAAAGGGCCACCCTGAGGGCCATGCGGGTGTGGTTCATGCGGGAGAAGGTGGGAGAGGCCTTCAGGGGCAAGGTGATAGGCATAACCCCCTATGGGCTAAGGATAAGACTGGAGGAGTTCTATGTAGAAGGGTTCCTGCATGTCTCAAGCCTCACCGACGACTTCTATGTGTACAACGAGCAGACCCTCATGCTGGTGGGCCGGGCCACGGGCAAAAGGTTCAGGATAGGCGACATGCTTACTGTAAGGGTGGAGAGGGTGGACATGCTGGAGAAGGAAATCCTCCTGGGGCTGCTCTGATGAAGGTAGCCTTGGGGGCAGACCACGGAGGTTTCAGGCTGAAGCAGGCCCTGGCAGAGCACCTCAAGGCCTTGGGCCATGAAGTGCTTGACCTGGGGGTGCACTCCAGCGAGGAGCCCTCCGACTATCCCGACATAGCCCTGGCAGTGGGCAGGGCCCTGCAGGAGGGCCGGGCCCAGCGGGGCATCCTGGTGTGCGGAAGCGGGGTGGGCGCCTCGGTGGCAGCCAACAAGCTCAGGGGCATAAGGGCGGCAGTGTGCCACGACACCTTCTCCGCCCGTCAGGGGGTGGAGGACGACGACATGAACATCCTGTGCCTGGGCCAAAGGGTGGTGGGGACGGAGCTCGCCAAGGAGGTGGTCAGGGTCTTCCTGGAGGCCCGTTTTTCAGAGGAAGAGCGCCACAGGCGAAGGCTCCGGAAGGTGCTGGCCCTGGAGAGGCGAACTTGACAGCCCGAGCCCTCATGGATTAAATTTTCAACGGTTTATTCAGGAAAGGAGGNGAAGGAGACAGATGAGGAAAGCTCTAGTAGTGGCCCTGCTTGTGCTCATAGTAGCGGCATTCATAGGCACCGCCCTGGCAGTGCCTCCGGGCAAGGACCTGGTGTTCAAGGACGGCGCCATGGGGCAGGTGACCTTCAGCGGAAAGACCCATGCGGATGCCGGGGCCAAGTGTATGGACTGCCATCCCAAGGTCTTTGCCATGAAGTTCGGCACCATGAAGCTCNCCCTGGCCGACCACAAGCCCGGCAAGTTCTGCGGCGTCTGCCACGACGGCAACAAGGCCTTCGCCCAGAAGGGCAACTGCACCAAGTGCCACAAGAAATAACCCTTTGACAGGGCGTAAAAAAGGGGTGGCCAAACTGGTTTGGCCACCCCTTTGCCCCTCCTACAGCCTGATTTCCACGAAGGAGCGCTCCTTGAGCCTCCTGAGCCACTGCCTGTACTGGCGGGCAAACTTCTGCTGGAGAAGGGCCTCCCGGGCCTTCCTCAGCAGGGCCTCCTCGTCCCCAGGCATGATGACATCCTGCAGCATTATTATGTGGAGCCCCTGCTGGCTCCAGAAGGGCCTGCTTACCTGNCCGGGCTTCATGTCTTGAAGGCGCTCTCTGAACTCCTCAGCCAGCGAAGAGGCCTCAATGTAGCCCAGGTCCACCGCNCCCTGGGAGTACAGCCTGGCTATCAGGAGGAAGTCCTCGCCTGCGCTCACCCGCTCATGGGCCTCCTGGGCCTTCTGCTCAAGAAGGGGGCGCATCCGAGGTTCCTGGGGCGCCTTGAAGAATATCTGCAGGATGTGATACAGGGGCTCGTCCTGGGGCTGAAGGCCCTGCTCCCTGATGTAGCGCCTTACCTCCTCGTCAGAGACCACCAGCTTCTGCCTCACCTCCTGGGAAACCAGCTTGCTTATGAGTATCTGCTCCGCAAGCCTTTGCTTGTACTCCTGGAGGGCGAAGCCCTCCTTCCTGAGGGCCTCCAGGAAGGCCTCCTCGTCCATGCCGTAGCGGGCCCTTATGCTCCTGATGGCCTCTTCGACCTCCTGCTGGCTTACCTGAAGCCCTCTCGCCCTGGCCTCCTGAAGCTGCAGCCTCCCGTCTATCATCTGCTGAAGGAAGCGGGCCTCGTTGCTCTTGTAGAACCGGAGTTTTTCCTCCTGGCTGAGGCCCTTGAGGCGCTGGCCGAACTCAAATTCCATAGCCCTGTAAAGCTCCGCCCAGGTGATGACCTCCCCATTGACCACGGCCACCNCCCTGTCAAGCTCCACCGCCCCCAGGGGCAGGACGGCAAAAAGGAGCACTATGACAAAGACCAGCGTCCTCATCCTACTCTGGTCACATCCTCCACCGCCGAGGCCACTACATATATCTTTATGTTGTTGCTGTCCTGGTCGGTAGGATACATGAAGAAGCCAGGCTCGGCAGAGCCCCCCAGGAAGAACCCGTGTCTCCAGGGTATGTCCCCCAGGGTATAGCCGGTAAGGCTTTCGCCGTCCTTGAACCTGATGAACACCTTTCTGCCCCTTCGGCCCCTGGCCCTGAAGGACTTGCTCTCCCTGTGCTGTCTCTGACCCTCGAAACTCTTTACGAAAAACACTGCCTTGAGCTCCGAGAGCCTGGCCTGCCTGAGGGCGCCGCTCGTCTCCCTCAAGACCATCCTGTCTTGTTGGGGGNGGAACTCCTCCAGGTAGCCCTTCAGAAGCCTGCCATCCAGGAATCTGAAGACCACCCTCTCCTCGGTGAAGCCCATCTCAGTAGAACTTCACCAGGGCCTTCTTCCGCTTCTCCTGAACCAGGTGGCTCAGGAGGGTCTGCCTCCTCTGGGCCAGGAGGGTAGCCTTTATCTCCTCCCTGGCCTCTTCAAAGCTCTTTATGCCCTTGGGGGTGCGGTCCCGGACCTTCAGGAGGTAGTAGCCCACCTTGGCCTTATAGGGACCTCCGTAGCGGCCTTTCTTGAGCGTCCTCAGGGCCTCCTGAATCTCCGGGCTGAAGAACTCCGGCTGGGTCCAACCGTAGTCGCTCACTACCGCTCGTTTCTCCTCCTTCAGCTTCTCCGCCATCTGGTCGAAGCTCAGGCCCCTCTGTCTCATCTCCTTGAGGATGGCCTCCGCCTGCTCCTGGGTATTGGTCTGGATGAAGCGCACCTCAACCCTTTCCGGTTTGACAAACGGGGNGGGCGAGTCCTTGTAGAATTTCCTGAGCTCCTCCTCCGTAATGGAGTCCTCGGGCACGAACTGCCTTAGCAGCTTGTTTATGACCAAGGTTTTCCTGATGCGCTTCTTGAANCCCTCGATGCTTACGCCCCTTTGTCTGAGGTCTCTCTGGAAGGCCTCCTCACCCATGAGGTCCCTTATGCGCTTGAGCTCCTCCTGCACTTCCTGGGAGCTCACGGTGATGCCCCTTTCCTCGGCCTCCTGAAGGAGGAGCTTTTCGGCCACCAGTTCCTCCAGGACTGCCTGCTGCAGGGCCTTGGGGTCAAACTCTGCCCCCCTGGCCTTGTGCTCGCTTATGCGCCAGGCCAGGGCCTCCTCGTACTCCTTCTTGGTTATCTTCTGGCCATTGACCTCGGCCACGGGCTTTGCGCATCCCAGGGCAAGGCCCAGAAGCACAAGTACTGCCAGGTATCTGAGCACCTTATGAGTCCTCCTTGTCAGCATATTCTGGGCAGTTGCTCGGCCAGGAGCATCTCCAGCATTCTCTGGCCGCCTATAGCCGTCTGGAGCACCACCCTGGGCTCAGACCCCTCTGGGGGCAGGACCTCGCCTATTGCCCTGGCCTGAACCCCGTCGGGATGCTCCCTCATGAGGGCTAAGAGATATTCTGCCACAGGGGCGCCCGCCACCGCAACCAGCACTCCCTCGCAGGCCACATACAGGGGGTCTAGTCCCAGGAGCTCCGCCGCCCCCCTTACCTGGGGGGAGACGGGGATGTCCTCCTCCCTGACAAGTATGTTCAGGCCTGACTGAAGGGCCAGCTCCTTGAGCGTGGTAGCCAGCCCCCCCCTGGTAGGGTCCCGGAGAACCTTGAGGCCCTCTCCCGCCTGGAGCATCTTCTGCACCAGGTCGTTCAGGGGTCTGGTGTCGCTCCTAAGGGGGGGCTCAAAGCTCAGGCCGTTGCGCTCTGCCATCACCGCTATGCCGTGCTCCCCCACCGGGCCGCTCAGGATGACCACATCGCCGGGACTCATCCTGGAGGGCACGAGCTCCAGCCCTTCGGGCAGGAGGCCCAGCCCGGCGGTGTTGATGAACATCCCATCGCCCTTTCCGCGCTCCACCACCTTGGTGTCTCCTGCCACCAAGGCCACCCCCGCCCGCTGAGCCGCCCTGGCCATAGAGGCCACGATGCGCCTGAGGTCCTCCAGGGGAAGCCCTTCCTCCAGGATGAAACCCACCGTAAGGCAGAGGGGGCGAGCACCTACCATGCTCAGGTCATTCACCGTGCCGTAGACTGAGAGCTCCCCTATGTCTCCTCCCGGAAAGAACAGGGGCTTCACCACATAGCTGTCCGTGCTCATGGCCACCCGCCGGCCTTCAAGGCTAAGCCTGGCAGCATCCAGGAGCTCGGCCATGCCAAAGGCGCCGGAGAAATGCTCCCTGATGAGGGAGTGCATAAGCCTGCCCCCGGCCCCGTGGCCCAGCAGTATCCTATCCATTGCCACCTCCGTACTTGTAGTAAGCGGCGCAGCTCCCTTCGGTACTCACCATGCAGGCCCCTACGGGGTGCTCCGGGGTGCATCGGCGACCAAAGAGGGCGCAGTCAGGAGGCAGCTTGAGACCCCTGAGCACATCGGCACAGGCGCAGCCCCTGGGCTCCCCGGCCTTGGGCACCTCTGCAAGCTCAGGGGCGAACACCCTGAGGGCGTCCCTGTGGGCAAAGGCCTCCCCAAGGCTCAGCCCGCTGGAGGGTATCACCCCTATGCCCCTCCAGTAGGCATCCACCACGGTGAAGACCTCTCTCATGAGGGCCCGGGCCCTGGGGTTGCCCTCGGGGCGCACGGCCCTACTGTACTGCACCTGCACCTCAGGCCTCCGGGCCTTGATACCGTCAAGGAGCATGAGGGTGGCCTCCAGTATGTCCTGGGCCTCAAACCCAGCCACCACCGCGGGCTTAGAGTATCTTTCGGCTATGAAGTCATACACCCTGCTTCCAATCACCGTGCTCACATGCCCGGGGAGTATGAAGCCGTCGATGTGCTGGCACGGCCCTTGAAGCAGGGCCTCCAGGGCCGGGGGCACCAGCTTGTGCACCGAATAAAGGAGGAAGTTCTCTATACCTCTTTCCTCGGCCTCCAGGAGCACCGCGGCCACAGAGGGGGCGGTGGTCTCAAATCCCGTGGCGTAAAAGACCACCGTCTCGGTGCCCTTTTCGGCCCGCCTGAGGGCATCCAGGGGGGAGTAGACCACCTCCACCCTGGCCCCCCTGGCCCGGGCTTCTTGCAGGCTTCCCAGGGCCCCTGGCACCCTCATCATGTCCCCGAAGGTACATAGCAGCACGCCGGGCCTTCGGGCCAGCATGATGGCCCTGTCCACGTCCTCCTGGGCAGTAACGCACACGGGGCAGCCAGGGCCGCTGAGAAACCTCACGGGCCAGTCCCTAAGAAGCCCCCTTATGCCGTGGCGGAAGATGCTCACGGTGTGGGTTCCGCAGACCTCCATGAGGTTTACCTCCCTCTGGAGGGACTGCATGATGAGCCCTATGGCCTTCAGTACTCTCTGGGTGTTCATCCCCTGAGCCTCTCTCGGAGGATATAGGCCTGTCCCAGGCTTACTCCGCCGTCGTTGGCAGGCACCCGGCGGTTGGTATGCACCCTCAGGCCGTGCTCCCGAAGGAGCCTCACAGCGCGGGAAAGGAGGTACAGGTTCTGAAACACCCCCCCTGAGAGCACCACATCATTGAGTCTCTGAAGGACCGCCAGCTTCAGCACCACCCGCCCGATGGCAGTAGCCACCGTGTTGTGAAACTTGGCAGAGATGTGCCCAGGTGCCACCCCTTGCTCCATGTCCCTGAGGATGGCATAAAAGGTCATGGAGAAGTCTACCACCATGGGCGAGCTGAAGGAGATGTCCACCGGATAGTCCTCCTCAATGCCCTCCAAGGCACAGGCCTCCAGGGCCATGGCGGCCTCGGCCTCGAAGGTATTCTCACTTACCAGGCCCAAGAGGGCCGAGACAGCGTCAAAGAGCCTGCCTGCCCCTGAACTGAGGGGAGAAAACTCCCTCTTTTCCGAGACCTTAAGGACGGCCTCCACCTGGGAGGGCTCGTGCCTTTTCAAAAACCCCACCCTCTCAAGGAGCTCCAGGCACTCTGGACCCGCCATCTGGCCCACCAGGCTTACGGCCACCCTCCAGGGCTGCCTGATGGCCTGCTGGCCTCCTGGCAGGGGAAAGGGCTTTATGTGCCCGGCCCTCTGGAAGCCATAAATGTCGGCAATGAGGAACTCCCCACCCCACAGGGTGCCGTCAGGGCCGTAGCCCAGGCCGTCAAAGGCCACGCCGATGCACTTGCCCCTGAGGGCCTGCTCGGCCATCACCGAGGCCACATGGGCATAATGGTGCTGAATGGGAACCTTAAGGAGCCCCTCCTGGCTCAGGGCCCAGGCAGTGCTGAAGTAGCCCGGATGGGGGTCGTAGGCCAGGGCCTCGGGGCTTACCCGATAGAGGGCCTTGAGCTTCTCCAGGGTCTCCTGGAAGAAGTCCAGGGTCTTGGGGCTTTCCATGTCCCCGATGTGCTGGCTCACGATGGCCACATTGTCCTTGGTAAGGGTGAAGGTGTTCTTCAGGTCGGCCCCGGCGGCAAGTACCTGGGGGCCTGTGCCCTCAAGGGCTATGGGTTCAGGGGCATAGCCCCTGGCCCGGCGAATGAACACCTCCTGGCTTCCTGTACGGGCCAGCACCGAGTCGTCCACCCGGGTGTGGATATCCCGGTTGTGAAGCAAGAAGGCATCGGCCAGGGGCTTCAAGGCCTCCAAGGCCTCCTGGTTGTCCACCACAATGGGCTCCTCGGAAAGGTTGCCGCTGGTCATTACCAGCACCTGAAACCCCGGGCCCCCGGGGTGCTCAAAGAGCAGGCGGTGCAAGGGGGTGTAAGGCAGCATGAAGCCCAGGCGTCTGCTACGGGGGGCAATGGCCTCAGGAAGGGAGCAGTCCTCCCTCTTTCTAAGGAGCACTATGGGCCTTCTCTCAGAGACAAGGACTGCCTCCTCCTCCGGGCTTACATGGCAGAAGCGCCTTATGNCCTCCAGGCTGGCGGCCATGAGGGCAAAGGGCTTGTTGCTTCGGCGCTTCCGTCGTCTCAGGAGCTCCACTGCCTGGGCATTGGTGGCATCCACGGCCAGATGGAACCCTCCCAGGCCCTTTATGGCCACTATCCTTCCTGCCTTGAGCTGCCCCAGGGCCTGTAGCAGGGGCTCCCGCCCGGGGCTCTGGGGTCCCTGGTAGCTCAGCTCGGGGCCGCAGGCTGGGCAGGCATTGGGCTCGGCGTGAAACCGCCTGTCGGAGGGCTCCTGGTACTCCTTCAGGCACCGGGGGCACATCGGGAAGACCTTCATGGTGGTGTTGGCCCGGTCATAGGGCAGGGCCCGGATGATGCTGTAGCGGGGCCCGCAATTGGTGCAGTTTATGAAGGGATAAAGGTAGCGTCTGTCTTTAGGGTCCAAAAGCTCTCTCAGGCAGTCCTGGCAGGTGGCCACATCGGGGCTCACGAGGGTAAAGAGGCCCTCGTCCTGGCTCTGGAGGATTCTGAAGTCCTCGTAGCCCCTGGCAGAAAGGGCCTCGGTGTCCACCTCAGTTATATGGCACAGGGGGGGAGATTCTCTGGTAAGCCTGTGAAGGAACTCCTGCAGGCCCTCCCCTTCCACCTCAATGAGCACGCCCTCGGCGGTGTTCTGCACAAATCCCCTGAGGCCCAGGGACACCGCCAGCCTGTACACATAGGGCCTGAAGCCCACCCCTTGCACCACCCCGCGGACCCGTATGAGGAGCCTTTCTGCCTGGGTGCGCCTCATCCTGAGGAGGCCTCCAGGGCAGAAAGCCTCCTGCCCCCTTGTATGGCCCTGAGAAGGGCCTGCTTGTCCTGCAGGGTGCGCCCCATGAGGATGCAGCCCGTGATTCGGCCCTCTTTGAGGGCTACCTTGCGATAGGCGCAGCCCTGCTCGTCCTTGCTGAGGATGCACTCGTAGGGGCCCTCAGGCTCTATGTCCCCCGCGGAGAAGACCTCCAGCCCGGCTATCCGCACCGTATAGGCCGCTATGGTGCCCTCGTACAGGGCCTTTCCACCGGCCATGTTAGTGCCCGCCACCCTGCCCTGCCCCTGGGCTGCAGCCCAGAAGCCGTAGCACACACCCCTGTGCTCGGCACAATCCCCTGCGGCCCAAATGTCCGCGCAAGAGGTGCGAAGGGAGTCATCCACCACAATCCCCCTCTGAAGCCTGAGTCCCGAGCTTCGGGCAAGCTCCACCCTGGGCCTTACCCCCGCGGAGACAAGCACCACCTGGGCCTGAAGCACCCTTCCGTCATCAAGCTCCACGGCCTCCACCCTCTTTTCTCCCAAGAGCCTCCGGGCCCTTACCCCCAGGTGGAACTCCAGGCCCAGTTTCTGAAGATGGCCCTGGAGCATCCGGGCGCAGTCCTCATCCAGCTGTCGGGGCAGCAGCCTGGGGGCAACCTCCGCCACCTTCACCCTGAGACCCTTCTTCCGCAAGGCATAGCCGGCCTCAAGTCCCAGGGCCCCACCGCCCAGCACCAGGACGCTCTCCTTGTCCCTGGCATAGGTGGCCAGGGCCTTCACATCATCAAGTCCCCTCAGGGTGAAGACGCCCTCAAGTCCCACGCCTTCCACGGGGGGCACGAAGGGGACCGAACCAGTAGCCAGAAGAAGCCTGTCATAGACAATGGNGTCCGAGCCGGCAAGCACGAGCTGTCTTCTTTGGGGCAGCAGCCTCTCTGCCCTGGCACCCTTGAGAAGCCTTATGCGGTGCTCCTCGTACCATTGGGACTTGAAAAGGAAAAGCTCCTCCTCGGCAATGTCCCCTGCCAGGAACCCCAGGAGTCTTATCCTGCTGTAGAAGGGATAGGGCTCCTCGGTTACTACCAGGACCTCCCCTTCGGCGTCCAGTTTTCTTATGGCCAGGGCGGCGCTGGCCGAGGCAGCGCCGCCACCCACCAGGACATAGCGCATTTAGGGNATTTTACCTCAAAAGGTGCACATTTCCGAGCCGTACATTCCTCAGGCCGGCTCTGCGGGCAGCCTGAAGGCACTCCTGGGCCTCCCTTCGGCTTAGAAGCGGAAGTTCCTGCATCATGAACTGGGGGCTGAAGGCCAAAAGGGCGTAGGGGATTTCAGGCTCCACCGAGGCTATGAAGGAGGCTATGGCCTCTACTTCCTGGGCCTCTACATAGCCTGGCACCATGAGGGTGGAGGCCACCACCAGGGGCACCTCGGGCCTTTGGGAAATATGCCCGGCCGCCAGGCGGAAGTTCTCCAGCACCCGCTGGTTGTCGACCCCTGTAAGGGCCCTATGAAGCGTCCTGTCCCAGGCCTTGAGGTCAAACTTCACGATGCCCCCTGTGTCCAGGGCAAGCCTTACCGCCTGCTGCAAAAGTCCCGGGTGCACGGTGCCATTGGTCTCAAAGCATATCCTCAGGGGTCTCCTGGGGCTACAGGCCAGGGCCAGCCTGGAGGCCCTGAGGGCAAAGGGCATCTGGGGGCTGGGGTCCCCGCCGAAGTAGCATATGCAGGTGGTGTTGTCCCTCAAGGAGGCTGCCAGCTCCTCTGCGGAGTGCTCCTCGCCTCCCAAGCTCAGGCGCCTGAAGTGCCAGTTCTGGCAGTAAAGGCAGTCCATGGAGCAGGCATGGAAGAACNCCGCCAGGTTGGCACAGCCGTATTCCGGACCGTCCCGGAGGGCATACCTGGGATACCCTGCCCCCGTGCCTCCAGGGCACACCCAGTCGGCCACGCAGTTGGTAGGCAGGGGGTCGTGATACCAGGAAAGCCTCCCCCGCTGCGCACTTACACCCTTGAGCCTCCCGCCCACATTTGCCCTGAGGCCGCAGAAGCCCACCTGGCCTTCCCCGATTACGCACTCGTTGGCGCAGACCTTGCAGGGAAGGCCCCCAGGCGTCTTGGGGGGCTCGGGGGGAAGCCCAAAGGGCTTCCTGGCCCTGGCATGGGCCTCCTTTGTGAGGACGAGGGCCTCATGGGCCCGGCCCTTTATGCAGTTGTAGCAGAGCCCCAGAAAGGGGGATATCTTCCCGGACTGCCTCTTACAGAGCTGGCAAGAGCCCATACCGGAATTTTACTGTAAAATATACAGTCATGGATACATCCAGGAGGTTCTTTCCTGCCTTTTACCTCAGGGACTACAGGCTGTTGTGGATTGGACAGGTGATATCCTTCTCGGGCACCTGGATGCACGCCACAGCCCAGGGCTGGCTGGTCTACTCCCTCACCCGCTCCCCCATGTACCTGGGGATGGTGGCCGCCGCGGCCAGCCTGCCGGTGATGCTCTTCAGTCTCCTGGGAGGGGTGGCGGCAGACCGCTTCAGGAAGCGCAATCTCTTGATTCTTACTCAGGCCCTGGCCGCCCTGCCTGCCCTGGCCATCGGGGCGCTGACCCAACTGGGGCTCATTCAGATATGGCAGGTGGGGGTGTTCGTGGCCATGCTGGGCACCATCAATGCCTTTGACATACCGGCCAGACAGTCCTTCTATGTGGAGATAGTGGGCAGGGAGCAACTCCTAAGCGCCATTGCCCTGAATTCCGCCGCCTTCAACGGGGCCCGGATAATCGGCCCTGTGGCCGCAGGTCTTACCATCGCCTATGTGGGTCTGCCGGCCTGCTTCTACCTCAACGCCCTGAGCTTCCTGGCAGTAATCCTGGCCCTCACCAGGATAAGCACCCGGGGCCATGTGCACAGGAGGCAACCCAGGGGGCTCCTCAGTGAGCTCCTTGAGGGAATGCGCTTCATAAGGCAGGAACCCTTCATTCGGACGGCCCTCATGCTCATTGCCTGCTTCAGCCTCCTGGGGCTTCCGTTTGTAAGCCTGCTGCCTGTGTTTGCCGAGGAGGTCCTGGATGTAGGGGCCCAGGGGCTGGGGTTCCTGGCAGCCTCGGCAGGGCTGGGGGCCTTCCTGGCAGCGGTAGCCCTGGGCCTGAGGGGCTCGGCCTATGGAAAGCTCGGCTTCATGAGGGCGGTGGCGGTGATGTTTCCCCTGAGCCTTCTGGGCTTCTCCCTTAGCAGGCATTACCTGCTTTCCCTGGCCCTTCTGGCCGTGGCCGGCTGGGCCTTGGTGAGCTTCCTGGCCATGGCCAACAGCACCATCCAGCTGCATTGCACAGACGCCATCAGGGGCAGAGTGATGAGTGTATACACCCTGGTGTTCCTGGGCATGACCCCCTTTGGCAATGCCTTCATGGGGACGGCGGCAGAGCATCTGGGCACTCCCCAGGCGGTGGGCGCCGCGGCAGGCCTCTGCCTGCTGTGGGCAGCGCTGCTGGGAGGACGGCTCAGGGAGCCCCGAGGATGAAGCTCCTGGCCCTGGAGACAGCCACCCTCATGGGCGGAGTGGCCGTGAGCGAAGGGGAGCGCATACTGGCAAGCCTCAGGCTGGGCATAAAGGTGGCCCATTCGGAGAGGCTTATGCCTTCCATTCGGTACTGCCTGGGCCAGGCCGGCCTGGACATAAAGGACATAGATGTGCTGGCGGTATCCATCGGTCCGGGCTCCTTTACGGGGCTCAGGGTTGGCCTGAGCACTGCCAAAGGACTGGCCTTTGCCAGGGGTAATCTGCCCATAGTGGCGGTGCCTACCCTGGAGGCCATGGCCTGGCAGCTCCCCCTGTGCAGCCTCCCCGTGTGTCCCCTCCTGGATGCCCGAAAGGGGGAGCTCTACGGAGCGGTCTTCCAATGGGGCCCCGAAGGCTTCAAGAGACTCAAGGAAGAGACTACCCTCAGGCCCCAGCAGTGGGCCCAGGAGCTTTCCAGGCTCAAGGAGGCGGTGCTCCAGGGCGAAGGGGCATGGCTTTACAGGGGAGTACTTGGCAGCCTCCTGGGCAGGAGGGCCGTCTTTGCCCCAGGACATGCGATGCAGCCCTCGGCCGCCTCCGTGGCGGTGCTGGGCTACAGGATGGCCAGGGAGGGTATTTTTTCAGAGCCCATGGCCCTGGCGCCTCAGTACATAAGGAAGTCAGAGGCCGAGCTGAAGATGCCATGAGCATTGTCATCCGGCCCATGAGACGCCAGCACCTGCAGGAGGTGCTGGAGATCGAGCGGCAGAGTTTTAGCACCCCCTGGAGCAGCCCCTCCTTCCTGGCAGAGATGGAAAACCCCCACAGCATTGCCCTGGTAGCCTTAAAGGAAGAGGCGGTGGTGGGCTACATCTGCGTCCGGCACACCTACGACGAGGGCCACATACTGGATTTGGCCGTGCATCCTGAGCACAGAAGGCAGGGAATAGGCAGAAGGCTTGTACAGGCCGCCCTGAGCGGGCTTGCCCAGCGGGGCTGCCTGTATGTGTTCCTGGAGGTAAGGGCCTCCAATGTAGCCGCCAAGAGGTTGTATGAGTCCCTGGATTTCCGGGTGGTAGGTAGGAGGAGAAACTACTACCTGGCNCCCCTGGAGGATGCCCTGGTGATGATGAAGGAGCTCCCTTAGCGCCTCCGCTTCTGGGAAAGCTTGACTACATCCTCCAGCATGTCTATGAATCCCGTGCGAAGCCTTCGGTTGTCCAGCCTCCTGAAAAGCATAAGCAGCCGGGCCTCTTCCTTGCTGAGCCCCCTGAAGCCCGCCACAGGCTCGCCCGCCTCGGTGCTGGCAGGTTCCTCGTCCAGAAACACACCGATGGTCACCCCCAGGGCCCCGGCTATCTGCTTAAGCCTGGAAATGGTGAGCTTGCTTACACCCTTTTCATACTTCTGCACCTGCTGGTAGGATACCCCTATCTTTTCTGCCAGTTGCATCTGCGACATGCCCGCAGCCTTCCTCAGCTGCCTGATGAGCGCACCTATCTGCTTTTCACTCTTGAGCATTCCCAATTACCATTAGTGATTTCTATCGGTTCCGCCCCCTAAGGCTTAATTGAATTATCAGGCGCCAGGCCCCATTTGTCTACAAACTACCAGTTGTGTTATTTTACAAAGAAAAGTTATTCTAAATCCAGTTTCCCTCTATGGGGGTGTGGCAGCGGGGGCAGGANCCCTCCAGGAGCCGGTTTGCCCGGATGTTGAAGCCGAAGCGTTCGATCACCAACTGTCCGCAATGAGGGCAGTAGGTGTTCTCCCCTCCTTCGCCCGGCACATTGCCCTCGTAAACGAACTTCAGGCCTTCCTCCAGGCCCAGCTCCCTGGCCCACCGAAGGGTCTTCACAGGGGTGCGGGGCATATCCAGCATCTGGTAGGTGGGGTAAAACTGCGTGACATGCCACGGAATGGAGGGCGACACAGAGCGGATGAACCGGGCTATGTCCCTCAGAAGCCCCTCGGAGTCATTGTAGCCCGGAATGATAAGGGTGGTCACCTCCACCCAGACCCCCGCCTGGTGCATGAGCCTTATGGTCTCCTTCACCGGCTCGGCCGAGGCGGCATGGCAGACCTTCTTGTAAAACTGGTCGTCCCCCTTAAGGTCAATGTTGTTTCCGTCCAGGTAAGGGGCTATGAGGGAGGCGCTCTCGGGCGTCATGTAGCCGTTTGAGACAAAGACATTCTTGATACCCCGCTCTTTTGCCAGCTTGGCGCAGTCCAGGGCGAACTCCAGGAATATGGTGGGCTCGGTGTAGGTGTAGGAAATGCTCTGGCAGCCCTCGGCCTCGGCCAGGGCCACCACCTCCCGGGGGGTGGTGTCCCTGCCCGGAATGGCCACATCGGGCCTTTCCCTGGGGTACTGGGATATCTCGTAGTTCTGGCAGTGCTCGCAGCGGAAATTGCAGCCTACCGTGGCCAGGGAAAGGCTCCTGGAGCCGGGCTGGAAATGAAACAGGGGCTTCTTCTCTATGGGGTCTATGTTGAGAGAGACCACCTTGCCGTAGACCAGGCTGAAGAGGGTGCCCTCGCGGTTTTCCCTGACGGCGCATATGCCCCGTTTGCCAGGGCCTATGAGGCAGCGGTGGGCGCAGAGGAAGCAGCGCNCCTTCTGCTTCGGGAGCCGCTCGTAAAGCAGGGCCTCCTTCATTTCTCCTCCTCGCTGGAGGCCTCCAGGTCGAGAATCTCCACATCCTCACTGTAGGGCTTGGTCCTGTAGACGGTAATCTCCAGCATCTTCTTTATGGTCTCGTCCATCCTCATGGCCTGGCCCACGATTATATCGGCCTCCTGCTCTGCCGAGGAGCCCTTCNCCTTGTCCTTCAGTAGCTCCGCAAAGCCCACAATGATGGTCAAGGGCTGGCGGAGCTCATGGGCCATGGCCCCCGAAAGCTCCACCGCCGTCTTGAGCTTTTCGGCCTCCAGCTCCCGTCTGGCCGCTCTTACCAGGCGGGCCGAGAAGGCCCAGCTCAGGCCAAACACGAACAGTATGGCCACCACCACCACCGCGGCGTAGGAAAGCACCATGCGTCTTGTCTCGGCCCTATGAAGGATGTCCGAGACCCTGGTGGGTATGGTGATATGAAGCCCTCCGGCCACTGCCCCAAGCTCATAGTGCCCTTGCCGATGGCAGCGCAGACAGGGCCTTTCTATCCTGAGGGGGGCCATGTAGTGAAACCCTCTTTCTTCTCCTTGGCCCAGAAAGGCGTAGGCCTCTCGGGCCCCCTGCTGAAGTTGCCTCAGGGCCTGGGCCTCCCACTCGTCGGCGCTGTTGTAGGGGTTGATGGGGCTCAGGCTTACCATCCTGAACTTGTATCTGCCCCTTTCGGCCGCTATTTCGGCCAGCTGCCTGGTCATGTAGGCAGGGTTTATCTTGGTATAGCGCCTGCCGGCGGTAGAGACAATGTCCCGCTCCGGGTCCTTCAGGTAGGGGTTCGGCTGGGTCCGATTGGTGATTTCCACATACACTCCCCCGTGGCTGGCGTTCCACTGCCGGGTAATCAGAATCTGCTCGGAAAAGGCCCTGGAGACCTCCAGAAGCTCTGAAACCTGTTCCCTCTCATGCTGCCTTATCTCCCACATCATCAATGCCAGGGCAAGGCCTATTATTACCACCGCAAAGGGGCCGGCATAAAGGAGGGTTACTCTAAAGGCGCTCCTGGAGAAAAAGGGTTTCATNCCTTATTTTAGCATCAGAGGGGGCTCCAAGGGGATTTGACACCGCCTCGGGCTTAGGCTTTAATTAACAGTGCTTCTTAAGCCCCTGAGAAGGCTTTACGACTGGGTGCTGCACTGGGCCCACACCCCTTACGGGGCATTGGCCCTGTTTGCCCTGGCAGTGGCCGAGGCATCTTTCTTCCCTGTGCCCCCTGATGTGCTGCTTATGGCCCTGGGGCTTTCCCTTCCCAGGAGGGCCTTCCGCTACGCCCTCCTTTGCACCGCAGGCTCCGTGCTGGGAGGGGCCCTGGGCTTCCTTATCGGGGCACAGTTCTGGCACCTGGGGAAAAGGATAATTCTTGCCTATGTAGAGCCCCAGAGCCTGGAGGCGGTAAGGGCCTACTTCCTCCGCTACGAGGCCTGGGCCATAGCGGTGGCCGGCTTCACCCCCATTCCCTACAAGGTCTTCACCATAGCGGCAGGGTTCTTCAGGGTTGACTTCGGGGTGTTCATCGTGGCCTCCCTCCTGAGCCGGGGGGCCAGGTTCTTCCTGGTGGCCGGGCTGCTGTACCTCCTGGGCCCCCCTGCAAAGAGGTTCATAGACAGGTACTTCAATATCCTGAGCATCCTGTTCATGGCCCTCCTCATAGGGGGATTTGTCCTGTTGAAATACCTCCTCTGAGGGGGATATAATCCGGCATGGAAGAGAAGAAGTGTCCTGTCTGCGGACAGCCCCAGGAGCGGTGCATCTGTTGCCCTGAGTGAGGGCATGTGTGCCTCCTGGATTTGGGGGAACCGTACTGCCCTGTGTGCAAGCCCAAGCCGCCTGAGAAGGGAAACCCCTCAGAGAAGGCCAGCGGATGAGGCGTCTCCTGCTGATATTTAGCCTGCTGGTGCTTCCCCTTTCAGCCCCAGGGGCCGAGGTCATGGTGATAACCCTTGACGGGGTGGTCAATCCCGTGGCTGCGGAGTTCCTCACCAAGAGCCTTCAGAAGGCGCAGGAGCAGGCCGTGGAGGCCCTCATCGTAGAGCTGGACACCCCGGGAGGGCTTGATGCCTCCATGCGCAGCGTCGTAAAGGCCATCAACGCCTCCTCCGTGCCCGTGGTGGTGTATGTCTCCCCCCCAGGGGCCAGGGCGGCCTCGGCAGGCACATTCATAACCCTGGCTGCCCATGTAGCGGCCATGGCCCCGCAGACCAACCTGGGAGCAGCCACCCCCGTGGGGGTGGGGCAAAAACTCCAAGAGGCTGTGGCCAAAAAGGCCCTGGAGGATGCCGCAGCCTACATAAGGGCCATCGCCCACTCCAGGGGCAGGAACGCCCGGTGGGCCGAGCAGGCGGTGCGGGAAGGGGCCTCGGCCTCTGCCGAGGAGGCCCTCAGGCTGGGTGTGATAGACCTCATGGCCCAGGACCTGAGGGAGCTTCTTCAGAGGCTTCACGGCCGCAAAGTGGTCGTACTGGGCAAGGAAAGGACCCTTCGGACAGCCCAGGCCATGGTGCTCAGGGAGGAGATGGGCTTAAGGCTCAGGATACTTGACCTCATAAGCAACCCCAATGTGGCCTACATCCTGATGCTCCTGGGCTTCTACGGCCTGTTCTTTGAGCTTACCAATCCCGGGGCCATATTCCCAGGGGTGATCGGGGGCATATGCCTCATCCTGGCCTTCTACGCCTTCCAGACCCTGCCGGTCAATTACGCCGGCTTCCTGCTCATCCTCCTGGCGATTATAATGTTTATACTGGAGGTAAAGGTGGTCTCCCACGGTGCCCTGACCCTGGGGGGCATAGTGGCCATGGTCATCGGCTCCCTGATGCTTTTTGAGAAAGGAGGGCCGTTCTTGAAGCTTTCCCTTAGCCTGGTGCTTCCAGCGGTGCTTATTACGGCGCTGTTTTTTGTGCTCACCTTGTGGCTGGCCCTGAGGGCCTACAGGCGCCGACCCGCCACCGGTGCAGAAGGGCTGGTGGGCCAGACGGCCACCGCCAGCACCGATGTGGGCCCCCAGGGGGGACAGGTGCTGCTTCACGGGGAGATATGGAGCGCCTACTCCGACTCCCCCGTCCCCAAGGGCAGCAGGGTGAAGGTGCAGGCCGTGGAGGGCCTGAAGCTGAAGGTAAGGCCCGAGAAAGACTGAAGGAGGAGGTTTTCAGACATGCCTATAACCACATCGTTCATGGGGCTTCTGTTCGTAGTGCTCCTTATCCTGTACTTCCTCTCGGCAGCCATAAAGATACTGAAGGAGTACGAGAGGGGCGTAGTGTTCAGGCTGGGAAGGGTAATACCTGTGAAGGGGCCAGGGCTGGTGATTATCTGGCCCATAATTGACCGCCTGGTGAGGGTGAGCCTCCGGACCGTCACCATGGATGTGCCTTCGCAGGACATAATCACCAGGGACAACATCTCGGTGAAGGTCAACGCCGTGGTGTACTTCCGGGTGATAGACCCCATAAAGGCGGTCACCGAGGTGGAGGACTTCTACTACGCCACCAGCCAGATAGCCCAGACCACCCTGCGGAGCATCCTGGGCCAGAGCCAACTGGACGACCTCCTGACCAAGCGGGAGGAGCTCAACGCCGAGCTTCAGAAGGTGATAGACTTCCAGACCGAGCCCTGGGGAGTGAAGGTCACCGCCGTGGAGGTGAAGAACGTGGACCTCCCACAGGAGATGCTCAGGGCTATTGCCAAGCAGGCCGAGGCCGAAAGGGAGCGCCGGGCCAAGATAATCCACGCCGAGGGAGAGTACCAGGCGGCCCAGAGGCTTTCGGAGGCAGCGGAGATCATGGCCTCAAGCCCCATTACGCTGCAGTTGAGGTTCCTGCAGACCCTTACGGAGATAGCCACGGAGAAGAACTCCACCCTGGTGTTCCCAGTGCCCATAGACCTGCTGAAGCCCTTCTACCAGAAGCTGGGCAAAGGAGGGGAGGCTACCACTTGATAAGGGCCGAGGCCCAGGTGAGCCCGCCGCCGAAGGCCTCCAGGAGCACATAGTCGCCCTTCCTCAGCCTGCCCGTGACGGCAGCCTCGTGAAGGGCCATAGGCACCGAGGCGGCGGAGGNGTTGCCGTATCTGTCCAGGTTGAGGAGTACTTTCTCCAGGGGAAGCTTCAGCCTCTGGGCCGTAGCCTTTATTATCCTTAGATTGGCCTGGTGAGGGATGAGGAGCGCAAGGTCCGAGGGCTTGAGCCTGTTGGCCTTCAGGGTCTCCACTACCAGGCGCTCCAGGGTCTTGACGGCCACCTTGAAGGTCTCGTTGCCCTTCATCTTCACATAGTGGAGGCGCCTCCTTACCGTCTCCTGGCTGGGAGGCATTCTGGAGCCCCCGGCAGGCACCATGAGGAGGTCGCCCATGCTGCCGTCGGCATAGAGGTGCACCGAGAGGATGCCCCGGTCCTCCTCGGTGGCCTCAAGCACCACGGCCCCTGCGCCGTCCCCGAAGAGCACGCAGGTGGAACGGTCCTGCCAGTCGGTAATCCTGGAAAGCGCCTCGGCACCCACCACCAGGGCCCTGCGGTAAAGCCCCGAGCGGATCAGGCCATCGGCCACCCCCAGGGCGTAGATGAAGCCCGAGCAGGCGGCGTTGAGGTCAAAGGCGGCTATGCCCTTTACACCCAGCCGGTCCTGCAAGAGGCAGGCAGTGGCAGGAAGGGGCATGTCCGGCGTCACGGTGGCCACTATTATCAAGTCCAGATGCTTGGGCTTAAGCCCTGCCCGCTTCAGGGCATCCCTGGAGGCCTCATAGGCCAGGTCCGAGGTGGCCTCCTTCTCGGAGGCAATCCTGCGCTCCTTTATGCCGGTGCGCTCGGTAATCCACTCATCGGAGGTATCCACCATCCTCTCCAGGTCCCTGTTGGTAAGCACCTTCCTGGGGGCGTAGGCCCCTGTGGCAAGCACCTTAGCGCGCAGCAACGCTCCTGCCTCCCCTGTAGCCCTTCAGCTCTGCCTCTATGCGCTCATGAAGCCGCATCTTGGCAAGCTCCTGGGCCACCCTTATGGCATTCTTTATGGCCTTGGCGGTGGAGCGCCCATGGGCTATGATGCAGGTGCCGTTTATCCCCAGAAGGGGAGCACCCCCGTATTCCGCGTAGTCCGTCTTCTTCTTGAAGCCCTTGAGGGCCGACTTGATGAACAGATNCCCCAGCCTGCCCATGGCCAGGCTGGCGATTTCCTGCTTGAGCATCCGGATGACCATCTCGGCCAGGCCTTCACCTGTCTTGAGCACTATGTTGCCGATGAAGCCATCGCACACCACCACATCGGCCTCTCCCTGGAAGATGTCCTTGCCCTCGATGTTGCCGATGAAGTTCAGGCCCGAGCCCTTGAGCATCTTGAAGGCCTCCTTGGTGAGCTCGTTGCCCTTGGAGGCCTCCTCCCCGATGCTCAGGAGGGCCACCCTGGGGCTCTGCCTCTGCAGGATGTGCCTGGCATAGGCATTGCCCATAAAGGCGAACTGAAGAAGGTTCTGGGGCGAGCAGTCCACATTGGCCCCGGCATCCAGGAGCACGAAGGGGCGCTTGAGGGTGGGCATTATGGTGGCTATGGCCGGCCTGTCCACTCCCTGGGCGGTGCCCAGCATGAGGAGGGCCAGGGCCATGGCCACCCCCGAGTGGCCCGCACTAACCACGGCATGAACCTGCCCCCTCTTGGCAAGCTCTATGGCCCTGCGAATGGAAGAGTCCTTCTTCCTCCGGATGGCCGTTGAGGGGGCCTCGTCCATGGCTATGACCTCTGAGGCGTGCTTCAGGAACACCCGCTCGGTGGTGAAGCGCTTGCCGGTAAGCTCCCGGAGGATGGCCATCTCGTCGCCCACCAGCACCACCTCCAGGTCCTGAAGCTCCGTGAGGGCTTCCACAGCCCCCTGCACTATGGCCGAGGGGGCATGGTCGCCCCCCATGGCGTCCAGGGCAATGCGCATTAGTCTTTTTCTACAATCTCCAGAACCTTGCGCTGGTTGTAGGAGCCGCAGCTCAGGCACACCCTGTGGGGCAGCCTGGGCTCGCCGCACTCAGGACAGGTGCTAAGCTGGGGGTACTGCCCCTTCCAGTGGGCCCTGCGCCTGTCCCTTCGTGCCCTGGTGTGTCTGTGCGTCGGGTTAGCCATTTTGCTTCCTCTCCTTGAGAAATTTCTCCAGCGCCCCCTGAAGGGCCGAGCCCCCCTTAACGGGGCATTGGCAGGACTGGATGTTGAGGTTAGCCCCACAGCGAGGGCATATGCCCTTGCAGTCGGCCCGGCAGAGGGGCTTCATGGGCAGATTAAGCATGAGCTGCTCCCTGGCAAGCACTGCAGTGTCTATCTCGTCCTCCTGGTAAAAACCTGTGCTCATCTCCTCGGTGCCCAGCTCCCTGGTCTCCTCCTTCAGGGTCTCGGCCGGATGGTAGAACACATCCACGGGCACCCTGAGGTCCTGCCTGAACCTCCCCAGGCAGCGGCTACAGGCAAGCTCTACAGAGGCCTCCAGCACGCCCTTAAGGAGTACCTCCTGGCCCACCTTCTCCGCCCTGGCCTCAAAGGATGCCCGGGCCTGAAGGTCGTCCCATTCAAGGGACATCTCCTCCCGGACATCAAGCCCCTCTTGGGGTATCTCCGATACCTTTATCCTCATCTTTGGCCTTAAAAACTTTAGTCTTTAATAGTAATTGTCCGTCCCCTGTTCTGTCAACCAGCCCCGCGAAGGGCCGCGGCGGTACCTCGGGGCCTACTCGTACCTGAGGGCCACAATGGGGTCGTAGGAGGCGGCCTTTCTGGCGGGGTAGACCCCGAAGAATATCCCCACCGCCAGGCAGAACAGGAAGGCCACAATCACCGACCACCACACCAGGTGAGTCGGCAGAAAGGGCACGAATGCAGGCAGGGCAAAGGCCAGGGCCGCGGCCAGGAGCACCCCGAACAGCCCTCCCGTAAGGCTCAAGAGCACCGATTCGGCCAAAAACTGAAGGAGGATGTCCCTGTTGGTAGCCCCCACCGCCTTGCGGATACCTATCTCCCTGGTGCGCTCGCTTACCGACACCAGCATGATGTTCATGATGCCTATGCCCCCCACTACGAGGGATATGGCGGCGATGCCTGCCAGCACGGCGGTCATGATGTTCAGAATCTTTCCCATCACTGCCACCACCTCGTCCTGGCTCAGGATGGTGAAGTCCTCCTTGCCTGCATGTCGCCTTGTGAGCAGTCTTCTTATGTCCTCCTTGGCCTGGGGTATCTGGGCCTCGCTGGCCACCTTCACGGTAATATTGAACAGCCAGTCGGTGTCAAAAAGCTCCTGGGCGGCTGTTACGGGGATGAAGACCACATCGTCTATGTCAAACCCCAGGGTCACCCCCTTGGGGGCCATTTCGCCCACCACCCGGTACTTGGCATCGCCGATGGTCACCAGGGCGCCCAGGGGGGAGGTGGCCTCGCCCATGAGCTCCCTCTTCACCGTCCGGCCCAGCACGCAGACCCTCCTTGAGCCCTCTATATCGTCCTGGCTGAAGTTCCTTCCCACGGCTATCTTGAGGTTGCGCACCTTGAAGTACCTGGCCCCCACGCCCACGATGTAGGTATCCCTGCTGCGGTTGCCGAACCTTATCCAGGAGGTTCCCACTATGATGGGCACGGCATGAAGCACTGCCCTTGAGCGCCGCTCAATCAGCCGGGCATCCTCCATGGTAAGCTTCCTTACCGCCGAGGTGCCCATGTGCATGCCCCCTTCCTTGGCGGTGCGTCCAGGCACCACCACCAGTATGTTTGAACCCAACTGGCCGAACTGCTGTCTGATGTACTGCCTGGCCCCCTCCCCTATGGAGACCAGGAGTATCACTGCCGCCACCCCTATAACCACTCCCAGGATGGTGAGGAATGCCCTCAGGCGGTTGGCCCTGAGGGCGTCGCTGGAGGCCCTCAGGGCTTCAATAACATCCATCCTGGCACACCCCGTCCCTTATGGTTATCACCCGCTGGGCCCTGCGGGCCACCTCCATCTCGTGGGTCACCAGCAGGATGGTAACCCCCTGGCGGTGAAGTCCCTGGAAGATGTCCAGCACCTCGGCCCCTGAGCGACTGTCCAGGTTGCCCGTGGGCTCGTCGGCCAGGACGATGGCAGGGTTGTTTATAAGGGCCCGGGCTATGGCCACCCTCTGCTGCTCCCCGCCGGAAAGCTCTGCGGGGGTGTGGGTGGCCCTGTCCAGGAGCCCGAAGCGCTCCAGCATCTGGAGGGCCCTCCTCTTTCTCTCCGCAGGGGACAGGCCACTGTAAACAAGGGGAAGCTCCACATTTTTCCAGGCCGGGTACCGGGGCAGCAGGTTGAAGCTCTGAAACACAAAGCCTATCTCCTGGTTGCGCACCTGGGCAAGTTCCGCATCGCTCTTGCCCCCCATGTCCTGGCCCTGAAGGAGGTAGCGTCCCCGGGTAGGCCTGTCCAGGCAGCCTACAATGTTAAGCAGGGTGCTCTTTCCCGAGCCCGAAGGACCCATGATGGCCACGAACTCCCCCTCCTGGACCTGGAACTCAATCCCCCTCAGCACATCCACCCTGTAGGTGGGAAGAAAGTAGCTTTTGCAGACCTCGTGAAGCTCAATCAGGGCCATGGGAGACCTTTATCCTTGCGCCTGGGGCAAGCCCGGGCACATCGGGGGTGATGATGACCTCCTGGCCCTCCCGCAGCCCCTGTAGCACCTCCATGTGCTCCCAGCTGGAGGCCCCTATGCGAAGCCTCTGGAGCCTGGCCCTGGAGCCCTGGCGCACATACACATATCTGCCCCCGTTCCTTTGAAACACCGCACTGGCCGGCACCACCAGGGCGTCAGTTATTGTCTTTACCACCACCTCCACATCCGCCGACATGCCCGGCCTAAGCCCGGGGATGTCCTCTGTAGGCCTTACTCTCACCAGAAATGTCCTGGCCTCATGTCCCCCACCCCTTACCGTCTTGGCCACCATGAAGACCCTGCCGGAAAACACCCTTCCGGGATGGGCATCTATGCGGAGCTTCACCATCTGGCCTTCCTTGACCTTGGCCACATCCACCTCGTCCAGGGGGGCCTCTATGTACAGGGAGTCCATGTCCAGGAGGGTAGCCACCCGTGCCCCCCTGGGCAGGTACTGCCCTGGCTTTGCCGGCCTGGAGGCGAGCACCGCCCTGAAGGGTGCCCTGAGGTAGCTGTAGGATAGCCAGAGCTCTGCCTGTCTGAGGGCCGCCCGGGCCTCCTTCNCCTTGGCCTCCTGGGCCTGAATCCTCCTGGCATCGGCCTGAAGCCTCAGGCGCCCGGAGAGGGCTGCCTCGTAGGCAGCCTTCTGAACCGCAAGGGCCCGCTCAGCGGCCTCAAGCTCAGCCTCGGAGGCGAAGCCCTTCTCAAAGAGCCTCCTTAAGCGCTCAAGCCTCCACTGGGCCTCCTTGAGCTGGGCCTCCGTCCTGCGGATGGTGCTTTCCACCTCCACTCTCAGGGGTTCGTAGGCCTGCTGCAGCTGCCCAAGCACCGTGCGGGCATGCTCCAGGGCTGCCCTGGCAGAGCTGAGCCTGAGCTCCGCCTCCCGGGTGTCCAGCTGGGCTACCAGGGCCCCCTCGTCCACCTCCTGGCCCTCTTCTGCTAGAACCTTCTGCAGTCTTCCAGGCCTCTGGAGGGTAAGCTCCACCTCCCTGGCCGCCTTCACGGTCCCGGTGGCCGCGGCACTGACGGTAAGCTCCATGGCTGCCCTCTGGACCTTGGCAGTGCGGACAGGCACGGCCTTAAGGCCCTTCTTCAGGACGGAAGCCACCAGGAAGACCGCCAGGAGCATCCCGGCCCAGAACCACCACCTCTTGTGAAGGCCCCTCATTGCTTCCAGAAGGCGGGAATGAACAGCACCAGCACGGTGTAAAGCTCCAGCCTCCCTGCCAGCATGCAGAATATGAGCACCCACTTGGCCGCCCCAGGTATGGAGGCATAGTTGTCCGTGGGGCCCACATCCCCCAGGGCAGGGCCCACATTGCACATGGCAGAGACCGCGGCGCTTACGGCAGTAACGAGGTCAAGCCCCGTGGCACTAAGAAGCAGTATGGCCAGGGTCAGGACAAACAAGAACAGGAACAGAAAGCCCCAGATGCTTCCCAGAAGTGCGCTCCCCAGGGACTTGCGGTCAAGCTTCAGGGAAACCACGGCATGGGGATGCACCAGTTGGTAAAGCTCCCTGTAGCCCTGCTTGAGCATGAGGAGCATCCTCACCTGCTTCATCCCTCCGCCGGTGGAGCCGATCATCCCCCCGTAGAACATCAACACCACCAACAGGGCCTGGCTGAAAGGGGCCCAGAGCTCGTAGTCTGCCGTGGCATAGCCCGTGGNGGTCATGAGGGAGACCACTTGAAAGGCCGAGGCCCTCAGGGCCTCCTCGAGGGAGCCGTAGAAGGTCATGTTGTAAAGGCTCACCAGAGCGATGGAAAGCACACCAACCAGGAGGTAGAACCTGAACTCGTCGCTCTGAAGGAGCTTGGAGGGCCTCCCCCTGAAGAGGNAGAAGTACAGGGAGTAGTTTATGCCCGCCATGAACATGAAGACCACGGCCACATAGTGAATGAAGGGGCTCTGGAAGTGGGCCATGCTGGCATTCTTGGTGGAAAACCCTCCCGTGGCCAGGGTGGTGAAGGCGTGGCAGACGGCGTCATACAGGCCCATCCCTCCCAGCCAGTAAAGCCCTGCCGCCAGGGCGGTAAGCAGCACATAGATGTACCACAGGGCCTTGGCGGTGTCCACGATCCTGGGCCTGAGCTTGTCCACCGTGAGTTCCGGCACCTCGGCCTTGAAAAGCTGCGCCCCCCCAGCCCCCAGGAAGGGAAGCACCGCCAAGGCAAACAGTATGATGCCCATCCCTCCCAGCCACTGGCTCATGGAGCGCCAAAACAGTATGCCCCGGGGCACAGACTCCACATCCTGAAGCACCGAGGCCCCGGTGGTGGTAAAGCCCGCCATGGCCTCGAAGTAGGCATTGGTGAAGGAAGGCAGGGTGCCCTCAAGGAAATAAGGCAGGGAGCCGAAGAGGCTTACGGCCACCCAGCTCAGGGTGACGATGAGCATTCCTTCCCGGGGCTTAAGCTCCTCTGTCCTTTTCGCCCTGCTGGCCCAGAACAGCGTCCCCCCGGCCAGCAGCATGGCTACCGTGGCAGCGGCCAGAGAGGGAAAATCCCCGTCCCCGTAAAGAAGCGAGACCCCCAGGGGCAGCACCATGAACAGGGCCGTAAAGACCAGCACCGCCCCTACCAGATGCAGCACCAGGGGAAGGTTCATGCCAGGAGTTTTTCCACCGCCTTGATGGACTCACTGAGGGTGAAGATTATGACCTTGTCCCCTGCCCTTACCACATCCTCGCCACCGGGGATGGAAATCCTCTCCCCCCTGATGATTACCCCCACCAGGCAGTTCCTGGGCAGCCCGGCCTCGGAAAGGCTCTTGCCCTCCAGGGCCGAGCCCTTGGCCACCCGGGCCTCTATTATCTCCGCCTTGTTGTCGGCAATGGCGGTGAGGGAAAGGATCTCTCCCCGCCGGACATACCTGAGGATGGAACTTGCGGTAATGAGCCTGGGAGAAAGCACCGACTGAAGCCCCAGACTGTGGGCCAGGGAGAGGNAGTCGGTGCGGTTCACCAGGGTTATGGTCTTCTGGGCCCCCATGCGCTTGGCCAGGAGGGAGGCCATGATATTGAGCTCGTCGTTGTTGGAGACAGACACAAAGGCGTTCATCCTGGAGATGTTCTCCTCCTGAAGGAGCTTGCCGTCGGAGCCATCGCCATGGAGTACCACCGCCTTGCGAAGACTGCTGCTTAGGAAACGGNAACGGGCCTCGTCCTTCTCTATTATCTTCACATCGGCCCCCTTGCGCTCCATGAAGGAGGCGATGTAGTAGCCAATCCTGCCTCCGCCCACCAGCATCACCTTCTTGGCCGGCTTGGCCGAGACCTCCAGGAAGCTCATCACATCACCGATTTCCCACTTCTTCACCGGCACATAGATGATGTCTCCAGGCTCTATGACATCCCGGCCCGAGGGTATGAGCACCCTGTCGCCCTTCTCCATGATGCCGATGAGGAACTTCTTAGGGGGCATTACCTCCCTGAGGCTCTTGAGGGGCTGCCTGGCGAAGGTGAAGTCCTCCGGCACCTTGAAGCCTATCACCTTCACCAGCCCCTCTTCAAACTCCTCCACCTCGGAGGCAAAGGGGGTCTCCAGCAGGCGCACCACGGCCTTGGCCACCTCGAGCTCAGGGTTGATGGCGGGGTCTATGCCCAGGTTTTCCAGGAGGGCCTGGTTGCCGAAGTACTCCGGGTTCCTTATCCTGGCTATCTTGCGCTTGACCTTGAACATGGCCTTGGCCAGCAGGCAGGCAATCATGTTGGCCTCATCGCTGTTGGTCACGGCCAGGAGGATGTCGGCCTTGTCCGCCTCGGCCTCCCTCAGGCTTCGGGGTGAGCCCCCCTCCCCCTCTATGGTGGCCACATCCAGCTCCTCGTTGACCCTGCGGAGCTTGGTGGGGTCCCTGTCTATGACCACCACATCCACTTGCTCCATGGCCAGGAAGCGGGCAATCTGGTAGCCCACCTCCCCTGCGCCCACGATTATGACCCGCATGGCCTTAAATTATATCATTTATGCCCTTTAAGGGGATTAAAAGAGGTAAGCCAAGGCTACGGAGACGAGCACGCTTATGCTTATCCAGCCGTTGACATTGAAGAAAGCGGTGTTGAGGCGGCTGAGGTCGTCCTCCCTTACCAGGGAATGCTCATAGAGCAGGAGCCCTGCCACCACCACCAGCCCTGCCCAGAAGGGGGCAGCCAGCTCCAGGCTGAGGCCTAGTAGCCCCAGGAGCCCTACCACCAGGACATGAAGCAGGCGGCTTATCTGAAGGGCCTTCCTCACCCCGAAGCGCTGGGGTATGGAGAAGAGGCCATGGGTGCGGTCAAACTCCACATCCTGAAGGGCATAGAGGATGTCAAAGCCCGCAAGCCACAAGAGCACGGCCAGGGCCAGGAGGAAGGCAGGAGGGGCAAACTCATCCCTTACGGCAAGCCAACCTCCCAGAGGGGCGGCAGAAATGGCCAGGCCCAGAAAAAAGTGGCTGCCCCAGGTAAAGCGCTTGGGGAAGGAGTAAAAGACCACCAGGGCTATGGCCAGAGGCGAAAGCTTCAGGCACAGGGGGTTGAGCCTCCAGGCGGCATACACCAGAAGAGCAAAGGACAGGAGGGAAAACACCCAGGCCTCCAGTAGGGTTATCTTCCCCGAGGGCAGCTCCCTGTGGCGGGTCCTGGGGTTGAGGGCGTCTATCTTCCTGTCCAGGATCCTGTTCATCCCCATGGCGCCCGACCTGGCCCCCACCATGGCCAGGCCTATCCACAGGAGCTTCTCAAGGGGTGGAAGGCCCTGTGCAGCCAGCACAGCCCCTGTAAGGGCAAAAGGGAGGGCAAACACCGAGTGGGAAAACTTTACCATTCGCAGAAAGAGTGCCAGCTTCCTAAACATAGGAGACCTTGGCAAACACCTTGGGCTCCGCCCTTATCAAGGATACCGAAGAGAGCCCCGATATGGCAAGCAGCAAGGCCACTCCCACACGCCAGTAAAGGACGTCCACACCCAAGAAGGGGCCTTTTATGAGTCCCTCAAAGAAGGCGTAGAGGAAGAAGCCCAGCCCCCCGCCCAGGAGCCCCATGGGTCTTTGGCGGAATACGTAGAATATATTGACCAGGGCCACGGCGGCCAGCATGGCGCCGTTGTAGCCGAAGCTCTGCCGGCCTATCTCGGCGAGTCTTTCAGGTGGTATAGCCCCCAGGAAGTAAAGGAGCAGGTAGCCCAGGAATATCGCTATGGAGACCACCCGAAACTTCTCCCTGGTGGTATGCCTGAAAAGGAGCAGCGACAGGGCTGCCTGGAAGAGGAACACATTGGCCACCACCTCAAACATCTGGGAGAAGCTCTCCACATAGGGCTGAAGCCAGCGGGCCTCCTGGGTATACCTGATGGCGCCGGCCACGGCGGCGGTGCCCTTGGCCACATAGAAGGCCCCCAGCATGAAGAGCCCCTCCCTGAGGGGCGAGGAGCTCCTGTTCTTCCTCAGGCTCAGGGCCGTCAGGAAGTACAGGCACCAGAACAGAAGGCCGTAAAGCAGCTGGAGCTTAACAATCATGTCTGGCCAGCAGGGCCTTCATGGCCAGGTTCCAGCCCTCGGGGCCTATCCCCGGAGCCTTGAACACTCCCGGCACCTCCACCCCTGGATGGTAGTCCCCCTCGGGGCGTTTAAGGAGCACCGGGATGTCCACCTCCTGAAACATGGGGGCATCGGTGGGGCTGTCGCCCAGGGCCACAGTGAGGACCTTGCCCAGCTTGGCCTCAAACAGTCTGTTGAGGATTCTCACCGCCCTGCCCTTGTCGGAGCCCCTGAGGATGTGAAGCACCCTGCCCTCGGTGATACTGTAGCCCATGGCGCGGGCCTCGGCCTTGAGGGCCTCGAGCTCCCCTTCAAGCAGTAGAAAGGGCTCGTCAAACTCCCTCCTCTTGGCAAGCTCCGCCTCCTTGAGGCCCAGCCCCGTGAGGGAGGCCACCTCCTCGGTGTCCATGTCTGCAAAGCCCCTTACCCGAAACCCTCGCTCTCTCAGGGCCTGGAGGGCCTGCCTCAGCTCCGGATAAGGGGCCCCCAGCGCCTTCATCAGATAGCCGTCCCGGGGGGAAAACCCCTCCAGGGCCTCGCGGAAGTACCCCTTGGGGACGAATATCCCCCCGCCGTTTTCCACCACAAAAGGGTGGGCATTCCTAAGCCTCCGACGCCAAAGCTCCACCTCCGCCCTGGTCTTGCTGGTCACTATTACCAGGGGGATGCCCTTGTCCCGGATGACCTGGAGGGCCTCCTCCGCCGCCTGAAAGGAATACTCCCTGTACTGAAGCAAGGTGCCGTCCAGGTCGGTGTACNCCACGAGCATCCCCTATTATACATCGCAGTATTTATAGTCGGCCTGAGGGGGGGTTTCTTGAACGCACCGGAAATTGAAAGGAAAGGGACGGTTCCATTATAGTAGGGGGATAGGCCGAGGACGGGATGCAGCAGTACATAGTCATAAGAGGGGCCAGGGTACATAACCTCAAGAACCTCCATCTCCGGATTCCCCGCCAGAAGGTTGTAGTGATTACCGGGCCCTCGGGCTCGGGCAAAAGCTCCCTGGCCATGGATACCATCTATGCCGAGGCCCAGCGCCGGTATGTGGAGAGCCTCTCTCCCTATGCCCGGCAGTTCGTGGCCGAGCTGCAGAAGCCCGATGTGGACTCCATCGAGGGCCTTTCCCCCGCCATAGCCATAGAGCAGAAGACCGTGGCCAAGAGTCCTCGCTCCACCGTGGGCACCATAACGGAGGTCTACGACTACATGCGGGTGCTTTACACCAGGCTGGGTCAGGTGCTGTGCTTCCGCTGCGGTGCCCCCGTGGCAGCCCAGGATGTCCAGCGGATAATCTCGGTGGTAAAGGACCTCAGGGAGGGCACCAGGCTCCAGGTGCTGGCTCCCATCGTGCAGGAGCGCAAGGGCATCTACAGGAAGGAGCTTCAGGAGATGCGGGCCGAGGGCTTCCTCAGGGCCCGCATTGACGGCCAGATGATGGACCTCACCAAGGAGATAAAGCTGGCCCGGTACAAGCGCCACACCATCGAGATCGTCATAGACAGGCTGATTATCAAACCCGGGCTGGAAAGGCAGCTGAAGACGGCCATAGAGACCGCCCTCAGGTACTCCGATACCGTTATAGTCAACCTCCCCGAGGAGGGCAGGGACATGGCCTTCAGCCGGAAGGCCGTCTGCCCCCGATGCGGTATAAGCTACCCCGAGATAAGCCCCATGTTCTTTTCCTTCAACTCCAGGCTGGGGGCCTGCCCCGCCTGCCGGGGACTGGGCTTTGAGGCCCTCCCGGAGGAGGCAGAGGAACTGCTGGAGGAACGCCCCTGCAGGGCCTGCAAGGGCATGCGCTTGAGGCCCGAGAGCCTCGCGGTCAAGCTGGGAGGCCTGAGCATCGGGGAGTTCGCCCGCCTCAGCGTGGACGAGGCCCTGAGGTTCCTTCAGGAGCTCAAGCTCAGCAGGAGGCAGCAGTTCATAGCCCAGAGGGTGCTCAGGGAGGTCACGGAGCGGCTGCGGTTTCTGCAGCGGGNGGGCCTGGGATACCTTACCCTGGAACGGCCCTCCCTCACCCTCTCGGGAGGCGAGGCCCAGCGCATAAAGCTGGCCACCCAGATAGGTTCTTCCCTCACGGGGGNGCTGTATGTGCTGGATGAGCCCACCATAGGGCTTCACCACAGGGACTGCAAGAGGCTCCTTCAGAGCCTCGGCCTCCTCAAAGAGCAGGGAAACACCGTCATCGTGGTGGAACACGACGAGGAGACCATCCGCTGGGCAGACCATATAGTGGACATGGGCCCAGGGGCAGGGCAGGAGGGCGGCCGGGTGGTGGCCCAGGGAAGCCCCGAGGAAATAACGCATCACAGGGAATCCCTCACGGGCAAGTACCTCAGGGGGGAGCTGGAGGTCCCCCTGCCTGCCAAGCGCCGCAAGCCCCAGGGCTGGCTCCATGTGCTGGGGGCCAGGGCCTTCAACCTAAAGAACATAGATGTGGCCATCCCCTTAGGGGTACTCCTATGCATCACGGGGGTCTCAGGCTCGGGCAAGAGCAGCCTGGTGGCCGAGGTCCTTTACAAGGCCCTCCACCGCAGGCTCTACAAGGCGGGGCCAAGGCCGGGCCCTCACAGGGCCATCCAGGGGGCCGAGCAGATAGACAGGGTGGCCCTGGTGGAGCAGGCTCCCCTGGGCAGAACCCCCCGCTCCAACCCGGCTACCTACACGGGGGTCTTCCACTACATCCGCCAGCTCTTCAGCCAGACAACGGAGGCAAAGGTCAGGGGCTACAGGGTCTCCAGGTTCAGTTTCAATGTCCCTGGCGGAAGATGCGAGGCCTGCAAGGGCGAGGGGATGAAGAAGGTGGAAATGCACTTCCTGCCCAATGTCTTCGTCCCCTGCGATGTCTGCAAGGCCCAGCGCTACAACCAGGAGACCTTGCAAGTGCTGTACAAGGGACGGAACATCTCGGAGGTGCTCCAGATGACCATCTCCGAGGCCCTGGAGTTCTTTGCCCACATACCGCCCCTTAAGCAGAGGCTCCAGGTGCTTGAGGACATAGGGCTGGGCTATCTCAGGCTGGGCCAGCCTGCCCCCACCCTCTCAGGGGGCGAGGCCCAGAGGCTCAGACTCTCCAGGGAGCTGGGCAAAAGGGCCACGGGAAAGACCCTTTACATCCTGGATGAGCCCACCACAGGTCTGCATCTGGCGGACATAGAGCGGCTCCTGGCGGTGCTGAACCAGCTGGTGGACAGGGGCAACACCGTGCTGATAATAGAGCACCACCTGGATGTGATAAAGTCTGCCGACTACGTGATAGACCTGGGCCCCGAGGGCGGCGAGAGGGGGGGCTGGGTGGTGGCCACTGGAACCCCCGAGGAGGTGGCTGCCAACAGGGCCTCCTACACCGGCCAGGCCCTGGCCAAGAAGGTGCGCATCGCCGAGGTAAAGGCGGTATGAGCAGGCCCCTGGGCCTCGTCCTCCTTGTGGGCCTCCTCCTGAGCGCCTGTAGGGCCCAAGAGGGAAGGCTCTTTAGAAGCTCCACGGTGCTCATGAACACGGTGGTAAGCATCNCCGTGGCCGCCCCCTCGGAGGCCCAGGCCCAGGAGGCCATACAGGCAGCCTTCCAAGAGATAAGGAAGGCAGAGAAGCTCCTGAGCTTCTGGGACGAGGAAAGCGAAATCTCCGCCATAAATAGGAGCGCCGGGCGCAGGCCGGTGAAGGTCTCGGAGGAGACCTTCAGGCTCGTAGAAACCGCAATCAGGCTCTGCCTGCAAAGCGACGGGGGGTTTGACCCCACCATAGGGCCCCTCATGAGGCTGTGGGACTTCAAAAGGGGCGTAAGGCCCTCCCAGGAGGCCCTGAAGAAGGCCCNCCCCCTGGTGGACTGCCGCCAGGTTGTCCTGGACTCGCAGGCCCGGACGGTATGGCTCAAACACAGGGGCATGTCCATAGACACGGGAGGCATAGNCAAGGGCTACGCCGCCGACTTGGCGGTAAAGGCCCTGAGGGCCTGGGGAATAAAGGCAGCCCTGGTGGCCGTGGCAGGAGACATCAGGGCCTTCGGCAGAAAGCCCGACGGCTCGCCTTGGCGCATAGGCATCAAGGCCCCTCGCAGGGAGGGTCTCCTGGGGGTGCTACAGATACAAGAGGGGGCGGTCTCCACCTCGGGAGACTACGAAAGGTTCTTTATCCAGGAAGGAGTAAGGTACCACCACCTGCTTAAGCCCTGGACAGGGCTTCCTGCCAGGGGGCTTCAGCAGCTCACGGTGCTGGCCCCCCAGGGGGTGCTCAGCGATGCTCTGGCCACCGGCCTCTTCGTCCTGGGCCCCGAGAGGGCCCTCAGGAAGCTCAAGGAGCTGGGCCTTGAGGCGGTACTTGTGCTACAGGACGGAAAGATTTATATTACTGAAGGACTCAGAGACAAGGTAAGGCTCTATGAAGATAACCTGTCCCATATGCAGAAGGACCACTACCTGGGAGGAAAACCCCTGGAGGCCCTTCTGCTCGGAAAGGTGCAAGCTCATAGACCTGGGCAAGTGGGCCTCGGAGCAGTACCGGATACCCTCGCAGGGGGCCGAAGAGGAAAAGGAGCATGACCAAGGGAAACCCCCTGAATAAACTGAAGAAGGAGGCCTTCTTCAGCTTCCTCAGGGAGGCCGGCAGGGTCTTCATCCATGTGCGTCCCTCCGAGGAAGTGATGCTGGGCCGAAGGGGCTTCGTGGCCCAGGAGGAGAAGGAGGGCATTATCCTGGTGTTCAACCAAAAGATGCAGTTTTCCTGGGACACCCAGGGCATATCTGCCAGGCTCCTTTTCGGCCAAAGGTGGGAGGACTGCTTCATCCCTGCAGAGCACATAGTAAGCGTCTTCAGCCCTGAGATGGGGGCCCAGCTCACCATTGTTCCGCCTCGGGCACAGGAGCAGGCAGAGCCCCCTAAGGGGGACAAGGTGATAAAGGTGGACTTCAGGCGGGGAGGCAAAGGTGAGCGCCCTTCATGACGCCATTGTGCTGGAGGTCAGAAAGAAGCTCTCCAGGCGCTACGGGGACATAAAGGTGAACCTCTCCGGCAAGAAGGAGCACTCCTACAAGGGGCAGTATCCCGACCTCCTCCTTGGCGAGGCCGGCATGGTGCTGGCCCTCCTGGAGGTGGAGACCGAGGAGACCCTTGGCCCCGAAAGGCCCCAGCACTGGAAGGCCCTGCTGGAGACAGGCCTGAGGGTCATACTCCTTGTCCCTAAGCATGCCAAGGCCCAGGTAATGGAACTCCTGTGGCAGCACGGCCTGGCAGAGCGCCTGGCCCTGGGAAGCTATGAAGTGCAAATCGCCATGCCCTGAAGAATGCCCAGAATAAGGATAACCATAGGCCACCTGGAGCTTCAGGCAGAGCTCTTCCATGGCCCTACGGCCCAGGCAGTGCTTGAGGCCCTACCCCTGGAGTGTCCCTTCCACACCTGGGGGGATGAGTTCTACTTCCCCGTGCCCGTAAGCATGCCCCTTGAGAAGGACGCCACCACGGATGTGCAGGTGGGCCACATCGCCTACTGGCCCGAGGGACAGGCGGTGGCCATATTCTTTGGCCCCACCCCCCTCAGCAGCGGTGAAAAACCCGTGCCCGCAGGCAAGGTGAACATCATAGGGAGGCTCCTGGACGACGCCACCAGGCTCAGGGAGGTCAAGGGGGCCAAAAAGATAACAATAGAGAAAGTTTCTTGAGGGAGGTTCTCCTATGGTAAACATTGCAGTGGCTGGAGCAATGGGCCGAATGGGGCAGCGCATTGCCGCCCTCTGCCTTCAGACCGAAGGTGCCAAGCTCGTGGGCGCCTTTGAGAGGAAGGGCCACAAGGATGTGGGCAAGGACCTGGGCGTCCTCATAGGCTCGGCCCCCCTGGGTATAACCCTCAGGGACAACATGCAGGAGGCAGCCCAGGAGGCCCATGTGGTGGTGGACTTCACCCATGCCTCCAGCAGCCTCCAGCACATGCGCATCGCCGCCGGGTTGGGCAAGGCCATGGTCATCGGTACCACGGGATTCAAAGAGGAGGAGCTGCAGGAGCTCCGCAGCCTGGCCGCCCAGAAGGTGCCCTGCGTGCAGGCCTTCAACATGAGCCTGGGGGTTAATCTCCTCCTTAAGGTCCTGGCCGATGTGGCCAGGGTCCTGGGCAGGGACTACGACATAGAGATACTGGAGGCCCATCACAGGTTCAAGAAGGACGCCCCTTCGGGCACGGCCCTCAGGATGGCCGAGGCCATCTCGGAGGCCCTGGACTGGCCCCTACAGGAGGTGGCCCAGTACGCCAGAAAGGGCATGATAGGCGAGCGGCCGCGCAGGCAGATAGGCATCCAGTGCATAAGGGCAGGGGACATCGTGGGGGAGCACACCGTGATATTCGGAGGCCTGGGAGAGCGCATAGAGATTACCCACAAGGCCTCCAGCAGGGATACCTTCGCCCGGGGGGCCCTGAAGGCAGCCCTGTGGGTCAAGGACAAGCCACCGGGCCTTTACGACATGCAGGATGTGCTGGGCTTGAAGTGAGCCCGCACAAAGGCCTCCTCCTCCTGGCGGCTCTTGAGCCTGCCCCTGAGCTTCTCCCTCTGGAGGCTCCGAAGAATCCGGGAAAACNCCGGTCCAGGGGCAAAGCCCATGGCCTTCAGGTCTTCTCCCCTCAGTAGGGGGCGCACCTTCCTGAGCTCCAGCAGGTAGCGGGATATGTCCCTCCTCTGCTGCTCCGCCGAGCTGAGGGCCATGGCCAGAAGCAGGGCCTCCAGGGAAAGCCCCTCCAGGGCCTCATACAAAGCTGCGGGGTCCTCCTCTGGGAGCCTCCTCAGGGCCTCCCTGGCCTGAGAGATGTCCTTCTGGATTTTCCTCTGAAGCCTCTCCGAGAGGTTGAGCCTCTTCATGGCCTGAAGTCTCTGCTGCTCCGCAAGCCCGCTAAGGAGGGCGGTGAGGTACAGCACTGCCTGCTCAGGGCCATCCTGCCTGAAGGACAGGCGGTACCACAGGAGGGCCTCCTCAAGCCCCTTAAGCACCCTCTGAAGCTGCTCGGTAAGAGCAAGTTGCGGATGGATTACCTCCAGGAGGCCGTATTTCAGAAGCCCCTGGAGGGCCTCCAGGGGCTTCTGCTCCCCGAGAAGCAGCACCAGCTCCTCGTAGAGTCTGCCCCCGGAGAGGCGCTCAAAGAAGCTCAGCCTCAGGGCAGTGCGGATGAGCTCCTCCGTATGCCTGGAGAGCTTGAACCCGAAGCGCACTGCAAAGCGCACCGCCCTGAAGGCCCTGGTGGGGTCCTCCACGAAGCTCAGGTCATGGAGCACCCGGATGGTGCGCTCCCTCAGGTCCCTGCGGCCGCCGAAGAAGTCCACCAGGAGACCGAAGTCCTTGGGGTTGAGCTTTATGGCCAAGGTGTTGATAGTGAAGTCGCGCCTCTGGAGGTCCTTCTTTATGGAGGAGCTCTCCACCCTGGGGAGGGCCGCGGGCGACTCGTAATACTCCGTCCGCGCTGTGGCCACATCGAGCTTCAGCTCCGGTAGCACCACCTGGGCGGTGCCGAACCTCTCGTGGGTCTTTACCGAGGCGGAAAGCTCCTCCCCCAGGGCTCGGGCAAAGGCTATGGCATCGCCCTCCACCACCAGGTCTATGTCCTTCAGGGAGCGGCCCATGAGGAGGTCCCTCACCGGGCCTCCCACCATGTAGAGGCCATAGCCCATCTGCTCGGCGGCCCTGCCGGCCCGCTCCAGGAGCTCCAGGAGCCCTGGGCTGAGCCTCTCCCTAAGGAGCCTCCTGAGGTTGCGCTCCATGGGCTGCCCCGCCTTGAGGCCTCCCCTGAGCCCCTGGGCCCTCCTGAGCTGCTCCTCGTACATCNCCCTCAGGATGTCCGTCCTGGTGATGGCCCCCACGATTCTGCCGTCCTGAAGGACCGGCATGAAGCGTTGGTTGCGCTCCACCATCAGGGCCTCCACGGCGCTGATGGGGCTCTGAGGCTCCACGGTGAGGGCATCGGTGCTGGTGAAATCAGCCACCCGGCTTCTGGCAAAACCGTGGAAGATGGCCTTTTCCACCACCTCCCTGGAGATTATCCCCAGGTATTTTTCACCCCTCAGAACAGGTAGCACATTGACCCCATAGCGGGTCATGGCCGCCTCGGCCTCCTTCACGGTGCTTTTATGAGAGATGGTGATCACAGGCCTGGTCATTACATCGGAGGCAGTGACCTCGGCCCTGGTAAGCTCCTTCACCNCCCTCAGGAGCCGCTCCTGGATGAGCTCCAAGGGCATATCCTTGAGGACCGCCGAGGCTGCCTGAGGATGGCCCCCGCCGCCGAACTCCGAAAGCACCTGGGCAATGTCAAGCCTTTCACTGCGGCTTCGGCCTATGAGGAACACCTTGCCTTCCATGGACAGCATCACCACTAGGGCATCCACATCTTCCATCTCCATGAGGGCATGGGCCAAGTGGGCTGCATCGCCCAGGTAGCCCTCCNCCGTCGCCTTGGCGATCCGCACCTTCAGGGAGTTGATGGTGTAATCCTCGGCCTCCTCCATCAACTGGATGAGCACCTTGAACTCGTCCTTCCTGAACTCCTGGCGCAGGAACTCCGCCACCACCCTGAGGCTTGCACCACACCTGAGCAGGTAGGCCAGGGCCTGGGCGTCCCTGTCGGTGCTGGAGGGATAAAGGAGGCTTCCGGTTTCCTCGTGGATGCCCAGGCTCAAGAGGGTGGCCTCCATGGGGGTGGGGGCAAGCCCCCGGCTCCTCAGTATCTCAGTAAAGATGGTGGCCGTGGCCCCCACGGGCTCCACCACCTGGAGCTCCGCCTTCAGGGCCCCCTTATAGGCGGGATGGTGGTCATAGACATGCACCCTCACCTGGCCCAGCAGCTCTGCCAAAGGACCCAGGCGCTCCGGGCTCTGGGTATCCACCACGATGAGGCGACCCACCCTGGAGAGCTCTATGTCCTTGAGCCTCCTGAGTCCCTCGGGACGGAACACCTCTATGAAATCCCTTACCTTCCGTTCCTGCGAACCAGGGAAGACCATGAAGGCCCGGGGGTACAGCCTCCTGGCAGCCACCATGGAGGCAAAGGCGTCAAAGTCGGCATTCAGATGGGTGGTGATGATGTCCACAAGGCTATTGTGGCAGATAGAGGGTGATTATGCAATCACCGCTGCAGTACCACCTTGTTCCTTCCGCTGGCCTTCGCCCTGAACAGGGCGTTGTCGGCCAGGGTGATGAGGTCATCCGGGGTGTGGACCTTTCGGTGGGGATAGGTGGCCACCCCCATGCTGATGGTTATTGCCTCCGCTATGTTCTTGAAGCTGTGCTGCCTGACCAGGGCACTGAGCCTGCGGGCCTCTGTCAGCGCCCCCTTGGAGGCCGTCTGGGGAAGAAGGAGGATGAACTCCTCGCCCCCGTAGCGGGCAAAGATATCACTTCGCCTGGTGTGCCGCCTGATGAGCTGGGCAAACTCCCTGAGCACCAGGTCGCCCACCCGATGGCCGTACCGGTCGTTTATCTTCTTGAACAGGTCTATGTCAAACATGATGCAACTGAGGGGGCTCTGGTAGCGCTCCGCCCGCTGGAACTCCTCCTCCAGCCTGTGATACAGGTACCTGATGTTGTAAACCCCCGTGAGGTAGTCGGTGATGGCCATCTTCTGCAGTCTGGCCCGCTCCTGCTGGAGCTTTTCAAACAGGAAGGCGTTGTACAGGGCATTGGCGCTGGCGTTGGCGATGGAGTTCAGAAGCCTTATCTCCCTCTGGGTGAACCTGTGCCCCTTGCGGGAGGTCCTGAGGAAGAGGCTACCGATCACCTCGTCCCTGAAGATTATGGGTATGACCACTATGGACTTTATGCCCAGGGGTTTTATGACCTCCCTCACAGGCTCCATGACAGGGTCCTTCATGGCGTCCTGCACTACCACGGGGCGCCTCTGCTGAAGGGCCTTGCGAATCTCCGGATACTTCCTGAGGTCAATCCTGATGTCCCTGATGGAAGGGTCCTCGTGGGAGGAGACCACATAGGCGTAGCGCCTCTCGGTGAAGCCTTGGCTAAGCATGGAGCAGCGAGTAACTTTTATAAGCTCGCTGATTTTCCTTACCACAAAATACAGCACCTCTTTAGGGTCCAGGGTGGAGGATATGAGGTAGACCAGCTCCACGATGGCCTCCAGGTCGCGCCTTTCCCTGTAGAGGCGCTCAAGCCATGCCCTGCGCTCCAGCAGGCCCCTGAGCTTGTACTGCAGGGACTCCCGATGAAAGGGCGCCAGCATGTAGTACTCCACATTGTGCCTCACTATGGCCTTGAGCCCCTTGGTTATGTCCCTGCTCACCAAGGCAAGCACCCGGTTGCTGTCCTTGGGGGCCNCCTCCATCAGGCCCTGGGGGCTTTCCAGAATGAGTATGTCGGGCTGAGCCTTCTGCATAGCGGCCTTCAGAGTTTCGGTGCTTCGGAAAAACTTGGTGGCATAGTCCCGCTGAGCCCTGAAAAAACTCCTCAGGAATTTCAGCCCCTCGGGCTCCTTCTGGTAGATGTAAACCGTGGCCCTTTTCATAATTTTAATTATAAATAAACTCGTTTTTTTATGCCTAATAGAGAAGCACGAAACTCCTTCCGATGCAATCCCCCAGATTATGCAAGAAGGGTATCAGGCCACCCGGGCGAAGAGCCGAGAGCCCAAGGCCACAAAAAGCACCGAGCACGAAAGCAGCACCGCCAGGTCGGTGCCCAGGGTGAAGTCAGGGCTCATGGGCCCTTGGGCAAGGTCGAACATGATGTGCTTCAGGGCGTCGACGCCATAAGTAAGCGGGTTGATGCTTGAGGCGTACCTGAGCAGAAGGGGCAGGAGTTTCACAGGATACATGGCTCCCGAGAGGAAGAACATGGGCATCACGACGAAGTTCATGATGACGCTGAAACTCTCGTAGCTTTCGTAAAAGGTGGCAATTACTATCCCCAGAGAGGCTATGGTGAAGGCCAGGAGGGCTGCTACCAGCAAGGTGGCCAGTACCTCCCAGGGGCCCAGCCGGATGTCCACCAGGGGAAGCAGAAGAAGCACTACGGCCACCTGCAGGGTGCTTACGGCCGTGCCACTGAGGGCCTTGCCCAGCACTATGGAGGAACGTCTTACTGGGGCCACCAGAATCTCCTTCAGGAACCCGAACTCCTTGTCCCATATAATGGAGATGGAGGAGAAGATGGCGGAAAACAGTATGGTCATTCCCACGATGCCGGGAAAGATAAACTGGGTGTAGGAAAGCCCTCCCTCAGGGGCTACCAGCCTGCTGAGGCCTGCCCCTACCAGGAAGAGCCACAGCAGGGGGCGGGCCATGGTGGAGACCAAACGGCTGCGCTCCCTCAGGAACTTCTTGAGCTCTCTCATCACTATCACATATATGGCGTTGAGCTCTATCAATGGCGCCTCCTGTAGGCCCGCACCTCTTCCCTCATGGTGCCCATTCCTGAGACCGTCTCCTGCCTTATCTCCTTTCCAGTGAGTTTCAGGAACACATCATTGAGTGTGGGCCTCTGAAGCCTTACCGACAGCACCGTATCGGCCAGCNCCCTTATGAGCTCCGGAATGCAGGCCTCGCCCCGCTGGACGGTCACGTACAGCTCCCCATCCTTGTCATGGGCCCTGAGGCCCATCCTCTGCCACAGCCTCTCCTTGGCCCTGGTGGGCTCCGTGGTCCTGAGGTAAATCACATCGCCGCCTACCAGCTTCTTCAGCTCCTCGGGACTTCCCTGGGCAATTATCCTGCCGTGGTCTATGATGGCTATCTGCTGGCAGACCTCGGCCTCCTCCATGTAGTGGGTAGTCATGAAGACCGTCACATCGTGCCTCCGGGGAAGCTCCACTATGGCCTCCCACAGGTTGGTCCTACTCTGGGGGTCAAGCCCCAGGGTGGGTTCATCCAGGAACAGCACCCTGGGGCGATGGATCAGGCCCCGGGCTACCTCCAGTCGCCTTTTCATCCCCCCCGAGAAGTGCTTCACCAGGTCGTTGCGCCGCTCGTAAAGCCCCATGAACCTGAGGGCATCCCATACCCGGGGGCGGACCTCGGAGCGCTTCAGCCCGTAGAGGTAGGCGTGAAAGGCCAGATTCTCATAGGCGGTCAGGTCCTTGTCCAGCGTCGTGTCCTGAAACACTATGCCGATGGATTTCCTCACCTGGTGGGGCTCCCTCAGGCAGTCATAGCCCCCCACCCGGGCCTGGCCGCTGGTAGGCCTAAGAAGGGTACAGAGGATGTTGATAGTGGTGGTCTTGCCCGCACCGTTGGGGCCCAGGAAGCCGAAGATGCTGCCGGCCTGCACCTGGAAGCTCACCTCGTCTAAGGCCTTTATGGGACCAAAGCGCCTGGTTAGAGCAGCAACTTCTATGACAGGGGTCATCAGGAGGTCAGAATGCGGAGGATTTCCTCATACCTCCTGGCGGTCTTTTCCACCACCTCCTGGGGCAGATGGGGCGGAGGGGGTTCACCGGACCAACCTATGCCCAGCAGGTAGTCCCGGATGATCTGCTTGTCGAAGCTGTCCTGGCTTTGGCCCTCCCGGTAGTCCTTCTTCGACCAGAACCTGGAGGAGTCCGGCGTAAGGAGCTCGTCTACCAGGATGAGTTCCCCGTTCAGGAGGCCAAACTCCATTTTGGTGTCGGCTATGACAATGCCCTTCTGCTCGGCTATCTGCTGCCCCCTCTGGTAGATTCTGAGGCTGAGGTCCCTGAGCTTCTGGGCCCGCTCCTCGCCTACCATCCGGGCCATCTCCTGGAAGGTTATGTTTACATCATGGCCTTCCTGGGCCTTGGTGCTGGGGGTGAAGATGGGCTCTGCAAGCTTGGAGGACTCCTTGAGGCCCCCAGGTAGCCTTATACCACATACGGTGCCGTCGCGCTGGTAGGAGCGCCAGCCGCTTCCGGAAAGGTAGCCCCTGACTATGCACTCCACGGGAAGCACCTGGGCCTTTCTTACCAGCATGCTCCGCCCCTGCAGCAGCTCCCTGTGCCGGTTAAAAGGAGCGGGGAAGTCCTCCACCTTGCTGCTGAGGACATGGTTGCCTATGATGTCCGAGACCAGCCCGAACCAGTACAGAGAAATCTGGGTAAGCACCCTGCCCTTCCCTGGTATGCCCTCCGGCAGCACCACATCGAAGGCGCTGACCCGGTCGGTGGCCACCAGCAGGAGCGCCTCCCCCAGGTCGTAGATGTCCCTCACCTTGCCCCTGCGGGGCTGAGGGACGCCGGGAATTTCTGTCCTAAGCACTACCTCCATGGGAAGAGAATTATACTTTACCGGTCTCTAAAGTGGCAAGCCTTAGGTAGTGCAGCAGATGGGGTCTTTCCTGTTCAGGGAACCCAGGAATATCTGGGCCCTGGCCTTGCACCCACCCCTGCAGAGATGGGCCTCGGGGCATCCTGCGCACTCCTGAGGAATAACAGAGAGGTCCTGAAGGACTTTGGCCCTTTCCTGAGAATCAAGGATCTCTCTCAAGGGCTGCCTCCGCAGGTTGCCAAAGGAAAGAGAAAGCATGGGGCAAGGAGTCACATCCAGCTCCTCCGAGATATATACCATGCTTTTGGCGGCCTGACAGCCCTGCCAGGCGTATTCCTGAGAGCTGAAGATTTCCCTCCAGAGGAAAGGTTCATGAAGCGTCAACTGCATTCGGCCAAGCTTCAGGCTCTTGAGTTTCTGGACGACCTTCCGAAATACCTGCTCGGAAGGTACGAACACCCCCTCCCCACTCCGCTGAATGGGAATATGCAGGTGCCTGACGCCAGTCTCCTGGCAGAACCTAACCGCCTCCGGTAGATGCGCAAAGTTGTGACCCCCTAAGCGGAAGGATATCCCCCAGGACAGGTCCTCCTGAAAGTTCACTTCAAGCTCCTTAAGTTGCTCTAGGGAGCCCACTTCCAGAAATAGCTCCTCCACTCTTAGCTGCCTGCACATCATGGCTATGGAGGCCTCCACTGCTGGGCTTAGGGTTAGCACCTTCCTTATCTGGGCATCCCGCAGCAGCTCTAAAGCCTCTACGGTCTCGGATCTGAGGCAGAAGCCCGAAAGGTCCCTCATGTAAAGGACGAGTATGCCCGCGTGGAGGACCTCCTGGCAANCCCTCCTTATAATTTGGGGGGCCGCAGGACCCATGTCCCAGTAGGCAGTTATGGGGCTCCGCAAACTACTCATGCTGCCAGCAGTGGGGGTCAGGACTGTTTATATCTCCCCTCAGGGCGTAGGCCCTGGCGGTGCAGCCACCTAAGCAGTCCTCGTAGTGACTGCACCTAATGCACTTGCCTGTAGGCCTCTTATTCCTAAGCTTCTGGAGCACCTCCGAACGCCTCCAGAGGCTCTTAAGGTCGTCTCTCAGGATGTGTCCAACCACCAGGGGCATGAACCCACAAGGGGTTATGTCGCCGTTAGCCTTGATGTTCAGAGAGAGCTTTCCGCAGATGCTGCCCTTTATGCAGGAACTGTCATGCCCCAGAGAGGCCAGGATGGGCTCGTCAAAGGCAATCTCAAGCCCCTGAGTCTTTTCCCTAAGCTCCAGTGCCTCAAGGTAAAACTCCTTCCACTGAGAAGGAGCAAGGTCCAGGGCCTGGCGATTCACGAAACCCAACCCCGTGCACTTGAAGTTGTGGAGGTTGAGCTTTCTAGCTCCCACTGAGAGGGCAAACTCCACCAGGGCCTTCGCATCCCTGTAGTTAATGGCGCATACCACCGTAGAGATGGAAGTCTCTATCCCTGCCTGGTTGAGGTACTGCACTGCTCTTACCGCCCTGGCATGGCTGCCCGGCATGCACCTGAAGCGGTCATGCACCGAGGGGTCGTGGCTGTCAATGCTCACTCCCACAGAGGTCATGCCCGCATCCTTCAAGGCCCTGGCAGTATCTCTTCCCAGAAGGTACCCGTTGGTGTTCATAGAAACCCTAAGGCCTTCTTGGCAGCTAAACCTTACAATGCTCAGCAGGTCGGTCCTGAGCAGGGGTTCTCCACCACCGAAATTTACGCACATCACACCGGCTTGGGCCGCTTTGTGGATGCAGGAAAGGAGCACGGCGGTGCCCATCTCTTCGCCGGGGTCCTGGCGGCTGTAGCAATGTCTACAGCGGAAATTGCACCGGTTGGTTATGGCCCAGTTGATGTAAAGGGGAGCCTCTGGAAGCCAGCTACTCCTCATAGCTCACAAACTCCAGAGCCTTAAGCTCTTTGAGGAAGGCCACTACATCCTCTCGGAGCATCTGAGACTCTACATCAAACTGCCCTTGAAGTTCCTGTACTATTTCCTCAACACTGCGGCCATCGCACCTCTTCCACACTTCCATACCCAAGAGGTTAAGGGACACCATGGTGCCGTCTTTAAGCAGCACGGCAGTAGCCACATCCTCTACATCGGTGCCCTCTCGGAGCCCTTGTTCCGCCAGCTCTACAAAATGTGTCTCCTGGCGCCACATCACCTTGGGATTCCTGAAGACCCTCATCTCAAGTCCTCCTTTGCAGTATCACCGAAACCCTCAGGGCATAAGGCCCGAGCCACAAGACGCCCAGAGCTGCCACTCCTGCCGCCGCAGCCACCGCGGCCAGCATGTGGTACACGGAGAAGGCCCCGTGCTGCTCCGCCAGGTATCCCCCCAGGGTGGTAGCCACCGAGCCCACGCCCATTATGAGGAAGAAGTTCACCCCGTAGCCCACACCATGGGAACCCTTGGAGGTGTACTTGGCAATCAGGGCGTTCTGAAAAGGCTGCCAGCCAAAGAATATGATAGAAAACGTTGCTCCCAGGAGAATTACATTCAGGTCGGAAGCCCTGCTTAACAGGAACAGCAACGGGGCTACCACAGCGAATATGCCTACTGGTGCAAGCTCCGGCTGCCTCATTCGGTCAATAGCAAGCCCAGCCACCCATAGACCACCAATGCCCAAGGCCAATATGGCCGAGGTCATCAGTCCTGCCAGAACTGTGGGACCGGGGGGCTCAAGGGNGTAGATAAAGGAGACCTCCTGCTGAAGAAGCATAGGCAGGAAGGTTATGGAGCCCCTGAAAATTATGCCAAACAGTACGCACTCTACATATAGGATAAGGAGGCTCAGGGGAATTAAAAAGCTTCTGGCCCTTTCGGCAGGCTGCTCCGGGGCCTGAAGTGAGACGCTGCCTCTTACATCAGCAAAGACCCTCCGGCTCCGGAGCCAGGAAAGCACGGAAGAGAGCGAAAACTCCTCTTCCTCTTGAACCCTAACCTTCAACATCACCAAGGCATACACCAGTCCCAGAAGGCCCAGCACTATATAGGCGGCCCTCCAGGTGTTGAACCACTTGACCATCAGCGCCGCAAACAGGGGCGAAAGCACCAGTCCCAGGTTGCCCATAACTCCGTGAAGCCCCAGGGCCTTGCCCCTGCGTTGGATGCGCCGGGCAACAAGGGACAGNCCTGCGGGATGGTAGATGCTGGCAGAAAGCCCAAACAGCGCATAGGCCAGGGCAAAGCTCCAGGCAGAGCCCGAAAGCCCTACCATTATGGAGGTAACCGCCATGGCAAAAACCCCTAAGGTGAGCATCCTCTTTGAGCCCACCTTGTCCGAGAGTATCCCAGCCGGTATGGAGCCTGCGCCATAGAGGAAATATCCCACATTCACGATCACCCCTAAATGGAAGAAGCCCAGGCCCTGCACATCCGAAAGAAGCACCAGCACGGCCGGCAGCAGGGTCATGTACCCATGGGTAAAGAAATGGGCAATGCTGGCCAGCCAGGCTACCTTACGCTCCTCGAGACTGTTCATACCCCTGCCTCCCGGACCTTCCTGCGCAGATAAGGTTCATATATCACTCTGGCGACCCCTGGGTCGTCGGCGGCGTCATAGATGAGGCGCTCGATCCGTCGCTTGTTGATAGTGCCCCACCAGTTCTGGGTAAGGCGGACATCCCAATCCTGTCCCTCGGCCACGGCCACATTGTACTGTCTGCTGTCATAGATGTTGTTGAACTGAATCTTGAGCCCTCTTAGCTGGTAGAGGAAGATGTTCTTTCGGCTCCCCCTTACATCGTTGTAGCTGACCTCCCCCCGGCAGTCCTCCTTTGGCCACAGACCGAAGAATTTGTTGTCTCTAATGGTGTTATGGGCAATCAGCACTCGGGTGGCCCTGAAGCCGATGCCCCCCTTGTTCTTGTATATGAAGTTGTATCTAGCCACCAGCACCGCCTCTTGGCCAAACCAGGGAAACTCCGGAAACTCGTACTCCTTTTTGAAGCTTATGGCCACGCCGTTTCGGCTGAACTCGCAGTACTCCACTACTGCCTCGGCGCTATGTCCGTGCACGGCGTTATAGGCACAAAGCACCTTGCAGTGCCTGAGCACATTGTCCCTGCTGCCCAGTAAATTGATGGCCCCCCAGTCGGCAGGCCCGGCATCCCGTTCCGCAGAGGTAAACAGTATAGGTCTGTCCTGGGAGCCCTCGGCCACAATCCGTCCCCGCACGATTATCTCCGCCTGAGGGNAATAGGGGGAGTCTACCCCAAAGAGGTTCTTCCCGCTCCCTTTGCCTATCCGCCTGAACTTCACCTTGGTGCCAGGCATTATGCGGAGTACTACCCCAGGGGGCACATACACATCGCCCTCCACCACCACCGTGCCCCTCCAGATGGTGTCTTCCTGGAGGGNGATGGGCCCCACCCTGATGACCTCCTCCTTGCAGCCCAGTGCCAGGAGGAAGGTGCTAATCAAGACTGCTCTGATACTCAGGCGCCATACCATATCCACGCTCTCTGTAAAGGATGCCCACCAGCAGGAGGCCACATATGCCCAGAAGCACGGCCATTTGCCCTCCCGGCGGGGTGCCCGCGGCGGTGCCGCCCAGATGCCAGTTCTGAACCATGGCAGCCCCTGCCATCATGCCCAGCACGCTGAAGCCGGCGTCGCAGTCGCCCTGCCCAGCCTTGATAAGCTGTCTGAAGGGACAGCCCTTTATCAGCACTGAGCCGAAGCCCACCATAAAGAGCCCGGCGAAGTTCCAGAAATAGTCCTCGTTGGAGCTGGGCTGCCCATGCCAGCCCAGCATGAACTGACCAGTAAGGATGCTGCTAAAGAGGGCAAAGCCGAAGAAGGCCCCCAGGGCCACCAGAAGCCCTGTAGAGCGAGGGCAGCCCCTGAGCTCTCGAGGTCCCCAGAGGAATACCCTGGCTATGCCCCCCGTGATGCAAAAGCCACTCCGCTGGGCCAGGGCACCTATGAGCAGTGAGGCCCCCAGAGACAGTGCCACAGGTGCATGCAGGGCTCCGGCGCCCTTCTGGCTCAGAGGCAAGAAGGAAGGCCGCCACAGGAGAAGCACCAGCAGAAGGAGCATGAAGCCCGGCATCAGCAGCCCGTTGGCCTGGGGCAGCACCCTTTCCGGACCAAGCCTGAAGCCACCCTCCAGGAACTTCAGTCCCACATATACTCCCCCCACCAAACCAGCCAGGCCGGCCAGGGCGGTGAGGTCCCCAGCCCCGAGCCTGAGGACCATCTTTATGGGACAACCCATGAACACGGCACAACCCACAATCAGGAATGCCCCTATAAAGAACCTCAGAAGGGGCGAGCTTCCGCCTACCACTCGGAACTCTCCGCTCCGAAGGGAGGCCAAGAAGGAGCCTAGAACAAACCCGATGATCTCAGGACGGATGTACTGCATTCTGGTGTTGTGGTGAAACCCCATGGAACCCACTATGTTCTCCATAAAGCAGGACACACATATCCCCGAGTTGGGAGGATTGCCCCAGTAGGCCAGCATCACTCCCGCCACGCCCAGGAAGGTCCCTGTCAGCAGAAATTTAACCACAGCCTCCTGCTATCCTCCTTCTGAGGTAATATATGACCTTCAGGGCCTCCTTCAGCCCCTTGTCCTGGGGGCTCTGCCTCAGCTGCACCCGCACCCGGGCCTCCGCCTCCTGCACCACCATCTTCAGCTTGCGCCCCTGAAACAGGGGAGTTTTTTTGTCCAGGTAATCGGGGTTGAGGTCCACGGCTTTCCTGTACTCATAAACGGCCTCAAGGGGCTCCTGTCTCCGCCAGTGGATGTCGCCCATGAGCATAAAAGGCCCTCCCTCATAGGGATAACGGGCTTTCAGCGCCAGGGCCATGGCCTCGGCCTTTCCCAGGTTCCCTGCCTCCAGGAACTTCCTGGCTTCCTTGAGCTTGACCTCCAGTTCTGAAGGCTCTACCACCTTGGGCACAAACTCCCTGCCTCCCCTGGCCTCGCTACCGTGGTAGCTCATAAGCGCGGTAGCCGCTATGATCAGGAGCACCATGGCCCATATGGAGACCCTGTCCAAGGTGTCCATGCTCAGTACCTCTGATACGGTGGCATGTTAGTCCTTCTGGCCATCTGCCTTATGATGTCAAACTCCTCATCCCTGACATCCACATATCCTTCTACCCTTGCTGCCTCGAGCACTTTTACCACCTTCCCGTCAATCCGGACGGTGTCCTCGTAGGTAAGCTCCAGGAGAGCCTGCTTGAACCGTCTGGCCAGGGCCTCGTCCACCTTCTGGGTGGCGGCGAAGTTGCAGTAGGGAATGAGGGGCCCCTTGGCCAGCACCACAAAGTCCTCTGCCGGCACCCTGCCCTCCTGTATCATCCTTTCAAAGTCCAGCATGGGAAAGGCCCCGGCAGCATACTTGCCGAACCACACTCCGTATATCACCTTCTCGTGTTTGTAGGTGCCCTGGGGAATGGTGTAAAAGGCCAGGTCCTCCTCGGGCTCCAGCCCGGCCTTCAGCAGCAGGTCCAGCTGGCTCAGGTAGGCTACTGGCGAAAGCATGGGGCCAAAGACCATGCTCTTTCCCCTAAGGTCCTCCAGGCTCCTGATTCCGCTTTCCCTCAAGGCCACTATGGCTCCTTGGGTCTTGTAGCCCAGGGGGCCGGCCTTTTCTGCCGCCAACACCTGCACCCCATGGAATCGGTTGAGAATCACATAGAGCAGGGAATTGGTGTGGGTGAAGTGCAGGTCCTCCACCTCGGTGCCGAAGTCCCTGGTATGGATAGCCACCGCCTCAAAGGGCACGCCCAGCCTCTGGCTCAGGTAGGCCGTAAGGGGGCGGAACCGCCTGAGAGTCTCCTGCTTGCTGTTGCAGACCATATAGCCAATCCTGTAAGGCTTGACCTCTCCCACCGAGGTGGCCTTGCAGGCCCCCAGGAGGGCCAGTACCAGGACGACAATGCCAAGCCTTCTACCCACCGCTGCCTCCACTTGCAGTGACACCCCTTATGGCGGAAATTATCTTCTGGCGCCTTTCCCGTTCGGTCTTGCCCCGAAGTTGCCTGCTTACCTCGAGGGCCTTCTGGTAATACTTCAAGGCCTGGGAGGTCTTGCCCAGGGCTTCATAGGCCTGTCCCAGATGGTAGTAGACCATGCTGTCCCGGGGATTGATCATAGCGGCCTTCCGGTGCCATCCAATGGCCTCCTGGGGCTTGCCCTCCTTGGCCTTAAGAAGGCCCATCACGTCATGGGCGTCAAAGTCCCTGGGCTTGAGGCTCAAGNCCCTCTGGAGATGCCCCTCTGCCTCCTTCAGCCTTCCCTTTCTCAAGAGCACCAAGGCGAGCTTGGTCCTGGTAGCGGTGTCCTGGGGGTCAAGCTCCAAGACGATGGTGTACTCAAGCTCTGCCACCGCATCGGGCAGAAGCCCCGCGTCAGGATGAGCCCCCGCTTTCCCTGGGAAAAAGAGCACAACCAGAAGCCCTATCACCCATACCCTCACAGCCATTGCAGATGCCTCAGCGACGAGTACAGTGTTGCCAATCCCACAGCGGTAACTACAACTGCACTGGCAAAGGCCACCCTCGGGGCCAGCCCTTTGGCATCAAGAAACCCCCTACCCAGCCTTACCCCATTGACCACTGCCAGCCCAATGGCCACCAGGGCCGAGGCAAGTCCCAAGCTGAAAAGCACTACCAGCAGCAGCCCCTTGCCCAGCTGCCCCACCGAAGCAGAGGCCAGGAGTATGGCCAGGGCTGCAGGGCAGGGCACCATCCCGCCGGAAAGGCCCAGGAGTACCAGGCCCCCGCGGCCCATGTGATGATGCCCATGGTGGTGATGGTGGCCGTGATGATGATCATGACGATGGTTATGGGAGGAAGACCTCAGCCCCCTCCATCTGCTCCGGAGCATCCACAGCCCTATGAGCAGGATCATCAGGCTGGCCACAAGCCCCATGACCGCATGGACCTCTTCCTGGGGAATGCGACGGGAAAACACCGTAGCTGCCACGCCCAAAAGGATAATGCCTGTCGAATGGGTAAGGGTGACCACCAGGCCAAGAAACACGGCATCCCAGTTGCGCCCCCTGGAGCCCACCAGGTAGGCAGCCACCACTGTCTTTCCATGCCCAGGCTCCAGGGCATGCAGGGCCCCCAGAAGGACCGCTGAAAGGTATATTCCCAACATCCCTGCGCTCACGTCTCCTTCTTAAGCCTCCTTGCCAGGTAAAGCACTGCCCCCAAGGCCTGTACTCCGAAGCCGGCAAACACCAGGGGCCTGCCAGGGNCTTTGACAATCTGCAGCCCGGCATAGAGGAACCCATAGGGGTCGGCGCTGGTCTGCACATGATGAAATTTCATCCCGCCCCACCTGAAGGGGCTGTTTACCCTGCTTATACCGCTGGCCAGCACCCGAGAGCCCTGCCTGAGTACCAGCTTCACCCACAGGTCCCTGACCGCAGGCCTCTGGTATGCCACCAGCACAAATCTATAGGGGAAATCCGGCCCCTGGGGCTCAGAGGCAGTGTCAAACACCCCTACCTCTGTGAAGTCCTCAAGGACCCTAAGTGTCAGGGCCTCCTGGGGCAGCCTCAGGGCCTCTACCACCACGGTATAACCGCCCAGGCGGAAGGACTGGCCGGTAAAAAGCTCAAACAGGCCCTCTTTCCGGGTGCCCTTGAGCACTCCTACCTTCACCTTGGCTGGGTAGTACCGCACACCCACCTCCTCAAGGCCCAGGGAAAAGCCCAGGGAAACCTCCCTTCCTATGTCCCAGCGATAGACCCTATCCACCTCTGTGCCCTCGTAGATGTTCACCGTGGCCACAAACCCGAAGGTGCTCACCAGTCCCCCGGCCAGCACCACGAGCGTTCCCGCATGAAGTGTCAGCACATCCAGAGGAAGCCTCCGCAGTCTCTTCAAGGAGCACAGCAGCAGGCTCAGTCCCATCAAAGCCAGCAGGAGCCTCTGGGGGGNGCTCCTGTAAAGGTCTTGCCTGAGCACGGTGCCAGGCACGGAGGCCAGCACTGTCAAGGCCAGCACCCACAGCACAAACCTTACAGATATGACTTTGTGGTAGAGCCATCTACCTCTTTCCTTCAATGACAATGTCCACTCCAGAGAGCACCGTGTCTTCTACCAGGACCGTTCCTGCGTGCCAGCCCATGACCTCGAGCCTGTCAAAAGGGCTCGTGGTGGCCCCGATGGCCAGAGTCGCTCCCAGGGGCACATAGAGCTCGTATCTGCCCTGGGCGTCGGTAAGCCCTGAGATGAACTCCGGCAGCCCCTGCCGCCTGCCCCCCTCGTAGGCCACTACATAGGCTCCTTGGACATAGCCTTCCCCGCTCCTTACCCTTCCCTTTATGACCGCAAGTTTTTCCTCTTGCTCCTCGGGCGCTCTGAGGGCTTCTCTCAGCTCCTTGAGCGTAAAGGCCTTTCTTGTAAAAACCCCTCTCTGTACCTTGACCATCACTGTCTCGGAGACCAGGTCATGGACCTCCAGGGGGCCAAGCCGCCTTCCCGAGGCCCGCTTCACCGCCCTTAGTATGTAGCGCCCTTCGGGCAGATGAAGCCTGAAGGAGCCGTCCTGTCCAGTGGGACCGGAGGCATAGTCTGGAGGACGCTGAAGCTCCGGATGCTCTGCCTCGTAAGCATACACATAGGCACCTTCTACAGGGCCTGAGGCCTCCTGAAACACCACGCCCTCCACCCCCTGCGACAGGGCCATGGCCAGAAGCATCATGCACAAAACCATGCTCATATGAGCTTCCTGTCCCTGAGGAACTCCCTGGCCAGCCTTTCAGCCCTCTGGCCTTTCTTGTGTCTTTCCGAAAGACCCTTCAGCNCCCGGGCATCCAGCACCTTGGAGAGCTTCCTCAGCACTCTGGGAAGAGCCGGGAAATCCTGAAGGGTTTTCTTCCTTATAACCGGCAGCATGCCCTGCCCCCCGGAGCCAAGCCAGATGAGCCCCAGCCTCTGCTCATAAAGGCTCTTGAGCAACCTGTAGCGTTTAGCCCCGTCCTCAGGGGCTGTGGATACGACCATGCCCTCCTTAGTGAGCATCTGCAGAGCAGCCTCCATGTTTTCAAGGAGGATGTCCACCTTGCCCTCCCGGGCAGCCCTGTAGAGGGCCTCCCTGGAGTCAAACAGCACGGGATAGGCGGTGGTGCCCGTCCTTTCCACGATGAGCAGACAGTAGAGCTCCACGAGCACCCTGCCCTCCGCACCGTCCAGGGTGCCAATGTACAGCGTCCTGCCCACACAGCCCACACTGGGCGCTGCCGGCGCCAGCAGAGACATGGCTATCCACAAGGCTACAGCTCTAATCATGACTCCCCTCCTGTGGCCAAGGGGCGGGAGTCCACAGGCCCCCGCCCCCTGCGGCTAACCAAAGACCAAGGCATGAGCCCTCAGCAAGGATGCACGTGGGCCACGCCTAAGACCTTTGGCCTTATGTATTTCTTCACCATCTCACCTCCTTTCCCTTAAGGGGGGCGCATTCAGGCCCCCTAAGGTAGGGCCTGTACAGGGCAAGCCCTATCTCCTGCTCCCTTCTTCCGTCGTAGATACCTGCCTCTATGGTCTCCTCATCGGTGCTTCCCCACCAGTTGTACTTCACATCCAGGGCCTGGTGCTCAAAATCCCCTATCCTGAGGTTGTATCTATGGTTGCCAAGTATTCGGTTGCACTGTATCTGTATGCCCTGGGTGCCCTGGCTTATGAAAATGCCAATGTCGTTCCGGACAATCCGGTTAAATCTTATCTGTCCCTTGCCCAGAAAAGAGCGAATGGCGATATGGTTGCCCTCAAAAGTGTTTTCTTCAATGAGTACCGGGCCGCTCCTGAACCTGATGCCTCCGTGGTTGTCCCTGAAAGTGCAATGGCGCACCTGAAGAGGCGTAAAGTGTACATGGAGCCCCCAGGTGGCCCGTTCAAAGTCTGCATACTGCAACACCGAGGGCCCTGCAAACTCCATCCTCACCTCGCCCCACCGGGCCCCCTCTCCAGCCCCTGCCACGGTGAAGCGCACCCTCCGTTCAGGGGTACCCAGGCACAGAAGCTTTCCATAGACTACCAGTCCGCCCCCTGCCTTATTTTCAGTCCGTGGGGCAAACTTCACCACCGTGCCGGGCTCTATGGTCAGGGTAACCCCCTCCTCCACTACTACTATATCCCGCACCACAACGCTTCCGCGCCACACCGTGTCGGTCTGCAGATGCTGGAAAGCCTCTGCCCACCCGGGCACTGCCAGCAAGGCTACCACGAATACCCCTCTAGGAAGCATATGACCCATTTACAGCACCAACCTCTTCTTCAAATAAGGCTTATAACGCACCCTGCCCAGCTTAATGTCATCCCTCTGGTCAAAGATCTTCCTCTCTATCTCCTTCTCTACAGTACTCCCCCACCAGTTATGCCTGGCATCTACCCCTTGAGAGGTCTTTATCCCCATTTCATATTCACCGTTTCCAAATATCGCATTTGCAAATATCTTGCCATCTATACCCTTAAGGGCTATACCGTTTTTCTCGTTGCCCTGGATAAGGTTGTAGGCCACTTCTCCCCGAAAGCCGTTCATGGAAAGGCCGTGAAGGCCGTTCCGAAGGATGTGGTTGCCCTTGACCGTGCCGCTACTGGCCTCAATGTAAAGCCCGTTGAGCCCGTTGTGGGAAAACACACTGTCCTGGATGCTGAAGGTCGAGTTCTTTACATAAAGNCCTCCTTCCAGGTTGCCTTTCACCACGCCGTTTCGGAAGAAACCTTGGCTGTCCAGCACCTGAAGCCCCTTCCTGTTTGAAAGGAACCTGCTGAAGCTAAGCTCCCCTCTGGATTCCCTGAGCTTGAGCCCCTCGATAATATGGCCCTCCACCAGGTTGTCCCTAAACACCACTTCCGAACGGAGGGCATTGAGCCCAGTGTAGTTTCCCCTCAGCAGATTCCCAGTGAGCCTCGCCACGGAATCCCTAAACTGCAAGGCCTTGATGTTCTGGAGGAATTTGGTCTCCCTGATGTCCACTTCCGAGTCCTGAAACTGCATTCCTATGAAGTTCTCCCTGAGCACTGAGGCCTCCACCCTTAGGAGGGAGAAGTGGGAATGCAGCCCCCTGTAGGCATACTCCAGGATGCAGTGCTCCAGGATGTTCTGGGCCCTGTCGCTGGCCATGAAGCTCAGGCCCTCCCAGGCCCCTTTTCTCTTAAGGGCTGCGGTGAACCGTATGGGCCGCTGGACCGTGCCCTTGGCCCACAAGGTGCCCTGAACAAGCAGACCGCTCTGCCCTATGCCGTCCCGGTTGGTGTCGGTAAAAAGGAACTCCACTACCGTGCCGGGCATGATAATGAGCTTGGCCCCTGGGGCCACCTTCACCACCTCGGCCACCACTACCCTGCCGCTCCAGACGGTGTCCGTCAGCAGGGTGATAGGCTCGGGGATGAACATGGATGCCTCTGCCTCGGGGGCAGGGGCGGACGGCTCGGAGGGAGCGCGAAATTCCTCCGTGGCCTGCTCGTGAACATCCAGTACCTCGTTGCCCTCCACCCGGGCGTTCTGAAGGCGAAGCTTCGGGCCCTGAAGCATAAGGAGGCCGTAACGGTTCCCCCTGAGCTCCGCGTCCTGGAGCACCATTGTGGAGCCCCTGCCCTGTAGTACCACACCGTAATGGTTGCCCCTGAAGACGGCGCCTTGAAGCTCGGCAGTGCAGTTCAGGCAGTAAAGGCCGGTCTCCGCTCCCTGGATATGGAGGTAAGTTATGCGGGCTACACCGCCGTCAAGAACAATGCCTGCCCAGCGGGTTCCTTGGGGTAGCATCCTGACAGGCCTCTCCCTCTGTCCCTTTATCACCAAGGTGCCTTTCACTATGAGCTCCACTTCCGAGGCCAGGTACTCGGGGCTGCTTCTGCTTCCGAAGTGCTCGGCCGCCTTGAGCACCGTGCCCGGCCCCAGGGTCAGGGTTGTTCCCTGTGGAACGAGCACATCCTCCGCAAGCACCACCTCCCCCTGCCACAGGGTGTCGCCCTCCAGCCTGCCCCCTACTTCAAAGGCTTGGACACTCAATGGCAGCAAAACCAACACTGCTGACAGCAAAACAACTCTCATCTTCCGACCAGCGGCTTCATGAGTATGTCTATCCCTGCTTTCACCTCTCCAGCCTTGACGCTTACCGGTAGATGAGTCTTACCCCCGTATCTGCCCAGGAGCATTTCCATGGAGGGAGCCCACCGAGGAGGGCCGGCAGCCCTCTTTCCGGGGGTGCGGGCCACTAGGTAATAAGTGCCCGCAGGAAGCCGCAGCACATAAGAGCCGTCTGCTTTGCTTCGTTCCGAAACGAACTTGGGCTTGCCTACTACATTAGGTTGGGTATACGCCAGTACTACCGCATCTACTACCGGTTTGCCGTCCGGGGTGGCAAGTTTCCCCTTTATTTCCCCTATCTCCTTCTTTAACTCCTCTGGCACAACTTTGGGGCCAACTCTGTACACCCTACCAACCAGAGAGCCCAGATCGGTCGTCTCCCCTGCTTTGACGAAGACCCCCTTGATTCGGCCACCTTTGTCCCTGTGGAAATAGAACATGTCCCCGTCCGTGGGAGGGCCCCATATCTGCCCAGAAGTCCTCTTTATGATTCCAAAGAAATACTCTCCCTGGGGCACTTCCACTTCGAATCTTCCGGCCCTGTCTACCTGCCCGGCTATGAAGTCCGGCACCCTCCACCACACCCCTGGGGCCGGGGGCCTGCCAGTGGTGGCATCAAAGAGGTACACGAACCCGCCGCTGAGGGGCTCACCGGTTGGCAGCCTTACCTCACCCTTCAGTATTCCCTTCTCTTGTGCCTGGGCAACCCCCAGATACAAAAGCACAACCACCAATACCTTGGCTATCACCGCCTTGCACCTCCTTCTCTTGCGGCATTGAAAGTCGTACTTGCAGGCCGGGTTAGATAGGGCTCATACACCACTAAGGCTCCCGAGCCATCGTCTCTGCCGTCATAGATGAGCGCTTCGATCCTTGCAGGGTCAGCGCTTCCCCACCAGTTGCGGGCCATGTTCACCACTGCAGGACCCCTTTCTACAACCTTCACATTGTAGCTGACATTTTTGACAAAATTATTCATTGCAATGATATGGGCTGGATTTACCGACTCAGAGCTTAAAAACGATGGAGCGTTCCGAGTGACAGGAACAATGTAAAGACCTACTGCATTGCCCTCTATCTGGTTTGCCTCAATTCGGACCGGTTCGGTTAGCCTGGTGTATCTTATCCCTACTTGATTGTTGCTGAACCTGCTGTGCAAGATGCTCACCCAGGCTTTTCCAAATCTCACNCCCTCTTTGTTGTGCTGGAACAGGCAATTCTTCATCGTAGCTTTAGAATGGTGCACCTGAACACCACTGAAGGCATACTCTACCCGGCAGTGCTCAAGAACATTCTGCCCTGTGGAGGCGTAAAGCAGAATATAGGACCAGTCCCCCGAGGCAGGCACCTCTTCGGCAGAGGTGAAAACCACTGGAGCTTGGGCAGTCCCCCGAGCAAGGAGCCTGCCCCCTACCCTGAGTTCTGCATCCCCTACACCGTCGCCATCCACATCTATTCTTTGAAACTTCACTACCGTGCCCGGCCGGATGTGTAGGGTTATGCCTTTCTTTACATACACAACCCCTTTGATCACTATCTCGCCGTTCCACACAGTGTCCTCAGAAAGCACCGTGTCAGCATACTCCAGGGCAGGAGCACCCTGGGGCAACCACAGAAGCAGTAGGACCACCCTAAGGAACCTCATGAAAGACCCTCTCTGCCGTGATATTTACATCGCTGAGTTCTCGTTTCCCTTCTCTCACCTCTATGCTATGGTAGGGATTCTCCTCATAGATGCCGAAATATTCCCCCTGTTGAGGGNCTGCACCCAGTTTCTGGCGTACTACCAGGTAATACATTCCTTCTTCTTTAATGGAGAGGCGGTAACGCCCTTCTGCGTCTGTCTCCGTCACATATTGAGGATTCATCAAAAGATACATCCTAAATTTCGGATAAGCGCTGTTCTTGTAGGCCAGCACATACAAGCCTGCCAGAGGCTTGCCCGCCGTATCCTCGACCCTGCCGGTTATTATCCAGTCTCCCCTTTGTGCCTCTTCTTTGCTGAACTTGGCCCTCTTTGCGTTAACTTCTCTGTACCTTCTCTTCCTTTGCCTCTTCTCTGCGGTAATGCTCTCTTCTATTCGGCCCTTCCTGTAGCACTCAAGCCTCACCTGGAGGGCCTGCCCCTCCTTTACCTGGACAGGGTTGCCGCCGTAGTAGCAGAAAAAGTCTCCCTCCTGAAGGGGGCCTGGCCCATGGGCACCATGCCTCTTTCGGGCCAGCAGCACATAGCTTCCTTCAAGAAGCTCCATCCGAAAGGCCCCCTGCTCATCCGTAAGTACAGTCTGCACCCCTATGCCCCTGAGGCTGGCGCCACTGGCAAAATAAGCGGATACATGAGCCCCCGCCAAGGGCTTGCCTCGGTAGAGCACCACCCCCTCTACGCCTCTGCCGGGCATGTAAAGTGGAGGCTCCGAGGGAAGGCAAAGAAAGGGCAGCCACAGCCCTTCCTTGCCTACCTCTATAGGGTTGGCCCCGTGAAAGGCCACACCCCCCGGCCCCCTGGCTACCATGTAATACCTGCCCTCGGGAAGCCTAAGGATGTAGAGCCCTTTTTCATCCGTTTCTGAGGAGGCCAGGACGGCCTCTTCCCTTAAGGCATCCTCCAGGGTGCGGTACACATACACCCTGGCACCTTGAAGAAACCCCTCCTCTGAGAAGACCCTCCCCTCAAGCGCTGCCGCCTCAGCCCCCCGGGGGCTAAGGATAAGCAGCACTATGTTTATTCCTGCCGTAGCCCATATCAACTTACCAAGGCGTGACATTGTTCCAAAGCTGGTTCTGAGGCCAGCCGTCCGAGTTGGTATCGTCGTGGCATTTCACCCCTTCAAAAAAGTACTTGTAACTAGTTCCATCTCCACCTCCGGAAGGAAAGTGTCCGGAACCATAAAGGCCGCTGTGCTTATGAGGCCAGCCGTCCGACTGCACCCTTCCTCTATGGTTGTAGTCCAAACAGTTGGTGGCCATCAACCTGGGTAGGCTGGCGTTATGCNCCGTGTGGCATTTGGAGCAAGGATAAGAGTGTCTGGTATTGGCTCCCCAACCATTGACGGTTTCATGTATCCTGTCCATGCTTTTCCAGCTGCTGGTAGTATCAGGGTCTATCTCGCTCTGGGGATGGCACCTCAGGCAAAGTCCAGCAAACTCAGCCGGTGTCTCGCCTATCCACTGCGAGCAACCCCAATTCCACACGCTATCGGAAGCATCACAGAATGTATTCTGGTCTATGTGATATCCAGGCGTGCTGCTTTCATCGGTGCCATAGTAGGGGTCTCCACGCGACTCATCCGTCCGGGCCGGTGCAACATCTTCTTTGTAAGGCGAAGTCAGCCATGTGCCCTTAAGCAGAGGCACCGCATAGGCCTGCTGAAGCGTCGGGCTTACGCCATGGGGGTCGTGGCAGGG
>MTOX01000022.1 GCA_002011795.1 Nitrospirae bacterium JdFR-88
AGAAATGCCCTCAGCTGACCAGTACTAATAGACCGAGCGCCTTGACCCCTCCTTACAAAGAGCTAAAAAGCCTTCAAAAGTTTCAAATTTTCTGCTATATTTTAAAAGGGGACAAAACCCCTTTTAAAATAATATTTTTTTGTGAAGAGACACCATGAGGGAAAAGGACATATTTGAGGAGATAATAGACCTGGGCAAGAAGCGGGGGGNACTCACCTATGACGAGATAAACGAGGCCCTGCCCTCGGAGTACTTTTCCCCGGACGAGATAGAGGAGTTGATGGACCTCCTCCAGGACATGGGCATAAAGGTGGTAGACGAGGACAAGACCGACGAGACCGAGGCCGCTGAGGAGGAGGCTGCCGAGTACGAGGGCATAGAGGACCTGGTGCAGGCCTACTTCCACTCCATGGGCAACATCTCCATCCTCACCAAGGAGGAGGAGACGGAGCTGGCCAAGAAGCTGGAGGCCGGAAGGAAGATAATCAAGGAGAAGNTCACCAGCCTGCCTCTGTACAAGAAGCTCTATGCCGAGGTGGCCAAGGACGAGACCATAGCGGAGGAGGAAAGGGCCGATGTGGCCCTTGGCCGCACCTACAAGAGGCTTGAGGAGATTATGGAGAGGCTCAGGCAGCTGGATGAGCGCCTGGGCAAGCACAAGAGCCTCAAGCAGCTGCGAAGGACCATAAGGGAGCGCATGGACAAGGGCATCACCCCCAGGAAGCTGGAGGCCCTGTACAAGGAGCTGTACGGGGAGTACCGCCGAATCAGGGACGAGGTGGGGGTGAAGATAGAGGAGCTCAGGGAGACCTGGGACCGCATCCAGAAGGCCCACACCCTGCTTACCGAGGCCAAGAACGAGCTCATCACCCGGAACCTCCGCCTGGTGGTCAACATTGCCAAGAACTATGTGGGCAGGGGCCTTCCGCTGCTGGACCTCATTCAGGAGGGCAACATCGGCCTGATGAAGGCGGTGGACAAGTTCAAGTACGAGAAGGGCTTCAAGTTTTCCACCTATGCCACCTGGTGGATCAGGCAGGCCATTACCAGGGCCCTCATAGACCAGACCAAGACCATCCGGGTGCCCGTGCACATGATGGAGTTCTACAATCGGGTGACCAAGGCCTCCAGGGAGCTCACGCATCAGCTGGGCCGGGAGCCCACCAACGAGGAGCTGGCCAAGAAGCTGGAAGTGCCCGTCAGGAAGGTGGACGAGGTCTTCAGGGCAATTCAGGACCCCATAGCGCTTCAGACCCCCATAGGGGACGAGGACACCGAGCTGGAGGACTTCATCGGGGACAAGAACGCCCCCTCCCCCTATGCCGATGCCGAGAGGGCCGAGGTCTCGGAGCAGATACAGCGGATACTGAAGACCCTTACCCCCAAGGAGGAGAAGGTCATCCGGATGCGCTTCGGTATCGGCACCGACAGGGACCACACCCTAGAGGAGGTAGGCCGCTACCTCTCCATCACCCGCGAGAGGGTTCGCCAGATAGAGGCCAAGGCGCTTAGGAAGCTCAAGCACCCCAGCAGGCTGAGGGCCCTGAAGAACCTCCTGCCCTAAAGAACCCCCCTCAACCTCCGGTAGGCTTCAAGGCCCCCAGGGTTTTCTGCTTGGTGCCCTCAGGGGCTGTCGGGCAGCCCCCTGAAGGCGTCCCCCGGGTTGACCTCGCCCCTGGCCTTGAGCNCCTTGGCCGTGGCGCTGTGCTTCCTGGTAAGCAGCACTTGAAGCAGGGCGTTGTCGTCAGGGCCCTTTACGGCGCTGAGCAGGTCTCCGGGCTTAAGCCCGTGGGAGCTTCCCCTGTCCAGGTAGACCACGTCCAACTGGCCTGCCAGGAGCCTCAAGCGCTTCAAGGCTACTATATGGCCCTGCNCCTGGGGCCTGCCGGGCCCCTCCGTAAGGAGGGGCACCTGGGGCTGCTCGTAGGGAATGAGGGTAGCCCCGGGGCCCAAGTCCTCAAACACCTTCAGGACCTCGGCCCTGACCTCAAGCTCCTTCACCGTCTTGTGTATCTGGGTGCCGTCCGGCAGGCGCTCCGTCTTCAGCCTCTGTATCTCCTTTATGTCCTTTATCCTTACCNCCCCCAAGGGCTCTATCAGGTAGCCCAGGGGCTCCTGGCTTACCGGATGTTTTATCTCCGAGACCCTTACTGCCATGAACCTCTGTCCTGCCTCAGGGGCCTTAAGGCCCCCGAGGTATACCTCATCGCCCTGGGTTATGAGCATCCGCTCCTTCAGGGAGGCCTTTATAGTGCCCGCGGCGGGCACCTCGGGAAGGATGAAGCCGGCCGAAAGGACCTCCTCCTCGCTGAAGGGTGGCTCTATCCTTTTGGGGGTGAGGGGCCTTCTTACGGGCTCTGGTGCCTTGGCCACCTCTGGCTCGGGTTGGGCCTTGGGCACGGGCCGGCCCTGGGGTGGAGTGACGAGGCCCGTAGGCACCTGGAGCTCCTGTCCAGGCATGATGAGGTCCGGGTCCTCCACCTGGGGGTTAAGCCTCCACAGGAGGGGCCAGCGGAAGGGGTCCTGGAGCCTCTCCTGGGCGATGTCCCAGAGGGTATCGCCCTTTCGGATGGTGTAGGTCTCGGTCTCATACTGCTGGGCCATGGCAGGGGCCAGGGCCAGCAGAACCAAAAGCACCACAGAGGCAACCTTCATAACGAGTGCTCCTTTTTGCAGAGTTTTCTTGCCCTTAAGAGTAGCTCAGCGGGTGGTAGGTGTCAAGCTCTGTCCTCCTGCTGCAGGGCCTTCTGCAGCAGGGGCCTGAGGATGTCCCTGAGCTCGGGCTCCTGGACCTCCTTCAGCATTTCCTCGGCCCGGGCTGCTACCTTCGGGGAGAGCTCCTTCTTGGGAGGTGGCGGGGCCTTTCGGGGCGGGGCCTTCCTGGGGGCCTGGGCCGTAGGCCTGAGGGCCTTCACTCCGAAGGGCCTCAGGCGCCTCAGCAGTTCCCCCTCCTGGAACCTCATCTCCTGGTGCCACAGGGGCTCGGCAGCGCCTACCANNNNCTCCTTGAGGGCCACGGGCCAGAGGTGCTCGGCCATGGGGCTTCCCAGCAGCTCCTGCCACCGGCGGCGCAGCATCTGCAGGGCCAGGGCCTCCTGGAGGCCCAGCTCCCGGACAATCTCCTGGAGCACCTCTGCCAGGGGACGCATGGACTTACCGGAAGTTCCCGGTCCTCAGGCAGCGGGTGCAGATGTAGAGCCTTCTGGTTCTACCTCCGATGGTAAGCCTCTTGCGCTGGATGTTGGGCATGAACACTCTCTTTACCCTGTTGTTGGCGTGGCTCACATGGTGGCCGAAGGCCTTGCTCTTTCCGCAGATTTCGCAGGATGCCACCCGCGGAACCTCCTTTCTCAGGGGCATTTGCTAAAGAGNCGGCTTTTATGATAGCATTTAATGATAAATCGTTGCAACTAAACTGAGCGCCATGGCAAAGACCAAGAAGCAGAGGATATACGAGGTGGCCAGGCAGGCCGGGGTGGCCTCCAAGGAGGTCATTGGCGCCTTGGCCGAGCTGGGCCAGGAGGGCAGGTTTACTGCCTCCTCCAGCATAGAGGAGCCGCTGGTGCAGAAGGNGCTTCAGCACCTGGAGGCCAAGAAGGCCCCCAAGAAGGCCGAACCCGCCAGGCCGAAGAGGCCCCAGAAGGCCCCCAGGGCGGAGGCCCGGCCGGCCCAGAGGCCCGAGGCCCCCAAGGAGAGGCCCTCGGAAATGCCCCTTCGGATGCCCCAGGAGCGGCCTCCCCTGAAGGTGCTTCAGCCCGAGCCTCAGGAGGAGTTGCTTCCCGAGGAAGTGGCCGAGCTGAAGGTCCCCGAGCGGTTCAAGAAGGACATAGAGGCGGAGCGCATAGAGAAGTTCAAGGCCAAGCCCGGCATGCAGAGGGCCTTCCAGGCCATTCGGAAGGTGGAGCCCCGGTTCAGACAGGACGCCCGGGGCAAGCGCCGCCCTGCGCCCAGGGCCGGCAGGGCCCAGAGGNCCGAGGCCCCCCCTGCTCAGCCTACCGTAACCGTCCCTAGGAAGAAGACCTTGAAGCTTCCCGAGGGCGCCACGGTGAAGGAGTTTGCCGAGCTCATCGGCGTGAAGGTGCCCGAGGTGATAAAGAAGTTCATGGAGCTGGGCTACATGCCCCACATCAACCAGCCTGTGGACACCGACGCAGCAGTGCTGGTGGCCGACTCCTACGGGGTGAAGCTCCAGATAGCCGCTGCCGAGGAGGAGGCCCTGCCCGAGGAGGCCGCCCCCGAGGATGCCTCCAAGCTCAGGCCCAGGGCCCCGGTGGTGACCATCATGGGCCATGTGGACCACGGAAAGACCACCCTGCTGGATGCCATCCGGCAGAGCCAGGTGGCCGCACGAGAGGCCGGAGGCATTACCCAGCACATCGGGGCCTACAAGGTGGCCCTGAAGGACAAGGAGATAGTGTTCCTGGACACCCCTGGGCACGAGGCCTTCACCAGCCTGAGGGCCCGAGGGGCCCAGGTGACCGACATAGTCGTCCTGGTAGTGGCTGCCGACGACGGGGTGAAGCCCCAGACCATAGAGGCCATAGACCACGCCAAGGCGGCCCAGGTGCCCATCCTGGTAGCCATAAACAAGATAGACAAGCCCGAGGCCAACCCCCAGAAGGTCAAGAGCGAGCTGGCAGAGCTGGGCATTGTGCCCGAGGACTGGGGCGGGCAGCACATCTTCGTGGAGGCCTCGGCCAAGCAGAAGACGGGCATAGAGGAGCTCCTGGAGATGATACTGCTTCAGGCCGAGATGATGGAGCTTAAGGCCAATCCCGAGCGGCCGGCCAAGGGGGTGGTCATAGAGAGCCGGCTGGACAAGGGCCGGGGCCCCGTGGCCACCCTGATAGTGCAGCAGGGCACCCTGAGGGTGGGCGACCCCTTCCTCTGCGGCACCAACGCCGGCAGGGTCAGGGCCCTCATGGACGAGCGGGGCCAGAGACTCAGGGAGGCCGGGCCGGCTACCCCCGTGGAGGTGGTGGGCTTCAGCTCGGTGCCCACCGCCGGGGATACCTTCGTGGTCATGGAGGACGAGCGCAAGGCCCGGCAGATAGCCCTGAGCCGACTGCAGAAGCAGCGCCTGGCCGAGCGGGCCGAGGCCAAGAAGTTCACCCTGGATGAGCTTTACAGCCAGATAAAGGAGGGCAAGGTCAAGGAGCTCAACCTGGTGATAAAGGCCGATGCCCAGGGCTCCGTGGAGGCCCTGAAGAAGGCCCTGGAGGGCATCACCCACCCGGAGGTGAAGGTCCGGGTCATCCATGCCTCCGTGGGGGGCATAAACGAGTCCGATGTGCTCCTGGCCGCTGCCAGCAAGGCCATCATCATCGGCTTCAATGTGCGCCCTGAGAGCAAGGCCTCCCAGGCCGCCGAGCGGGAGGGCGTGGATGTCAGGCTCTACAATGTCATCTATGTGGCCATAGAGGATGTGAAGAAGGCCCTGGAGGGTATGCTGGAGCCCACCCTGAAGGAGCGGCTGCTGGGCAGGGCAGAGGTGCGCCAGACCTTTACCATCTCCAAGGTGGGCACCGTGGCCGGCTGCTATGTCCTGGAGGGCACCATGAGCCGGGCCTCCGACGGCATCAGGGTGGTGAGGGACAACATAGTGGTCTACGAGGGCAGGATTGCATCCCTGAAGCGCTTCAAGGAGGATGTCCGAGATGTGCAGGCCGGCTACGAGTGCGGTATCCTCATAGAGAACTTCAACGACATTAAGGTGGGCGATATCCTGGAAAACTATGTCATAGAGAAGGTAGCAGCAAGGCTTTAAAAGGCCTTGCTGCAGCCCCCCTGTCGCCCGCACCCCTGTTCCCTTGTCCATGTCCCTGCCTGAGGGGTGTCCTTCCTCAGGATGTCCATGGGAGTGCTTAACAGGCGGAGGCCCCAGGGACGGGGACTGTTCCAAGAATGAACATGAAAAAAGAGCTATAATAAAGTCATGCTTCCGTATAAGCGCTCCAAGAGGGTGGCAGACCAGATAAGGCGCGAGGTCTCGGAGATTCTCATGCGCCGGCTCAAGGACCCCCGGCTGGGCTTCCTCACGGTAGTGGATGTAAAGCTCAGCGACGACCTCAGGCTGGCCCGGGTGTATGTAAGCGTGATGAGGCCTGAGGAGAGGGCCGAGAGCATGCAGGCCCTGAAGGAGGCCCAGGGGTTTGTGCGCACCGAGCTTGCCCGAAGGCTGAGGATAAAGGTGATTCCCCAGGTGGAGTTCCTCCTTGACACCACCATGGAGCAGGCCTCCAGGATAGAGGAGCTTCTGAGGAAGCTCAGGGAGCAGCGGTGAGGCCCCCTGAGGAGCTCCTTCGGACCCTAAGGGCCCAGGAGCGGTTCGTCCTGGCCACCCATGAAAATCCCGAGGGCGATGCCCTGGGCTCCACCCTGGCCCTGGCCGAGGCCCTCAGGGCCCGGGGCAAGCAGNTGATGTTCCTGGCCGAGCCGGTGCCGGAGCTTTACCATTTCCTTCCCGGCTGGGCGGGATTTTCCCAGGTGCTTCCGCCCGATGTATCGGCGTGGGTGCTGGTGCTCCTGGACTGCGGGGCCCCCGGCAGGGCTGGCCTCAAGGGGGCCAGCGAGTTCAGGTGCTCCGTGGTAATAGACCACCACGCCACGGAGCAGAGCTTCGGGGATGTGCGCTGGGTAGAGCCCCAGGCACCTGCCACGGGCCTCATGGTGTATGAGCTCCTTAAGGCCCTGGGGCACAGGCCCTCGCCCCAGGCTGCCCAGTGCCTTTACACCGCCGTGGCCATAGACACGGGCATCTTCCGCTACGGCAACACCACGGCCGAGGTCCTCAGGGCGGCTGCCGAGCTGGTAGAGCTGGGGGCTAGGCCTGCCGAGGTGGCCCAGAGCCTTTACGAGTCCTGGCCAGAGCGGAAGCTTCGGCTGCTGGCCAGGGCCCTGGCAAGCCTGGAGCTGAGGGACGACCTGGCGGTGCTTACCGTCACCCAGGAAGACCTCAAGTCCACGGGCACGACCCTCCAGGATGTGGAGAACTTCACTGCCTTTGCCCGCATGCTCAAGGCGGCCCAGAGGGTGGCCCTCCTGGTGGAGCTTGAGGGCGGAGTAGTGAAGGCCAGCCTGCGCTCCAGGGCCGACGGCGATGTCAAGACCGTGGCCGAGGCCTTCGGCGGCGGGGGGCACCGAAGCGCCGCAGGGTTCAAGATGCGGGGAAGCCTCAGCGAAGTAAAGAGGGCCTTGCTGGAAAGGATGCTTCGGCCAGCCTCCCCCTGAACTTCAGCACATGGTAGCCGGGCGAGACCCGATGGGCACCAAGGAGCATGGCCAGGGGGCCGGTGGGCTCCTCGGGCATGACCTCCAGCGTGAGCTCGTATCGGCCCCCCTTGATGCTGCCCCTGAGACGGGCGAAGAACTCCGGGGCATCGATGCTTAGGGCCTCAATGAGCAGCTCCTCGGGGCCTTCAAGCAGGAACCTCCCCCTGAGTTTGGCCTTCACAGGGCCTATGGGCAGGCCCTTAATCAGGATGTCCTCTGCCCCGAGGGTGGCAGGGCCCCTGAGGGAAGGCAGGTGAAGCTCGGCCCTTGCAGTAAGCGGGCCCTTTAGCCAGTCCCTTAGCAGGGGAAGCTCCTGAGGACGGAAGTCCTTCAGCTCTGCCTTGAGGGTGGCTCCCCGGAGGGAGGCCCTGAGTGTCCCCTTGAGCCCTCCCCCTGCCAGGCGCCCCCTGAAGGGCAGCTTCACCTGGAGGGCCAGCAGGCCCAGGGGCTCAAGCCACAGGGAAGGCTCCTGAATGAGCAGGCGCTGGCCCTTGTGCCGGATGCTCAGGCTGCGGGCCCTGAGGCCCAGGGGGGTCTTCTCCAGCTCCTGGACCTTGAGCTCCAGGTGGGCAGGCAGGGCCCTTTCGGTAAGGGCCTGAAGGAGGGCCTCCTCAGGCACTGCCAGCATCCACAGCAGCCACATGCCCAGGGGGGCCAGGGCCAGGGCAATGCAGAGCCTCTTCACTTCTTCGGGCTCACCAGGGCCAGCTGGAGGGTCATCTCCAGTGCGGGCCCCTGGAACTGTCGCCTCAGCTTGAGCCTCTTGAGCACCAGGAGCGAGGGGGACTTCCTGATGCCGTAGAGCACATTGACCNCCTCGTTGAGGTCAAGGCCTGTGAGCCTCAGGGAGGCCTCCTCGGCTACGAGCTGGGCATCCAGCGTCTGCCGGGAAAGCGGCTTGATGCTTTGAAGTTTCTCCCTCAGGCCCAGGGACTCCAGCAGGGCCTCTGCGGCCTGGCTGATGGAGGATGTCTCCCTGAGCCTGGCGCGGCGAAGGAGGGCCTTTACCGCGGCCTCCTGCTCGGCGTACCGGGCCTGAAGGCTCAGGAACTCCTCCTTTTCGGCCAGGAGCCTTTGGTTCAAGCGCTGCTGGCTGCGGTAGCCCAGCCAGCTTGCCACAAGGAGCAAGAGCGCCACCAGGACTGCCGTGGGCCACAGGAGCTCTTTCTTCATCTTGACACCTTCAGCCTGAAGGCCACCTGGCCGTCAGGCAGGGTCTCTGTGCCCAGAAGCTCTACCCGGGGGAACCTCTCCTGGAGGGCCTTCCTCAGCTCCTCTGCCTGGGCCGCCGAGGCCGCCCTGCCCCGGAGGAACAGCCCCTGGGAGGTGGCCTCAAGCTCCTGCAGTTCGGCGCCAGGGCCCTGGCTCTGGGCCAGGGCCCTGAGGAGCTCAAGCCCCTGAAGGCCCTGAAGGGCCTGCCTTCTTTGCTGAAGCTCCTTGAGCTTGGCCCTCAGCAGGAGGTTTACCGGCCCGGTGGACTGGGCCCCCGGCTGAAGGCGCAGGTAGGCCTTCCGAAGCTGGCTTTCTATCTGCTGGTTCTGGGCCCTTAGCTCGTAGCTCTTCAGGGTCAACAGGCCTGCCAGGGTCAGGGCCAGGAGGACAAGCAGCAGTGCCGTCCTCCTAAGGCCCCTCTGGAGGGCCTCCAAGTGGGAGGTGTAGGCCAGTTCCCCTCGGCGCAGCTGCACCGTGGCCCTGGCAAGCTCTGCCAGGGAAAGTTCCTTCCTCTGGGCCCCTGGGAGGGTGGGCGGGTTGCTTAAGGCCTGGAGGGGGGCCTTCTCTCTCAGGGCCCAGGCAAGCTCCAGGGAGGTGACGGTGTGGGGCTCGGCCCCCTGGGCCTTGAAGGCCTCCAGGAGCCTCTGGAGGAGCTCCTTCTCCACATACACGGCCAGGAAGCGGTGCTGGCCCTCGGCCCCCTCTCCCAGGGGCAGGACATCATACACCAGGGCCTCAGGCGGAAGGAGGGCCTTTTCCTGAAGCAGGAAGGGGAGGCTGTCCCTCACCTTCTCCGTCTCTTTGAAGGGAAGCTCCATGGTGCGGAAGTTCAGTATTTCCAGGGGCAGGCTCAGGAGAGCCCTTTTGAGCTTGGGCAGAGGCCTCTCCAGCTGAAGCCTTCCCTCCCGGAGGCTGAAGGAGACCTCCCCCCTGAGCTGCCCGTTCTGCAACACATATGCCACGCCCTGGGAGGCGCCTCTCAGGTCAAAGACCGCCTGCATCAGAGCTGCCTCCAGTAAAGCACCTGGCCCTGGGGCTCCAGGACGCACTCTGTAAGCNCCCTGATGCCCTCCGCCTGGGCTGCCACGGTGATGCCCAGGGCCGAGGTTCTGACCGTTATCCTGTCGGTCAGGGCCAGGGCCTGCTCCCTAAGCCCTGCCACCTCCGAGAGCTCTCCCACCGAGCCGAAGGGGTCAAGCTCCCTGTACTGAAGCACCCTCTGGGCCAGCTCCTCGTCCAGCCCCAGGCTCATGAGCACGGGCACCGAGGCGCCGTTTATGTTCACCAGGCCGTCCCCATAGATGGTGAGGTAGGACCTAAGTGTATCATACGCCTCCTGGGGAAGGAACAGCCCCAGCTCCTCTACACTGCTGAGGGGAGCGTTTTTCGCCCCCTCCTCGTTGCCCTCAGGCATGGGGACCTGGTCCGGGTCTATCCAGTCCACTACCGTATCTGCCAGGGAGGGCTCCAGGGCCAGGGCCTCAAGCAGGAGCCTGAAGCCCTCGTACTGCTGCTCGTTCAGGGTGCCGTTGGGATGCACCAGGGTGTTCACATTGAACAGGGAGTTCTCATCCCTGAGCCTTACTGTAAGGAGCACATCCTGAAGCTCCCGGGCCAGCTCGTAGGTGCCGGGGTAGGTGTAGCTCTGGGCGAAGATTTTCTTAAGCAGCGGGGAGGAGCCCTTAAGCAGGGTGGCACTGAGCACCCTGAGCCTGCGGTAGGTGTGCAGGTTCTTCAGGGCCTGGGCGTGCACCTGGACTCCGTGGACGAACTCCACCACCATGGCCGCAAGCAGGGCCACCATCAGGAGCACCAGCACCAAGGCGACCCCCTTGCGGTCCTTCACAGGGGCCTCCCTATGCGGGGCTGAGCCAGCACCTGAAGGACGGTGCCGTCCCTGAGCGTGATGCTGGCCCTGAGCCTCTCAGGCGCTGTGGAGGACTTCCACGCCCTCACCCCCCTGCCATCGTGCCAGGCCTCTACCAGGAAGGCCTCCAGGGCCTCGGCCAGCACGGCCTGGCGCACCTGGCCCCTCAGGTCCTGCAGGGTCTTTACCAGGCGGAGGGCGCCGTCAGGCCCTTCCTCTGCCCTGTAGGTGAGCAGGCATTCCGACAGTCCCTGGGGGGAGAGCCCCTTGAAGCTCAGCTCCGAGGCCGGCCTGTGGGTGCCCTTGTCCAGTAGGCTCAGGCCCTCGGTGAGGGCCTCAAGCTCCCTCTGAAGTACATCCAGGGCCCTCTGGGCCTCCTGCACTGCCAGGAGGGTGTCCCGCTCTCTGCTGAGGGCCTTTTGAACACTGAAAAACGCCCCGTACAAGGCCGAAAGCACCGCCCCCAGGAGCGCCACGGCCAGGAGTACCTCCAGGAGGCTGAAGCCTGCCCGCCTCATTCCGCCCGAAGCAGCCCCTGAAGGGCCACCCTGCCTCCCCCGGGTGCCCTGACCTCCAGGGTAAGAAAGCTGAGGTGCTCCCAGACAGCAGGTTCCAGGCGGGCCTCAAACCTGTAGCCTTCATGGGGTGGCTCAAAGGAGCCTTCCTTCCTTACGCCCTCCCTGAGCATCTCCCAGAGCTTGAGCTCTGCCAGCGCAGAGGCCACGGCCAGCTCCCGGCGCTCCCTGAGCACCTCCAGGTGATGGTTTACCACCCCCAGGGTGCTCACCACCAGGCCGGCCACGATGGCCAGGGAAAGCATCACCTCAAGGAGACTAAATCCCCTGGAGTTCATGAATATGCACTCTTGTTCCCAGGGCGCTGAGGCTCNCCTTGTAGCCCTCATCCTGGTGGGCCAGGTACAGGGCGATGTCCTCCGAGGCCCCCGTGGGGCCGAAGAACACCGTAATGCTGCCCTCGGTGAGCCTTCCCCTGGAGGGCAGCTCCACGGCCTGAAGGCCCTGCAGGGTGAGCCTGGGTTTTCCGTCGATGCTGACCGAGCCGTCCTTGAGCTCTATGCTCAGGGCCAGGGTCTTTTTCCCCAGCACCGCCTCGTCGGTGATGGTCCTGAGCAGGGAGGCCGCCTTCAGGGCCTCTGCCCTGAGGGATTCGCTCCTTCCTTTCAGCCTGGGCCCCACCAGGGCAAACAGCAGGGAGATGATGAACACCACCAGGGCCAGCTCCAGGAAGCTGAAGCCCCGGGCTCTACTGGAGCTCCCAGTTCCTGATGTCGGCATCGTAGCCCTCGCCCCCCTCCCGGCCGTCGGCCCCGAGGCTCAGGAGGNCAAAGTCGCCGTGAAGCCCCGGGCTCAGGTACACATAGGGGTTTCCCCAGGGGTCCAGGGGGATGCGCTTCTGCTCCAGGTAGCCTCCTGGACGGTAGCGCTTGGGCAGGGGCTCTGTGCTGGGCGGCTCTATGAGGGCCCTGAGGCCCTGCTCCGTGGTGGGGTAGAAGCCGTTGTCCAGTTTGTAGAGCTTGAGAGCGGTCTCCAGGTTCTTTATCTGCACCTTGGCCTCGGCCACCTTGGCGTCCTCGGCCCTGCCCATTATCCTGGGGGCCACTATGGAGGCCAGCAGTCCCAGGATGAACACCACCACCAGGATTTCCAAGAGGGTGAAGCCTGCCCTGTTCCTCATCTAAGAGATTTTACAACTTTCATCCCCAAAAGGCCAACCAGGCCGAGGGCCAGCAGCGGGTGTTTTATGAGCCACACCAGGGGCCAGAGGGCGAGGCGCACCAGGGCCCTGAGGGCCTCGTGCCGGGCTATAAGCTCGGCCACAGGAGGGGAGCACCTGTAGTAGGCCCTCACGAAGGCCCTTCCCGGGGCGCTCTTAAGTAGCACCTGGTCCCTGAAGTGCCTAAGCAGTAGCACCTCGTTGGCCAGGGGGCTTCCGTAGGCCGCCGTGGCTATGAAGCAGCCTCCGCCGCCACCGTCGCCTTCCGGGGCGCTCTGGGTGGTGGCACTGGCTTCTTCGGAGGGACTTTCGCCCTCCAGGTTGAAGGCCACCACCCGGTAGTAATAGGTGGTGGAAGCCGACAGCCCGGTGTCAGAGTAGCTGGTGATGTTCGTCCCCAGGGTGGCCACCAGGGTGTAGGGGCCTCCCGAGGTCTCGGAGCGCTCCACCTTGAAGCCTTCCTCCCCGGCGGAGTTGTCCGTCCAGGTGAGGTCTATCCGGCTTTCCGAGACGGCCTGGGCGGAAAGCCCCGAGGGGGCCGCAGGTGGAGAGACAAGGGCACTCAGGGCGCTGTGGGCGTTTACCCTTCCTCCTGTCAGGAGCTTGCCTGAAAGGGAGGATAGCACATCCACGGTGGCCAGTATCAGGTCCTTGACCTGGGCGGTGCTCAGCGTGGGCTCCTGGGCCCACAGCAGCCCTGCCAGCCCAGCCACATGGGGGGCGGCCATGGAGGTGCCCTGAAAGGAGCCAAGCTCTGAGCCGTCGTAGGTGGTGTCTGCACAGCTTACCTCCACATCGTCTATGTAGGCACCGTCAAAGTTGTTTGAGCCATCGCTTTGAAGCCTGAAGCGCACCTGCACGCTGCCCTGCCCGTCGTAGGCCCCCAGGTCTGCGGCAAAGGGCCAGAAGGCGCCGCCTGTAGAGCCTGTCCAACCCTGGAGCACATCCCAGGTGCTGCCGTCGGNGGAGGCCTCTATGTAGAGGGCGTCTTGGTCAAGCTCCGTCTCAAGCCTCATCTGGTAGGAGAGCTTGCAGTCCTTCTCACCGGAGAGGCTGAAGGCGGGGGAGTTAATCCAGGCATTGGTGTTGGACTGGTAATTGTCCCCGGGGGAGTCGGTGAGGCTCCAGGGNGGACTGTAGGAGACCGAGCTTGTGAGGTCCCAGGTGTTGTTGGTTCCCCCGGAGGTCCAGTCGCTTGCGTCGCCGTCGTCGAAGTTGTCGCTCCAGATGGTCTTCCTGTCGGGTATGGTGCTCAGGATGTCAACCCCCGGGGCTGCCACATCCACCGAGGTGGCTCCGTAGTTGGAAAAGCTGGCCAGGTGGTCGTCGTGGTCCGTGGCGGCCACGGCCACTATGTTGTCCAAGTCGTAGCTTGCGGGGTAGTGAGGGCTGCTGTCGTTGTCCTGGGCGCTGTTTCCGGCAGCGGCCACGAACAGGCCCCCGAAGGCCGCTATGGCATCCTTTTCGGTCTGGCTGAAGGTGGTGCTTCCGTAGCTGGCATTAATTACCTTTGCNCCCATCATCTGGGCATACTGGATGGCCTCTACGGCGTCCGCCACAGAGCCTGAGCCCGAGGCGTCCAGGAACCTCAAGGGCATTATCTTCACCGTCCAGTTGACCCCTACCACATACTGCCCGTTGTTGCCCTCTGCTCCTATGGTACCGGCCACATGGGTGCCGTGGCCGTTTGGGTCCATGGGGTCGTTGTCGTCATGGACGAAGTCCCAGCCTCGGCAGTCGTCTATGTAGCCGTTTCCGTCGTCGTCGAGGCCGTCGGTGCAGTCAAGCTCTCCCGTGTTTTGCCACATGTTGGTGGCCAGGTCGGGGTGGTTGTAGTCCACCCCTGAGTCTACCACTGCCACCACCGAGCCTGAACCGGTCTGGATGTCCCAGGCCTCGGGGGCGTCTATGTCGGCGTCCGGGGTACCGCCGGTCTGGCCTTCGTTATGAAGTCCCCAGAGCTGGCCAAACTCGGGGTCGTCGGGGAAGGTCTCCAGGGCGTGGCGCCGGTAGTTGGGCTCGGCATACTCCACCTGGGGCATGGACCTGAAGAGCTCCAGTCCTTCCTTCACGCTCATGCCCTGGGGCAGCCTTATGAGCTCTGTATCAATAAGCTTGAACTTCCTCATTCTTGAGGCGGCCACCGAGGCCAGGGCCTCGGTGCGTTCCATGGCCGAGGTGCCGGGCTTGAACTTCACCAGGAGCTGCCCGGGCAGGTGCTCCTGGGAAGGGCTGCCCTTGAGGCCTCCAGGGGCACCGTCTCCCTGGGCCGTTGCGCCCAGGGCTTTCTGCTGGGAATAGGTCTTGGGGGTGGCCTGGGGCTCACCGCAGCCGGCCACAAGGGCGAGGAGCAAAGCAGTAAAAAGCAGGAAAGTAGTCCCTTCACGTTTTTTCATTGCAGCCCCTTTCTCGAGAGTTTGGCACCGTTTATGGCAAATTTTCCTCCAAGGCAGCTTCCCCTATCTTATCAACTGGTTGAGCTCAAATATGGGAAGCAGCACTCCCAGCACCACGAAGGTCACCACCGAACCCATCAGCAGTATCAGGGTGGGCTCCAGCAGGGCCACGGCCCTCTGCAGCCTCCTGGTGGCCTCCTGCTCGTAGGTATCGGCCGCCTCCTGGAGGACCTGAGGGAGGGNGCCACTCTGCTGTCCTGTGTGCACTAAGCGGACCAGCACTTGGGGGAAGCCCCCCTGCAGGGCCTGGCTCAGCTCCGCCCCTTCCTTGAGCCTCTCGGCGGCCTCCCTGGCCCGCTCCTTCAGGGCCAGGTTGCCGCTGGCAGAGCCTGAAAGCTCCAGGGCCTCGGCCACGGGAAGGCCTCCCTGAAGCAGCAGGCTCAGGGCCCTGAGGAAGCGGCTCAGGTACAGGCTTCTAAGGAGCGGGGGACGGAGCAGGAGGGAGNGGGCCTTCAGGGTCCTCAGGCGGTAAAGCCACCTGAGGCCGTAGGCCCCCAGGAGGGCCAGTCCCCCTGCGGCCCACCAGTACCCGGAGGCCAGGCTACTTAGGAGTATCAGTGCCCTGGTGGGGAGGGGCAGGCTTGCTCCCGCGTGCTCAAACAGGCCCACCACCCGGGGAAGCACGAAGGCGAAGATGAACATGAGCACTGCGGCCCCTACGGCCAGCATGAAGGCAGGGTAAAGCAGGGCGGCCTGCACGGAGNGCTTGGTGCGCTCCTGCTCCAGGAGGAAGCGGCTGAGACTCCTGAGGGCCTGGGGAAGCTGACCGCTGAGCTGCCCGGCCTCCACCATGCTTACATAGAAGGCGGGGAAGGCCCTGGGGTGCTGCTGCATGGCCCTGTGAAGGCTCAGGCCCGAGGCCACATCCTCGGCCGTGGACTCAAGCAGGGCCCTCCAGGGCCCAGGGGCGTCCCTGGCCAGGGCCTTGAGGGCCTCCACCAAGGGTAGCCCCGAGCCCAAAAGCAGGGCAAGCTCCTGGGNGATGCCGGGCAGCTCCTTGGCGTCAAGCCTCTTGGTGGCGGGGGCAGACTCCCTGAGCTCCTTGGGGTACAGGCCCATCTGGCGGAGTTTCAGGGCGGCCTCCCTGGGGCCCTCGGCCATGAGGCTTCCCCGCCTGAGCCTGCCCCGGGCGTTGTAGGCGGTGTATTTAAACCTGGGCATGCTCCTTCTGTACCACCCGGAGGGCCTCCTGGAGGCTGGTAAGCCCCTGGGAGACCTTCGTGAGGGCATGCTCCCTCAGGGGCACCAGGCCCTCCTGGAGGGCCTGGGCGTGGATGGCCTTTGCATCGGCCTTTGCCACTATCAGCTCCCTTACGGCGGGGCTGATGAGGAGGAGCTCGAACACCCCTGTGCGGCCCAGGTATCCTGTATGACCACAGCGGGGGCAGCCCCTGGGACGGTAGAGCTGCCGGGCCTTCACATACTGCGCTTCGGCCTCCTGGGCAGGGTAGGGCTCCTTGCACTCAGGGCACAGGAGCCTCAGGAGCCTCTGGGCCAGCACCCCCAGGAGGGAGGAGGCCACCAGGTAGGGCTCCACCCCAATGTCCAGCAGCCTGGTGATGGCCCCTGCAGCATCGTTGGTGTGAAGGGTGCTGAGCACCAGGTGCCCGGTGAGGGAGGCCTGGGTGGCTATCTGGGCGGTCTCCAGGTCCCTTATCTCCCCCACCATCACCACATCGGGGTCCTGCCTCAGGATGGCCCTCAAGCCGGAGGCGAAGGTGAGGCCTACCCTGGGGTTTACCTGCATTTGGCCTACCCCCTTGAGCTCATACTCCACGGGGTCCTCCACGGTGATGATGTTCTTGTCCTCGGAGTGCACCCTTCTGAGGGCGGCATAGAGGGTGGTGGTCTTTCCGCTTCCTGTAGGGCCGGTGACCAGGATTATCCCGTTGGGCCTTGAAAGCAGGGCCTGGAAGGCCTCCATCACTGCCTTGTCCATGCCCAGCTGTTGCATGCTCAGCAGCCCTGCCCTTCGGTCCAGGAGCCTCATCACCACCCTTTCGCCATGGATGGTGGGGAGCACCGAGACCCTCACATCTATGTCCCTTCCGGCTATGAGGAGCCTCATGCGGCCGTCCTGGGGCAGGCGCCGCTCGGCTATGTCCAGCCGGGCCATCACCTTCACCCTGCTTACCAGGGCGTCCTGGATGAGCTTTGGGGGGCTCAGCACCTTTCGGAGCATCCCGTCCACCCTGAGCCTTATCTCCAGCTCCCGCTCAAAGGGCTCTATGTGGATGTCGCTGGCCCGCTCCTTCACCGCCTGCTTCAGCAGGGCGTTGAGGAGCCTTATTATGGGGGCCTCCTCGGTAAGTTCCATGATGTCGGTGGGGCTTTCAAACTGGGTGGCCACCGAGGAGAGGTCCTCGTCCCTGAGGTCCTCCATTACCTCCTGGGCCGAGCCCAGCTGGCCGTAGGCCTGGTTGATCAGCTCCTTCACCTCCTGGGGGCTGAGCCACAGGGGCTGGGGCTGCAGTTGCATCCGCCTGGCCAGCTCCCTGAGGGCAAACAGGCCGTCCTCGTGGGCCACGGCGGCCCAGAGCTTACCCTCGGCCCTGCACAGTGGCATGAGGAGGTTGCCCTTGGCAAAGCCCAGGGGTACCTGCCTCAGCAGGGCCGCCTCGGTGCGCTGGAGTGCCTCCTGGGGGGNCATGGGGTCCTCAGGATGTAGTTGGGCTCGGCATAGCGGACCTCCGGCAGCCTGGAGAAGGCCTCCTGGGCCTGAAGGACATCCACACCAGGGGGAAGCTTGATGAGATAAAGCCTGTCCTTGAGCCTCTTGAGCNCCTCCGCCCCCTGGGCCCGGATGAGCCTGAGGGCCTCCTCATCGGAGACCCCTTCCTGGAACTTCACCAGGAGCTGCCCGGCCTTGTACGGGGGCCCCAGCCTCTTGAGCTTGAACTCCTCCTTCTTCTTGGAGGTAATCTGGGCTATGTCCTGGGAGTCCCTGATGATTTTCGGCCTGATGAACACCAGGAGGTTGGTCTTCCTCTTGGAGACGCTCTTGTACCTGAAGATGAGGCCCAGCAGGGGGATGTCGCCCAGGAGGGGCACCTTGCTGGTCTGCACCTCCTGGCGCTCCAGCATCAGGCCCCCGATGACGATGGTCTGGCCGTCCTTGACCACCACGGAGGTCCTGGTGGAGCGCTTGGTGGTAGTAGGCCCCACGGTGGTCAGTATTGCCTCGGCCAGGGCTGCGGGAGGTTCCTTCACTGCCGATATCTCCTGGTAAATCTCCAAGCGCACGAAGTCGCCCTCGGTGATGTGGGGCTTTATCCTCAGGGTGATGCCCACATCCTTCCGCTCTATGGTGGAGAAGACCGAAAGCGTCCTGGTAGGGTCTGCCTCCCTCTTGGTAATGAAGGGCACATTTTCGCCCACCACTATCTCGGCCTCCTCGTTGTCGGAGAGTATCTGGGGAGTGCTCAGCACGTTCACCGCGTCCTTGAACATCCCCAGGCTAAACAGGGCGGCATAACCTGGCACGGTGAGGGTGGTGGTCTGCCCGTCAGGGGTGGTGACGGGCACATCAAAGAAGTTGGCCAGGCCGCCGGCGCTTAGACCACTGAGGCCCTGGATGATGCCCAGAAGCACCGTGGAGTCTATGGTGCCCACCCCGCCTATGAACACGGGCTCGCCCTCTCTGGTCACGGTGGCCCTCCAGCGCAGGCCCAGCTCCTTGAGGCTGTCCACGCTGGCCTCCACTATCATGGCCTCCACGAACACCTGGCGCTTCTTCCTGTCCAGCTGCTTTATGATTCTTAGCAGCTCCTGGTACTCGGCCTGGGGAGCCACTATCACCAGGGCGTTGTTGGCCACATCGGCGGTGATGCTCACGCTGGCCGGCTTCTTGGGGGCCGGCTTCACTATCTCCCTGAGGGTTTTGGCCAGCTCCTGGGCGTCGCCGTACTTGACGAAGTAGACATTGATTCCGCCCTGGGCCTCCTGAGCGGGCACATCCAGGAGGGCGATGAGGCCCTTCATGGCCTCCCTGGTCTCAGGGGGGCCGAAGAGCACCACGGCGTTGAGCCTTTCCTCGGCCAGGGCCTTGCCTGCCACCTTGCCTTTCTCTGCCTTAAGTCCCTCGTTAAGTATTCTCGCTACCTGACCGGCAGAGGCATGCTTAAGGAGCACCAGCTCCGGGCCCCTGAGGGGCTCCTCCAGGAGGGACAAAATATCGCCCACCTTCTCTATATTAAGCCCCGAGTCCACCACCAGGAGGAACCTTCCCAGGGAGGCTATGTAGCCCTCCCTGGAGATGAGGGGCTTAAGGAAGCGCACCGCCTCGGTGCCCGAGACCCCCCGAAGGGCAAAGAGCCTGAACTGGTAGGAGTCTTTTACCGGGGCCTGCTCTGCTACCTCCATGCCCTTCTGCTTGGCCTCCCTGAGGGGCACGATCTTCATGGCCTCAAGACCCGAGGGCACCAGGGCAAAGCCCTTAAGTTCCAGCACCGAGGCGAACAGCTCCAGCACCTCCTCGGGATGAAGCCCCTCGGGGGCCATGATGGTGACCTTGCCCTTGAGCCTCTCGTCAAAGATGAAGTTCTTGCCCGTGGCTTCGCTTACGAACTTGGCCAGGCTCTTGAGCTCCACATCCACGAACTGCAGGGTGACCTTCTGCTGCGCCCCTACAGGGCCAGCCAGAAGGACAAGCAGCAGGGCCGTGGCAAACAGTCTCGGCATCATTGGATATGGTAGCTCAGGGTGAGCCTCTGTCCTTCCCTGAGGACATCCAGCTCCACCCTGCTTAGGCCCTTCAGCGAGGTGAAGGCCTTAAGGGCGGCCTCCGGGCCGGTTATAGGATAGCCGTTGAGCCTCAGGAGCACGTCGCCCTCCCTGAGGCCCAGGGTAGCAAACACCCCGTCGGGCTTGAGCTCCCTCACCACGAAGCCCTCCTGTCTTCCGTCGTGCATGTGCGGAAGCAGCCTGGCATGCGTGAGCACCTGGGCAGGGTTCTCAAGAAGGGCCTCCATGGCAGTCCTGTCTATTATAAAAGAACTGCTGGAGGTCTGCCTCACCGGGCCCCTCTTGGCCTCGGGGGCCGGACTGAAGGCGGCCACATCCTTGAGGGGAAGGCTGAGAGGGCCTCCCTCAGGGGTCTCAAACACCGCCTCGGTCGGCTTTACTTCCCTCAGGATGCCTATTCCTGGCACCTCCTGGCCCAGGGCGTAGACCTCCTCCTGGCCGTTACTCTTAAGCAGCACATAGCTCAGGGCCCCGGCAGCCACGCCCTTAAGTACCGCCCTACCCAGGGGGGTCTTGGGCGCCGGGGCCGGGGTATGGAGGGCCTTGAGCTCTGTGGGGGGGAGCCCGAAGAGCCCCCCCTGGGTGATGGCGCCAAAGCTCTCCAGGGGTGGGAGCTTCGGTGGGGGCTTTGAGGTCGGATTTGGAAGCGCCACCTGGTGCTGGCCCCTCAGGGCCATGCCCAGGGCCTGCCGCGCCAGGGCGGCCAGCGCCACAGCCAGGAGTGCCGCCAAGAGCACATTTACCCCTATGAGCACTCCCCTGTGCATGTAGCAAAATTATAGCAGAGCATTGAGGAATTTGGTAATTCCCCGAAGGCCCGGCACCCCTGCTGGGGCACGAGGCTTATTGAAATTTTAGTGGCAATGGATTATCATGTAGCACCCTTAGAGGGGTAGAGCGCCTCGCAGAGGGAGAGGGTCATTGAAAAACAAGGGGAAAGAAGGAGGGAGTAGTCTATGGAGGTCTTGCCTGGCAACATAGCGGTAGTGCTTTCGGCGGTGCTGGTGGGTGTGGCCTTCGGGTATGTGCTTCAGCGGGGCCGCTACTGCGTAAACACCGCCTTCAGGGACATCATCTTCATCAACGACCTGACGCTCTTCAGGGCCTATGTGCTCAGCGTGGTGGTGGCCATCATCGGGGCCAACCTGTTTGAGGACATGGGCTGGCTGGGCTCCTGGACAGACCCTGAGACCGGGGAGGTCATACCCAACACCCTGGGCAGACAGGCCTTTGCCCCCGTGGCCAACATTCTGGGAGGCTACCTCTTCGGCCTGGGCATGGTGCTGGCCGGCGGCTGCGGAAGCGGCATACTGTACAGGGTGGGCGAGGGCCTGGTGGCGGCCCTGGTGGCGGTGATGGGCTTTGCCGCGGGCATCCTTATGACGTTGAAGGGACTGCTCAGGCCCCTTTATCTGTGGCTCAGGAGCTACAAGGTCTCCATCGGCACCGATGAGTGGGGGGACCCCATCTACAGTTTCGGCCTTCACGACCTGTTCGGGGGCTCCGTGGCGGCCAAGTGGGTGATAATAGCCATCATCACCGTGGCTGCGGGGGTGTTCCTGCTGAAGGGGCAGCCCTTCCAGAAGGGCTCTGGCAAGGGCTACAAGTGGTCCGTGGCAGGATTGCTGATAGGCATCCTGGCGGTGGTGGGCTGGTGGGCCTCGGGCGTGTGGGGTCAGGACCCCAGGGGCATATCCTTCACCGGTCCGCTGGGTGAGCTGAGCCTGGCCCTGCTTACCGGCAATAGCGACTCGGCCCGCCAGATGTTCGACTTCTTCGGCTACAAAGTCACCTGGAGCGCCCTGCTCATCGTGGGAGTACCCGTGGGCTCCTACCTGAGCGCCAGGTCCCTCAAGGAGTTCGCCCTGAAGGCCCCGGACGCCAAGGAGCTCCTTACCGTCTTTGGCGGTGGACTGCTCATGGGCTTTGGCGCCGCCACGGGCGGCGGCTGAAACATCGGCCACGGGTTGACCGGGGTGTCAACCTTGGCAGTCTCCAGCATAGTGGCCACGGTGTTCATCATGCTGGGCAACTGGACCATGGTTTACTTCAAGTTCATAAAGCCCATGCAGGATTAGGCGAGCGTTCTGCAGGAAATGCCCAGAGGGGGGAGCCCTTGGCTCCCCCCTTCCTTTAGGTAGGGTTGGGACATCCTCTGTTAATTGAAATTTCAAGTTGAATTTGGCCCACCGCATGGGATATATTTACCCCAAAAAAACGGGGCAGGGGAGGTGAGAGTCCTTCAAGGAACCGCAACAGGCGAGGCGCTCTTAGAACCAAAACAACAAGAGGGAGGAAGAGTGTATGAGTAGAAAGCTGTTTGCCCTGGCAGTTGCTCTGGTCGTGGTGCTGGGCGGCTACGTGGCCCTGAGCACCCTGGAGGTGCCCACCGCATCGGCTGTTCACAAGGAGGCCCTGGAGTACAGGGGCACCATATATGTGGCCGGCATGGGCGGGCACTTTGCCAAGGCCGAGGTAGTGGTTGACCCCGGAAGCCCCCAGCCTATCCAGATAGTGAATCTGGACAGGGTGGTCATCGGCACCAAGAAGACCCATCCCACCCACGACCCCAGAATTGATGTCCGGGACCGTAATATCATGTTCTGGAGCACCTACAAGCTGGACCCCGACGGCAAGGTCCATGTAGGTAAGACCGACCTCCGCACCGGCCAGAAGCTCCTGGACATCGCCATCCCCCTGGACGAGAGGGCCAAGTGGAAGGGGGCCCTGTACTGCGGCTCGGGGCAGAGCAAGAAGTACTACATACCTGTGACCATGACCGACGAGGCCTACATTGATGTGTTTGACAAGAAGACCCTGAAGCTCAAGCACCGGGTGTTCCTGGACAAGCTGGGCTACAAGAGCAAGGGCTACAAGTTCTTCCACGGCACCAACACTCCTGACATGAAGCGCTTCGTGGTAGCCATCAACCTGGCCAAGGACGGAAAGCCCACGGGCAACATAGACCTTGTGGCCCTGGACATGAAGGCTCTGGTAAGGGGCAAGGTGAAGGTGGTGGCCAAGAACAAGGTGACCGGAAGTCCTGGTGAGACCCTCACCTTCAGGCAGACCTTCACCCCTGACGGCAAGTACCTGCTTCAGTCCGGTGCGGACAGGTTCTATGTGCTGGACGGCGAGACCCTGGAGCTGGTGGACGAGGAGCTCATGGAGGAGGGGCAGAACCACGACGCCATTCCCACTCCTGACGGCAAGTATGCCATTCTGACCCTGCGGGTGCCCATAGAGACCCCCGAGCTTCCCGAGGGCAAGGTGATAACCGACGGCGCCCTGGCCCTTTACGACATAAGGGCCAAGAGGATGGTGGGTGCCCCCACCTCCGTCTGCTATGCCTGCCACAAGAAGTACGGTATTCCCGGCAATGCGGTGCTTTGCGGCGCTGATGTGAACTGGCAGTAAAGACTTTGGGGGGCGGGGGCCAGAAGGCCCCCGCCCCCCACTAAAAAACAAAAACCATATAAAATACAAGAAACAAGGGAGGAGAGACTTAGGTATTGACCCCTTTCAGCCTCTTTAGGCTTTCGGTAAGGAACCTGCGCCGCCGGCCCCTAAGGACCGCTATGCTGGCCACCTCTATAGCCTTGATGGTGGCCCTCCTGGTCTTTGGCGCCTCCTTCAGCATGAGCGTTAAGGCCACGCTCCAGAGGGCCATAGACCGCCTGGGGGCCGATGTGCTGGTGGTGCCCATAGGGGCCAGGGACTACGCCGAGGAGGTGCTCCTGGAGACCAAGGCCAAGTCCTTCTACATGGACAAGGGCGTCCTTCAGAAGGTGGCCCAGGTGCAAGGGGTACAGGAGCTTACCTACCATGTGTACCTCACCACCATCCTGGCGGTCTGCTGCGACATACCTTCCTCCAAGGTGGTGGCCTTCCACCAGGGGACGGACTTCATAGTCAGGCCATGGCTCCGGCAGAGCCTGGGAAGGCCCCTGGGAAAGGACGAGGCCATACTGGGCTACGAGGCCAACAGGAACCTGGGCCTGCTGGAGCTGGAGTCAGGCCCTGCCGAGGGAGGGACCCAGCTCACCCTCTTCGGGCAGCGCTTCCAGGTGGCCGGGGTGCTTCAGAAAACGGGTACGGGGCTGGACACCGCCATATTCGTTACCGACGAGAACCTGCCCCTGTTCATCCAGAAGGGCAAGAGCCCCTTGAAGCCGGGCGAGATTTCCCTCATCTTCGTGAGGGTCAAGCCGGGCCAGGACCCCAGGAAGGTGGCCCGAAGGATAGAGAACGCCATCCTGGAGGTGGACACCATCTACCGGAACGACATGGGCAAGCGGGTGCTCAGCACCCTGAGGGACATAAACAAGGTCTTCCTGCTTACCATACTCCTGGTGCTGGCCCTCTCGGCCTTCCTCACCTGGAGCATCTTCTCGGCCATTGTGAACGAGCGGATGCGGGAGGTGGGCATCATGAGGGCCCTGGGGGCCAAGAACGGCCATGTGCTCAGGGCCTTCGTCCTAGAGGTGCTACTTATAGGGCTCATGGGAAGCCTCCTGGGGGTCCTGCTGGGCACCTATCTTTCCGTCTCTTTTGCCAGGGTGTTTACCCTCCTGAGGGATGTGGCCGCCACCCTGAGCCTGGCCCAGAGGGCCCAGGTGGCCCTGCTGGGCCTGCTGGTGGGCACGGGGCTGTGCGTGCTGGGGGCCCTGTCGCCTGTGCTGAGGGTAAGGAGGATAGAGCCCCTCCTGGCCATAAAGGAGTTCTAAGGCATGGCGCTGCTTGAGGCAAGGGATATCAGCAAGGTCTTCACCGTGGGTGAGGCCACCATCGCGGCCGTTCAGGGCGCCAGCCTGAGGATTGAAAAGGGCGAGTTCCTTTCCATCGTGGGCCATTCGGGCTCGGGAAAGACCACGCTCCTTAGCATTCTGGGGGGCATACTGAGGCCTACCTCCGGGCAGGTGCTCTTTCAGGGGCAGGACATCTACAGGATGGACGACGACGGCCTTTCGGAGTACCGGGCCAGGCATGTGGGGTATGTGTTCCAGTTTGCCAGCCTGCTGCCGGTGCTTACGGCCAGGGAGAACCTGCTTCTTCCCACGGTGTTTCTCCGCGGCAGGGCCAATGCCCGGGAGGCCGAAAAGGCCCTTCGGTACCTGGAGATGGTGGGCCTTGCCGAGAAGGCCGATGCCTATCCCTACCAGCTCTCGGGGGGGCAGCAGCGCAGGGTGGCCATAGCCAGGGCCCTCATGAACGACCCGGAGATAATCCTGGCCGATGAGCCCACGGGCGACCTGGACGAGGAGACGGAGCAGGAGGTCATGGAGTTCTTCAAGAAGGTAAACAGAGAGATGGGCATCACCTTTGTGCTGGTCACCCACTCCCTGGAGCTGGCCTCGGCGGCCCACCGACGCTTCCGCATGACCCACGGGAGGTTGCATGAAGAGACTGCTGTCAGCCCTTAGCCTGCTTCTGCTTCTTGCCCCGGGACTTTTGGCCCAGGAGATTCCCCCTGGCGTTCGCTGCCACGAGTGCGGGATGAAGGTGGCCCCGGAAAGCCCCTTTTCCGCCTATGCCATCACCGAGGGGGGTCAAAAGGTATATTTCTGCGACATTGGAGACATGCTCTATCATGTGCTCAAGAGGGGAAAGACCGGCCTCAGAGCCATGTATGTGAGGGACTATGAGGGGGGCACCTGGCTTTCTGCTAAGGAGGCCTTCTTTGTGAGGAACCGGAAGGCCTTCCGAAGCCCCATGGGCTGGGCCATAGGGGCCTTTGCCTCGGAGGCGGAGGCCCGGAGATGGGGCAGCCCCGTGGGGCTGGAGGGGGCGGCGGGGCTACTGGAATGAGCCGCTTCCTCGGGGCGGGTTTCTTTCTTCTGGGGCTGGCCCTGGTGCTGGTGCCCAGGTTCATTCTTCCCACCTGCTACTACGCCCAGGAGGGGCACGGGCTTTCCCGCTGTGCCTACATGGGCTGGGCCGCCATGCTCATGGGCGGGGTGGTGATGGTGCTGGGTGCGGTGGTGTTCTTCCTCAGGGGGCCTCTGAGGTCCCTCATGGTGGTGGCCGCGGCCCTGGCCGTGGCGGTGCTGGCCCTGCCCCAGGTGATGGGCTACTGCGCCAGCCCCCATATGCCCTGCAACTGGGGCACCGTGCCCGGCCTGAGGAGCCTGGGAGGACTGATGCTCCTGGCCTCAGTGGCGGGGTTCTTCCTCTCTAAGGAGAGAACTCCTCCACCACCTGCCCGTCCTGAAGCCTGAGCACCCTGTGGCAGCCCTGCCAGATGCGCTCGTCGTGGGTGGCTATCACGAAGGTGCTGCCCCGGGTCTCGTTCAGCCTTCTAAGCAGCGCCAGTAGCTGGCTGCCCGTGGCGGTGTCCAGGTTGCCCGTGGGCTCATCGGCCAGCACCACCTGGGGATTCATCAAGAGGGCCCTGGCCACGGCTACCCTCTGCTGCTCCCCGCCGGAAAGCTCCCCGGGCCTGTGCCTCAGCCTGTGGGCCAGGCCCAGCTCGGAAAGGAGCTCCTTGGCCCGCTCCGAAAGCTCCGCCCTCCTGAGGCCTGCCAGAAGGCCGGGCATCATCACGTTCTCCAGGGCGGAAAACTCCGGAAGCAGGAAGTGAAACTGAAACACGAAGCCCNCCCTGCGGTTGCGGAAGGCGTCGAGCTCGGCCTCTGGAAGGCTGAAGATGTCAAGCCCGTCGTAGAGGACCTTTCCCCCGCTGGGCCGGTCTATGGCCCCCAGGATATGCAGCAGGGNGCTTTTGCCCACCCCCGAGGCCCCTGCTATGGCCAGCATCTCGCCGTCTCTCACGGTAAAGTCCAGGCCCTTCAGCACCCTGAGGGGCCCCAGGGCAGTGGGAAAGGACTTCTGAAGGCCCTGGACCTCAATCATCGCTTCCCCTTATGGTGTTGGCTATGCGCTTGATGCCCCGGAGGGTCTCCCGGGACTTTTCCTTCACTTCCTGGGCGCTTTCATGGAGCTGCTGGGCGGTGTTGGCCAGGCCCAGGGTCTCCTTGTGGAGTCTGTCGGCCCAACGGCGGATGCTCCTTCCACCCTCGGTTAGGCTCAGGTAGAGGAAGGCCCCCGCAAGGAGCACACCCAGGCAGATGAGCCTTCTGAGGAGCTTTAGCACGGCTCTATACCGAGCGGGTGAACTCCACCACTTCCTGCAGTTTCCTGAGGGCCCTGCCGGAGTCCACCGCCTCCTGGGCCATCTGGAAGCCCTCCCTGAGGCCCTCCACCTTGCCTGCCACCAGGAGGGCTGCCGCAGCGTTCATGAGCACCACATCGCGCCTGGGCCCGGGCTCGCTCTTGAGGATGCCCAAGGCTATCCGGGCGTTTTCCTCCTTGTCGCCTCCCTGGAGGTCCCTAAGCTCCGCCCTGGGCAGACCGAAGTCCTCGGGGGAGATGAAGGACTCCTCCAAGGCACCCTTGTGCCACCGGGAGACCTTGGTGCCGTTGGTGATGGTTATCTCGTCCAGGCCGTCTTCTCCGTGAACCACCATGGCGTCCTCGGCCCCCAGGCGGCCCAGCACCTGGGCCAGGGTGCTGGTGAGGTGGTCGGCAAACACCCCCATCAGCTGCCTTCGGGCCCCGGCAGGGTTGGTGAGGGGCCCCAGGATGTTGAAGATGGTCCTTATGCCCAGCTCCCTCCTGGGCCCCAGGGCATAGCGCATGGCGGGGTGAAACAGGGGGGCGAAGAGGAAGCCGAAGCCGGTCTCAGCGAGGCACTGCTGTACCTTCTCGGGCGGCAGCTCTATGTTGACCCCCAGGGCCTCCAAGACATCGGCGCTGCCTGTCTGGCTGGAGACGGAGCGGTTGCCGTGCTTGGCCACCGGCACCTCGCAGGCGGCCACCACCAGGGCCGCCACCGTGGAGATGTTGAAGGTGCCGGCCATGTCGCCCCCGGTGCCGCAGGTGTCCAGCACCCCTGGGGGGGCCTGGATCTTCAGGGCCTTGTCCCTCATCACCATGGCCGCCCCGGTTATCTCCTCCACCGTCTCGCCCTTCATCCTGAGGGCAGTGAGGAAGGCCCCTATCTGGGCAGGGCTGGCCTGCCCCTCCATTATCTGGCGCATGCACTGGGCCATCTCCGCCTCGCTGAGGCTCACCCCGGAGGTGAGCATCTCTATGGCTTCTTTAATCATCGGCTCCTCCCAAGCTTCAGGAAGTTTCTCAAAAGGTCCTTGCCCACCCTGGTGAGGATGGACTCGGGGTGAAACTGCACCCCTTCCACGGGGTGCTCCTTGTGTCTTACCCCCATGATTTCCCCCTCCTTTGTCCAGGCGCTCACCTGGAGGCACTCGGGCAGGCTCTGCCGTTGTATCACCAGGGAGTGATACCTGGTGGCCTCAAAGGGGTTGGGCAGGCCCTCAAAGATGGTCCTGCCGTCGTGGTAAATCATGGAGGTCTTTCCATGCATGAGCCTGGGGGCCTGGACAATTTTCCCCCCGAAGGCTGCCCCGATGCTCTGGTGCCCTAGGCAGACCCCCAGGATGGGCACCCGGCCGGTAAAGTGCCGGACGACCTCAATAGAGATGCCGGCCTCCTTGGGGGTGCAGGGCCCCGGGGAGATGACTATGCGCTCCGGGCCCAGGGCCTCTATCTCCTTTAGGGTTATCTTGTCGTTCCGGAAGACCCTCACCTCCTGGCCCAGCTCCCCCAGGTACTGCACCAGGTTGTAGGTGAAGGAGTCGTAGTTGTCTATCATAAGGAGCATGGCGTTTTCAGAACAGGGCCTCGGCCATCTGCACGGCCTTCATCATGGCCATGGCCTTATTAAGGGTCTCCTTGTGCTCCATGGCGGGCACCGAGTCGGCCACCACCCCGGCCCCTGCCTGCACATACACCCGGCCATCTCTTATTATAAGGGTTCTTATGGTTATACAGGTATCCATGTTGCCACTGTAGCTTATGTAGCCCACCGCTCCGGCATAGGGGCCCCGCTTCAGGGGCTCCAGCTCGTCTATAATCTGCATGGCCCTGACCTTGGGTGCCCCCGTGACGGTGCCCGCGGGAAAGCAGGCCTTCAGGACATCGAAGGCCCCCAGGCCCTGCCTCAGGGTGCCCACCACGCTGGAGACCAGGTGCATCACATGGCTGTAGCGCTCCAGGCTCATGAGCTCCTGCNCCCGCACCGAGCCCACCTGGGCCACCCGGCCCACATCGTTGCGTCCCAGGTCCACCAGCATGATATGCTCGGCCTGCTCCTTGGGGTCGGCCCTCAGCTCGGCCTCCAGGGCCTGGTCCTCCTCCTCGGTGCGGCCCCTACGGCGGGTGCCCGCTATGGGCCGCAGGGTGATGTGCCTGCCCTCCAGGCGCACCAGTATCTCCGGGGAAGAGCCGATGAGCTGGCCGGCGGGGGTGTCCAGGTAGAACATGTAGGGGGAGGGGTTGACGAGCCTCAGGGCCCTGTAGATGTCCAAGGGCCGAGCCGAGCTGGGCCGCTCAAACCGTTGCGAAAGCACTACCTGCACCACATCGCCCGAGTGCACATAGGCCTTGGCTCGCTCTACCGCCTGCATGAAGGCCTCCGGCGGGCCGAAGGAGGAGCTGAAGTCCTCCCTTGGCTTTCCCAGGGGCTGAAGCACGGGCAGGGGGAGGCTTTCCCGAGGGGCCTGCAGGGCCTGTATCACCGCCCTGAGCTTCTGTACGGCCCGCTCGTAGGCCTGTAAGGGCTCCTGGGCCTCCTGCAGATGGATGTTTGCCAGGACCCTGGCCTTCTGCTTCAGGGCATCAAAGACCACCATGGTGTCGGTGAGCATGAGGTAGGCATCGGGCATTCCCAGGGAGGGCTTCTCCCTCAGGGGGCCCAAGTCCTCCATGAACCTCACCATGTCGTAGCCCAGGTAGCCCACCAACCCTCCCCAGAAGCGCTCCAGTCCCTCTACTTCCACTGGCCTGAACTGGGCCATGAACTGCCGGAGGAACTCCAGGGGGTTTTCCACCCTGTGGTGCTCGGTGCCTCCAGGGCCCCTAAGCTCCACCTCCTGGGCCCGAATGCTGATGCTAAAGGAGGGTGCAAGGCCCAGAAAGGAGTAGCGGCCCCACTTCTCTCCTCCTTCCACGCTCTCCAGCAGGAAGGAGGCCTGCCCCTGGAGCCTCAGGTAGGCCTCCACGGGGCTCAGGGTATCGGCCAGCAGTTCGGCGTACACAGGGATGAGGTTTCCCCTCCTGGAGAGGCTGAGGAAGTCCTCCCTGTCAGGCACTACATGCATGCGGAGCATATTGACAAACTCGCTGGAGTTTAATTACTATTTTTATAGCTTCAAGATTATAGCACACTGCTTCTTTGAAAAAGTTTTTATGCTTGCGGGTGTAGCTCAGCTGGTAGAGCACAACCTTGCCAAGGTTGGGGTCACGGGTTCGAATCCCGCCACCCGCTCCATGAAGCTGTCCTTTTTCCCGGCGGCGTACCCAAGTGGCTAAGGGAGAGGNCTGCAAAACCTCCATTCAGCGGTTCGAATCCGCTCGCCGCCTCCAGGGATGCCCTATCTTGCCGAAAGGCTCTTTTCCGCCTCGCCCTTGAGGAGCTCCAGGAGGAACATGTCCAGCCCGTGGTCGCGGAAGTACTCCTTCTCCAGGGTCTCTATGTAGAACCTGTCCAGACCGCTGTTGGCTATGAAGTCCTCCCTCAGGGAGGTATCGGTGCTCTTTATTATCAGGGGCAGGAGGTGGTTCAGGTAGAAGCTCTCTTTCTTTAAGTCCAGGAGCACCTTTTCAAACAGCTGGGCAGGCAGCCTCCTGGCCACCCCCTTTTGGGCCAGCTCGGCCTCTATGTCCTGCCTGATTTCCTCCCGGCCCTCCGAGAGGTCCAGCCTGGGGTAGAAGCTCCTGAGCTTTTCCTTCAGCGCCCTGTGCACCTCCCAGTACAGGCGCTCCTGGTCGGCTATCATCCTCAGGGAGGCCACCACATCCCTCAGGCTGCTTTCGCCCTCCAGCACCCTCTTGAGGCCCTGGGCCAGGGCCTGCACCTTCTTTCGGCCGTAGTGGGTGATGTACTTGTTGCCCAGCAGGTCCCGGACGAACAGCTCCTCAAAGAGCCCCTCCTGCAGCTCGTCAAACTCCCGCTTGTTGCCCACCAGGCTTCGCACCAGCTCCTCCGTGAGCTTCACATTCTGCATGAAGGCCAGCTGGCTCATGGAGGCCTGCACATGGTCGTAGCGGTCAAAGTAGGCCAGGATGGAGCTGAGCTCCTCCAGGGGGCTGAAGTCGTTCTGCTGCCTGGCGGCCTCGTCGCAGGCCTTGCCCACATCCAGGAGCATCTGCTCAAAGCCCATGTCCCCCTTGGTGTAGGCCTGATGCTTGGCCCTTATGAGGCGCACGATGTCCTCCTTGATGATGTGGCTCCGGAGGGAGGGCTCCTTGAAGAACAGCCCCTCCAGGATGGCCCGGGCCTCCCGGAGATACTCGGCCTCCTGGAGCTCCTGAATCTGCCTGCCCTTAAGGAGCATCTCCTCCAGGGTCTCAAAGAGGACATCGGGGATGCTGTTTCGCACCTTGAGGGTCTTGAGTCTCCTTAGGCGGGCCACCTGGGGAGGCTTCAGCGCCCCCTCCTTGAGGGCCTCCACCAGGATGTCCCTGTACTCGTCCACGATGGGGCGGTTCTCGGGGTGCCGGTACATCACATCTATCTTCATGCGCTCCTGCTGGTAGTAGTCCACGCCCAGCCTCTGGGCCAGCTCGCTGAGGGCGGCCTCGGCCTCCTCCCCCAGGGCCTTGTCCTTCAGGTAGGCCTCCTGAAAGGCCCTGTAGTACTGTTCGTTGGCCGTGTGCTTGAGCTTGAAGATGAAGACCGTGCTGTGGGGCTCCTTCAGGTGCTGCAGGAAGCCCTGCACCAGCTCCCTGTCGCGCCGCTCCTGAAGCAGGGGGGTGCGCTTCAGGTACTTGCCCACCGCCCTGAGTATCTCCCTCTGGCGCCTCTTGGCCTCCCCCTGGTAGTCGGAGGAGACGAAGAAAAAGTAGTTCACCACCGCATGACCCTGGAAGAAGAGCTTCTCGTAGGGCTCCGAGCCCTCTATGCGGTTTGTGAACACCAGCCTTTCGGCCCTGTCCAGGTAGGCACCGAACATCACCAGGCGGTTCAGGACCTCCTTCTTCATGAGATCCTTGAGAGACTTTTCCACTCCGAACATGTACTCGCAGAAGCCCCCGCCGGTGCCCCTGTAGTGGACGCCCTCGGAGCTGATGCTCAGCTCGTTGCCCCTGGAGAAGAAGCGCACATACTCGGGCCCCTCCTCGTAGAAGTAGGTGCTTTTGGCGTCGGGGCCTGAGACGAAGACGCTGAAGTCCACTGGGCCCAGGGCTCCGTGGAACCAGAGGTCGCGTATCATCAGGAAGATTCTAACACAGGGGGTTGGGAAAATTCCAAAGAACGGGAGAGGATGCTAAGATATCCTCATGAGGCGGCTGCTGGTGCTGGCCTTGCTCCTGGTGCCCTTGGTGGGGCCTGCCCAGGCCTCTCTGGAGGAGGCCATGGCGTTGTATGAGGAGGGCCGCTGCCAGGAGGCCGGGGAGGCCCTCGGGGAGGCCCAGGCCCTCCTTTGGGACTATGTCCTCTACTGGCAGGCCCGCTGCCTGGCCCGGCAGGGCAGGACCGAGGTGGCCCTCCAGGCCCTCTCCCCCCTGCTTTCAGCCCGAAAGGTGCCTCCGCCCCTGAGGAAGAAGGCCTGGCTGCTGAGGCTTGAGCTTGAAGGAGGCCTTCAGCCCCTGAGGGAGTTCCTGAGGCAGTATCCCTCCGAGCACTCCAGGGCCCTGGAGCTTGCCCTGGCCCTCAGGGCCCTGGGAGACTGGGAGACCTCTGAGAGGCTGCTCCTTGGGGNGTTCGTCCATGCCGATGGGGCGCTGTCCCTAAGGGCCCTCAGGGAGCTTTCCAGAAGACCGGTCCCTGAGGCGTTTCTTGAAAGGGCCAAGGTGCTTCGGCGAAGGGCAAGGCCCGGGGATGCCGAGCTGGCCCTCCAGGAGGCCCTGAGGGGGCTTAAAGACGAGGGGCTCAGGAGGCAGGCCCTGGGGCTTCTGGCCTGGGCCCTGGGGGGCCAAGGCCGGCACCTGGAGGCCTCGGCGGTGTGGCTTGCCCTGGGGCGGCCCGAGGAGGCGGCCCTCAGCCTGCTGAGGGCCGGCTCCCTGGAGGCCTTCAGGGGCTGGCTCAAGGAGCTGGGCTCAGACCGCCTCCGCCTGGCCCTGGCCAGGAGGCTCAGGCACGCGGAGCCCCAGGAGGCCCTGAGGCTCCTTCGGGAGATAAGCTCTCCAGAGTACGCCCAGCAGGCCCTGTGGCTTCGGGCCTGGCTGCTTTACAGGCAGGGGCGGTATCAACAGGCCCTGCCGCACCTTCAGGAGCTTTATCAACGCTACGGCAAAAGCAGGTATCTGTACTGGCTGGCCCGGGCGGCCGAGGCCCTGGGCCAGGAGGCAGGGGCCTACTACCAGAGGCTTCTTAGGAGCAGGGACATCTACGGCCTGTTTGCCCGGCTGAGGCTGGGGATGCCGGGGCAGGAGGCCTGGCCGGNGGTAGTGCTTCAGCCCTCAAGGCACAGGGGGCTTGAGAGGGCCAGACTCCTGGCCTCCTTGGGACTCAGGGAGGAGGCCGTGGGGGAGCTTCAGGCCCTGGCTGCCAGGGCGGCGGAGCCCTCGCTCCTGGCCGAGGCGGCCCTGGAACTTCAGCGCTTGGGGGCCTACTCCCTGGCCCTCAGGGTGGCGGAACGCCTGCCCCCCAGGTGGAGGGCCAAGGGCCTCCTTTACCCCAGGGTGCACTGGCAGGAGCTCAGGGAGGCCTCCCTGCAGTGGGGGCTTGACCCCTACCTGGTGCTCTCCATGATGAGGCAGGAGAGCCTCTTTGACCCCGAGGCGGTCTCCAGGGCAGGGGCCAGGGGGCTCATGCAGCTGATGCCTGCCACGGCCAGGGAGGTCTCCAGGAGGCTCAGGATGCCCTTCAGCGTGGCCCTGATGCACGAGCCCAGGCAGAGTATCCGGATGGGGGCCTACTACCTGGGCATGCAGCTTAGGAGGTTCGGCTCCCCGGTGCTGGCCCTGTGTGCCTACAATGCCGGGCCCCGGCGGGTGAGCCAGTGGCTCAGGAGGGGCCCCTACAGGGGAGTGGACGAGTTCATAGAGGATATCCCCTTCCGGGAGACAAGGCTCTATGTGGAGCGTATAATACTTACATATGCGGCCTACAGAGGGCTTGAGCATGTGGGCCCCTGGCTTGCGCCCTGGAGGATGTAGATTTTGTCCCTGGGCATTTGATATCCTTTAGGTGAGCAGAGGGATGGCCGAAGAGAAGAAATCGTTGTTTGACAATTCTTCATCCAAGGAGGCAGGAGCATTGGAGACCCTGAGGAGCCTTGACGAGAAAATTGCCCAGGCAATTGAGAAGATAAGGAGCCTGAAGGAAGAAAAGGCGGCGCTTCAGCGCCGGGTGCAGGAGCTGGAGGCCCTGCTGGATGAGCGCAACCAGGAGCTGGAGCGCCTGCGCTCCGAAAAGAGCATTGTGAAGGGCCAGATAGAGGAGCTGCTGAGCGAGCTTGAGACCCTGGAGCCCTAATGCCCAAGACAGAAGTGCAGATACTGGGCCAGAAGTACCTTCTTAAGGGCGAGGCCTCGGAGGAGCACATGCAGGCCCTGGCCCGCTATGTGGACGACAAGATCAGGGAAGTGCTCAACGGTTCCCCCGGCATGCATCCCACCAAGGCGGCCATCCTGGCCGCCCTGGAAATTGCCGACGAGCTTTACCGCCTGAGGCTCAGGGAGCAGACCCTTCAGCAGGAGATAGCCCAGAGGGCCTCGATGCTTGCGGGCCTCCTGGACTAAAGGCCGAAGCCGGCCGCCGCCCACCTGGCCAGGCTTATGAGACCCGAGGGCAGCACCCCTGCCAGGAGCACGAAGGCCGCGCTCAGGGCCAGGGTAAGCCCCGTGCCCGCCGAGGAGGCCACCTGGTGGAGGAGCTCGGCAGGCCGCATGTACATGTACATGACCACCCTGAGGTAGAAGTAGGCGCTTACCACGCTCATGAGCACCGCCACCACCACCAGCCAGGTGTAGCCGGCCTTGAGGGCCGCCATGAACACATAGAGTTTGCCCATGAACCCTGCCGTGGGAGGAATACCCGTAAGGGAGAACATGAACACCAGCATGAGGGCCGCCAGCAGGGGCCGGGTCTTGGCCAGGCCCTGGTACTCCGATATGTCCTCCCCCATCTGCTGGCCCGCCCTCAGCAGCAGCACCACGGTGAAGGCCCCTATGTTCATGAAGCCGTAAATCAGGAGGTAGTTCATGGTGCTGGCAATGCCTTCCTGGCCTCCCGCTATCACACCCAGGAGGGCGTAGCCGGCATGGGCTATGGAGGAGTAGGCCAGCATCCTCTTGATGTTGTCCTGGGCGATGGCCAGCACATTGCCCACGACCATGCTGAGCACCGCCAGGGCTGCCAGGAGCCAGCCCCACTGGAGCCCCAGCGCCGGAAAGGCCACCAGGAACNCCCTCCCCAGGGCGGCAAAGCCCGCCGCCTTGGGCCCCACAGACATGAAGGCCGTAACGGGCGTGGGCGCCCCCTCGTAGACATCCGGGGCCCACATGTGAAAGGGCACCGCCGCTATCTTGAACCCAAAGGCCACGGCGTAAAGCAGCACTGCCAGGGAAAGCAGGGAGTTGCCTGCCAGGCCCTGCTCTGCTATGGAGGATGCTATGGCCCTGATGTCGGTGCTTCCAGAGAGCCCGTAGGTCAGGGCCATACCCAGAAGCAGGAAGGCCGAGGCAAAGGCCCCCAGGAGGAAGTACTTCATGGCCGCCTCTCCGGAGCGCACCGAATGTCTCAGGAACCCCGCAAGCACATAGGTGCTAAGGGCCATGAGCTCAAGCCCCAGGTACAGTACTATGAGGTCCTGGGCCGAGGCCATGAACATCATGCCCACCGTGGCAAAGAGCATGAGGCCGTAGTACTCCCCGTAGTGGGCCCTCTCTATGCTGAGGTACCGGACGGAAATGAGTACCGAAAGGATGAGGCTGAGGAGAAATACGAGCTTGAAGAACAGGGCGTAGCCGTCGGCCACCACCATGCCGCCGAAGGCCTCTCCGCTGCTGCGGAGCACTGCATAAAGCACCACCGAGGCGCCCACCACCGTGAGGAAGGCCAGGGTCTCCTTCCTCCTGAGGAGCAGATCCAGCATCACCATCAGGAGTGCAAAGGCTGTAAGCAGGACCTCGGGCAATATGGGCCATACATTGGGCAACTGGGGCATCTTCAACCCTCCCTCGCCAGGGTAAAAGTTTCACAAGGATACAACAGGCACCGAAGGCTTGTCAATTCGGGCGCAGGGGCTTCTGAGCGCCCCTGCTTGACTTGCCCTCGGGCCTGTCTTATATATTTATATTGTCGGGGCGTGGCGCAGTCTGGTAGCGCACACGGTTCGGGACCGTGCGGTCGAAGGTTCAAATCCTTTCGCCCCGACCACGTTTTTTTATGAAAATACTCAAGGCCCCCCGGCAAGGAGCATCCCTGGGCGAGGCAGCCCAGGCCCTGCTTGAAGGCGCCCTGGTTGCAGCCCCTACGGAGACCTTCTACGGCCTCCTGGTGAGGTACGACCATCCCCCCGGGCTCAGAAGGCTCTGGGCCCTGAAGGGGAGGGAGCCCCAGAAGCCCTTTCCCCTCATCGTGGGCTCTGCCGAAGCCCTGGCCCTGGTGGTGGCCAGGATAACCCCTCTGGCCCAGAGGCTCATGGAGGGGTTCTGGCCCGGGCCCTTGAGCATACTCTTTGAGGCCAGAGAGGGGCTTTCATCCTTCATAACGGCGCGGGGCAAGGTGGCCGTGAGGATGCCCGGGGACAGCCCGGCCCTTCAGCTGGCCAAGGCGGTGGGCCTGCCCCTTACGGCCACCAGCGCCAATCCCTCGGGGGCCCCCCCTGCCCGAAGCGCCGAGGAGGTGCTCAGGTACTTCCCCCTGGGACTTGACCTCCTGCTGGATGGCGGCCGCACCGAGGCCCGGCACCCTTCCACCCTGGTGGAGGCCACAGAGGAGGGCCTCAGGGTCCTCCGGGAGGGGGCCATACCCAAAAGAAGACTGGAGGAGTTCCTTGGGCAGGGGTGAATTTGACAATTCCCCACCCCGTGGTTTATACATTAAGATGTAGCGCGCGGGCGTAACTCAGCGGTAGAGTGGGAGCTTCCCAAGCTCCAGGTCGCGGGTTCAAATCCCGTCGCCCGCTTCTGCTCAGGGCCCGGCAGTGCTAATCAATAGGAGGGCCAGGAGCATCAGGGTAGCCCCCAGAAGCCGCACCCTCACATGGGCCTCCTGGAACATCCAGTGCCCCAGGAGAACTCCGAAGAGCACCGAGGTCCTCTTCAGCGCTATCATGTAGGCCACCTTGGCCATGCTCATGGCCAGCATGTGGGTAATAATCATCAGGCCGTAAAGGAGGCCGGAAAGGGCGACATAGCGAAGGTCTCTGCCCCCCAGGGGCCTCCTTCTACGGAGGGCAAAGGGGGCAAGCGCCCCGGTGACCGCCACGAAGTAGGTGGCGCCGAAGAACAGGGCCGAGGAGTGCACAATGGCCACCTTACCCAGGGAAGAGGTGAGGCTGTAGATGAGGGCCACGGCCATCATCAGCAGGGGGCCCTTTTGTCTGCCCAGGGCCTTGAAGGGCTCCAGGAACCCCTTCCTTGCCTCCTGGAGGTTCAGGCTGTAGCTTCCCAGGCTCATCAGGGCTATGCCTGCCACTCCTGGGAGGCTCACCCGCTCCCCTGCTATGGCGTATCCAAAAAGAATCAGCAACACCGGGGTAAAGGCCAGAAACGGCAGGGTAAGACCCAGGGGACTCATCCTTATGGCCCGGACATAAAGCAGGAGGGCGGCTACCTCCAGGGGCAGGGCCAGGAGGAACGCCCTGAAGAAGTGCTCATCCAGGGGGGGGCGCTCCGTAAAGGCCAAGGCCAGTAGCAAGAGGGGCAGGGCCAGGAGGAGCCTTAGCCAGGCCAGGTAGGTCTCATTCTCTGCCCTCAGGGCCTTCTTCAGCAGGGCATCACTGAGGGCCAGTGAGAGGGCCGTAAGGAGGCTCAGGCCGACCCAGAGCACCCCTCAGTAGCTTTCCTTCCACAGGAGGGTTTTGGGGCAGGCCCCGGTGGCGGAGAAGTCCACCACCACCTGGCCCTGCCCGTCCTGGTAGGTGGCCGTCACGGTGGCGTTGGCAATGCCGCTGGGGGCCAGGAGGGTGGTGTAGGCCTCCGAGTAGGTGCTCCCGCCGAAGGTGCTGTTCACAATGCTTGAGCTTAGGGGCTCCAGGGTGCCGGCAGTGCTGGAGAAGTCCACCTGGGCCCCCTCGGGGGCTGAAGGGGCTATGGTGGCCACTATTACCGCCGAGCAGGTGGGCGCTATGCTTGAGGGTATGGCCTCCACGGTGACGCCGTACTGGCTTATCCTTGCCTCGGCGCCCAGGCTGGCCCTGGGGTCGTCGTTGGGTTTCTCCAGGAGCTCATCCCACACATCCACCCTAAAGTTGTAGGTCCCGGCCTCTGTGGGCACCGCCGAGTAGGTTATCTTGAAGTCGCAGTAGCTGTCGGCAGCGATGCAGTCCGGACAACCGCCGGGGTCGGGGGCGCCCTCGGAAGTCTCAAAGGTTATCTCCGTGGGGGTGTCGGCGGTGGAGACGCTCCAGGAGGTGGCGCAGCCGCCGCTTGCCGAGGCATAGAGGAAGTCTGCACCGGGGGTGGTTATCTTTACCTTGAAGACGCCGTAGTCGCCACCGTTGAAGACCCGGAAGGTGTAGGTGATGTTGGTGGAGCCGGCCCCCACTACCGATGGGCTGAGGCTCACGGAATAACTGCTGATGAGCCCTTCGTTGGATGTGGCGGGCTCTGGCTTCGTCCTGAGGCCTGTGCCGTCCTCGGCGTAGCCGCTCAGGCTGAAGGTGTCGCCCACGGAGCCAGTGACGGCGTATGTCCACTGGAAGGTGGCGGAGCTTCCCGGCAGGAGGCTCCCGATGGAGGCCGGCTGGGGGCCGCTCTGCAGGGCGGCCGCCGAGGAGCCCGAGCCGGTGAAGGTGAGCTCCGAGGGGGTGATGTCCGAGAGGGTGGTCTCGCCGTGATTGGCCACCTCCATTACCACCTCCACCTCCTGGCCCGAGATTATCTGCTCGGGGCTCAGGCTCAGGGTAGCGGTGAAGTCGCCCACGGCCACCGCGCTGCTGCAGACCGTGGGGGAGGTGGCCGTGGGGCTTGAGGCATCGTCCTGGGCCGAGCCGCAGAACCTCAGGGCCCCTGAGCCGCTGAGCTCATAGTTCCAGGAGAAGGTCTGGGCCTCCCCCGGCTCCAGGGTGGCCTGCGCAGGTGTGGGGCCGTTGAGCAGGCTGGCCGTAGCGGTGCCCTCCAGGGTCTGGACGCTCATGCTCAGGACATTCACCGTGTGGGTGGCACTGGAGCGGTTGGTTACGGTGAGGTGGACATCCACCGTGTCGCCCGAGCCACCGCTCTGGGGACTTACGCTTATCTGGGCGTGGAGGGAGCGCCTGAGCCATGTGTCCTGGTTGTTCAGGGGGTCAAAGCAGGGGGCCTTCTTGGCAGAGCTCTCCTTGAGCTCGGCGTAGTGGGGGGCATCCCCTACCTCATCCAGGACATCCTGCACATCGGCGGGAATGTCGGCAGGCTGATTGTTTTGATTGCCGGTGAGCACTACATTGAACTGAAGGCTTTCCCCGGGGGCGATCCGGTCCGAGGCGCTGTCGGCCTCGTAGACTATGTAGGTCTGTCCGCTGCCTGCGTTCTTGACCTCGGTAATGCTCCAGCCCGAGGGGGCGGTGCTGGAGTGGCTTATGTAGTACACGGAAGGGTTGAAGTGTAGCTTCACATATCCAATGGACTTTGAAGAGGAGGCATTGTTCTGGATGGTTATATAGAGGGTCAGAGAGCTTTCACCCATTACCACCGAGGTGCCGGCGGGTATGGTGAGGGTGTAAGTGCCCCCTGTGCACTGCCCCTGGGCCAGGGCAGGGCTGAGAAGCAGCACCGCTATGGCCAGCAGCGTCCTCATAGGGCCAGGTAGGCCTGGATAACCCTTCTTACCTCGCCCACCACCGCCAGGGACACCGAGGAGGTGGAATTTATCACGCAAAGGTTCTGCACCACCCTGCGCCCTGCGTTGTGGGCCGAGGCCGTGGTGCCGGCCACCCCTCGGCGGCAGCGCTCCAGGCTCTGGGTGGTGGTGTTGAGGAACCCGTAGTCTATGTGCTCAAACCCCCCTCCAGGGTCGTTCTTTATCACCACCCTGCCCCTTGGGGCATAGTCTATGATGCCGTCGCCATCGGGGTCAAGACTGTCCAGGGGCACCACGGTGTCGGTGCTGGAGATGTCCTGGGCCAGCCTGGCCGCAGGGATGGGCCTGTAGAGCACCCCCTGGAGGCTGAAGCTCCCTTCGCCGAAGGCTACCCCCCCAATGTTGTAAAGCTCCGAGCACCTTCCCCCGTCCTGGAGGTACTTGAGCCCCCTCTGAAGACCGGCCTCCGCTATGTAGAAGGCCTGAAGCTCTGCCACATCGCCCAGGGCCTTGAAGGTTCCCGTGCCTATGAGGGAGACCCCCACGGCTACGAACAGGGAGAGCAGCAGCACCACCAGGACGACCGCTATTACGGAGGCGCCTCTCATGGCAGGTTCCGGAGGGCTATCTGGGTTCTGAGCACCACTTCCTCGCCTCCCACCGTGGCCCTGAGGGCCAGGAGCACCCCCCTGATGTCCCAGGTTGAGGAGGGGCTCTCTGCCACCGAGTTGTCTGCCAGCAGGTAGGCGAAGGCCCCGGCCATGCCCGGGGCGTTGGAGACCCCTGAGGCCAGCACCACCCCGGCCGAGCCGGGACAGGAGGAGGGCTCCTCCATGATGAACTCCGAGCCCTGGAGCCTGAAGCTCAGGGTCCTTCCGTCCACGGTGTTGTAGCAGAAGACCGAGGCTGTGGCTGTGCCTATCTCCTGGGGGCTGTGGGCCTCCCTCAGGTGCCTTGAGGCCCGGGCCACTGCCAGCCTCAGGCGCTCCAGGGCCTCGTCCCTCCTTTGAGTAAGGGTGTAGGCCCTTATGCCCTCGTAAAGGAGGCTTCCCACTATGAAGCCCACGATGCCCAGCACGGTAAGCACTACTGCCAGCTCTACGAGGGTTGTGCCCCGGCGGTTCATTGGAGCTTGGCCCTCAGGGTGCTGAAGCTGAGGCTTCCCAGCTGCTGGCTGCTGAGCCTTACCGTTATCTTCTTGTAATCGGTAGTGCCCGAGGCCAGGCACTCATCAGGGGCCGAGGCATCGGTGTAGCAGACCTGGACCTGTCGCGTAAAGCTTGCGCCGTCCCAGGTGCAGGTCTCGGAGTAGCCGTGGTAGTCGTCCAGGTCGTCGAAGCTGCCCGGGCCCTGGCCACAGGCCGTCCGGGCCTCGCCGGCCTCAGGCCCCAAGGGGTCCGAATAGCCGCTTTCGTCCCATGCCCTGGAGAGCATCTCCTCCAGGAGGTCCTGGCCCAGGAAGGCCGCCCGGGCCCTGAGCTCCGCATCCACCTGCTGGTAGCTCTGCCTGCCCATGACCAAAAGGAGCGTAGGCACCGCAATGGCCACCACCAGAATAACAAGAATGGTCTCTATGAGGCTGAAACCCCTCAGTAGCTCACTCTCCCCGTGGTGCCGTTTATGACAATGGTCTTTGAGCCCTGGTAGGACACCGTTATGCTGGCCTGGGGGATACTGGTGCCTGAGGCATCCACCAGGGCGCCCGTAGCGCTGAAGGCCAGGGTAGCCGAGCTGTAGCTGAGGCTGACCCCTTGGAACTCCCTGCACCGGGGGGCGCTGAAGTCCACCACGAACTTCCCCGCCTCGTTGCTGGAGCAGCCGCCCTCGGGGGCCTCCGCCAAGGNGGAATTGGTGATGTCGGCATAGAGGCTGTAGCCACTGCTGCTAAGGAGCAGGCCTGCCCTCTTCTGCGTGGCCAGGGAAAGCTCCCTGGCATAGCGGACATCCGAGGCCACCTTCCTGGTGGCAGCCTCAAGCTTTACTCCTCCAAAAGGGCTGCTCCTTAGAATGACTACCGCCGCCAGAATGCCCAGAAGGAGCATCACCGCCACGGCCTCAATCAGGGTGAAACCCTTCATCATGCAAATTTTATCATAAACTGCCGCCGGTGCTTGACACCTAAGGCCGGCCTCTATAACCTTAAAAGGCTATGAAGGTTCCCAGGGTAATGTCCACCCAGCATCCGGACAATGTGCAGGTGCCCTTCTTTGCCCAGAGCCAGGACATGTCCGGGCAGGACGAGATACAGGAGGCCTACTATGCCTTCTCCCACCTGGGCTGCGACGAGCAGATGTGGGACTGCGAGGGCAAGGAGGTGGACGACTTCGTGGTGCGCAAGCTCCTCAGTGGCTACGGCGACTTCTTCCGCTCCAGGCCCCTGGGCCGTGAGCTGTTCATCACCTTCAGGGTGCCCAACCCCGAGGTAGAGCGGGAGGAGGCCAAGGTGCTCATAGAGACCCTGGAGGCCATCCCCCGCTCCTACGATGTGGCCAAGGTGTTCTACGGGCAGGACATCCCTCCCATCTTCGAGGTCATCCTGCCCATGGCCACCACGGCCCAGAGCCTGAACAGGGTGTATTACTACTACAAGGACTTCGTGGCCGGCAAGGCCCAGAAGCCCCCCTGCCCGGGCGACATCAGCATTGCCGAGTGGGTGGGGGAGTTCAGGCCGGAGCGGATAAACATCATCCCCCTCTTTGAGGACAAGGAGCACATGCTCCAGGCCGACCGAATACTGCAGGAGTACCTCAGGGACAAGGAGTTTCGGTACCAGAGGGTCTTCCTGGCCCGCTCGGACCCGGCGCTTAATTACGGCACGGTGGCCGCGGTGCTCATGAACAAGGTGGCCCTTCAGAGGCTCAGGCGCCTTTCGGAGCGCTTGGGGGTGGAGCTCTACCCCATACTGGGGGTGGGCTCGGCGCCCTTCAGGGGCAACTTCACCCCGGGCACCGTGGAGCGGGTGCTCAGGGAATACCCCGATGTGCAGACCTTCACCGTGCAGTCGGCCTTCAAGTACGACAACCCCGTCTCGGAGGTGATTGAGGCCATAAGGAAGATACATCAAAGCCCCAGGGGCCGGGGGCTGGAGGTACAGGAGCCCCGCTGCCTGGCCCTTATAGAGAAGCTCTCCCGCGAGTATGCCCGGCAGGTAAGACTCCTGGGGCCCTTGGTGAACCGCCTGGCTGAGCATGTGCCCAGCAGAAGGACCAGGAAGCTCCATGTGGGACTGTTCGGCTACTCAAGGAGCGTAGGGGGACTGAGGCTCCCCCGGGCCATCGGCTTCTGCGCTGCCTGCTACAGCATGGGGCTTCCGCCCGAGCTGCTGAGCCTCAATGTCCTGAGTCCCCAGGACATGGAGTTCCTGGGCTCGGTCTATGTGAACTTCCAAGAGGACCTGGCCGAGGCCATGCAGTACTTCAACCCCCGGGTGCTCCAGTTGCTGCCCGGGGAGCTTTCCCAGGCCCTCAAGGGGGTGCTTCAGGACTGGCCGGTCAACGAGGCCCACAGGGAGGTGACCACCCGGGTCATAGAGGCCCTGGCCTCGGGAGGTGGGGACCTCAAGCCCCTGGTGCTTGAGGCCGCGCATATAAGGAGATTTCTCGGCTAAAGGAGGTTTTCCCGGTTATGGCTGAAGGAGCGCTGGTGGGAATACTGATGGGCAGCGAGAGCGACCTGCCCGTGATGAGCAAGGCTGCCGAGGTGCTGAGGGCCCTGGGGGTGCCCTACGAGATGAGCATAAGCTCGGCCCACAGGCTGCCTGAGGAGACGGCCCGCTACGCCCAGGAGGCCCGGGCCCGGGGGCTGGAGGTCCTCATCGCGGGCGCCGGCATGGCGGCCCACCTGGCAGGGGTGCTGGCAGCCCACACCACCCTGCCGGTGATAGGAGTGCCCCTGGCCTCAGGGGCCCTGAAGGGCATGGACGCCCTTCTTAGCACCGTGCAGATGCCCCCGGGCATACCCGTGGCCACCGTGGGTATAGACGGGGCCAGGAACGCCGCCTACCTGGCCTGTGCCATACTGTCCATAAAGCATCCCCAGTATGCTCGGGCCCTGGAGGACTTCAGGGAGAAGATGCGCCAGGGCCTCAGGGAGGCGGCCGAAAGGCTCAGGGAGGGCGAGGTTTGACAAGCCCCTCCCTGTTGGGGTTTAATATAAAATTCAGGCGGGCGGATAGCTCAGCTGGGAGAGCGCAGCCCTTACAAGGCTGAGGTCACAGGTTCGAATCCTGTTCCGCCTACCACTGTGAGCCCGGGGTGGTAGTTCAGCACGGTTAGAACGCCGGCCTGTCACGTCGGAGGTCGCGGGTTCAAGTCCCGTCCACCCCGCCACTGCGGCCCAGTAGGCTCTTCTTAAGGAGGCGCGCCCTTCTTCATGGCGGTAAGAATGCAGGGCAAGGGGCTTGCCGAGGAGATCAAGCAGGCGGTCAGGCAGGCCACCCAGGAGCTCGGCGCCCACGGCGTTTCCGTCGGACTGGCAGTGCTTCAGGTGGGGGAAAACCCTGCCTCCAGCCAGTACCGCAACGCCATCAAGAGGGCCTGCGCCAAGGTAGGCATCCAGCCCTACGAGCATGTGTTCCCCCCCCAGGTCTCCCTGAACGAGCTCCTCAACGCCATTCGGGCCCTCAACGCCGACGAGAGGGTGCACGGGGTGCTGGTGCTCTTCCCCCTCCCCCAGAGGCTTGATGCCAGAAGGGTGGTCAACGCCATAGCCCCCGAGAAGGATGTGGATGGCCTGGGGGCCATCTCCATAGGGAGGCTGGCCGCCGAGGAAAGCACCTATCAGCTCTTCGGTACCTCCCAGGGCAGGGCGGCCAGGAGCTTTCTTCCCTGCACCCCCTTCGGGGTGATAAGGCTGCTGGAGCACTACCGGGTGCCCATCAGGGGCAGGCATGTGGTAGTGGTAGGAAAGAGCCTGGCCGTGGGCAGGCCCCTGAGCCTCATGTTCCTGGCCAGGGAGGCCACCGTCAGTGTGTGCCACAGGGAGACCCAGAACCTGGGTGCCATTACCCGGCAGGCCGACATCCTGTGCGTGGCCACAGGGGTGAGCCACCTCATCAGGGCCCCCATGGTGAAGCCAGGGGCCGTGGTGGTGGACATAGGAATAAGCATCCTGCCCGACGGCACCGTCACGGGCGATGTGCATTACCAGGAGGTGCAGGAGGTGGCCTCCATGCTCACCCCCGTGCCCGGGGGCGTAGGCCCTGTGACCATCGCCATGCTTTTGGAAAACACTGTGCGCTCTGCCCAGAGCAGGGAGCTTCTGAAGGGGGTATAAATGAGAATGGACGCCATGCAGCTACTGAGGGGCATACTTCAGAGCAACCATAGCAAGATAGTGTTCCTGGTGCTGGACGGCCTGGGGGGGCTTCCCCAGGGAGGAAGGACGGAGCTGGAGGCAGCCCGCACCCCGAACCTGGACGCCCTGGCCAGGGAGGCGGCCTGCGGTCTTCACATGCCTGTGGGCTACGGCATAACTCCTGGTAGTGGCCCGGGGCATCTGGCCCTGTTCGGCTACGACCCGGTGAGGCACCAGATAGGCCGGGGGGTGCTGGAAGCCCTGGGCCTGGGCCTGGAGCTACAAAGCACCGATGTGGCCGTAAGGTGCAACTACGCCACCCTCCAGGACGGCCTCATCGTGGACCGCCGGGCGGGAAGGCCTCCCACGGAGGAGACCAGGCTCCTTACGGCGGCCCTTCAGAGGGAGATTGCCGAGATACAGGGGGNGCGCCTGCACTTCGGCCCGGGNATGGAGCACCGTTTTGCCGTAGTGTTCAGGTTTCCAGAGCCTCTTTCCCCAGAGGCCGCAGAGCTCAACGACACCGACCCCCAGCAGACCGGAAAACCCCCTCTTGCCCTTCGGCCCCGGAGCCCCCAGGCGGGGCGCCTGGCCCAGGTGGCAGAGGAGTTCGTCCGGCGGGCGGCCCAGGTGCTTAAGGGCCAGAAGAGGGCCAACTATGTGCTTCTGAGGGGGTTTGCCACGGTGCCCCATCTTCCTTCCTTTCAGCAGGCCTATGGCCTTAGGGCCCTGGCCATAGCCACCTACCCCATGTACAGGGGACTGGCCAGGCTCCTGGGCATGCATGCGCCTGAGCTCAAGGGGGACTTGAAGGAACAACTGGCCCTGCTCAGGAAGCACTACCGGGAGTATGACTTCTTCTTTCTTCATGTGAAGAAGGTGGACTCCTTTGCCGAGGACGGCGACTTCCAGGGCAAGGTGAGAAAGCTGGAGGAGGTGGACGCCTTGCTTCCGGAGCTCCTTTCCCTTGAGCCCGATGTGCTGCTCATCACAGGCGACCACAGCACCCTCGGTGCTCAGGGCCCACAGCTGGCATCCCGTGCCGGTGCTCCTTAAGGGCCCCTATGTGCTGGGCGGCCTGCTGGAGGGCTTCTCGGAGAGGCAGTGCCTGAGGGGTGAGCTGGGGCTTCTTCCCAGCACCGCCCTCATGCCCCTGGCCCTGGCCCAGGCAGGAAGACTCAAGAAGTTCGGCGCCTGAGGCATGCGGCTCATAGACACCCACGCACACCTCCAGATGAGGCCCCTGAGGGATGCCCTTCAGGATGTCCTCCACAGGGCCAAGGAGGCAGGGGTTGAGGCCGTGGTCACGGTGGGCACCGACCTGGAGGACTCCCAAGAGGCCCTGAGACTTTCGGAGGCCCAGCCCATGGTATATGCCACCGTAGGCCTTCATCCCCATGATGCCAGGGAGCTCTCCCCGGAGCTTCTTCAGGGCCTGAGGGAGCTTGCCCGCCGCCCCGGGGNAGTGGCCATCGGGGAGACGGGGCTTGACTACCACAAGATGCATTCCCCCAAGGAGGCCCAGCTGGAGGCCTTCAGGGCTCAGCTGGCCCTGGCCAAGGAGTTGAACCTCCCCGTAGTAGTGCACTCCAGGGAGGCCAAGGCCGACACCCTGAGATGCCTCAAGGAGTTTTCCTACCTCAAGGGAGTGATGCACTGCTTCAGTGCCGATGTGGCCATGGCCGAGCAGGCCATGGCCATGGGCCTTTACATATCCTTCTCAGGGGTGGTGAGCTTCCAGAACGCCCGCAGGCTCAGGGAGGTGGCCGCCCAGGTGCCCGACGAGTACCTGCTCCTTGAGACCGATGCCCCCTACCTGGCCCCCGAGCCCCATCGGGGCAGGAGCAATGAGCCCGCTTACCTGGTGCATACCGCCCAGGCCCTGGCAGAGCTAAGGGGCGTCAGTGCAGAGGACATAGCCAGGATAACCNCCCTTAATGCCCGCAGGCTGTTTGCCCTGGGGGGGCTTCCCCGGGAGGGAGCCATTGCCTATAAGATTCGCCAGAGCCTGTATCTGAACATCACCAACCGCTGCACCAATGCCTGCAGCTTCTGTGTGCGCTTTCGCACCGAGTATGTGAAGGGCCATAGGCTGAGGCTCAGGGAGGAGCCCAGTGCCCAGGCCCTGAAGGAGGCCATAGGAGAGCCCACCCGGTACAGGGAGGTGGTGTTCTGCGGCTACGGCGAGCCTACCCTGAGGCTGGAGGTGCTCAAGGAGGTAGCGGCGTGGGTCAAGCACGAGGGCGGCAGGGTAAGGCTCAACACCAACGGCCACGGAAACCTCATCCACGGAAGGAACATCCTGCCCGAGCTGAGGGGGCTGGTGGATGCCGTCTCGGTGAGCCTGGATGCCCAGGATGCGGCCACCTACGAGAGGCTCTGCCGGCCGGCCTACTGGGGGGCCTTCCAGGCGGTGCTGGACTTCATAAGGGAGGCCAAGAAGCACATNCCCCAGGTGGAGGCCACTGTGGTGACGGCCCCTGGGGTGGACATCCCCAAGTGCCAGGCCCTGTGCCAGTCCCTGGGAGTGCCCTTAAGGGTGCGAAGGCTTCATGTGGTAGGCTAGTCCCTGGTCTTTCCCAGGCGCTCCAGCACCTGCTCAAGGAGGGCCTTGGGGCTAAAGGGTTTCACGATGTAGCGCTCCACTCCGCAGCTCAGACCCAGCCTCTCCTCGTCCTCCTGCCCTTTGGCAGTAAGCATGAATATGGGTATGGAGGCCAGCTCTGGGTCTGCCTTCAGGGCCTTGCAGACCTCCAGGCCGCTTACCTCGGGCATCATCCAGTCAAGGATTATCAGGTCGGGCTGCTCCTGCCGGGCCTTCTGCACCGCATCCACGCTCCTGGGGTGGGTCACCACCTCAAGCCCAGCCCTTCGGAGCCTGTCTTCAATCATCATCAGGATGAAGGGCTCGTCGTCAATGACCAGGACCTTGCTCATTGCTGCCTCCTAAGGGGAAGGGTAATCTTTACTGTGGTGCCGGCCCCGGGGGCGCTGTCTATGCGCACGGTGCCGCCCATCAGGGCCACCAGCTCCTTGACCAGGGCCAGGCCCAGCCCGGTGCCCTTGAGCTTGGAGGCCCTCTTGCCCCGGAAGAAGCGCTCCCCAGCGCGCTGAAGCTCCTGGGGGCTCATGCCCCAGCCGGTGTCCTTGACCCAGAGCTCCAGGAGGGCATCCCTCCGGGCGCCCCCCAGCTGGATGCGACAGCCCCTGTCGGAGTAGGTGAGGGAGTTGTCCAGGAGGTTTCGGAGCACCTGCTTGAGCTTGTCCCGGTCGCCCAGGAACTCCTCGGGAAGCCCCTCGGTCTGAAGCTCCAGCACCGCCTCCTTGGCCTTAAGCAGGGGGGAGAATTCCTCCTGGAGCTCTTCCAGCAGGCGCCTGGGCTCCAGGGGCTCCTCCCGCAGGGCCTCCCTGCCTGCCTCCATCCTGGCCAAATCCAGGAGGTCCGAGNCCATCCGGGCCAGCCTCAGGCCCTCCTGGTGGATGGTCTCCAGGTACTGGTGCTTCTTCTCAGGGGGCACTACATCCTCCAGGAGCATCTCCGTCATGCCCACGATGGCCGAAAGGGGTATCCTCAGCTCGTGGGAGACCGCCCTTACTACCTCGCTCTTCAGGCGGTCCATCTCTTTCTGTCTGCTGAGGTCCCTCAGCAGGTAGACCCCCCCGGCCACCTTTCCCCGCCTGTCCCTGAAGGGATAGCTGCTTGCCAGCACCGGGATGCTCCTTCCCCTGGTGTCCACCAGGGTGCCCTCCTTCTGCATGGGGCGCCCCCTGAGGGAGGCCTCCAGGGCCTCCTTCAGGAACAGGGACAGGAGCTGATTGTGCTCGGAGTAGCCCAGTATCTTCCACGCCTCTTTCCTCAGGGCCGAGCCTGCGGAAAGCCCTATGAGCTCTGCCGCAGCCCTGTTAAGCGACACCACCCTGCCGTGGACATCCACGGTAACGATGCCGTCCTGAATGCTCTGGAGCACGGTCTCGGCCATCTCCCTCTGGAGCAGGGTGGTTTCATAGAGCTTGGCCCTCTCCATGGCTACATAGAGGATGCTGGCTGCTGTCTGCAGGAAGAAGATGTCTTCCTCCTCCAGCTTCCTGTAAGAGGCGAAGTACAGGGACAGGGCTGCCAGGGCCTTCTGTCCCGACTGCACGGGCACACAGCAGGCGCTGCGGAAGTTTTCCCTGCCCAGGAGCTCCGAGACATAGAAGCGGGGCTCCATGGAGAGCTCTGCCACCACCACGGGGCTCTTGTGCTCCAGGCAGTAGCGCTCCAGGGAGCTTATCTCCTTCTCGTACACGGTGCTTCCCCTGGGGACATCCAGCCCTGCCGCTGCCGCCACCGCCAGGTTGCCCTGGGCGTCCTGCTCCAGGAGCCAGGCCAGGTCGGCCCTCAGGGCGTCCCGCAGCATCTTGAGGGTGCCCTGCAGGGTCTCCTGGAGCTCCATCTCCTGGGCCAGCGCGGTGACTATCTGCAGGATGTGCTGCTGCTCCCGACTGCGGCGCCACCGCTGCTGCTCGTACAGGGAGCGCATCTTGTCATAGAGCCTGATGTTCTCCATGGCCATGCCCATCATCTCGCCCACGGAGTGAAGGATGCGCTCCTCCGTGGGGCTGAAATCGTGGGTGGCAAAGCTCAGCATGTACAGCACTCCCAGGGCCTTCTCCTTGCCCTTGATGGGGCAGCAGGCGAAGGCCCTTATACCGGTGTGCCTGAGCACCGAGCGCTCCAGCCTGGGGTCCCTGGTGATGTCGGCGCTTAGGAACAGCTGGCCGGTGGCAGCCNCCCTGCCGGGAATGTCCTCCCCGGTGCGGAACCTCTGCAGGGGGCCCAGGAACTCCTCGGAGATGCCCTTGGTATAGGTCAGGGCAAGTTCCCTGCCCAGCTCATCCAGGATGAATATGCCGCCTCCGTCCATGCCCATGAGCTCTGCCAGCCTCTCCACCATGGCCTCAAAGAGCTCCTCGGCCTTCAGGGACTGGTTGATCACCCTGGAAAGACCCAAGAGGGTGGTTAGCTCCTTGTTCTTCTGGGCTATCTCGTCCTCGTACTGCTTCTTCTCGGTGATGTCCCGCATGAGCTCTACGGCGCTCAGCACCTCGCCGGAGGAGTCCTTTACCGGGTAGGCGATGATTTCCCTGTAGNCCCTCTTTCCGCCCTTCTCTATGTGCTCGTGCACGGTGCTGAAGGGCTGGCCGGTGGCAAACACGGCCATCACGGGACAGTCCGGTACGCCGTGGGTACTGCACCGGTTGGGCATGGCGTGGTAGACCTCGTGGCAGGTCCTGCCCACCACGGGGCCGTCGCTGGCCTCCAGGGCCGCCCTGTTGGCCATGGTGATTCTGAACTCCCGGTCTATCACCAGGAGGATGTCCGGCATGCTGTCCATTATGGCCTCTCGGAAGGCCCCGGCCTCCTGCAGGGCCTTCCTGAGGGAGAGCTCCTTGCGGAAGTCCTTCATGATGCCTATCTTGGCCACCNCCTGGCCCTGCTCGTTGAGGATGGGGGCACCGCTTACCAGCACGGGGATGAGCTCCCCCGTCTTGGAGATTATGGAGATCTCATAGGTGGAGGACAGCCCCTCCTGGCGCATCTGGAGGTGCTTCCGAAGGGTCTTTTCGCTTTCCTCGTCCACGAAGTCAAAGACCGAGTAGCCCAGCACATCCTCCCTCTCGTAGCCCAGCAGCTGGGTAAAGGCCGGGTTTATGTCCACTATGTTGTTGGCCTCGTCCACCNCCCAGAGGGGGTCGGTCATGGTGCTTACGTAACGGTCCTTGAGCATCAGCTCCTCGGTCTTCTGCTTGAGGGCCTCGGCCATCTCGTTGAAGGCCTTTACTACCTCGCCCAGCTCATCGGGCTCCCGGGGCTGAAGGCGCACATCCAGGTTGCCTTCCTTCAGGGCCTTGGCCCCCTGGTAGAGCTCCCTTATGGGCCTCAGAACGGCACGAGAGAAGAACAGGGCCACTATGAAGGAGATGATGAATATGTAGAAGGCCAGGGAGATGAAGTTCTCCTTCACGGTGCTGGCGAAGCGCTCGTATATCAGCCTCTGTTCGGCGCTCAAGGGGCCTATCTCCTCCATCTGGGTAATCATCTTCTTGGAGGTCTGGGTGATTATCAGGGAGGTGGGCACAATGAGCACCACGGCAAACACCAGCAGGGTGATGAAGAGCTTGTATATGAGGGAGCGGCGAAGCATGACTACATGCTCAGGGCGTTAATAAGCAGGTATATGAACAGCACCACGATGCCCCAGGAGAGAAACGCCGCCATGATGGCCCTGGAGCCCTTCTCCGCAATGACATCCAGCTCCACCGACAGGCCCACTGCGGCCAGGGTGGCCGAGAGCATGAACTTGCTTACAGGGGCCAGGAGGGTTCTCAGGGCCTGGCCCTGGGGCAGCAGGTTGACCGCCAGGGCCAGCAGGAAGAACAGGCCCATGAACCAGGGGATTCTGAGCCGCCTGCCCTTCTGAAGGCTCAGCAGCAGCCCGGCCAGCACGGCCAGGGAGCCCAGCCTCAGGAGCTTGTACTTGAGCGCCAGGGCCATGCATTCCTCACTTACGGAGGCCGAGGCCACCTTCACCTGCCCCAGCATGGGCAGAGTGGTGCCCGCCAGGAAGGCGAAGCTGTCCACGCCCAGGGCCAGGACATCGGGCAGGAGGCTGTAAAGGAGCATTCCCGAAAGCCCCAGAGTCATCACAGAGATGAGGGCTATGGAGGTGTCCTCCTTCTTCAGGCCGCTGATGCCTGCAATGACAATGATGGCACTGGCCCCGCAGATGGACATCCCTGTGCTGAGAAGTAGGGAGGTGTCCTTGTCCGTACCGAAGCCCCTGGAGACCAGGTAGGTGACGCCGAATATGAAGGCGGCAATGGCCAGTACGGCGGGCCACCACCCCATGCCCTCGCCCCTCAGGAGCAGTTGTGAGCCGTAAAGTCCTATCCCCAGGGGGAGGAACACCTTCAGGGCCGCCTGCACCCCTGGCTCCAGGGCCTCCCTGTCGCCGAAGAGGTTGGCCACCAGGATACCGAAGATTATGGATATCACCAGGGCGTCGAAGGAGGCATGCAGAGATGCCACCAGGAAGGACACCATGGCGATGGTGATGGTGCTGATGAGGCCTGTGGCTGTCTCCCTGAGGTTCACCCTTGTCCCCGCTTGATGAATTCCCTGATGGCCGAGGCAGGCAGCCTCACCGAGGTACCTTCTTTCAGGTCCTTTACCTGAAAAGCCCCCTCCTTGAGCTCCTCCTCGCCTATAATGATAGCATAACGGGCCTTCAGGCGGTTTGCCCTTCTCAGCTGGCTTCTCAGGCTGCCCTGGTCGTAGCCCTGCTCGGTGTAAAGGCCCTGCTGCCTCAGGCTGATAGCCAGCCTGAGGGCCTCCAGGGCGGCCTCTCTGCCCAGGGAGGCGATGAACACCACAGGGGAGGCCTCCTTGGCCCGGTGCGAAAGCAGGGCGGCCAGGCGCTCCAGCCCGATGGCAAAGCCTATGGCCGCAGTAGGGGGTCCGCCAAAGTCCTCCNCCAGGTAGTCGTATCTGCCCCCGGCGGCCACGGCGTTCTGGGCCCCCAGATGAGGGCTCAGGACCTCAAAGGCGGTGCGGTTGTAGTAGTCCAGCCCCCTTACTATGTGGGGGTTGACGGCAAAGGCCACCCCCAGGGCCCGGAGTGTTTCCTTCACTTCCTGGAAGTGCTCCTGGCAGGCGCTGCAGAGGTGCTGCAGGCTCAGGGGGGCGTTGTGCCGAAGCTCCTGGCAGCGCTGGACCTTGCAGTCCAGAATCCTCAGGGGGTTCAGTTCGTAGCGCCTCTGGCAGTCGGGGCAGAGCTCCGAAAGCACGGNGCTGAAGTGCTCCTTGAGGGCCTCCCTGTAGCGGGGCCTGCAGTGGGGGCAGCCAATGCTGTTGAGTTGGAGCTCCAGGTCCCCCAGGCCTAGGCCCTGCAGGNACTGCATCAGCGCCTGCATGAGCTCCGCATCCATTTTGGGCTCCTGGGCGCCGAAGGCCTCAAGCCCCAGTTGGTGGAACTGCCTCAGCCGGCCCTTCTGGGGCCTTTCGTACCTGAACATGGGCCCCCAGTAAAAGAACTTCTGAGGCGCAGGGAGCCTCCAGAGGTGGTGCTGCACATAGGCCCTTACCAGCCCGGCGGTGCCCTCCGGCCTGAGGGTGACGCTCCGGTGGGCCTTGTCGGTGAAGGTGTACATCTCCTTCTGCACGATGTCGGTGCTCTCCCCAATGGAGCGCTGAAAGAGCTCCGTGGGCTCAAGGAGGGGGGTCAGGATTTCCTTGAAGCCGTAGAGGGAAAAGAGCCTCCGGGCCTCCTGCAGGAGCTGCAGCCAGAGGGTGCTCTCAGGAGGCAGTATGTCCTGGAACCCCCGGAGGGCCCTGAACCGGCTGCTCACTGCTCGGTGCTGTCCTCGGAGGAGGCCGTCTCGGCCGTCTCCTTCCCTGGGGCCTCGGCATGCTCGGCCTCCCGCTGCTCGTCAAACTCTATCATCCTTAGGTGGCTCTCTATGAGCCTCTTGAGCTCCTCTTTGAAGTGCCTGCGGATGCCCTTGAGGTCCACGATGTCCTCGTGAATTTTCACCNCCTTCTCCTGGGCCTCCCGAATCATGGCCTCTGCCTTCAGTTCGGCCTCTCGGATGACCAGCTCGGCCTCCCGCTTGGCGTTGGCCTTGTAGTCATCCACAATCTGCTGGGTGGTAAGGAGGGTCTCCCTGAGGGTGGCCTCCATGTCGCGGAACTCCTTGAGCTGGGCCTCCAGGGTGGCCACCTTCTCCTTCAGGGAGGCGTTCTCCCTGGAGAGGTTTTCCATCTCCTCCCTCACCAGCTCCAGGAAGGCGTAGACCTCGTCCACATCGAAGCCCCTGAACCTCATGGGGAAGGTCTTCTGCTGTATGTCCATGGGGGTGATCTTCATGCCCTTACCTCCTTTCCTTGCTCATCGAAGCCCCATTGCCAAGTCCATGAGGGAGGCAATGAGGAAATACCTCAGAAACAGTATCAGCAGTATGGCCACCATGGGGGATACATCTATGCCGCCCAGCACCCCTATGCGCCTTCGGATGGGCGAAAGCACCGGCTCCGTGACGCCGTAAAGGAAGCGCACTATGGGGTTGTAGGGGTCGGGCCTTACCCAGCTTATGAGGGCGGCGATGATGATTACCCACATGTAAAGGCTCAGGAGCACATCCAGCACCCTGGCCACAGCCATGAGGAAGTTTCCCAATATGAACACCTCAGCCTCCTGAAAGCTCTCGGGCCCTTCGGGCGGCCGCCAGAAGGGCCTCCTTTACTGTCTCCTCAAAGCCCCTTTCTTTGAGCACCCCAAGGCCTGCCTCGGTGGTGCCCCCCGGGGAGGTGACCATCTGCCTTATCCTCTGGGGGCTCAGGCCTTCCTGAAGCAGGGCCAGGGTGCCCTGCAGGGTCTCCTGGAGGAGCTCCCGGGCCTCTGCCTCCGGGAGGCCCAACTCCAGGGAGGCCTCAAGCAGGGCCTCCATGTAGAGGGCGAAGAAGGCCGGGCCGCTTCCCGAAAGGGCCGTCACGGCGTCCATGTGGTGCTCGGGCAAGCTCAGCACCGTGCCCACAGACATGAAGATGTCCTTCACCCGGTTGATGGCCTCGTCGGAGAAGCACTCGCAGAGGCTCATCACGCTCATGCCCTGGCCCACCAGGGCCGGGGCGTTGGGCATTACCCTTACCAGGCGCCTGGTGCCCAGGGCCTCCTGAAGCCTCTGGAGTCTCACCCCGGCGGCAATGCTTACCACTGTCTTGGTGTCATCCACTACCGGGGCCAGCTCCCTGAGCACCTCCGGCAGCACCTGGGGTTTTACGGCCAGCACCAGGATGTCCGCCTCCTGGGCGGCCTCCTGGTTGGAGGCGGTGGTGCGCNCCCCGTAGGTGCGCTCCAGGTACTGGCGCCTCTCTGCCCTGGGCTCGGAAACAATGATGTCCCTCTTGCCCCTGCGGGTGAGTCCCCGCAGGAGGGCCTCGGCCATGTTGCCTCCGCCAATGAAGGCGATCATCGGGGCCTTTCCCCGAATATGGCGGTGCCCACTCTTACCATGGTAGCGCCCTCCTGGACGGCCACCTCGTAATCGCCGCTCATGCCCATGCTGAGCTCGGGAAGCTCAAATCCCTCCGCCTGGAGGCCGTCCCTCAGGGCCCTGAGCCTCTGGTAAAAGGGCCTGGAGTCCTCGGGCTCAGGGCTGTAGGGAGGAATGCACATAAGCCCCCGCACCCTTATGTGCTCCATCCCCTGGGCCTCCTGGAGGAGCCTCTTGAGCTCCTCCACCGAGAGGCCGTGCTTGGTGGGCTCGGGGACCAGCTTTACCTGAAGGAGCACCTCCTGCACCTTGCCCTGCCTCTGGGCGTGCCTCTGCAGAAGCTGAAGGAGCTTCAGGGAGTCCACGGAGTGTATGAGCTCAAAGAGGCCCACGGCATGCTTGGCCTTGTTGCTCTGAAGATGCCCCACCATGTGCCACCGGATGGGCAGGTCCCTGAGGGCCTGGGCCTTGCCCTGGGCCTCCTGGAGCCTGCTTTCCCCGAAGTACCTAAGCCCGGCCTTATAGGCGGCCCTGATGGCCTCAGGAGGCACCTCCTTGCTCACGGCTACCAGCCTCACCTCCTCCGGGCTGCGGCCGGCCTGCAGGGCTGCCTGGGCGATGCGCCCCCGCACCTCCGAAACCCTCTGAGCAACCAGTTTTTCATCCATCAGGACAACTATATACTATTACCGGCGTGCCAAAAATTCAATGCGGGGCCGTAAATGTTAAAATTCTCTCATGAGGCTCCTCTTGCATGCCTGCTGCGCCAACTGTGCCATCCACCCGGTAAGGAGCCTGAGGGACAGGGGGGTGGAGCCCAGCCTCCTGTGGTTCAACCCCAACATCCATCCCCTGGAGGAGTATCACCGGAGGCTTCAGGCCCTTTGGAGGCTGCAAGAGCGGTGGGCCCTCAGAGTGCTCTACAGGGCGGAGTATGGGCTTAAGGACTTCCTCAGGGCAGTGGGTGAGGACACCCAGGAGGGGGCCCGCTGCCGGGCGTGCTACAGGCTGAGGCTCCTGGAGACGGCCCGCCTGGCCAAGGCCCTGAGGATGGACGCCTTCGGCAGCACCCTGCTTTCAAGCCCCTACCAGAAGTTTGATATAATACTGGCGGCTGCTCAGGAGGCCGAGGCCCTCCACAGGGTGCCCTTCTACTTTGAGGACTTCAGGGGGGGATACAGGGAGGCCCTCGGGGTGGGCAAGCAGATGGGCCTCTACAGGCAGCGGTACTGCGGATGCATATTCTCTGAGAGGGAGCGCTTTCATGGACGGTCTTCAGGGAATAGGTAGGTTCCTCCTCGTGGTGGGCTTCATGGTGGCGGCCCTGGGGGCGCTGCTCATGCTGGCGGGCAAGGTGCCCTGGCTGGGCAGGCTTCCGGGGGATATCCTTGTAAAGAAGAGGCACTTCACCTTCTACTTCCCCCTGGCCACCAGCCTGCTGATAAGCGTGGTGCTTTCCCTGCTCCTGTGGTTTCTGGGCAGAAGATGAGGGGAGTGCTTCTGCTGGGGCTCTGTCTGTGGTTCTTGAGTGGCCCTGCCGCCAGGGCGGAAAGTATAAGGGTGCTCATCCTGGACGGGGGTTTCAGGGCCGTGCCTGCCGAAGGCGAGGTCCTGGGGCTGCTGGAGCGCCGCCAGGGCAGCCTCCTGGTAAGCAACAAGCGCTACAGCGGCCATATAGAGGTCTGGCGGGGCCAGAGGGGCCTCTACATAATCAACGAGCTTCCCCTGGAGCAGTATGTCCAGAGCGTGGTGAGGGCCGAGGTGCCCCAGGGCTGGGAGCTGGAGGCCCTGAAGGCCCAGGCAGTGGTGGTAAGGACCTATGCGTTGCACAAGAAGCTCCAGAACGGGCAGAGGAGGTATCATCTTACCTCCTCGGTGCTTCACCAGCTCTACCAGGGCGAGGCAGAGGATGCCTGGGTGAGGACCGCTGTGGAGGCCACCAGGGGGGAGGTGCTCACCTATAGGGGCCGGCCCATTGAGGCCCTTTATCACTCCACCTGCGGAGGCCTTACGGAGGAGGCCTCGGAGGTCTTCGGGTTCTCCAAGCCATATCTGAAGCCCGTGCGCTCTCCCTGTAGCCTCTCGCCCTACAGCCTGTGGGCCAGGCGCTTCAGCCTGAGGGAGCTTGCCGGGCTCCTGGGGATGCCCGGCCTGAAGGGCCTCAGGGTCCTTAGTCGCAGCAGCACTGGCAGGGTCAAGGAGCTGGAGGCCGTGGGCCCTGAAGGCTCCCAGGTGGTGCCGGCCACGGAGCTCAGGAGGCTCCTGGGCTGGAAGCGCCTGCCCAGCACCGCCTTTGAGCTCAGCCAGGAGGGGGAGGAACTGATATTCCTGGGCAGGGGCTACGGCCACGGCGTGGGCCTGTGCCAGTGGTCGGCCCTGGAGCTGGCCCGCCAGGGCATGGGCTACAGGGAGATCCTTCGGCATTTCTACCCCGGCACCCAGCTGCACAACATATATGCTGAGCAGAGACTTTGACTTCCCCCTGCCCAAGCNCCTGGTAGCCCAGGAGCCCCTGGAGCGCCGAGACGCCTCCAGGCTCATGGTGCTGCTTCCGGGCAAGCCCCCTGAGCACAGGCGTTTCCGGGAGATAGGGCTCTTCCTCAGGCAGGGGGATGCCCTGGTGCTTAACAACACCAAGGTGCTGCCTGCCCGCCTGCTGGGCCGAAAGCCCACGGGGGGCAAGGTGGAGGTGCTGCTTCTTGGGCCCCTTCAGGACGAAAGGCACTGGAGGGTGCTTCTCAGGAGGCCCTACCAGGGAAGGCTGGAGGTCTCCCCTGAGCTGAGCATTCACGTCCATCCCGGCGGGGTGGCCGAGCTCCTTCCCCCCAAGGGTGTTTCCGTCCGCGAGGTGCTCTGGAGGGTGGGCCGCATGCCCCTTCCACCATACATAAGGAGGCAGCCCGGGGCACAGGACAGGGAGCGCTACCAGACCGTCTACGCCAGGAAGGAGGGCTCGGTGGCAGCCCCTACGGCGGGGCTTCACTTCACCGAGGAGCTTCTGCAGACCCTTAAGGCCCGGGGGGTGAGGCTCTTTGAGCTCACCCTCCATGTGGGCGAGGCCACCTTCAGGCCGATAAGGACGGAGGAGATAACCAGACACCGCATGGCTCAGGAGTGCTTTGAGCTCCCCAAAGGACTACTTCAGGAGCTTCAGGCCCTGAGGCGCAGGGGCGGCAGGGTGTTTGCCGTGGGCACCACCACCACCAGGGCCCTGGAGGCAGCGGCCTCGGGCGACTACACCTCCCTGGGCCAGGGCGCCAACGGCACCCTCAGGGCAAGCACCGGACTCTTCATCTACCCGGGGTTTGCCTTCCAGGTGGTGGACTGCCTGATTACCAACTTCCACCTTCCCCGCTCCAGCCCCCTGCTTCTTACCGCAGCCCTGGCAGGCACCCAGAGGCTCCTTCAGGCCTACCAGGAGGCCATCCGGCAGGGNTATAGATTTTTCTCCTATGGAGATGCTATGCTTATAGTAAGCAGGGAATAAGGGTTGAAAAAACAAGGACTTTTGCATGCAGACCATAACCGCCAAGATAGAGCTGGACATAGAGAGGGAGGAGGAGCTTCTCAGGAGGGGCTCCGAGGCCTTCAAGCTCATTGAGGACACCTTGGGGGTACTCATAAGTGCCCGGGGAGACCGGCTGTTCATTCAGGGCAAGGAGGCCTCTGTGCGCAGGGCCGAAAGGCTGCTTCAGCAGCTGAGGCACCTGGCACTGCAGGGCCATTCCGTCAGGGCCGAGGACCTCAAGGACATCATCAAGGCCCATGGCGAGGAGGTCAGCCTGAAGGCTCTCTACGAGGAGGGCATAAGGGNGTCGGCCCGCAAGACGGTACTGCCTAAGAGCCAGACCCAGAGGGCCTACATAGAAGCCATCAGGAGCTACGACATGGTCTTCGGCATAGGCCCTGCCGGCACGGGCAAGACCTATCTGGCCATGGCCATGGCCATTCATGCCCTTCTGAACAAGCAGGTGAGCAGGGTAGTGCTGGCCCGCCCGGCGGTGGAGGCCGGGGAGAAGCTGGGCTACCTGCCCGGGGACATCTACGAGAAGGTCAACCCCTACCTCAGGCCTCTGTACGACGCCCTGTTTGACATGATGGAGGCCGACAGGGCCATGCGCTTGGTGGAGCGGGGGGTGATAGAGATAGCTCCCTTGGCCTTCATGCGGGGAAGGACCCTGAACGATGCCTTCATAATCCTGGATGAGGCCCAGAACACTACCTCGGAGCAGATGAAGATGTACCTTACCCGGCTGGGCTTCAATTCCAAGACGGTCATCACCGGGGACATCACCCAGATAGACCTTCCCCAGGACAAGGTCTCCGGCCTGGTGGAGGCAGAGCGCATCCTCAAGGGCATAGAGGGCATAAAGGTGGTATACTTTAGCGAGAAGGATGTGGTGCGGCACAGGCTGGTGCAGGAGATACTGAAGGCGTATGACCGGCACGAGAAACGCTCAGCGGCAGAAGAGCCCACTTAAGGCCACCGCAGGCAAGTCCGGATTCCTCCTCCTGGTAAGTGCCTTGTGCGCCCTGGCAGTGAGCCGGGNCCTTGATGCCGCAAGGCTGGCCGGCGCCTTCCTGACCTCGGCACTCCTGCTGGGAGTACTCTACAAGGACATCTTCCGGTACAAGCCCCAGTATGCCCAGAGTGCCAGGAGGCTCCTGCTTCTGGGCTCTATCCTTGCAGGCACCCTGTGGCTGGCGGTGGGCACCAGGTATCTGCTTTCGGGCCTTTCTGCGGGGTTGGGCTTCCCCCTGGAGGCCACCGTGTACGGCCTGCCCGTGGCCGTGGGGGCCATGCTGGTGGTGCTCCTTTTTGACTTCCACACCGCCTTGGTGTTTTCCTTCGTTCTGGGGCTCCTGTGTGGTCTGTGGCTCCTGGAGGCCTCCTACAGCGTTTATGTCTTCGTGGGCAGCCTGGTGGCCGCCTTCAGCGTGCTGAGGTGCAAGCGCAGGACGGAGATACTGAAAGGGGGGCTGTATCTTCTGGGGGCCAATGTGCTTGCCGTCTCGGTGCTCTTGCTCTTTCTGGGGCAGGCCTCGGCATCCCAGGTGCTTTTCTCCCTGGTGTTTGCCGCCTTCTCGGCCCTGCTTACCACGGCCATAGTCTCCCTGGCCCTGCCCCTGCTGGAGTACCTCTTTGGGATAACCACCGACATCAGCCTGCTGGAGCTCCTGGACCTGGAGCATCCCCTTATGAAGACCATGATGGTCACGGCCCCCGGCACCTACCACCACAGCATAATAGTGGGCAACCTGGTGGAGTCGGCGGCCGAGGCCGTGGGGGTCAATCCGCTCCTGGCCAGGGTCAGCGCCTACTACCATGACATCGGCAAGATAAAGATGCCGGAGTACTTCGTGGAGAACCAGCCCACGGGGGCCAGCAAGCACGAGCGCCTTACTCCCCACATGTCCAGCATGGTACTCATCTCCCATGTGAAGGAGGGGGTGGAGCTGGCCCGGCAGTACAAGCTTCCCGAGCAGGTAGTGGACATCATCCGCCAGCACCACGGCACCAGCCTCATCACCTATTTCTACCAGAAGGCCAAGGAGAAGGCCGAGGAGCTCCCCGAGGAGGAGTACAAGTATCCCGGGCCCAAGCCCCAGAGCAAGGTGGCCGCCCTGGTGATGATGGCCGATGCGGTGGAGGCGGCCTCCAGGGTGCTAACGGAGCCCACCCCGGCCAGGATAGCGGCCCTGGTCAACAAGATCATAAACCACATCTTCCTGGAGGGACAGCTGGATGAATGCGAGCTGACCCTCAAGGACATCCAGGAGATAAAGCGGCGCTTCGTCTACATCCTCACGGGGATACTGCATAAGCGGGNGGATTACCCCGGGTTTGAGTTCAAGGAGCAAGTGGGTGAAGGTGTACCTTCAAAGCAGCCTGCGGCGGCCCCCTCGACTGGGCCTAAGGAGGGACAGCTTCAGGCTGCTCAGGGCCCTAAGGCTCGCCAGGGCTGAGCTTTCCATACATGTTGTAGGGCCCAGGAGGGCCAGGAGCCTCAACAGGCACTACAGGGGGGNGGATGCCCCCACCGATGTGCTCTCCTTCCCGGTGTTTCACGGCCCCCAGGAGTTCCCTTCCCGGGGCCCTTTCCTCCTGGGCGATATAGTCCTGTGCCCCCAGGTGGCCCAGAGAAGGGCCGGGAAGATGGGCCTCAGGAGATNCCTCCGGTGGCTCCTGGTGCACGGGCTCCTTCATCTGCTGGGCTATGAGCACCAGGGGCCCGGGGAGGCGGCCGCAATGAGACGGAAGGAGGAGGAGCTGCTTCGTGCCCTTGAGGCAATGGATTAAGAGCGCCAGCTATGCCATCGAGGGGCTCATGCATGCGGCCAGGACCCAGAGGCACCTGCGCTACCACTTCTATGCGGCGGCCGGGGTGTTGCTCCTGGCCTTTTCCCTGGGGCTCAGTCGCACGGAGTTTCTGATACTCGCCCTGGCGGCAATGGCGGTGCTCCTGGCGGAGCTTCTCAACACGGCGGTGGAGGCCACGGTGGACCTGGTGGCCCGGGGCCACGACCCCAGGGCCAAGGTGGCCAAGGATGTGGCCGCTGCGGCGGTGCTGGTGACGGCCTTCGGGGCGGCGGTGGTGGGGGTGGTGGTGCTGGGGCCGTACCTTGGGGAGGTCTTCGGCCGGGGGCTCCGGCTGGCCAAGCAGGCGGGCCAGGACATAGCAGTGCTGGCCCTGGTGCTGGTGCTCATAGTGGTGCTTCTCTTGAAGGCGCACTTTCGCAGGGGCCATGCCCTCATGGGCGGCATGCCCAGCGGGCATGCCGCCCTGGCCTTCTCGGTGTGGCTGGCCATTACCTACATTACGGAGAACTTCTTCGCCTCGGCCCTGAGCTTCCTCCTGGCCGTGGTGGTGGCCCAGAGCAGGGTCTCCACCAGGGTGCACAGGCCCCTGGAGGTACTGGCAGGGGCAGCCCTGGGGGCTACCATGACCTTCCTGCTCTTTAAGCTGTTTCAATGAGCCCCGCTGCCAGGGCATGGGTTGAGAGGTTCGTCAGGCACCTGAGGCTGGAAAGGGGCTACTCGGAGCACACCCTCAGGGGCTACAGGCGCGACCTGGAGGACTTCTTCAGCTACTGGGGAGCGGAGCCCAGGGAGGTGGACCTGCAGGCCCTCAGGGCCTATGTGGCCCACCTCATGGCATTGAAGAAGAGCCGTAGCACCGTGGCCCGCAGGCTCTCGGCCCTGAGAAGCTTCTTCAGCTTCCTCAGGCGAGAGGCCCATCTGAAGGCAAACCCGGCTAAACTGCTTTCTGCCCCCAGGCTGAGGCAGAGGCTGCCCAGGAGCCTCAGTGTGGACGAGGTGTTCTCCCTGGTTCAGGCGCCCGGGCCCGGAGGGTTCGGGCCCCTCAGGGACAGGGCCATACTGGAGCTTCTTTACTCCAGTGGCCTGAGGGTGCAGGAGCTTTCGGCCCTGAATGTGGAGGACCTGAACCTCAGGGAAGGGCTCATAAAAGTCAGGGGCAAGGGGAAGAAGGAGAGGCTCCTGCCAGTGGGCAAGAAGGCCCTGCAGGCCCTCGGGGCCTACCTGGCCGAGCGCCGTAGGCTCCGGAGGCGCCACAGCCAGGCCCTGTTCCTAAATCGCCTGGGCGGAAGGCTCTCCAGCCGGAGCGTAAGAAAGATAGTGCTGAAGTATGCCCGGCAGGTGGGCCTGGCAAAGCCCATAGGCCCCCATGCCTTGAGGCATACCTTTGCCACCCATCTTCTTCAGTCGGGGGCAGACCTGAGGGCCATCCAGGAGCTGCTGGGCCATGCCAGCCTTCAGAGCACCCAGCGCTACACCCACCTGGATGTGGCGCACCTGATGGATGTCTACGACAGGACCCATCCCCTGGCCTCGGAGGACTCAGAGGGCTCCCAGGAGCCTTAACAGTCCGTAAAGCAAGGGCCCGGCCAGCAGGGAGCCGTCCAGTTTGTCCAGAAGTCCCCCGTGGCCGGGAATGAGACGGCTGGAGTCCTTCACTCCTGCGTCCCGCTTGAACATGGACTCCACCAGGTCTCCCCCCACGGCGGCTGCCCCCATCAGGAGACCCAGGAAGGCCGCCCTGGGGTAGCCCAGGGCGGTGCCCAGCAAGGCCTCAAGTACCAGGGCCGCAGCGGCTCCGCCTGCCAGGGAGCCCAGGGCCCCCTCCACGGTCTTCTTGGGGCTTACCCGGCTGTAGAGGCTGTGCCTGCCCAGAAGGGTGCCTGCATACAAGGCCAAGGTGTCGCCGCTCCACACCGTGGCGTAAAGGAGAAGCACCCACTGGGGGCCGGCCTCCCGGAGCTTTACCTGCCAGGTGAGCATAAGAGGTATGTAAAGGAGCCCTACTGCCCAGGGGGCCAGGTCCTTCAGGGCCTGCTGGGGAGGGTTGCTCAGGAGCCGCCACAGTAGCAGGACCGTGGCCAGGGCTGTGGCAGCTCCTATGCCCATCGGGGGCCCCTGGGCCAGGGCCAGGAGCATGAGCCCCCCCGCCAGGGCGCCTGCGATGCTTTCTGCCCAGCCCCTGTGGTACATGTGCAGGAACTCCCCCATGGCCAGGGCACCCAGTATAGCCACCAGCAGCAGGAAGTAGCCGCTGGGAAGCCTGCTGATAAAGAGATAAAGAAGGGGCAGGAGGACTAAGGCGGTAAGGNCCCGGCGCATTCCGTCAGGTCTTCACAGCGCCGAAGCGGCGCTGGCGGCGCTGATAGTCCTGCAGGGCCTTCTTGAGCTCCTCCTTGTGGAAGTCCGGCCACAGGGTAGGGGTAAAGTACAGCTCCGCATAGGCGCTCTGCCACAGGAGGAAGTTGCTGAGGCGCTGCTCCCCGGAGGTGCGGATTATGAGGTCCGGTTCCGGAAGCCCTGCGGTATCCAGCAGCGAGGCGAAGTCCTGCTCACCCAGCTCCTGGGGCCTTAGGCCCCTCTGCAGGGCCTTTCTCACCGCCCTGAGAATCTCGTCCCTGCCGCCGTAGCTTATGGCCCCCACCAGCACCATGGCCTTGCCCTCCCTGGTGGCAGCCTCTGTGCTCCTTATGACCTCCTGGGTGCTGCGGGGAAGGCGTTCCAGGTCGCCTATGGCCCTGAAGGCTATGCCCTGGGCCTTGAGGTTTTCCGTCTCCTGGGTGAGGTAGAGCTCCAGGAGCTTCATAAGGGCCTGCACCTCCTCCTGGGGGCGCTGCCAGTTCTCCAGGGAGAACACATAGAGGGTCAGCACCCTTATGCCCAGCTCCTTGGCTGCCCTGATTATCTCCTTGGCCCTGGCGGCTCCCTGCTTGTGCCCCTCCACCCTGGGCAGCCCCCTCAGCTCGGCCCAGCGCCCGTTGCCGTCCATTATGATGGCCACATGTACAGGGGAGCCTCTCATTGCAGGGCCTCCAGGGGGTACACATACAAGTAGGTGGTGAAAGGGGAGCGGGCCTTCAGGAGCCTCTTAAGGTCAAGACCCAGGGGAGGGCTCAGGAGCACCATGAGCCTGTCCTGGGCCAAGGCGAAGTCCAGCACCTTGCCTGCTACGGGTTCAATGAGGTGCTGTTTCTCCACCTGCAGGCCGTTGTAGCGAAGACTCAGGAGCCCGGAACGCTTGTAGCCCAGCCCCTTGGCCTTGCCCGCAATGGGCTGCCGCCATATGGCCAGCACGCTGCCTCCTGCACTAAGGAGCCTGTCCTTCACAGACCAGAACTCGGCCTCCCCGGTGGGCTCTGTGGAGGGCAGCTCAAAGCTCTTCAGCACCCCTCCCAGGTCGGCGCTGCTTCTCCACAGGAGCATGGCCTCGTGGTCAAAGAGGTTCAGGTAGCCGTCGTCATCGTAGCTCAGCACCAAGGGCTTTTCCTTGCTGCCTATGAGGATGAAGTCATACAGGTTGACCCCCGGGGGGAGCTTGAGGCTTTGCCCCGTGGGCCTCGGCTTTCCGTTCTGCCAGGAGAGTTCAAAGACCCCTGGAAGGGGGCCCTTGAACCTGGAGAACCTCTGCCCGTAGAGCCTGCCCCTGAGGTGGCGGATGAGGAAGTCCCCCTCCCAGAGCTTTATGAAGCTACCGTCTTTGAACTTGTATATGAAGGAGCCCACCGAGTCCTCCAGTCTTGCCGAAAGCAGTACCTCTTGTCCTTTTTCGTCATCTATGTCGGCAGCCTGAAGCCACAGGAACTCTGCCCTGCTGGGGCCCTNGAGCACTGCGCCTTCCAGGGGAAGCAGGGAGGCCGGGCCCAGATGGTAGGCCATGAGGCGCCTCTGGGTGGCCACGAGCAGCTCACCCTCCCCGTCGCCGTCTAGGTCGGCCCAGCAGATGAGCTCCGCCCCGTAGGGGACCTTGAACACCAGGGCCACATCCTCCCTGGGGCTGAAAAGCTCCTCTCCCAGGGNGAGCTCTGCCACGAGCTCCTGGGAAAGCTCCACCGAGGCCCTCAGGGCCTCCTTGCCGTCGGGCCACAGGAGGCGCTGCCTAAGGAGCGTCCTGCCCTGCCTGCCCTGCTCCTGGCTGACCAGGAGCACGGCATCGGCCTTGAGCCTCCTGGCCTCCGGCAGGGCCCGGGCCTGCTCGTCCTCGGGACTGCTGAGCAGCTCAAACCGGCCCGTCTCCTTCAGCACCCTGTAGTACTGCTCTGCCAAGGCCCAGCTGGTGCCCTTGAGTTGATAAAACAGGAGTCTCAAGGGAGCCCTGCTGAGCCTCAGGACATCNCCCTCCTGGGCCTCGCCCTCAAGGAGCCTTCCCTCCCGGGGGCTCAGCACCTCCAGGAGACCCACGGGCTCCTCCAGCACACCGATGGGTTCCTTGGTGATGGGGTGAAGAAACGGCTCCCCCCGGCGCAGCACCCTCACCCTTATGCCGGGCTGCGGTGAATTGGCGAAGGCCACCTCCACCCTGTCCCCCTCTACGGCCACCACTTGACCCTCCAGGGGCCTGAAGAACTCCAGGAGACCGTCCGCTAAGATGCGGAAGGGGTCTTTCTGCTGCCCCCCCGCCTGCTCCCAGGCCAGGAGGCCCAGTAGTAGCAATGCCAGGAATTTCCTCAAGAGCGCCTCCCTTTTTTTGAATTAAATATTATACCAGAAAGGCTTGACAAAAGGCTTGACAAGTTGGGCTTTTTTCGGTTAATAAAAAGGTGTTAGGCGCGTAGCTCAGTGGGAGAGCGCTACCTTGACACGGTAGAGGTCGGCGGTTCGAAACCGCCCGTGCCTACCATGAAAATCAAGGGGTTAGCCCGATGGGCTAACCCCTTTTTCCTTCGACCGTAATAAAATCGTAATACTTTCCCCCTTTCGGGAGCCCGTTCTGGCCTCCAGCTTTCTGACGGCCTCTGTCCTGTGCTCGAGG
>MTOX01000002.1 GCA_002011795.1 Nitrospirae bacterium JdFR-88
GCAGGCCGCCACTCCCCCAGGTACTTCTCTATGAGGGAGGAAAGCTCCTGTCTGCTCAGGGCCCCCACCACCACCAGCACCGCATTGTTGGGCCTGTAGTAGCTCTGCCAGAACCTGAGGAGGTCCTCCCTCTTGATGGCCCTGAGGGTCTCTGCCGAGCCCTGCAGGAGCCGCCCATAGGGGTGCTCCCCGTAGACGGCCTTCTGGAAGGCCCTCTGGGCCAGGAAGGAGGGCTCCTCCTGGCGGCGCCTCAGGTCCTCCAGGGNGCGCTCTCTCAGGGCCTGAAGCTCCTCTTGGGGAAACGCCGGGTTGAGCAGCATGTCGGCAAGGAGCTCAAAGCCCTTCTGCACATCCTTCTTAAGGACGGACAGCTTCACGGTGCTGTAGTCCGGCCCTGCCGAGGCCTGAAGGCTTGCCCCCAGGAAGTCTATCTCCTCGCTGAGGGCCTCGGCGCTTCTGTGCTTCGTGCCCTCCCTCAGCATGGCCGCCGTGAGGTAGGCCAGCCCGGCCAGCTCGGGGGGCTCGTCCAGGGGCCCGGCCTTTATAAGCAGGGTGAGCATCACCAGGGGCAGGTGGGTCTGCTCAGAGTGGATGACCACCAGCCCCGAGGGCAGCTCCCACCGCTGGGCCTTGAGCTGCCAGGCCCGGGCAGGAAGCACCAGGGCCAGCACCAACAGCAGGACGCTAATGAGCCGGCCCATGCCCGGCCTCCTTCTTGAGGGGAATCAATATGCCCACCGTGGAGTTGTCCTTCCTAAGATACTTCCTTGCCACCCGACTTACATCCTCGGCCCTTACCGCCCTGAGGGCCTGCAGATACCGCTCCTTCAGCCGCCAGTCGCCCATGAGCTCAAACATTCCCAGTAGCTCCGCCTGGAAAAACAGCGAGTCCTGCCCCATCAGCAGGGCGGCCTCCAGCTGGTTCTTGGCCCGCTGGAGCTCCTGCTCCGAGGGGGGCCGGGCCTTTACCGCCTCCACCTCCTCGTAGATGGCCTGCTCAAGGGCTTCGGCCTCCCGGCCGGCCCTGGGGGTGCCCCCCAGGAAGAACAAGAAGGGCTCCGGCTGAAGACTGCTGTAGCTGGCAAAGGCACCAAGGGCCACCTCCCTGCCCTTCACCAGGCGCCTGAAGAACCTGGCGCTCCGCCCCCCTGAGAGCACCTGGGCCAGCACCTCCAGGGCCGCCGCCTCCTCAGGGGCCTGCAGAAAACTGGGCACATGGTAGGCCACGAGCACATAGGGGAGCTCCGCCTCCCTCCTTAGATAGACCCTCCGCTGCCCCCTCTGGGGAGGCTCCTTCAGCGCCGCCCTGGCCGCCGTCTCCCTGGCCTGCAGGGGCCCAAAGTGCTTCCTTACCAGCCGGAGGGCCTCCCGGGCCTCCAGGGCGCCCACCAGCACCAGCACCGCATTGCCGGGACTGTAGAAGCGCCGGTAGTGCTGCCTCAGCTCCTGGGGCCCGATGTTCTGCAGGCTCTGCATCCAGCCTATTACGGGCCGCTCGTAGGGATGCACCTTGAAGGCCGCAGCCAGCACCTCCTCATAGAGACTGCTCTGGGGGTCGTCCTCATACCTGAGCCTCCGCTCCTCCATGACTACCGCCCGCTCGGAAAGCACCTCCTGGGAATTGAGCCTCAGGCGGGCCATCCGCTCGGCCTCCAGGGAGAGAACCAGCTCCAGCCCCTCCGAGGGCACCTGGGCATAGTACATGGTGTAGTCCTTGGTGGTAAAGGCGTTGTTCACCCCCCCGATGCGCTGAATGAGCCTGGAGTACTCCGAGGGGCCCAGCCGCTCCGTGCCCTTGAACATCATGTGCTCCAGCAGATGGCTGATGCCCGCCAGGTGCTCAGGCTCGTCCTTGGCCCCTACCTTGTAGTAAAGCTGCACCACCACCAGGGGGGCCTTGCGCTCCTCCTGGATGAGTACCTTCAGGCCATTCCCCAGCACCTCCTCCAGCACCGCCCCCTGGGCCAGCAGGGGCCAAAGAAGCACTATTGCCAGCAGCACCCGCCGCATCGGTTAATAATACCAGAAACCACCCCCTCCCGAAATCCCCGCCCCCGCCCCGCACGAAACGGACACCAGAGCCCCTACAGGGGGCAAAGGAGATTGTTCTGAATTAATGAACGATTATTTTTGTTTACCAAACGGTCAAGAGGAGCTTTGTCCACTGGCTGCAAACGCCTTGGGGCTGCACCCCGGGCCAGTGCTACCCCGGGGGCCAGTGCATGGGCCTTCCGGCCAGGAGGTGCACATGCAGGTGAAAGACCGTCTGGCCGGCCTCGGCGTTGGTGTTTATCACCAGCCTGAAGCCCCTGTCGGCTACCCCCAGCTTCCTGGCCAGGCGGTTGGCCACCTGCACCAGGTGGCCCATGAGGGCCTCGTCGCCCCCCTCCCGGAGGGCCAGGGTGTGGGGTATGTGCCTCCGGGGCACTATGAGCACATGCACCGGGGCCTGGGGCGCTATGTCCTGGAAGGCCACGCAGTGCTCGTCCTCATGAAGCACCTGGGCCCGGGCCTTGCCCTGCACAATCCTGCAGAAGACGCACTCCATGGGGCCTCTTAGGCTATCAAAAGGGCGCCCGGGGGGTCAATACCTCGGGGGCTCAGTCCCTGCCCAGCCTTCTGAAGAAGCAGCTCCTGTGCCCGGTGTGGCAGGCCCCTTTGCCGTGCTGCCTGACCCTCAGCAGCAGGGTGTCGCCGTCGCAGTCGTAAAGGACCTCCAGCACCTCCTGCACGTTTCCCGAGCTTTCCCCCTTTTTCCACAGCCTCTGCCTGGAGCGGCTGAAGAAGTGGGCATAGCCGCTCCTGAGGGTAAGCTCCAGGGCCTGCCGGTTCATCCAGGCCATCATGAGCACCTCGCCCGTTTCGGCCTCCTGCACAATGGCAGGAACGAGCCCCTGGGAGTTGAACTTGACTTCAGAGCTTATACCCAATCTTTCTCAGAAACTCCTTTCTCTGGGCCACATCCTCGGGGCTCTCCACCCCCTTGGGGCCCGAGCCGTCTATGACCCCCACCACCCCCGCCGCCTGCCCCGAGCGCACCAGGAGCACCTCCAGGGGGTTGGCCGTGGCGCAGAAGATGCGGCAGACCTCGGGACAGAGCTTTATCTGGTTGAGCACATTTATGGGGAAGGCCCCCTTCAGCAGGATGCAGAACACATGGCCTGCCCCGATTGCCTGAAGGTTCTTTACGCACACCTTCTTGAGCTCCTCGTCGTTGCCCTCTGCCCTGATGAGACAGGGGCCCGAGGCCTCGGTGAAGGCCACGGCAAAGCGGGCCCCGGGCACCGAGGTGGCCAGGACCTCGTACAGGTCCTCGGCGGTCTTTATGAAGTGGGTCTGCCCCAGGATGATATTGGCCCCCTCGGGTATGTCCATCCTAACGGCCTGAATCTCCATGCCCGCCCTCCTTGCAGGGTTTTTTCGCTCCTTAGTGATTGAAGCCCAAAACCCCGCCGCTGTCAAGCCCTGGGGGCAGAAGAAGCCATTTGAATTTATCAAACGATTATTTACTTTTAAAGAACAAATTTCCTTGACAACCCCTTCCCCCTTGGGCGAAAATGCCTCTATGCCGAGGGCTTTGGTATTGCTGGCCCTGCTGCTTGCACTGCTGAGCCCGGGGGCCTCCTGGGGGCAGGCGGTGGAGGTCCCCAGGGTGCTCCTCAGGGAGGGCCAGGTGGTGGTCTCCTTCGGCCTCAGGCCCTCGGAGCAGTTCCAGAGGCAGCTTAGGAAGGGCATCAGCAAGGAGCTCATCATCAGGGTGGACCTGTACAGGCGCTGGAGGGGCTGGCCCGATGAGTTCATCCTGGGCAAGAAGCTCNCCCGCCGCCTGGTCTGCGACCCCCTGAAGGAGCAGTACATCCTGGGCCAGGGGGGCAAGGACAGCCACCTCAAGGACTGCCAGGAGGTGCTCAGGAGGGCCTCGGTGCTACAGGGCCTGGTGCTTACCAGCACCAAGGAGCTTCCCCCAGGGGCATACTTCGTGAGGGTCTCGGTGCACAGTCGGCTCAGGCGCCTTCCGCCCCTCCTGGGCCTGCTGCTGTTCTTCCTCAGGCAGGAGGAGCTTCAGGGCCAGGCGGACTCGCCGGTCTTTCACCTGGGGGGGGGCCCGTGAGGCTCCTTTACGCCTTGGGGGCAGGCCTGCTGCTGGTGCTCCTGCTGGTGCCCCTGCAGCTTAGGTACCTGTGGGTGGGGCAGCCCTCGGGGGCGGTGCTGTTCCTCCTGCTTTTCAACCTCAATCTCCTGGCCCTGCTGGCCCTGGCCTACCTGGTGGGCCGGGGCCTCCTGGAGCTTTACCGGGGCCTGAGGAGCCGGACCCTGGGCTTCCGCTTCAGGGCCAAGCTGCTGGCCCTGCTGGCCCTCATGAGCCTCCTGCCCACGGCCCTGCTTTTCCTGCTGGCCAGCGGGCTGGCCAGCACCTACATAGAGAGGCTCTTTGCCCCCCAGTACCGGGCCCCCCTCCAGAGCGGGCTGAACCTCTCCAGGGCCGTCTACGAGGAGGAAAAGAGGCGGGCCCTCCTCATGGGCCAGGAGGTGCTGCAGGCGGGCGGGCCCCCTCCAGAGAGGCGAGGGCCCTACAGGTTCTATCTCCTCCGGGAGCTTCCCCCCGGGGCCACCCCCACGCTCAAGGCCGCCTTTCAGGAGGGCAGGGCCCAGGCCGAGGTGCTCACCCAGGGCGGTGTGGAGATGGTCAGGGCGGCCCTTCCGGCCCCAGGGGGAAGGCTCCTGGTGGTCAATGCCCCTGTGCCCGCGGCCCTCAGCAGCTATGTGGCCGAAATCACCAGGGCCTTTGAGGACTACACCCGCCTTCAGGCCTGGCGCACCCCCCTTAAGCTCAGCTTCGTCCTGGTCCTGGGCCTCATGGGGGCCACCATCCTGCTTACCGCCCTGTTTGCCTCCCTGAGGCTGGCCAAGGGGCTTACTGAGCCCGTGGGGGCCCTGGCCAGGGCCACCCAGGAGGGGGCCAGGGGCAACCTGGCCCTGAGGCTTCAGAGCCGGGGCTCCGACGAGATGGGCCTGCTCATAGAGCACTTCAACCGCATGGTACAGGAGCTCAGGGCAGGCAAGGAGGGCCTTCAGCAGGCCCTGAGGGACTCCGAGCAGGGCCGGCTCTTCATGGAGCGCATCCTGGAGGCCATCCACAGCGGGGTGATCTTCCTCAGTCCCGAGGGCATAGTGCAGAGGCTGAACTCCAGGGCCCTGAAGCTCCTGGGCCTTCAGGCCTCCCAGGTCCTGGGCGCCCCCTACCAGGTGCTGCTTCAGGGCCTTCAGTCCCGGGAGCTTCAGGACTTCATCCAGGGCCTGGACCTGAAGCGCTCGGGCCAGGTGGAGAGGGATTTCTGGGTCAGCCTCAGGGGCCGCAGGATGCTCCTCAGGGTGTTCATCACCGGGCTGGAGGCCTCCGACGGCCGGAGGCTGGGCCTCCTGGTGGTCTTTGAGGACCTTACCGAGGTGGCCATGGCCCAAAGGGCCCTTACCTGGCAGGAGGCAGCCAGGAGAATCGCCCACGAGGTGAAGAACCCCCTCACCCCCATAAAGCTCTCCACCCAGAGGCTCGTGAAGAAGTGGCAGGCCCGGGACCCGGACTTCCCCCAGGTGCTGGAGCGCTGTAGCCAGACCATCATCAAGGAGGTGGAGGCCCTCAGGGCCCTGGTGGACGCCTTCTCCAGGCTGGGCCGCATGCCCGAGGTAAGCCAGAAGGAGCCCACCGACCTCTTGGCCCTCGTGAGGGAGCTGCTGGAGCTCTACCGGCCCTACAGGGGCCTGAGGGTGGAGCTTGAGGCCCCCGGGGCCCCCGTGCCTGCCGAGCCGCAGCAGCTCCGCAGGGCCCTCATGAACCTCCTGGACAACGCCAGGGAGGCCATGGGAAACTCAGGTACCGTTAGGGTTAAAATATCCACCGACATGCACCATGTGCGCATCAGGATAGCCGATGAGGGCCCTGGCATCCCCCCCGAGGCCAAGGAGCGGCTGTTTCAGCCCTACTTCTCCACCAAGCCCGGGGGCACCGGGCTGGGCCTGGCCATAGCCCGCAAGATAGTCTCGGAACACGGCGGTAGCCTCAGGGCCGAGGACAACCACCCCCGAGGGGCCGCCTTCCTCCTGGAGCTGCCCCTCCGATGAGCAGGGAAAGCGTCCTCATAGTGGATGACGAGCCCACCATTCGGGAGAGCCTCGCCGACATCCTCTCCGACGAGGGCTACCAGGTGCTGGCTGCCCCGGACGGCCAGGAGGCCCTCCGCCTGGTAAGGGCCCAGCCCCCCGACCTGGTGCTCCTGGACATATGGCTTCCCGGCATGGACGGCCTCCAGTGCCTTCAGGCCCTGAGGAAGGAGGCCCCCTGGGTGCCCGTGGTGATGATTACCGGGCACGGCTCGGTGGAGCTGGCGGNAAAGAGCATCAAGCTGGGGGCCTATGACTTCCTGGAAAAGCCCCTAAGCATGGAGAGGGTGCTCCTGACGGTCCAGAGGGCCCTGCAGTACAGTCGGCTCCAGCAGGAGAACCGGGCCCTCCGGGAGGGCCTTCAGCAGAGGCCGGTCCTCATAGGCAGCTCCGAGGCCATGCAGCGCCTCAGGCAGGAGATTCACCTGGCCGCCCAGAGCAGTGCCAAGGTGCTCATCCGGGGCGAAAGCGGCTCGGGCAAGGAGCTGGTGGCCCGCCTGCTCCATGAGCTCAGCCAGCGGCGCCAGGGGCCCTTCGTGGCCCTCAACTGCGCCGCCATTCCCCAGGAGCTCATAGAGAGCGAGCTTTTCGGCCACGAGAAGGGGGCCTTCACCGGGGCCTCCGAGGCCAAGCAGGGCAGGCTGGAGCTGGCCCACCGGGGCACCTTGTTCCTGGACGAGGTGGGCGACATGAGCCTGCCCACCCAGGCCAAGCTCCTCAGGGTACTGGAGACCCAGAGCTTCCAGCGCGTAGGGGGCACCAGGACCATCCAGGTGGATGTCCGAGTGCTGGCCGCCACCAACAAGGACCTGCGGAGGGAGATCCAGGAGGGCAGGTTCAGGGAAGACCTCTACTGGCGCCTCAATGTAATCCCCATAGAGGTTCCCCCCTTGAGACAGCACCGGGAGGACATCCCGGAGCTTTCGGAGCACTTCCTTTCCCAGATAGCCCTGGAGCACGGCCGGGCCCCCAAGAGGCTTAGCCCCCAGGCCCTTCGGGCCCTCATGGCCCATCACTGGCCGGGCAATGTCCGAGAGCTAAGAAACNCCCTGGAGCGCCTGGTGATAATGAGCCCCTCGGAGGAGATAACCGCCCAGGATGTGAGCTTCCTGAAGGAGGCCCCCTCGGGGGACCTCTTCGGCTACCAGGGGCTGAAGGAGGCCAGGGAGGCCTTCGAGAGGCAGTTCATCCTCCGGAAGCTCACCGAGCACGGCTGGAACATCTCCCGCACCGCCGAGGCCCTGGGCATAGAGCGCTCCAACCTGCACAGGAAACTGAAGGGCTACGGGATAGTGCCCCCGAAGCAGTCCTAAAAAGCCTTGTTTTTCAAGCTATTAGACGGGATGTTCCACGTGAAACACCTCAGGGAAGCCTCTGCAGCATCTGCTCTGTGCCCTGGGGGGAGCAGTGCCAGGGCACCGTCCTGTCCTTGCCCTGGGCCTTGGCCATGTACAGGGCCTTGTCGGCGCAGCGGATGAGGCCCTGGGGCTCGGGGCCGCATTCGGGGAAGGTGGCCACCCCTATGCTGATGGTGAGGGCCTCCTTGGGGTACTTCCGCCATCCCTGCTGCGTGAGCCTCCTGATGTTGCTCCTCAGCCTTTCGGCCACCTTCAGGGCCTTGGCCTTGGAGGTCTGGGGCATCAGCAGGGCGAACTCCTCGCCCCCGAAGCGCACCGCTATGTCGTTGACCCTTATGGTGCTCTGGATTATGGAGGCTATCTCCTTCAGCATGCGGTCGCCGGCCAGGTGGCCCTCGGTGTCGTTGAACAGCTTGAAGTCGTCTATGTCCATGAGGGCCAGGGAAAGCTGCAGGCCGTGCCTCCTGGCCCTCTGGTGCTCCTCCCTGAGGCGCATGTCGAAGTACCGGCGGTTGTACAGCCCGGNGAGGGCGTCGGTGAAGCTCAGCTCCTTCATCTGCATCCAGCCCTGGTAGCACAGGCTGAGCTTGAGCAGCAGGGCCACCTGCTGGCTGAAGGGCCCCAGCAGCTCCAGGTCCGCCCGGTTGAAGGCCTGGCCCGAGGCCTTGTCGGCCAGGTTCAGCACTCCCAGGGGCTCCTGCCCGATGCTCAGGGGGATGCTCAGGCAGGAGGAGGTACGAAACATGGGCTTGAGCTCTGCGCCCAGGTGCCGAAACTCCTGGGGTTCCTTTAGCAGCAGAGGGCTCTGCTCTTTGAACACCCTGCCGGCTATGGCCTCGCCGATGCGCACCTGGACATCCTGGAGGAGGTGGGGGTTCATCCCCTTTACGGCTACCACCTTCAGGGCTCCGGTGCGCTCTGGCAGCATGAGGGAGCAGCGCCGGGCGCCCAGAAGGGCGGCGGCCTCCTCCACCACCTGCTGGTACAGCCTCTGGGGCTCCTGGTAAAGGCCGGAAAGCGCCGAGGCCTTGTGGCTCAGGCCCCTCAGTACGGTGCTGGCCCGGCGGTGCTGCCAGCTCTTGTAGGCGGCCCTGAAGAGGNGCTCTGCCAGCCTGCAGAGCTCCTGCACGCACTGCAGGGCCTCGCCGCTGAGGGGGCAGTTCAGGGCCGCCAGCAGGGCGGCTGGCTGAGCACTGAGGGCAAACAGGTGCAGGGAGAGCACCTCCTCCGGAAGGCCCATCTGCCTAAGCTTCAGGGGCTCGGTGAGGGCCACGGCCTCCCCCTTCTGGAGGGCCTCCCTCACTGCCTCGTGCTGGCCCTGAAGCCGGAGGCCCTCCCAGAGGGGCCTGCCCGCGGNGGCCAGGGGCCTGAGGCCCTGGGAGTCCCTGTTCAGGGTGAGCACGACGGCCGCCTCGGCCCCGAAGAGGAAGACCACGGCCTCGGCCACGGTGCGGCATATCTCCTGGGGGCTGGCCCCCCTCTTGGTGTTGGCCATTATGGTGGTGATGGTCTTGTGCCATTGCCACCGCCTCTTGAGCCCCTGGAGCTGGTCGGTGGCCTCCAGCATACCCTGCAGCAGGCCCTGCAGGCCCTCCAGGTAGGCCCCCAGGCGCTCAGGCGGAAGCCCCGGTAGCCTCTGCAGCCAGAGCTCCGCCGGCTCCGAGGCGATGCCCAGGGAGGTGCCCTGGGTGTGGTAGAACTTTATGAACTCCGAGGGATTGAGACACAGGGCCGCTCCCACGGCCACCAGCTCGGCCTCATGGCCCTGAAGGGGCAGGAACAGGTAGTGCCGGGCCGTGGGCCCGGCCATGGCCAGGGCCCGGCGGGNGCGCAGGGCCAGGCTGCAGTGCTCCTGGAGGAAGCGGCTGTACTGCTGGGGCCTCAGGCGCCTGAAGGCCTCCCCTAAGGGGTCCGGTCCCCGGGGGGCTATGAGGAGCCGGAAGTCCTGGTCGTAGAGGCTCCAGCTCAGGCCGGTCAGGNGGTGCAGGGCCTCCAGGGCCCGGCTCAGGAGCTCTATGTCCACCTGGGGGAGGTTCATGCCCGGGCCTCCCTGAGGAGCCCCTCTATGTGCTGGGGCTGGTGGAAGAAAAACCCCTGGGCGTAGTCTATGCCCATGAGCCTGAGGGCCCTGGCGGTGGAGGCGTTCTCCACATACTCGGCTATGCTCCTTAGGCCCAGGGCCTTGGCCATTCGGCCTATGCTGAGCACGATGTCCCTGGTGGCCCTGGAGGTGTCCATGGCCCTGATGAGGGGCCCGTCTATCTTCAGGCCCAGGAGGACCTCCTCGGAGGCCAGCTCGGCCAGGGTCTTCAGGCAGGAGTATCCCGTGCCGAAGTCATCCAGGGCGAAGCGCACTCCCAGTTGGCGGTGAAGCTCCCTGGCCAGGGCGGGCTCCTGTAGCAGGGCCTGCTCCGAGAGCTCCAGCACCAGGGCGGGGAGGCTCCCCAGGGCCTGCTCCAGCAGGGCCCTGTAGCGGCTACAGCGCAGCGAAAGGGGGCTCACATTCACGAACAGGCGGCCCTGCAGGTGGCCCAGCCCAGGGGCGTAGTGGAGGAGCTGCTCCAGCACCAGGCAGTCCAGCTCCACGCACAGCCTCAGGTCGTACACCGTGTCCATGAAGGCCGAGGCCGGCATGGCCCTACTCTGGTGCCTTATCCTGGCCAGGGCCTCCCGGTCCCTTTCGCCCCCCTGGGCCCTGAGGGCCCGAATGTCCTGGTAGAAGAGCTCCACCTCCTTGCGGTGGATGGCCCGGGGTATCCNCCTGAGCTCCTGGCGCCTCCGCTGAAGCTGCCTCAGGAGCCTCTCCCGGGCCTTGCCCTTTCCCAGCACCAGGGTGTCCTGGCCTGTGGCCGTGGCCTTTCGCAGGAGTGCCTGGAGGAGCTCCAGGGCGTCCTGCACCGAGGGGGCCGGAAGCTCCAGGGCCGCCATGCTCAGGGCAGGCCTGAGCAACTGGCCCTGGTGCCTGAGCCTCAGGCCCCTGAGGGCCTGCCTGAGGCCCGAGAGGGAGCCCCCGCCGGGGGGGACATAGAGGAGGAACAGCTCTGCGGCGCCCTGGCTGTAGAGGGCCCCCTTGCCTCCCAGGTGGGTGCGGACCAGCTCTTCTACGGCCTCAACCACCCTGTCGCCGGCCAGGAGGCCGAAGTGCCTGGTAAGGTGCGAAAGGTGCACTATGCTGATGCCGCAGAGCAGGCCTCCCGAGCCCCGCCTGAGGACCTCCCGGAGGTGGCGGAGGAAGTCCTCCTTCTGGAGCCTCAGGGGCTTGCCCCTGGCTGCCTCCGAGGCGGAAAGCAGGCTGGCCAGTTCCTTGAGCTGCCTTGTCAGCTGGGCCCGGCTGAGGAACACCGCCTCCCTGAGCCAGTCCTTCCTGGGCCTCTTCTTCATCCAGGCATGCTGGCTGTAGGCCCGGTAGAACTCCTCCAGGCTGAGATAAAACCCCTCCAGGTGCAGCACCATCTGCCTGCCCCTGAGGCTCAGGGGATAGAACACCTGGTGCTGTCCCCAGGGGGCCTTCAGCACCAAGGGCCTGGCCCTCAGGAGGGCCTTCTGGATGCCTTGAAGCAGAAACTGCTTGTAAAGGCCCCTGGAGGAGGGCTCCTTCAGGAAGCTTCTCAGGGGCTCCGAGGGCTCGGCCCTGCCCAGGGGCCTGAGGCCTTTCCCGTAAAGAGAGGCTCTAAGGGCTGGAAACAGCTTCCCCGCTGCCGACAGGAGGTGCTGGCTCATGGGCGCTAAAATGTATCACAGGCCGGAGGGAACTTTCCACCTGTTTATTGCCCAAAGGTTGGCTAAAATTGCTCTTTCTGGGCCACGAACTCCCTTATGGCCCTCCTGGCCTCTGGGCTCAGCTGGGTGAACCTGGCCCCGTAGTGAAACCCCTTGGGGGCCTTCACCACCCTTACTACCTCTGCCTGGGCCTCCACCTTGCGGCCCGTGGGCAGGTAGAAGAAGCAGTGGATGAGGTCGCCCTTGGCCAGGGAGCGCTCCGCCTCCAGCAGGAGGCCCGAGGTGCTGATGTTCACGGTGCTGCCGTAGAAGGCCTCGGAGCCGGCCCTTCCCTCCAGGGTGAGCTTGGCCAGGACCCTCAGGTGGCGCCTCCTGGGGACATTCAGCAGGTAGCTTATCTTCTGGAGCAGGGCCTCGGGCTCGAAGGGCCTCTGGATGTAGTCGTTGGCCCCGGCGGCCTTGGCCCGGCGGATGTCCTCCTGGCTGGGCCGGCACACCATGATAATGGAGACATTCCTGAGCTGGGGCTCCGCCCTGATGAGGCGCACCAGGTGCTCGCCGTCCATGCCTGGCATGTGCAGGTCCACCACTATGAGGTCCATCCTCTTTTCCCTGTGAAGCCTCAGGGCCTCGTGGCCGTCCTGGGCGGTGTAGAGCCTCATGCTGGCTCGGCTGAGGATGTCCTTTTCCTGCTGGAGGAAGGCCTTCAGGTCATCCACGATGAGGATGCGCTTCATGGCTTTTTTAGAATATTGGAAACTCTGGAGATTGTCAAAGCCCCTGTGCTAATATTAGGCAGGGTTCTGAATGGGCAGGGTGGTGGCCATAGCGAACCAGAAGGGGGGAGTGGGCAAGACCACCACCGCCATAAACCTGGCCGCCAGCCTGGCCCTGGCAGGGGCCCGGGTGCTCCTGGTGGACGCCGACCCCCAGGGCAACGCCACCAGCGGCCTGGGTATTGCCAAGGAGCCCCCCTCGCTCTACGATGTCCTGGCCGAGCGGGTGGGGGCCCAGGAGGCCCTTCGGCCCACCGAGGTGCAGGGCCTCTGGGTGCTTCCCTCCAGTGCCGACCTGCTGGGGGTGGAGGTGGAGCTGGCGGCCCGGAGGGGCCGGGAGGTGCTCCTGAGGGAGGCCCTGAGGGGACTGAGGGAGCGCTTCCAGCTGTTGTTCATAGACTGTCCTCCCTCCCTGGGGGTGCTGACCCTGAACGCCCTGGTGGCCGCCCAGGGGGTGCTGGTGCCCGTGCAGTGCGAGTACTACGCCCTGGAGGGCCTGGGGATGCTGCAGCGCACCCTCAGGCTGGTGCGGGCCGGGCTGAACCCGGCACTACAGCTGGAGGGCCTGCTGCTTACCATGTATGACGGCAGAAACATACTGAGCCGGCAGGTGGAGGCGGAGCTGAGGAGGCACTTTGGCCAGAAGGTGTATCGCACGGTGATACCCCGGAATGTCACCCTGGCCGAGGCCCCCAGCCACGGCAGGGCTGCCCTGCTTTACGATGTCCGCTCCAAGGGGGCCCAGGGATACCTGGCCCTGGCAAAGGAGTTCCTCAATGGCACCCAAGAGCGCGCTGGGCAAGGGGCTTGAGGCCCTGCTGCCCGAAGGGGCGGAGGTGCTGCAGGTGCCCCTGGAGCGCATCCAGCCCGGCAGGCAGCCTCGGCAGAGGTTTGACGAGCAGGCCCTCAGGGAGCTGGCCCAGAGCATAAGGGCCAGGGGGGTGCTTCAGCCCCTGCTGTGCAGCCGGGCCGAGGGGGGGAAGTTCAGGCTCATAGCCGGGGAGCGGCGCCTCAGGGCCGCCCAGATGGCCGGGCTCAGGAGCGTGCCGGTCATCCTCCGGGAGGCCACCGNGGCCGAGGCCCTCCAGCTGGCCCTGGTGGAGAACATCCAGAGGGAGGACCTCAACCCCCTGGAGACGGCCAGGGCCCTCAGGGCCCTGAGCGAGGAGTTCGGCCTCAGCCAGGAGGAGCTGGCCCAAAGGCTGGGCAAGGACCGCAGCAGCGTGGCCAACTACCTGAGGCTGCTGAGGCTGCCCGAGGATGTGCAGGCCCTGCTTGAGGCAGGCAGGCTTCAGATGGGCCACGCCCGGGCCCTGCTGGGGCTGCCATCGGCGGAGCTTCAGCGCCGGGCCGCCCAGGCAGTGCTACAGGAGGGACTGAGCGTCCGCCGGACCGAGGCCCTGGTTAGAAGGGCCCTCTCTTCAGTTTCCAGAAAGGCAACAATTAAGCCCAAAAAGAGAACAATTGTTTCCAAATCGGACCCAAACATCCAGACCCTGCAGGAGCAGCTCAGCAGCCACCTGGGCCTGAGGGTGAGGCTTCAGCACCGGGCCCCTGGGGGGGTGGGAGATCCACTACAGCAGCCTGGAGGAGCTCCAGGGGCTTCTGCAGAGGCTGCTTTCCTGAGGAGGGAGCTCCCCTGGGCATAGTCCTACCCGCCGTGGTCAATTCTGAACTTGAGAGTTCCTTAACATAATTTTTTTATTATTGACTGTAAAAATTTCTGCCCTATAATCTTGTTTAAGAAGGGCAACAAGGGAAAAAACCCGCCTGTAGAGAAAGGAGGCAGGGGAAGAAATCCGCATTGGAAGGAGAGAAACACGGGGGGTTTTGCGCCTTCAGGCAGCCCTGTAGCGGGAAGGAAGTCCTTTGGACAAGAAAGGAGAGGCAGAGATGACAGCAAGGGAAGGGATAGGAAGGGTACTACCGCTTCTGGCCCTGGTGGCCCTCCTGGGGGCCTGGGGCTGCGGCACCGGGGCCGACGAGGTGGCAGTAGGCGAGGAGGAAGAAGTCCAGGAGGAGACAGGGGAGGGGATAATTCGGGTGAGCCTGGCCTCCGACGGCACCGAGGGGGACTGGTTCAGCACCACCGCTCCCTCCCTTTTGGCCGTAAGTGCCGACGGCCGGTATGTGGTCTTCTACTCCGCTGCCGGGAATCTGGTCCCGGGCGATACTAACAACAAGTGGGACGTATTTGTCCGTGATGTCCAGAGCGGAGTCACCAACAGGGTGAGCGTGGCCTCCGACGGAACGGAAGGTGATGGTCTCAGCTCCAACGCTTCCATAAGCGACGGCGGTCGGTATGTGGCCTTCGAGTCCCATGCCACCAACCTGGTGGAGGGCGACACCAACGGCTTTTCTGATGTCTTTGTCCACGACACCCAGACGGGCCAGACCATACGGGTGAGCGTGGCCTCAGACGGCACCGAGGGCAACAGCGACAGCGGGTTTCCTTCCATAAGCGCCGACGGTCGGTATGTGGCCTTCGAGTCCCGTGCCTCCAACCTGGTGGAGGGTGACGCCAACGGGGTAGGTGACATCTTCGTCCACGACACCCAGACCGGCATCACCAACATGGTGAGCGGGGGCAACGGGCAGAGCTTCGGCGCCTCCATAAGCGCCGACGGCCGGTATGTGGCCTTCATCTCGGTTGCCACCGACCTGGTCTCAGGCGACACGAATACCAAGCGGGATGTCTTTGTCCGTGACCGTCAGTCGGGTGAGACCATTCGGGTGAGCGTGGCCTCCGACGGCACCGAGGCTAACGGTGACAGCTTCAGCGCCGCTATAAGCGCCGACGGTCGGTATGTGGCCTTTTGGTCCGAGGCCACCAATCTGGTATCTGATGACACCAACGGCTTTTCTGACATCTTTGTCCACGACACCCAGACGGGCCAGACCATTCGGGTGAGCGTGGCCTCCGACGGCACCGAGGCCGATTCCTACAGCGTGACCCCCTTCATAAGCGCCGACGGCAGGTATGTGGCCTTCACTTCTGGTGCCACCAATCTGGTCCCTGACGACACCAATGGGGTAGATGACGTCTTTGTCCACGACACCCAGACCGGCATCACCAATCGGGTGAGCGTGGCCTCCGACGGCACCGAGGCCGATGACCACAGCTTCAACGCCTCCATAAGTACTGACGGTAAGTATGTGGTCTTCAGCTCCAGTGCTGCCAATCTGGTTCCTGACGACACCAACGACTACGATGATGTATTCAGGGCGCCCAATCAGTAGGAGGTGGGATGTTCGGCCTTTAGGGGGGCAGGCGGTGACCCCGGGGAGGGCCGCCCCCCGGGGTTGATAAAGGGGCGTGGAGCCCCCGGCAAGAAAGGAGCATTTTGATGGAAGCAAGGGGTTGGATAAGGGGGATGGTTATGCTTTTGGCCCTGGTGGCCCTCCTGGGGGCCTGGGGCTGCGGCACCGGGGCCGACGAGGTGGCAGAACTGGAGGGGATAGTTCGGGTGAGCGTGGCCTCCAACGGCACCGAGGGCAACGGCAACAGCAACAGCGGGTTTTCCTCCATAAGCGCCGACGGTCGGTATGTGGCCTTCGAGTCCCAGGCCACCAACCTAGTTTCCAACGACACGAACGGCTTCTGGGACGTCTTTGTCCACGACACCCAGACGGGCCAGACCATACGGGTGAGCGTGGCCTCCGACGGCACCGAGGGCAACGGCAATAGCGTTTTTCCCTCCATAAGTGCCGACGGCCGGTATGTGGCCTTCACCTCCCGTGCCACCAACCTGGTGGAGGGCGACACCAACGGCTTTGCGGACATCTTTGTCCACGACACCCAGACGGGCCAGACCATACGGGTGAGCGTGGCCTCCGACGGCACCGAGGGCAATTCCTTCAGCCTGGTCCCCTCCATAAGTGCCGACGGTCGGTATGTGGCCTTCGAGTCCCATGCCACCAACCTGGTGGCAGGCGACACCAACGACCTGCAGGACATCTTTGTCCACGACACCCAGACGGGCCAGACCATACGGGTGAGCGTGGCCTCCGACGGTACCGAGAGCGATAACCGCAGCTTCGGCGCCTCCACAAGCGCCGACGGTCGGTATGTGGCCTTCTACTCCGAGGCCACCAATCTAGTTTCCAACGACACGAACGGCTTCTGGGACGTCTTTGTCCACGACACCCAGACGGGCCAGACCATACGGGTGAGCGTGGCCTCCGACGGCACCGAGGGCAACAATGACAGCTTCACCGCCGCTATAAGCGCCGACGGTCGGTATGTGGCCTTTTGGTCCTATGCCACCAATCTGGTATCTGATGACACCAACGGCTTTGCGGACATCTTTGTCCACGACACCCAGACGGGCCAGACCATACGGGTGAGCGTGGCCTCCGACGGCACCGAGGGCAACGATGACAGTATCTTCACCGCCTCCATAAGTGCCGACGGCCGGTATGTGGCCTTCTACTCCGAGGCCACCAATCTGGTGGAGGACGACACCAACGGCTTTGCGGACATCTTTGTCCACGACACCCAGACGGGCCAGACCATACGGGTGAGCGTGGCCTCCGACGGCACCGAGGGCAACGATTACATCAACAGGCCTTCCATAAGCGCCGACGGTCGGTATGTGGCCTTCGAGTCCTATGCCTCCAATCTGGTTCCTGAGGACACCAACGGCTACAATGATGTGTTCCGGGCACCCAACCAGTGAGTTTTTTTTAGGGAGCGGTCCGAAGGCCGCTCCCCCCTCAGGCCATCCTGGTGCCGTTTATGTAGAGTCTGAACTCCGCCCTGAGGGCCTGGGCGGCTTGCCGGCAGGCCTTCATCCTGGAGAGGAATATCTCGAAGTACTCCATCACGGGGCTGATGCGCGTGTCTATGGTGAGGCTCAGGCCGATGAGCCTTTTGGGGGCCTCAACGGCCAGGGTCGCCTCGGTGGCGGCGAAGTTCACCCGGTCGTGGATGTCCTGGCTGAGGGCCTGCTGGGAGGGGTTGCGCACCCTGGAGCGGTGCACATCGGCCTTGTCTGCTATGAGCAGGGCGGCGGCCACGGGGTTGGGAATGGCCCCTAAGGGCTCCTCGTGCACTATGATGGCGTTCATCACCGTGGTGATGTCCTTAAGGGGCCAGTGCAGTTCCTGCAGGACATCCTTGGCCAGGAGGGCGCTGCTTCGGTGGTGTTCGCTGCGGCCCAGCATGTTGCCCACATCATGCAGCAGGCCTGCCACGGCGGCCAGGGCTGCCTCCTGGGGGCTGTAGCCCAGCTCGCTGAGGAGCCTCCAGGCCGTGGCAGAGACTATCTTGGAGTGCCTGAGGCCGTGCTCGGTGTAGCCCAGGGCCGCCAGGTACTCGTCGGCCGCCTGGATGTAGGCCTGGGCCCTGGGGCTGCGCAGCACCGGGCCCACGGCCTGCTCGTAGCTACTCGTCCTGGCCGGTCCTGATAGCGGCGATGTAGGGCTTGCCAAACTTCACCTTCACATTCTCGGCTATCTTCAGGGTGACGGTCCGCTCGTCCACGGCCTCCACCACCCCGTAGATGCCGCCGGAGGTTATCACCTTGTCGCCCCTCTTGAGGGTCTTCAGCATCTCCCTGTGCTCCTTGGCCCGCTTCTGCTGGGGGCGGATGAGCAGGAAGTAGAAGATCACGAAGATGAGTATCAGGGGAATGAGGCCCGAGAAGGCCCCCGGCCCCCCTGGCGCCCCCTGCTGGGCCCAAGCCACATCTACTGGAAGCATTTTTCCCTCCTGTTTTTCAGAGATTGCACCCCTATATGCTATCATAAAATTCCTTATGAAGGTGCTGCTTACAGGGGGGGCGGGCTTCATCGGCTCGCATCTGGCCGAGGCCTTCCTGCAGGCCGGCCACCGGGTGGTGGTGGTGGACGACCTCAGCGGGGGGCTCAGGGAGAATGTCCCCCCAGGGGCGACCTTTTACCTCCTGGACATCTGCGACCCCCTGCTGGAGCGGGTCTTTGAGGCCGAGCGGCCCCAGGTGCTGTGCCACCAGGCGGCCCAGGCCTCGGTGCCCCGCTCGGTGAAGGACCCCCTGGAGGATGCCAGGGTGAATGTCCTGGGCCTGCTGAACCTCCTTCAGTGCTCGGTGCGCTGGGGGGTGGAGAAGGTGCTCTATGCCTCCACGGGAGGGGCCATCTATGGGGAGGCCTCGGAGGTGCCCACCCCCGAGGAGGCACCGCCTAAGCCGCAAAGCCCCTATGCCGCGGCCAAGCTGGCCGGGGAGTACTACCTCAGGGTGTTTCAGAGGCAGCACGGCCTCAGGTGGACGGCCCTCAGGTATGCCAATGTCTACGGGCCCAGGCAGAGGCCCAGCCTGGAGGCCGGCGTGGTGGCCGTCTTCATGGAGACACTTCTTAAGGGCGAGCTTCCCACGGTGTTTGCCTACCCCGAGGAGCCCCAGGGCATGGGCAGGGACTATGTATATGTGGCCGATGTGGTGAGGGCCAACCTCCTGGCCCTTCGGGCAGGGGATGCCCAGGTGCTTAATGTGGGCACCGGGATGGAGACCCGCACCATGGAGCTCTACAGGGCCGTGCTGGAGGCTCTGAGGCAGGAGGGCCTCTGCCAGGAGAGGAGATTTGAGCAGCCCCTGAAGGGGCCTCCCAGGCAGGGCGACATAAGGAGGAGCGTCCTTTCCCCCCGGAAGGCCCAGGAGGTGCTGGGCTTCAGGGCCCAGTGGGACCTCAGGGAGGGCCTGAGGCAGACCCTCAGGTGGCACCTTAGGCAGAATTGAGGGTCCTTCATCTCATCTACGACCATGTGGGAAACCCCTGGGTGGGCGGCGGGGGAGGGGTGAGGACCCTGGAGTTCTACCGCCGGCTGGCCAGGAAGGGGCACGAGATAACCGTGGTGTGCGGCCGCTACCCCGGGGCCCAGGACTACCAGGAGGAGGAAGGGAGGCTGAAGTTCCACTTCGTGGGCACCGGGAGGGACAACTATGTGCTCAGCACCTTCTGCTATGCCCTCAAGGCCATGGGCTATCTGAGGAGGCATGCCCGCAGGGCCGATGTGGTGGTGGAGGACTTTGCTCCGTGGAACCCCCTCTTTTCCTTCCTTCTGGCTCGCACTCCAGTGGNGATTCAGCTTCAGTCGCGGGAGGGCATAAATATCCTCAGGAGATACTTCCTGTTGGGCATCCCTTTCTGGATACTGGCCGTCCTGTATCCTCGGGTCTTCAGGCACAAAATATGTCTTTCGGAAGCCATGGCCGGGAAGCTGGGCCTTAGGGATGCCCAGATAATACCTAATGGCGTGGATGCCTCGCTGCTTCGGAACCCTGTAAACGGAAGGGGCTATGGAGTATTTCTAGGCAGGCTTCATGCCTATACCAAAGGGCTGGATGTGCTTCTTCAGGCCTTAAAGATGGTGCCGGACCTAAGGCTTAAAGTGGGGGGCACAGGTAGCGACTTAAGAAAGCTACAAGATTTGGCCCGCCACCTAGGTATTGCCAAGAGGGTGGAATTCCTTGGCTTTGTTTCCGGAAAGGCGAAGGAGGAGCTCCTGGGAGGGGCAGATTTTATTGCTCTTCCCTCCAGGTTTGAGGGCCAGCCCCTGAGCCTCCTGGAGGCCGCCGCCTGCGGCAAGCCCGCTGTGGTGAGCGACCTGCCCGAGCTGGCCTTCGCTGTGCAGGCCGGCTTCGCCCTGCCGGCCAAGGTGGGCGATGCCAAAGACCTGGCAGAGAAGATAAACCTTCTTCTCAAGGATGCACAGCTGAGGAGGAAGATGGGCCAGAGGGCCAGGGAGTTCGCCAGGGACTTCACCTGGGACGCCTTGGCGGAAAGGTACGAGGAGTTCTTGCTGCGGCTCTGCGGAGGAGGGCGGTGAGGGTGCTCATCCTCAACCGGCGGGACATCCACAACCCCCAGGGCGGCGGGGCAGAGCGCTACACCCACGAGGTGGCTAAGGGGCTACGGCAGAGGGGCTGCCAGGTGGTGGTGTTCTCCAGCAGGTTCCCAGGCTCCGAAAGGAGGCAGGAGACAGAGGGAGTGCTCTATATCCGCAGGGGCAGCGAGCTTACGGTGCACCTGTGGGGGCTCCTGTATGCCCTCAGGCACAGGAGGGACTTTGACTTCATGATAGAGGAGTTCAACGGCCTGGGGTTCTTTACCTTCCTGGTGCCTGCCAGAAGGAGGCTCCTGCTGGTGCACCAGCTCTACAGGGAGTTCTGGTTCAGGGAGCTGGGCCTGCTGGGGGCCATTCCCTATGTGCTGGAGCCCCTGCTGCTCAGGTGCTACAGGGGGCTTCCGGCCGTGGTGGTCTCGGCCTCTACCGGGCAGGACCTCCGGGCCCTGGGCTTTAGGCGCATCCACGTAGTGCTGAACGCCCTGAGCACCGAGCCCCTGAGGGAGCTTCCTCAAAAGAGCGCCCGGCCTACCCTCATGTTCCTGGGAAGGCTCAGGGCCACCAAGCGGCCCGAGGACGCCCTGAAGATATTCAGGCTCCTGAAGGAGCAGCTGCCCCAGGCGCAACTGTGGATGGTGGGCTCCGGGCCCATGCAGGAGCAGCTCAGGCGGCAGGCCCCCCGGGATGTGGTCTTTTACGGATGGGNGGGGGAGCAGGAAAAACTCCGCCTCCTGAGGCAGGCCCATGTGCTCCTGGTGCCCAGCGTAAGGGAGGGCTTCGGAATAAATGTGCTGGAGGCGGCCTCGCAGGGCACCCCGGCGGTGGGCTACGATGTGCCCGGCCTCAGGGACTCCATCAGGGACGGCCAGACGGGATTTCTGGCCCGGGGCCCCCAGGAGGCGGCCCAGAAGGCCCTGAGGCTCCTTACCGAGCCGGAGCTGCTTGAGGAAATGGGCCGAAGGTGCCTCAGCTACAGCAGGGACTTCAACTGGCGCCAGAGGGCAGAGGAGTTCTGGGCAGTGCTGAGGGGGCTGGAATGAGCATCCTGAGATGCGCCTTGCTCCTGGCCCTTGTCGCCGCCTGCATGGGGGCNCCCAGCCCGGCGGAGAAGGAGGTCCTCATCAGGGCCGTCAGCTCCTACAACACCGCCCTGAGGCAGGCCTACCACGACGCCAACCTGGCCTACATGAGCCCCCATGTGACGGAGAAGGAGCTTAACCGCCTCTTCCCGGTGCTTCAGGCCCTCCGAAGCAGCGGAAACCGCATGGTGGCCATCCAGGAGGAGTTCCAGGTACTGAGGGTGCGCCTCAGGGGCCGAAAGGCCCAGGTGGAGACCACCGAAAGATGGCTCTACTGGTGGGAGAGCCTCAGTACAGGGCGCATCAGCAAACCCAAGCAGAGCATCCGCTACCGCATCCGCTACCACCTCAGAAAAGAAGATGGCCGCTGGAAGGTCCACTTCCTGGAGGCCCTCCCTGGGCCTTAAGCCCCAGGGAGGGGCAAATCCCCCCCTCTCCCAGATGGGATAAGGAATAAAACCCACAGAAGTGAGGGGATTTCATAATGGCACAGGGTTTGCTTATAATACATTGTGCTATGGCCAAGGTGAAGTCCTTTGTCCTGAGGGTACTCGTGGGGGTGGTGCTGCTGGCGCATGTGGGCATGGCCGGGGTGTTCGTGTTCCATGAGCTTCTGGGCTTTACCAGCTCCAATGCGGCCCTTTATGTGCTCAGAGGCAGGCAGGGGGGGATAGAGCTCAGCCGGGACCTCCTCCTTGAGGAGGCCGACAGGCTCATCTTCATGCTGGATGCCAACTGCCTGTTCAACTGGTTCATGAGGGGGCTGGCCATGGCCAGGGGCAAGCCCGTCATGGAGCTTACCTGGGACAGGGCCCGGGGCGTGGGGGATGTCAAGCAGTTCAGGCCTGACGGCACCATACTTTCCTTGACCTTCTCCCGCTACCTGGAGGATGCCGGTCGGCCCCAGGGCCTGTTCATTGGGGGAGACCTGCCCTACGGGGACATAGCCAGGGATGAGGACTCCGACACCAGCGGCTTCGGCTACTACGACGGGCAGGGCTGGAAGCACATCTGGTGCGCCCTCAACGAGGGCTTCCATGTCAAGGGCACGGGGCAGACCCTGGTGCCCCCCTTCTGGAAATACACGGGCAGCCGGGTGCTGAAGAACAGCATGCAGGAGGTGATGCTGGAGAGCACCCATGAGGCCCTGGTGGAGGGCCAGAAGATCATCATGCGCCGATATGTGCTCTTCAGGGCCGGGCAGGACTACTTCGTCCTCAGGGNGAAGTTTACCAACGCCAGTCCCAAGCCCCTGGTCTACGGCTACGCCATAGGGGATGAGCCCTGGGTGGGCTCCTTCGGGGCCTCCAGGGGCGATGTGGGCTACTACGAGGCCGGGCTGGTGCAGTACGAGAAGTTCATCTCTCCCAGGAGGCACTCCTGGGCAGGCTTCTGGGACATAGGCAACCCTGCCCTGGGGGAGCAAGGGCCTTTCACCGGCTATGCCAACTTTGTCCAGTGGTTCCAGCCGGCCCCTACCTATGTGTTCTTCTCCAACAGCCTGGACGACTGCTGCTCCGAGCTTACCCCTCTTCAGAGCCCTGTGGACAGGGTGATAAACATCGTGTGGCTGGAGCAGCTCCTCATGCCTGGGCAGAGCCGCGAGCATGTGCTGGCCTTCGGCATGGCCCGGTACGACGGCCGTAGTCCCCTGCCCGTGAAGCCCCGGGNGAGCCTCAACTAGGGCCGAGGGACTATGGGGCGTTGTGGCACATCCCCAAGGGGTCCTGGGATGGCTGGGCTTTTTGGTCCCCAGGGACTATAATAGTGCTATGGGGCGAAGGGCCCTCCTCATAGCACTGGCGCTGGCGGTAGTTCTGGGGCTATTCTCTGCCATGGTGGCCCTGAGGGCCAGCATGGGGCCCGAGGAGGAGCTTCGGGCCCTGGATGCCCTGCTTCTGGCCGTGGGGGATGTGCCGCCCTTCGGATGGCTCCTTCAGGGCGTGGCCCTGGGTGCAGGCATGCCCCTCCTTGAGCTCAACTACGACCCCACCAAGGGACAGGGCTATGTGCTCCAGCACAGGCCTGGGGGGCGGGGCCTCATGGTGAACTTCTCCCTTTACGAGGAGCCCGGTGTCAGGCCCAGGGGGCTGGTAGTGGGCGGCAGGCCGCAGGGCTTCCCCCCGGAGGCCAACGGGGTGGCCTTCTTTGACGGAGAGGGCTGGTGGCACCTGTGGTGCAACGCCAACGAGGGCATAGGCTCCACCGCCACGGGCCAGGTCCTGGAGCCCCACCAGTGGCAGTACCTGGAGGGAGGGCTCAGAAGGGGCCTCAGCTCTGCCGAGCTGTGGAGCCGCCACGGGTTGCTGCTTCAGGGCCAGCCCCTGGTCATAGAAAGGCGGGTGCTCCTGAGGGCCTACGAGGACTTCTTCACCCTGCAGATAAAGATAATCAACCGGGGCGAAAGGCCGGTGCTTTACGACTACGCCTACGGGGACGAGCCCTGGGTGGGCCGCTACGGCTCGGCCGAGGGCGATGTGGGCTGGGCCCCCTGGGGGCTCGTCAGCACCGAGCAGTACCTGGATGCCTCCCGGGTCTCCTATGCCGGCTTCTGGGACAGGGGCAATCCCCTGGTAGGCGAGCAGGGGGACTTCAGCGGCTATGCCAATTTCATCCAGTGGAGCCCCAGGGCCGATGAGGTCTACTTCTCCAACAGCTTCTACCAGGTGCGGCCTGCGCGCCCCCTGGCAGACCGGAAGGAGCGCATCCTGAACATCGTCTGGAAGGCCAGGAGGCTGGAGCCAGGCCGGAGCCACACCTACACCCTCCGGGTAGGCATGGCCCGGGGGGATGCCCTCAGCGGACTTCCCCGCCCTCCGGCCTAAGCTCAAGGAGGGCTACGCCGTAGAGCTCCTGACTCCGCAGATAGGGCACCCTTAGGTGGACCGGCCTTTTGCCCGGGGGCAGTCCTGCAGGGGGGGCTGACGAGGCCGGCCACAGGAGATAGACCCTTTTTCCCTCCCTGAGAGCCCTGAGCACCCTGGCCTTCTCGTAGGGGACGATGCCGGCCTCAGGCCAGTGGGCCATGAGGTTGGCCCTGAGGTGCCCGTCCTGGATTACCAGGAGGCTGGAGGGCTCAATCCTCTGCCTGAGCTCCTCGGCCAGGGCCCTGGCGGGCAGGTGGATGCGCTCCAGTTTCCCGGTAAGCCCTGGGGCAAGGCCCACTAAGGCCCTTAGGGCAAAGACCCCCAGGGCCACCGCCAGGGCGGCCAGGGCCACTGCCCTGCTGGGCGGCCGGCGGGAGAACCACCACAGGGGAAGGAGGAAGAACGGGGCCAGCCACTTGCTGCTCAGCCGGCTCTGAAGTACCAGGCTCAGGAGCAAGGGGCTCAACAGTCCCCCTGCCAGCAGCCACCCCAAGGGCTCGGGGGCCTTGCCCCTGGAAGGGCTCAGCAGCCGGCCCAGCAGGACAAAGAGGGTTAGCTCCGAGGCCCAACTGCCCAGGGCCTGCAGGAACTGACCCTGGCCGGCCTCGGCCCTGCGCAGGGCATGGCCCACCGAGGGGGCCCCGTGCCCAAGGAGCCAGGAAAGATGGGGGGAGAGCACCGAAAGGGCCACCAGCAGGCTCAGGAGGACCTTGCCAGGATGTCTTCGGAGAAGCTCCCTGCCTGCCCTGGAGGCTACGGTGGCCAGGGCCAGGGCGGCCAGCAGGAAGACGAAGTTGTACTTGGAGCAGAGCCCCAGGGCCAGGAGCATCCCCAGGAGTGCCGCCCCTCCGTAGGAGGGCCTCCTGAGCAGGCGGAGATAGGCCCAGGTGCACCAGGTGGCCGAGGCAGCCAGGAGCACCGTGTTGGAAAGATGCCGGTTGAACTCGTAGCTGTAGGTGGGAAAGAGCAGGACTGCCGCACTGCCCCAGAGGGCCTCCCTGGGCGGCAGGTAGAGCCTCAGCAGGGCATAGACGCCCAGGAGGAAGGCGGCCATGGCCCCGTACTTGAGGGCCAGCACCAGGTGGAGCCCTGGCGGAAACAGCCTGGAAAGCCCCCACAGCAGCCAGGTAAAAAGCGGCGCCTCCCTGGGATAGCCCCACCGAAGGGGGCCCTGCACCAAGAGGAACTGCTCTGCCTCGTCCAGCTCCATGGTGCTCGAAAGAGCTACCCTCAGGGCATAGAAGGCCCCGCAGTAAAGGAGCACCCAGAGGAGGGCCTTCCCGTGGTGGCTTTGCATGGCAGAAATGTTAGCACAGAAGGCCTTGGGAAGAGCCGGGGAGGGGATTTGAACCCCCGACCGACTGATTACGAATCAGTTGCTCTACCGCTGAGCTACCCCGGCTTCGGGCCCCTCAAGGAACCTTTCCCTATAGAAATTACCACAGCCTCCGGCCGATACACCAGCCCTTGAGGAGGCCCCGCCCCCTCAAGGGCTTTCCCGCTGGCGCTTCAGCCTCACCCTCAGGGCCTGGGCATGGGCCTGGAGGCCTTCGGTCTGGGCCAGGGCCTCGGCCCAGGGGGCCAGGGCCTCAAAGGCCTTGCGGCTGAACTGCAGGAGGCTGGAGTGCTTGAGGAAGTCATACACCCCCAGGGGGCTGAAGAACCTGGCCGTGCCCCCTGTGGGCAGGGTGTGGTTGGGCCCGGCCACATAGTCGCCCAGGGGCTCGGGGCTCCAGGGGCCCAGGAACACCGCCCCGGCATTGCGCACGCCCTTGAGGACGGCCCGGGGATGGCGACACATGAGCTCCAGGTGCTCAGGGGCAATGCGGTTTACTACCTCCAGGGCCTCCTGGATGTCCCTTACCAGGATGATGGCTCCCCAGCGTCTCAGGGCCTCCTGGGCCACTGGGGCCTTGGGCAGGGCCCTCAGCTGCCTTTGCAGCTCCTTCCTTACCGCCTGGGCCAGGGCCTCGGAGGNGCTTACCAGCACGGCGCTGGCCATGGGGTCGTGCTCTGCCTGGCTCAGGAGGNCGGCGGCCACGAAGGCCGGGGGGGCGGTCTCGTCGGCCAGGACGAGTATCTCGCTGGGGCCGGCCACCATGTCTATGTCCACCACGCCAAAGACCAGGCGCTTGGCTGTGGCCACATAGATGTTGCCCGGCCCCACTATTTTCTCCNCCGGGCGGATGCTCTCGGTGCCGTAGGCCAGGGCGGCCACGGCCTGGGCCCCCCCAATGGTGTAGACCTCCTTTAGGCCCAGCATCTTTACGGCGGCCATCACCGCGGGGTTGACCTGCCCCCGGGGGGTAGGCACCACCAAGGCTATCTCCCTGACGCCGGCCACCTGCGCAGGTATCACATTCATGAGTACACTGGAGGGATAGGAGGCCAGCCCTCCGGGCACATACACCCCCACCCTCTGAAGAGGCCTCACCAGCTGCCCCAGGACAGCCCCCTGGTCTTTCACGAACCAGGAGCGCAGAAGCTGCCTTTTGTGGAAGGCCCTTATGCGCCTGGCCGCCACCCCGAGGGCCCTAAGCAGGGGGGCCTCTACGGCCTGGGCCCAGCGGGCTATCTCCTGGGGACTGGCCCTGAGCCTCTGGTGGCCGTCAAGCCTCAGGGTGTAGCGCCTCAGGGCCTCGTCGCCCCGCCGGCGTACGGCCCTGAGGATGCCCTCCACGGTGCGGAGCACCTGGGGGGAGGGCTCGGTGCTGCGCCTCGCAAGCCTTCGGAGGAAGCGCTCTGTCTGCGTCGGTCCTTTAAGGACCCTCATCGAACTTGCTCCTCAGGCTCTTGAGGTACCTTATGTGCTCCTGCTCCCAGTGCTTGAGCTCTCCAAACAGGGCGGCCACCGAGGGCTCCGGACAGTCCCGCTGCAGCCGGCTGTAAAGGGCGAAGGCCCGGCCTTCAATCTCCAGGGCCAGGGNGAGGGCGCCCAGGTCGTCCAGGAAGCTCAGGCGCTCCTGGAGCCTCTCCTGGGCCTCGGGGATGGGCATGCCGCCCTCCAGGCGCTCTGCCTTGGCCCTGGCCTTGAAGGCCTCGAAACTCAGGGGCTCCCGCTCGCCCTGCAGGGCCTGGTAAAGATGCTGCACATAAAGCATGTGCTCCTCTTCCCAGTGGGAAAGCTCCCCGAAGGCCTCCCTGGCTACCTCCTGGCGCACCTTTCGGGAGGCCTCCTCGTAGAACTCCTTGGTGCCCTTCTCCATGAGGTAGGCCTCTATGAGGGCCCTGAGGATGTCCTCCTTACCCGTCAGCATAAGAGGGGGCTCCTTTCCAAAAGAGATTTGCTCCATTATAAATGAAGGGTTTCAAGGGTGCAAATGCGCCTCGGAAGGAGCCCGGATTGACATGGCCCGCCCCGGTGCTAAACTCGGAACTACAGGGGGCCGATATCCCTAAAAGGGGGTTGACAAACACTCACACCTATGGTATCAATTGAATTGATACGGTTCGGCTCAATCAAGGAGGGATGGTGGCGGCGGTAAAGGATTATTACCAGATACTGGGTGTAGGCAGGGATGCCTCCCAGGAGCAGATCAAGGCGGCCTACAGGAGGCTGGCCAAGAAGTACCATCCTGACCTCAATCCTGGGGACAAGGAGGCTGAGGAGCGCTTCAAGGAGGTAAACGAGGCCTACAGTGTGCTGGGCGNCCCTGAGAGGCGCAGGCAGTATGACCAGTTTGGCACGGCCGAGGCCCCCAGGTTCGAGGACTTCTGGGCTGCCAGGGGCCCCTTTGAGGACATCTTCAACATGGGCTTTGGGGACATATTTGCCGAGCTGTTCGGTTTTCCCCGGGCCGAGGCCCCCAGGGCCCGCAGGGGGGCCGACCTGTGGGCGGAGCTGGAGGTGTCCTTTGAGGAGGCCCTGAAGGGGGTCACCAAGGAGCTGAGGCTTCGGCGCCAGGTGCCCTGTTCTGCCTGTGGGGCCACGGGGGCGGCGGAGCTGAGGCCCTGTGCCAGGTGCGGCGGCTCGGGAAGGCTGCAGATGGCCAGGGGGTTCTTCAGGATGATGCAGAGCTGCCCGGACTGTGGAGGCTCGGGCAGGAGGGTCTCCAGGGTGTGCCCCGGCTGTCAGGGCCAGGGCACGGTGCTGGCAGAGGAGACGCTGAAGGTGAGGATACCCCCCGGGGTGGACGAGGGTACCATGCTCAGGCTCAGGGGCCTGGGGGCCGCAGGCACGGCAGGGGGTCCTCCTGGGGACCTGCATGTGCGGGTGCATGTGAGGCCTCATCCTTACTTCAGGCGCAGGGGTGCGGATGTGTACCTGGAGCTTCCCATTACGGTTAAGGAGGCCGTCCTGGGCGGCAAGGTGGAGGTGCCCACCCCCGAAGGGGGCCGGGCCAGGATGAGCATCCCTGCCGGCACGCAGAGCGGCCAGAGGTTCAAGCTCAGGGGCAAGGGTTTTCCCACCCCAGGGGGTGCCAGGGGCGACCTCTACGTGGATGTCCAGGTGGTGCTGCCTGAGCAGCTCAGCCCCCAGGCCCGCCAGGCCCTGGAGGCCCTGGAGGCCTCCTACAGGGAAAGTCCTCGAAGGAGGNTCTTCAAGTGATGACGGAAAGGGACGAACCCCTTTATGTGATTAGCGTGGTGGCCAGGATGCTCAGGGTGCATCCTCAGACCCTGAGGATGTACGAGCGGCAGGGGCTGGNGAAGCCCAGTCGGCGGAGCCGCCAGAGGCTTTACTCCCAGCACGATGTGCGCCGCCTGGGGCTCATCCTCAGGCTCACCAGGGAGATGGGGGTCAACAAGGCCGGCGTGGAGCTCATCCTGAGGATGCAGGAGCGGATGCTTAAGCTCCAGGAGGAGATGCTCAGGATGATGCAGTGCCTGCACGAGGAGGCCCGCCGGGACTTCCAGGCGCGCCTGAGGGAGATATTCTCAGAGGACTAACGAAGGAGGTGCTGAGGAATGCGGCTTGATAAGCTTACCATAAAGGCGCAGGAGGCCCTGCAGGAGGCCCAGAGGGNGGCCTCGGAGCGGGGCAACCAGGAGCTTCAGCCTGAGCACCTTCTGTGGGGCCTGCTTCAGGACACCCAGGGGCTGGCCCCCCAGATACTCAGGAAGCTGGGGGCCGACCCCCAGGCCCTAGGGAGGGATGTGGAGGCCCTCATGGAGCGCTTCCCCAAGGTGCTGGGGGCCCAGCCCCTGGGGCAGGTGTACATATCGGCAGCCCTTAAGGAGGNGTTTGAGGAGGCCTTCAAGCAGGCCCAGCATCTTCAGGACGACTACCTCAGCGTGGAGCACCTGCTCTGGGCCCTGGCCAAGGTGGAGGGGCCGGTGGCGGAGCTCCTTCAGCGCTATGGCGTCAGTGCCGAGGCGGTGCTTCAGGGAACGAAGGACCTCAGGGGGGTGCACAGGGTCACGGACCCCAACCCTGAGGACAAGTACCAGGCCCTCAAGCGCTACGGCAGGGACCTCCCCGAGCTGGCCCGTCGGGGCAAGCTGGACCCCGTGGTAGGCCGGGACGAGGAGATTCGCCGGCTGGTGCAGGTGCTTTCCCGAAGGACCAAGAACAACCCCGTGCTCATAGGCGAGCCCGGGGTGGGAAAGACCGCCATTGTGGAGGGCCTGGCCCAGCGCATGCTCAGCGGCGATGTGCCCGAGACCCTGAGGGACAAGCGCCTGGTGCAGCTTGACCTGGGCGCCCTGGTGGCGGGGACGAAGTTCAGGGGCGAGTTTGAGGAGCGCCTCAAGGCGGTGCTCAGGGAGATAGAGCAGGCCGAGGGCAAGGTGGTGCTCTTCATAGACGAGCTTCACACCCTGGTGGGCGCGGGCGCTGCCGAGGGCGCCATTGATGCATCCAACATGCTCAAGCCGGCCCTGGCCAGGGGGGAGCTGCGCTGCATCGGGGCCACCACCGTGGAGGAGTACCGCAAGCACATAGAGAAGGACCCTGCCCTGGAGAGACGCTTCCAGCCCGTGTATGTGAAGGAGCCCTCGGTGGAGGACACCATCAGCATTCTCAGGGGGCTTAAGGAGCGCTACGAGGTGCACCACGGGGTAAAGATCAAGGACTCCGCCCTGGTGGCCGCCGCCAGGCTGTCGGCCCGCTACATCACGGACAGGTACCTGCCGGACAAGGCCATTGACCTGATAGACGAGGCTGCCAGCAAGCTCAGGATGGAGATTGACAGCATGCCCATGGAGCTGGACGAGGTGGAGCGCCGGCTCAGGCAGCTGGAGGNGGAGGCCGAGGCCCTTAAGAAGGACTCCTCCCAGGACGCCCAGCAGAAGCTTCAGGGCCTTCAGCAGGAGATAGCCTCCCTGAGGGAGCAGGCCTCGGCCCTGAGGGCCCAGTGGCAGAGCGAGAAGGAGGNGCTCCAGAGGATTCGCTCCCTGAAGGAGCAGATAGAGCGCACTCGGCACGAGGCCTCCTTGGCAGAGCAGCAGGGGGAGCTTCAGCGGGCGGCAGAGCTGAAGTACGGCAAGCTGCTGGAGCTTCAGAAGGCCCTGGCCCAGGAGAACCAGCGGCTCCAGCAGGTGCAGGCGCAGCGCAAGATGCTCAAGGAGGAGGTGGACGAGGAGGATGTGGCCCAGGTGCTTTCCCGCTGGACGGGGATACCTGTGGCCAGGATGCTCCAGAGCGAGCGAGAGAGGCTCCTTCAGATGGAGGAGCACCTGAGGGCCCGGGTGGTGGGCCAGGAGGAGGCCATAAAGGCGGTCTCCAACGCCATTCGGCGGGCCAGGGCAGGGGTGCAGGAGCCCGACCGGCCCCTGGGAAGCTTCCTCTTCCTGGGCCCCACGGGGGNGGGCAAGACGGAGCTGGCCAAGGCCCTGGCGGAGTTCCTCTTTGACCAGGAGTCGGCCTTGGTGCGCATAGACATGTCGGAGTACCAGGAGAGGCACACCGTGAGCCGTCTCATCGGTGCCCCCCCGGGCTATGTGGGCTACGAGGAAGGGGGGCAGCTTACCGAGGCGGTAAGGCGCAGGCCCTACTCCGTGGTGCTGTTTGACGAGGTGGAGAAGGCCCACCCCGAGGTGTTCAACCTGCTGCTTCAGCTCCTGGATGACGGCCGGCTCACCGACGGGCACGGCCGGACCGTGGACTTCCGCAACACGGTGGTCATCATGACCTCCAACATCGGCAGCGTGCACATCCAGGAGATGCTGGAGGCCACCCCCAGGGGGTTTGCCCAGGCCAGGGTGGACCAGGAGGCCCTGCGCCGCAAGGTGATGGAGGAACTGAAGGGGTTCTTCCGTCCCGAGTTCCTCAACCGCATAGACGAGGTCATCATCTTCAACCCCCTGACGGAGGAGCTCCTGCAGGAGGNGGTGGATGTGCAGCTTCGGCGCATGAAGCGCTATCTCCTGGAGCGGGGCGTGGATGTGGTGCTTACCGCCGAGGCCCGTCGGCGCCTGGCCAAGCTGGGCTACGACCCTGTCTACGGGGCCAGGCCTCTTAAGCGGGTCATTCAGCGGGAGGTGCTCAACCCCCTGGCAGTGAGGCTCCTGGAGGGGGCCTTCCAGGAGGGCGACACCGTGGAGGTGGACTTCACCGGCGAGGGCTTTGTTCTGAGGCGCAGGGAGGCCCAGCCTGCCCCTGCCAGTTAAGGCCAGGTGCGGCAGGGCTGCCCTGGGCAGCCCTGCCGCACCAAAAAAACTACACCTTGAAGGAGGGGTTCAGAGATGTCTGTGGTGAAGTGGTCTCCTTTCAAGGAACTGGAGGAGATGCGCAGGGAGATGGAGAGGCTGTTTGACGAGTTCTTTGCCCCCCCTCGGAGGCGCCGCAGGTGGTGGCCTGTGGCCGAAGAGGGTGTCCTGGTTCCCACGGTGGACATGTACGACCGCAAGGGCGAAATAGTGGTAAGGGCCGAGCTCCCAGGGGTAAAGAAGGAGGACATAGAGCTTACCATCACCAAGGACACCCTCACCATCAAGGCGGAAGTGAAGCGCACCGAGGAGGTGGCCGAGGAGGACTACTATGTGCGGGAGCGGAGCTTCGGCACCTTTAGTCGCACCCTGGCCCTTCCCGTGGAGGTGGACAGCGAGCGGGCCAAGGCCAGCTTCAAGGACGGCGTGCTGGAGGTGCTGCTGCCCAAGCGGGAGGAGGCCAGGCCCAAGGAGATAAAGGTGGAGATTGGCTAATCCTGCGCATTCTCCAGCGGGGGGGCGGGCCCTCCTGGGGGGCCCGCCCCCCTTTTTTTCTACCTTGCCACCGCCGCCTTTACCGCCTGGGCCAGGGGCCTCAGTTGCTCGGCCGCCACGGTGCGCACATCCAGAAGGAGCATATCGTCCCGGATTTTCCCCACCACGGGGGGCTCGCCCACTCGGAGGCGCTCCTGGAGCTTCTGGGCCGAAAGCCCCGGACAGCGCAGGGCCACCGAGTAGCTCAGCAGCCTGAGGCCGGGCAGGGAGCCCCCGCCGGCCTCGGAGAAGTCCTCGGTGACCCTCACCTGCACCTCCTTGCTGTAGCGCCTAAGGAGGGCAGCCAGCCGCCTGGCCTTCTGTCTTAGGCTTTCAGGCCGGGCAAGCAGCATCCTCAGGGTAGGCAGCTCTTTTCTGGCCAGCTCGGGGTCGGCATAGGCATAGAGGGTAGCCTCCAGGGCGGCCAGGGTCATCTTGTCCACCCTCATGGCCCTGGCCAGGGGGTTTTGGTTTATCCTGCCGATGAGTTCCGCATCACCCAGGAGTATGCCCGCCTGGGGGCCGCCCAGGAGCTTGTCGCCGCTGAAGCTCAGGAGGTCCACCCCTTCTTTGAGCACCTGGGGCACCAGGGGCTCATCGGCCCCTGCCAGGACGGCAAGCTCCGCCAGGCAGCCGCTTCCCAGGTCGTACATCACCCTCAGGCCGTAGCGCCTGGCCAGGGCCACCAGCTGGGCCACCTCCACCTCCTCGGTGAAGCCCACTATTCGGTAGTTGGAGCGGTGCACCTTCATGAGCAGGGCCGTCTCGGTGCTTATGGCCCCCTCGTAGTCGCTGAGGCGGGTCCGATTGGTGGTGCCCACCTCTTTGAGCACCGCCCCGCTTTTGGCCATCACCTCGGGAATCCTGAAGGAGCCGCCGATTTCCACCAGCTCCCCTCGGGACAGCACCACCTGGCGGCCCGAGGCCAGGGTGTTCAGGGCCAGGAAGACCGCGGCGGCGTTGTTGTTGAACACCGTGGCCCCTTCTGCGCCGGTTATCTCCCTGAGGAGCTCCTGCACATGCTCAAACCTCCTTCCCCGCCTGCCCTCGGCGAGGTTGAACTCCAGGTTGGAGTACCCCCTGGAGACCTCCAGCACCGCCCTGAGGGCCCGCTCCGAAAGGGGGGCCCTGCCCAGATTGGTGTGAAGCACCACCCCGGTGGCGTTTATCACCGGCCTGAGGCTGGGGCTTGTCAGCCTCCTTAAGGCCTGCTCAATAGGGCCCTTAAGGGCTGAGGGCTCCNCCTGGGGCCTTCCGCCTGCCAGGATGTCCTTCCTCAGGGCCTGGAGGGTCTGCCTTACGGCCTTGAGCACGAACCTCCGGGGATGCTCCCTGAGCCAGCCCTGGCAGTACTGGCTCCTGAGCACCTCATCCACCGACGGCAGGGCCCTCAGGAGTTGTTCCTTGGTGTTCATCTGTGCGCCCTCCTCATGCCTTGGCCATCCCTGCCAGGGNGAAGGCCACCATGGCCACCGTGAGGAAGGTAAGCAGCCCCACCGTGGCCCAGGCTATGTAGTTGTAGCCCCTGGGGTTGGTGTACCGCCCCATGAGCTTCACATTATTGACCAGCCTGAGGGCATACACCAGCACCACCGGCAGCAGCACCCCGTTTATCACGCTGGCGGCCACCATGATGTTCACCAGGGGGGCCCTGGGGAGCAGCACCAGGGCCCCTGCCAGGGCCACCATGAGGGNGTATATCCACATGAACTGGGGGGCCTGGCGGAAGCCCTTGTCCAGCCCGCGCTCCCAGCCCATGGCCTCGCAGATGAAGTAGCTGCTGGCCAGGGGCACGATAATGGCCCCCAGCAGGGAGGCGTTGGCCAGGCTGAAGGCGAAGATATAGCCGGCCCTTTCGCCGGCCAGGGGCCTGAGGGCCAGGGCGGCCTCGGAGGCCTGCTCTATTCGCACCCCAGCGGGGTAAAGCAGGGTGGCGCAGGTGACGATTATGAAGAAGGCCACCACATCGGTGATGCAGCAGCCCACTATCACATCCAGCCTGGAGAGCTTGTAGTGCTCCTTGCTGATGCCCTTGTCGGCTATGCTGGACTGGAGGTAAAACTGCATCCAGGGCGTTATGGTGGTGCCGATGATGGCCACCAGGAGCATTATGTACTGGGGCTCAAGCCTCAGGGTGGGCACCAGGGTGGCCCTGAGCACCTGGGGCCACTGGGGCTTGGCCATGAGGCCGCTGAGCACATAGCCGAAGTACACCAGGCAGGCCAGAAGTAGCACCCTTTCCACCACCCTGTAGTTGCCTCTTACCACCAGGAGCCACACCCCTGCGGCCCCCAGGGGCACCATGAGGGAGCGGCTCACCCCCACGGTCTCCCAGGCGGCGGCCCAGCCGGCCATGTTGGCCGTGGTGGTGCCGAAGTTGGCCACGAACAGGCCCAGCATCATGAAGAAGGTGGCCCTGACGCCGAAGTTCTCCCTGATGAGGTCCGAGAGGCCCTTGCCGGTTATCACTCCCATCCTGGCCACCATCTCCTGCACTACCACCAGGGCCACGGTGGTGGGTATGAGGCTCCACAGGAGGGCATAGCCGTAGCGGGCCCCGGCCACCGAGTAGGTGGTGATGCCCGAGGCGTCGTTGTCTATGTTGGCGGTGATGATGCCCGGGCCCAGCACCGAGGCAAACAGCACCGCCCGCTGCCACAGCCTCATATGGCCCTCCTCTTGCGCCGCTGGGGAAGCAGCAGGTCCATCACGTCGTCCACCGTGACGATGCCCATGAGCCGGCCGGCCTCGTCCACCACGGGCAGGGCCACCAGGTTGTACTTGGCCAGCATCTGGGCCACCTTCAGCTCGTCCTCCTCGGGCGAGACGGTCTTGAGGTTGGTCTCCATGAGCTCCGAGAGCTTGGCCCCAGGGGGGGCCAGCAGGAGCTCCCTGAGGCTCAGCACCCCTACCAGCTGCTGGGCGTCCACCACATATATGTAGTACACCGTCTCTATGTCCTTGGCGTCCTGCCTGAAGCGCTCCAGCACCTCCTGCACGGTCATGCCGGGAGGGTAGGCCACATACTCGGTGGTCATGAGGCCTCCCGCGGTGTCCTTCTCGTGGCTCAGCAGTTCCTGGATGTCCTGGGCCTCCTGGTGGCCCATCTTCTCCAGTATCTCCTTGGCCTTCTCTGAGCTGAGCCCTGCCAGCAGGTCTGCCGCCGCATCGGGGGCCATCTCCTCCAGTATGTCGGAGGCCCTCTGGGGGTCCATCTCCTTGATGATGGCCGCCTGGGCCTGGTGGCCCATCTCGGAGATGGTCTCGGCGGCGGTCTCCACATCCAGGCTGTGGATGAAGGCAGCGCCCTCGTCGTGGCTCNCCTGGCTGAGGAGTTCGGCCAGGTCGGCCGGGTGAAGCTCCGCCAGCATCTTCCTGGGCACCGTGAGCCCTATGGCCCCCAGCTTGGAATGAAGGGGCTGGATGTAGTTCCAGCTGATGAGCCTCAGGGGGAGCTCGGCCCTGAAGAGCCTGAGGAAGTCCTCCCCGGCCCTCTCTATGCCCAGGCGCCTGAGGATGCCCCTCATGCCCACATCCACGGCCACCAGGAGGGCATCGCCCCTGAAGCCCTCCAGCTTTATGTCGTTTACCCTTACAACCTTTNCTCCTTCGGCATCCACTATCTGCTTGTCCAGGATGTCCCTGACCACCAGGAGGTCCTCCTCGGAGTACACGTAGGCCTGGAGGGCCTCGGCATAGAGCCTGGAGGCCAGCACCTTCTTGTTGAATATGCTCACCCCACCCCAGGGCAGCTTGTAAAGACCCCTCTGGCGCTGCACAATGAGGGCGGCCACCTTGGGCAGGGGCTCGCCCCTTACTACCACCAGGTCCTTGAGCCTGCCCAGCTCGCCCCCCTTGGGGTCCAGCACCGGCTTTTTCAATATCTCGCTTATGAAAAGCTCCCCGAAAAGCGGCATAGGGGCCCTCCTTGCCCGAAGCTACAGAGAAAAGTATAACAGAAAGGGCTTTCTTATGAAATTTTTTTATAGAACTGATAAGAAAATTTTTCTTTGATATTTCTCCCTTTTTGGGATATAGTAGGGCTACCTTAGGTGGGCCTGCGCCTGTGCCAGGGAGGGTTGCCCTGAGGTCAAAGAAAACCTAAGCAGGAGGGTTCCAAGGATGAAAGGGGCATCAAGGGCGGTAGTGTATGGATTTCTAATGCTTTTACTTGTCATGAGTGCGGGGGTGCTGCTTAGCTGCGGAGGCGGTGGTGGTGGTGTAGCTACCGAGGAAGGCGTCAGTCTTCAGGGGCGGGTGGCCGACGGCTATGTGAGTGGTGCCNCCGTGACGGTCTACTCCGATGCGGGGATGACCACCCAGATAGGCTCGGGCAGCACCGACACAGAGGGCAGGTTCAACATCAGCCTCAGCGTCTCCAGCATACCCCAGACGGTGTACATCAAGGCCAGTGGCGGCATAGATGTAGAGACCGGCATGCCTGCTCCCNCCATGCTCTTTGTGGGCTCAGGGGGGCTGAGCAACTTCGTCATCAGCCCCCTTACCGACAGCCTGTATGACTACTTCATAGTGGAGGGCACACTGAATGGCGCGATAACCAACCTCACCGGTCGTCTGGGCATAAGTGACACCGAGCTCTATGAGGACCCGGAGGTCAGCCTCGCCGCAGCAGGCGGAGCGCTGAACGCCCTGGCAGGGGGCACCATGGAGGGCACCCTCCCTGCGGGCACCTACAACGGCGTGGTGATATTCTTTGAGCAGGGCAACATAGGCACAAACAATTACCCTGACCTTCAGAGCCTCCTGAGCATGAACAGGCTTTACATGACCCTCATAGTGAATGCCGACGGCTCCGTGGGCGGGCAGATAGAAGGAAGCACGGAGGTGGTTCGGGGCCGGGTGCATGGCTCCACCATCCTGCTGGATGTGGTAGATGACCCGGCAAGTCCCACGGAAATTACCCGGGTGGCCGGCACCATAGGGCTTCTGGGAAGCGTCGGCGGGGTTTACACCCATCTGTCCACCTCCCTTGAGAGGGGCATCTTCGTGGCCAGCTTCAGGCCGGCCGGCTCCTCGGTGGACATAGGGGGCATTGCCAACCTGGTGGCCAGCACCTTTGCTGGAGAGAGGTACTTCCTGGCCAGGGACATGTTCGGCGACCCGGGCGATGGAAAGAGGGTGGCCTGGGGGAACTTCGTGGTTCAGGACATAGATGTGGCAGCCGGCGCGGTGGAGCTCTCTGCCATGCCGGTGGCTATAGACAACGGCTCCTACCACGACCCCAACGACCCTGCCATGAACCAGACCTTTCTCTTCAACTCCTCAGAGAGTGCCTTTCTCAACAGTGCCAATGGGCTTCCTGAAAACATCGTGGTGCTAACCTACGACAAGCCTGATCCCTGGGGCGGGGGCAATGTATTCATCGTCCAGCCCGTGGGCATGAGGAGGGCCATCTATCTGGTCACGGACTCCAGTGGTGTGGCCACTGGCGCAGGGGAGGCCTACACGGCCAAGCCCACCCAGCTTGCCCCTAGCCTGAAGAGCAACACCTCCTACCAGATTGCCGTGGCAGTGGCCCATCCGGGGCTTCTGAACCAGCCCAGGGCTGACATGATAAACGCCACGGACCCCAACGACCCGGAGCGCATGCCCTACCTGGATGCCTTTACCACAGGAGATATCTCAGGAGCCTCCTTCATCAATGTGCCCGATGCCGAGGGGAAGATGCTTATCGTCTTTGGGGGCGGAAACATCATGGCTATGAAGAACGACGACAACGACGATGGGCTCCTTAACGGGGTGAGCGACCCTGATGCCAACGGCGAGCCGGACTTCATCCGCATGGTGCAGTTTTACGAGACCGGCGCCTTTGAGGGCGAACAGATGATAGGCGGGCAGATAGACACTGGCGCAGGGTCCGAGCCGGCCAGCACCTATCCTGCCACCTTTGTGGGGATTGCCAACGCCTCGGGGACCACGCCCCCCAGCTTCACCGGGACGCTGAACTTCCTGGCCAGGACGCTTTATGCTAGCGACTACAACGACTATGCAGGGGCCTATGTATGGGGCAGCCTGCAGATAAGCGGCACGGGGACGGGCCAGGCGGAGCTTGACTTCAGCACCGCTGGCGGCGACTCGGGCACGGACATCTCCCTGGATGTAGGCTACTTCATGGGTCTCTACCATGTGCACGGAGCGCTGGGGAGTGAGTACCTGGACATCTTCTGGCCGGTGGGAGGAAAGAAAGCGGTTTACATAGTCTCTGAGGGCGGCCTCATCATCGAGGTGGGCGAGGCCTACCTGACCTACTGAGGTCTTTTGACGCTTGCCCTTTTGGGGGGCGGGGGCCTTCGGCCCCCGCCCCCCCCTTTTTTCCCGTTAAAGTTTTCCCCCCTAGGGCCGAACCCATTTACGCAGAAGGCCTCCCGTGGGGAGGCCTCAGGATGCGGCCGAAGGGGGGATTTTTCGCAATGAGTCCTTCAAGGTGCATAGTGTATGGGTTTCTGGTGCTGCTTCTGGCCCTTGCCGGAGCGGCCCTTACGGGCTGCGGCGGCGGCGGCACCACCGATGGCACCACCACCGAGGGCTCGGTGAGCTCCCTGGAGGTGGCCGAGAAGGTCAGCGTGGTGGAGCCCCAGGAGGGAGAGGCCGAGGGCTCCTGGGTGGGCACCCTGGCCCTTGAGGCCATGGCAAACTCCGTGCAGGAGCTTCCGGCCGAGTCGGACTACCACCAGGATGCGCCCATCGTGTATGTGTTTGAGCGCTCGGCCAAGGCCTTCAACCTGGTAAACGAGATACTGTGCATGCTGGACCAAAGCCGCTACGAGGCCATGTTGAATGCGGGTCCCTACAAGGCCCAGGTGGACCTCAACCTCTGCTCCAGCGCCAGGGACAGCGCCGAGGGTGCAGGGCAGGAGTCCAAGAACCAGGGCAGCTCCTCCACCATGCCGGACTACGAGCTCTGGGTGGTAAGCTCCTCCAGGGTGTCCAACACTGCCCCCCAGGTGGTCAAGATATGGGTGCACCAGGAGCAGGGGGATGAGTATGAGCCCGCCAGCATGATATTCGCCAACCTGGTGATCACGGAAGGCAAGAGCGAGGACAATCCCTTGGGACTCTTCACCATGAACTTCCAGAGCTTTGCCGTAATCAACGGGCAGGTGAGCTCCCAGGAGTTCTTCAGGGGATTCATGAAGACCCAGGAGAGCTCTGGCGGGGTGCTCCTGAGCTTCATAGTCAACGGTGCCTTCCAGGGCCCCGAGGGGGAGGTTTCCTTCACCGAGAGCGCTACCTTTCAGAGAGCGGCCGACGGCTTCAGCGGAAGCGGCAGCGTCTACACCATGGCCAACACCCCTGGGGGGACCGAGGAGGCCGCCTTCGACTTCGCCTACGACGCCACCCACTTCCTGAGAAACGGCGCCTCCGGCGCCCAGTGCCTCAGCCGCACCCAGTTTGAGGAGACCGCCTGGCGCTACGGCCTGTACAATTCCTCCGATGGCTCCAGGGTGCTTCGCAACTCGGGCTTCCCCGTGAAGTATGTAAGCCCCGATGATGTGGCCTACTACGGCTGGGTAGGCTACTGGGGCGTCTGGTTCCCCGAAGAGGTAAGCCTCAGCGGCGGCGAGACCCTCTACAAGCTCACCTACAGCCCCGAGGGGGAGGTGGCCACGCCCTACGAGCTGTTCATCTCCCAGGGCAGGCTGATAAGGCATACTCGGCAGAGCCTCACCCTGGGGGCCATAAAGAATGTGCCCCTGCAGTACCACGAGTTTGACCCCTCCACCGGCACCGACACAGAGTACATCCTTCAGTGGGACGGCCAGGCCTTTCAGAAGACGGCCATCCTGAACACCAGCACCTGGCTGTGGGAGTCCACCACCGGCACCCTGGACTTGAGCGCCCTTCAGTGGGCCGAGCTTTACTGCTGGTCGCAGGCCCTGGGCGGGGCCCTGCAGGTGAAGCTCCAGGACTGCGTTCCTGAGCCCGAAACGGGGCTCTTCAACTGCACCGCCTCCGACAGCGCCGAGGTAGTGCTTTACACCGAGGACCTGGTCTACCCGGGCCAGGAGGTACCTGCTGAGCTGGCCTGCTTCAGCGGCTGTCCCGACCCGGCGGTGCTGAACACCTCGAGCCCCTATTTTGACACCTCGGACATAGAGTACCAGCCCGTGGCCCCCTCGGTGGCCAACTATGTGGCCTACAGCTTTGACCTCCAGAGCATGGTGCTTCTTAACGGCACCAGTCCCGTGGTGCTTACCCAGGACAACGAGGCCTTCCCCTGGGGGCTCTGGAGCGGGCCCCTGTTTGAGCCCACGGCGGCAAACCTCAACGCCCTGGCCTGCGAGTGGGACGAGACGGGAGAGAGCACCTGTGGGTGGCAGGCCTGGAGCAACCTGGAGGAGTTCTACACCTGGGAGACGGGGCCCCACGACTGGAACCACTTCACTGCCCTCAAGGACTCCGAGGGTGCCTTCATAACCTTTGAGCCTCCCCTCATGCTCAGGTATGTCCACGACTGGGGCGACGGCGAAAGCAGCACCTTCTACCTGGAGTACAGCGGCTTTGGCGAGCTGCACGGCATACCCGGCAGCTGCGTGGACATAGACACGGGGGCCGAGGCCGAGTGCGGGCCCAACACCCGGTGGGTACCCCAGCTGGTAATTCCCGACGGCTCGGTGCTGGAGGGCAGCAGCGGTACAAAGTACTTCGTGAAGGCCCTGGAGAAGGAGCAGTGGATGAAGGTCGTGGATGCCTCGGAGTGCTCTGGGCTGAGCACCACCTCCTACCAGCTGCCTGACCTTTCGGACTGGCAGGCCCCTGGCATTGGCCCAGTGCCTGAGGTAGAGGGGGCCCCTGCGGTCATAGGAGGGGTGTTGCAGGAGTAGCGCCGAGGGAGTGGGGGGCGGGGGCCTTCGGCCCCCGCCCCCCTTCTCATTTAAAGACCTTGAAGAGCATCAGGTACAGGGAGTCCAGTCCGGGGTTTTCCTCGTACAGCCAGGCATTGGAAAGGTGCCTGTAGCGCACTGCCAGGGCCCAGGGGCCCCGACCGTAGCCTGTCGAGGCTATGAAGCTCAGAAAAAAGGGGCCTCCCAGGTCCCGGTCCCCCAGGGCATCGGAGCTGGCCAGGTTCAGCCCTCCGCCAAGCTCCAGGAAGGGGCCCTTGGCCCCCAGGGGCAGCCTCAGAAGCAGGGCCCCACCCAGAACGCCCAGGGTGTCTCCTGGGGCCTGAACGGCTTCCAGGGAGGCCTCGGCCCGAAGCAGGAACTCCCTGAAGGGCTTCTGCACCGCCACTACCACCATAAGCTGGGTGCTCTGCAGACTGTTAAGGCTTGTTCCCGCCCCCAAGGAAAACTCCTTCTGGAGGGCCTGGGCAGAGCAAGGCAGCAGCAGGGCTCCCAGCAGCAGGCCCCAGAGGGCCTTACATCTGGTGGCAGTGCAGGCAGAGGTCAAAGGAGCTCTCGGCCTTGTACCTGAACAGCCTCGCCCAGTCCGAGGCGTGGGGGAGATGGCAGCTCAGACACTCAAAGGGCTTACCCTCCCTGAGGGGGTCCTTCTTGCCTCTCAGGGGATGGCCCCTGCCCCTGAAGCCCACCACGGCGTGGGGACGCTTCTCCACCCTGGGATGGCATTTCCTGCAAAGCAGGGGACCCCGCCTCAGGAGCAGCTTGGGGTTGTTCCTGGCATGGGGGGCGTGGCAATCGGTGCAGGCCCCTGTGGCTACGGGGGCGTGCACCACCTTCTTCTGAAATCCCCCCTGGTCGTGGCACTGGTAGCAGAGCTCCGGCATGGCCGAGACAAGCAGCTTGGCCTCGGCGCTGCTGTGGGGATTGTGGCAGCTGGTGCACATGCCCAGATTCACAGGGGCGTGAACGGTGCTGGCGGAGAAGTCCTTCTGCTGGTGGCATCCGAAGCAGAGCTGGGGGGGCTCGGCGCTCAGGCCCTTGGAGGCGCCGCTGAACTTGTGGGGCAGTTGGCTGGCGTCCACCCCGGTGTGGCAGGCCTGGCAGCCCATCTGCAAGGCGGTGTGTACCACCTTGCCCTGGGTAAGGGGCTGGTGGCACATGGTGCACTCCGAGTCCGGAATGGCCACGGCAGGCGCAGCCTCTTTGGGTGCGGGAGGTGCCTCCTTTGCCGCAGGGGGCGCGGGGGCTGGCTCGGGCTCGGCCTCCTTCACCTCCTGGGGCGGCGGGGCAGGTTCAGGGGGCGCCTCGGGCTTGGCCACCGGGGGCTCTTTGGGCCCGGGGCGCACATACACCCTGTAGAACACCTTGCCCTTTACCACCACCTGCTTGAGGAAGGCGTCCTTGCCCTCGGCCTGGAGCTTTCTGACCAGGGCCTCGGCATTAGCCTTTACGGAGAAGGAGCCCACCTGCTTGGCCTCCTGGGCCGCACTCAGGGCTACCAGCAGGAGCAACATCGCTGTGGCAACTAACCAGGCCAGCCTCTTCATGGCAGTAGAGATTTTAAAGACTGCGCTATCGTCATGTCAACGGCTACATCCTTTTGTGGCAGTATTTACACAGGCCCCTGGGCATCTCCGCCTGGTAGCGGAAGAGCCTGCCCCAGTCGGAGGCATGGGGCTCGTGGCAGCTGGTGCAAGTGAAGCGCTTGTACCTCCTCAGGGGGTCGCGCCTGCCCCTGAGGGGATGGCCTATCCTCTTTACTCCCACCACGGGGTGGGGGACATCCAGCACTGCCTCGTGGCACTCCCTGCAGACCTCGTTGTCCCTGAGCACCAGGAGGGAGCGGTACCTGGAGACATGGGAGGTGTGGCACTGCAGGCACTTGCCTTCGGCCACGGGGGGATGGATGTTCTTCTTCTGGAATTTACCGGGCCTGTGGCACCGGTAGCAGACCTGGGGAATGGGCTCATGGAGGAGTCTGCCGGCATCGCTCTGGTGGGGCTGGTGGCAGCCCGAGCACTGCCCTATGGCCACCGGGCCGTGGATCTTCCGCATATTGGTGAAGCCCGCCTTGTCGTGGCAGTCAAAGCAGAGCTCCGGGGGCTCCTTGAGGAGCAATTTAAACTCTACCGAGGCGTGGGGCTGGTGGCAGCTGGAGCACAGGCCGGTCTTCACCGGAGGGTGCTGAATCTTCTTGCCCTGGAAGGCCGCCCTGTCGTGACAGCCGAAGCAGAGCTCCGGGGGCTTGCTGTGCAGGAGCTTCTCGGCATCGCTCTGGTGGGGCTGGTGGCAGCCCGAGCATGTGCCTGCCTCCACGGGGGCATGGCGCCTGGGCCCGGGCATTACCTGGGCCTCCTGGTGGCACTGAAGGCACAGCCCTGGAGGGGCGGAGCGCAGGAGCCTGGCGGTGTCGCTCTGGTGGGGCTCGTGGCAGTCAGCGCAGGCGCCGGCCTTTACGGGGGGATGCACATGCTTCTTGCCGGTAAAGCCCTGGCCGGGATGGCAGGTGAAGCACAGTCCAGGGGGCTTGCTCAGGAGTAGCTTTTCGGCCTCTGCCGCATGGGCGCCGTGACAGCCTGTGCACATGCCCGAGGCCACGGGGGGATGGGAGTATCTCTTGCCGGTGAATATGCCCTTGTCGTGGCAGAGCATGCAGAGCTCGGGGGGCGAGGCCAGCAGCAGCCGCTGGGCCTTGGAGGAGTGGGGGTTGTGGCATCCTGTGCAGGTGCCCGCCTGAACGGGCGGATGCACCGAGACCCCCTTCAGCAGGCGTTCCTGGTCGTGGCAGTTGAAGCACAGCTGGGGCAGGGGGGACAGCAGGAGCTTGCCGTGCTCGGACACATGGGGGTCGTGGCAGAAGGTGCAGTTTCCCGCCCCCACGGGAGGATGCACATGGGCCTGGCCGAAGGGTTCCCTCTGGTGGCAGAGGAAGCACAGCTCGGCCCCCTCTGCGGCCAGCCCCTTCTCGTACTGGGCATCCCGCTGGTGGGCCTGGGGGTGGCAGACGCCACAGCCCATGGCCACCGCTGGATGCACCCCCTTGGCCGAAGGCTCCAGCTTGTGGCACCTCTGGCAGTCCGGAAGCTTCCGCGGGGCCTTCACCACGGGCAGGGCCTTGGGCTTCACCTGGGGGACGGGCTCGGCCTGGGGAGCACGCTTGCTCCCCTGCCTCACATACACCCTGTAGAAGACCTTGCCCTTTACCTTGACCTTCTTGATGAAGGCATCCCGTCCCGCGGCCTTGAGAGAACGGACCAGGTTAAGGGCATTCTGCTTGTCCTGGAAGGCACCTACCTTCTTTACGGAACCGGCCCCGACCGCTACGGCCAAGAGCAGGACGGCCAGGGCCGGAAGGACTGCCCAGAGGCGCCTCATGAAAGCACCCGGAAGGAAGGGCTACCTCTTCCTTACGGGCCTCTTGGCCGGGGCCTTGGGCTTGGGGGCGGCGAACTTGCGCTCGTCCATGCTGCTGAAGACCTTAAGCCCGGTGGGCTTGACCTCCCCTTTGGCAGGATGGCACAGGGCGCAGAAGGCCTCCATCTTGGCCCCTCCCTTGGTGTCCACCCTCAGGTACTTGTAGTTGGGGTTGGAGGGATGGGGGTCGTGGCAGCCCACGCACTCCAGCTTCCCTTCCCTGAGGAACTCCTGGGGCACCACGGCCACCTTGGGGTTGGGCTTTACACCGAAGGGGTGGCTCATGGCCACCGATACGGGCAGGATGCCCAGCCCGCCCTTGTCCATGGTCTCGTGGCAGCCCAGGCACAGGGCGGTGACCCCGGTGTAGGGCTGCTTTGTCCTGGGATTCAGGGCCTTCTTGTTGGGCTCCACGGCAAAGATAATTTCTCCCTTGGCGTTGTGGATGCCGTGGCAACCCACACAGTTCAGCCCCTCATGGGCCCCCGCCCCCAGGGCCACCAGAGGNAGCAGGGAAAACGCCAGAACCAGAGCCAAAACCACCACTGCTCTCATCGTCCCCTCCTGTGAAGTTTAAAGTTTCAGTTCTCAGATGGCACTATAATACAATCCCAGGGGCCTGAAGTCAAANCCCCTACTGGTGCCTCAGGTACTGGAAGACCTGGATGCGGCGGTTCATCTGGTCTACCACATAGATGCGGTCCCGTTCGTCTATGGCTATGCCTGCAGGCAGCTGGAACTGCCCCGGGGCCAGCCCGTTGGTGCCCACCGCCAGGTAGACCCTGCCCAGGCGGTCAAATATCTGGAAGTTGCCGAAGGCGGCGTCCACCACGTAGATGTGGCCCTGGGAGTCCAGTGCTATGCCCTTGGGCCGGGCAAAGGTGCCCGGCACCATTCCCACGGTGCCAAAGGCCCTTATGGGCTGCCCGTTGGGGGCCAGTATCTGCACCCTGAAGTTCCCTGAATCCACCACATAGATTCTACCCTCCTTGTCCACGGCCACATCGTAGGGGAAGTTGAACTGCCCCGGGCCCCTTCCCCTTCTGCCTATGCTAAAGAGGCGCCGCCCCCGGGTGTCCAGCACCACCACCTGGTGCTTCTTGGTGTCGCACACCAGGACCCTGCCCCGCTTCTCGTCCAGGGCCACCCCCCCGGGGGTGGCAAAGCCCTTTATCTCGGTGAACTTGCCCTCGGGGCTGATGATGTAAAGGGCCCTCCTGGAGGAGTCGGCCACATACAACACGGAGTTGGGGCCCACGGCTATTCCCGTGGGGGTAAGGAGCCTTCCCCCTATGGCCCGGTACTCCTTGCGCTTGAAGTCATAGACATGCACCCGGCCTATGTCGGTTATGTAAAGCACCCGGTCCCTGGCGGCCACGAAGGAGGGCTTCAGGAAGCCCACCTCGGGCTCCTCACCAAAGAGCAACTGCTTGAACTTGCCGCTTCGCACCCCGGTGACATCTATGCTGCCGATGATGAGGTCCACGAACTTTATCCTGGGCTTCTCCGGGGGCAGGGGCCAGTAGAGCTCCGGTACCTCCTCCCTGGGAAGCTGCGCCGCACAGCCCAGCACCAGGGCCAGGGACAACAACAGGACGACCAGCTTGGCAGACATGGTTTATTATACAACTTGGCGGAAATTGCCCTTTTAGCACGGTTTTTGCTACCATTCTTTTTTGATGAGGCTCGTTCTGGTTTCTCCTCCTTTCGGGGCCAAGGGCCAGATGTCCAAGGGGCTGCCCATAGCCCCGCCCGTGCTGGAGTACCTGGCGGGCCTTACCTGGCAGCATGACCCCGGGGTGGAGCTCCGGCTGGTGGATGCCAACAAGGAGCCCTTTGAGCCCGAGGCGGCCGAGGCCGATGCCTTCCTCTTTACGGTACTTACCCCTCAGGCCCCCTGGGTGTACCGCACTGCCGATGCCCTCAGGGCCATGGGCAAGAAGGTCGTCCTGGGGGGCATCCATGTAAGCGCCCTTCCCGAGGAGGCCAAGGCCCATGCCGATGCCCTGGTGCTGGGGGAGGCCGAGGAGGNGTGGCCCCAGCTGCTGAGGGACATCCAGAGGGGGAGCCTACAGCCCCTCTACCGGGGCAGGCTCCTTCCCCTCAAGGGGCTTCCCCGGCCGGTGACCCATCTGTGGGGGGACAAGAGGTATGTCTACGGGTATTTTCAGACCTCCCGGGGCTGCCCCTTCCGCTGCAGCTTCTGCTCGGTGCACAGGTTCTACGGTGGAAGGGTCAGGCTCAGGCCCATCGACGAGGTGGTAGCCGAGGTGGCCCAGAGCCGCTGGCGCCTCTTCTGGGGCATTGACGACAACATCTGGGGCATAAGCATAGAGCGCTCCATTGAGCTTTACAGGGAAATGAGCATTGCAGTGAAGGGCAAGTGGTGGTTCGGCTCGGCCGACCTGGTGAGCCTGGAGCATCCCCGGGCCGACGAGCTTCTGAAGTATGCCCGCCGGGCGGGCCTTACCGCCGTCATGGTGGGCTGGGAGAGTGAAAACCCCCTGAGCCTTGAGGAATATCGCGCTACCGGCAAGCAGGGAAGGCGTCGCCGGGACATCATAAGGCGCATAAGGGCGGCAGGCATTGAGGTGATGCTCTTTGTGATGGTGGGCGGAAGACAGGACAGCAGGGAGGACTTCGAGGCCCTGTATAGGCTCTGCGAGGAGCTTAAGGTGGCGGCCCATCCGGTGATGACCACCCCCTTTCCAGGCACCGAGCTCTACGAGCTCTACAGGCCCTACCTCCTCAGGGAGCTTGACTGGGACAGCTACGACGGCAATCATGCGGTGTTTGAGCATCCCAGCATGAGCCCCTCCGAGAGGGAGGAGGCCCTGGTGCAGCTCAGGGCCAGGCTGTTCACGCTGCCCAAGATCCTCAGGAGAATGCTCCAGGTTTCCTGGAGGGGCTTCCCCATGAGCCACATCNCCTCCTGGATGGTGCAGTACCCCCAGGGCAGGGCCTTCAGGGAGTATGCCAGGCAGAGAAAAAGGGAGGCATTGGCTTATAATTAGTCTATGAGTCCAGGGCTGGGCGTGCTCATAATGCTCAACAACTACTTCCACGATGTGGCCACGGCGCTGCTTCTGGCCAGCGGGGTGGCCATGTGGGTGGTGCTAAGGCGCTACGAGGGCCGAAGCACCGAAGAGGCCGCCTACTTCCTGAGGCTTCACGGGAGCATCACCCGACTGGCCAAGTTCTCCTTGGCCTGGATACTCATCGGGGGGGTGCCCAGGACCCTGGCCTACCGCTCCTTCGAGTGGGCCGAGGCGGTGGGCCATGCCCAGGTGCCTGCCCTCATCGTGAAGCACATCCTGGCCTTCGCCTTCGTGGGCGGCGGGGCCTGGCTGTGGCTGAGGCTTTCCAAGAGGGTACGGGCCATCAGGGCGGAGCTGGGACAATGAGGCGCAGGCGAAGGAAGATACTGTTCATCNCCCCCCCTTACCATTGCGGAGTGGTGGAGGTGGCGGGCCGCTGGATTCCCCTGCATTTTGTCTATCTGGCTGCCCAGGCCAGGGAGGCCGGGCTTGAGCCCATCATCTACGATGCCATGACCAAGGGCGTGGGCTTCAGGGAGATACACAAGACCATAGAGAGCGAAAGGCCCGCCTATGTGGCCACCTCGGCCATCACCTCCACCCAGCCCGATGCCCTGAGGGTGCTTCAGGTGGCCAAGCAGGTGAGCCCCGGAATCGTCACCATCATCGGAGGGGTTCACCCCAGCTTCCTCTACGAGGAGACCCTGCAGAGCCCCCAGGTGGACTTCGTCGTCAGGGGCGAAGGGGAAGAGACCCTCAGGGAGCTGCTTCAGTGCCTGGAGGCCGGGGGCAGGCCCAGCAAGGTCAAGGGGCTGGCCTTCCGCCAGGACGGCCGGCTGCTGAGTACTCCTCCGAGGCCCTTCCTGGCTGACCTGGACGCCCTGCCTGCGGCCTGGGACCTCCTTCAGTGGAGGGACTACCGATACTTCGTCATTCCCAAGAGCCGGCTGGGAGCGGTGAGCNCCTCCAGGGGCTGCCACCACAGCTGCACCTTCTGCTCGCAGCAGAAGTTCTGGAGGCAGTCCTGGCGGGCCAGGCGCCCGGAGCGCTGTGTACAGGAGATAGAGCACCTCAGGGAGCGCTACGGCGTGAATGTGCTGCTCATCACCGACGAGTACCCCACCAGCGACCGGGCCAGGTGGGAGCGCTTCCTGGACCTCCTGATTGAGCGCGACCTGGGGGTCTACCTCCTCATGGAGACCAGGGTGGAGGACATCCTCAGGGATGCCGACATACTGCAGAAGTACCGCCGCGCAGGAGTGGTGCACATCTATGTGGGGGTGGAGGCCACCAACCAGGAGACCCTGGACCTCATCAAAAAGGACATAGATGTGGAGGCAGGCCGCAAGGCCCTGCAGCTCATCCACGACCACGGCATGATTACGGAGACCAGCTTCATCCTGGGCTTTCCCCAGGAGACCAAGCGGAGCATCCGCACTNCCCTGCAGTTGGCCATCCACTACAATCCCGACTTCGCCCACTTCCTGGCCCTGGCCCCCTGGCCCTATGCCGACATGTACAAGGAGCTGGAGCCCTTCATAGTGGTCCGGGACTACCGCAAGTACAACCTCATTGACCCGGTGATAAAGCCCAAGGCCATGAGCCTCAGGCAGGTGGATGTGGCCATCATAGACTGCTACAGGCGCTTCTACATGAACAAGCTGAAGGAGCTCCTGAGGATGCCCAACGACTTCAAGAAGCGCTACCTGCTGAGCTCCATGAAGCTCATCATGCAGAGCTCCTTCATAGTGGAGAAGCTGGGCTCCCTGGGCCGGGTGCCCGCCCCGGTCAGGGAGCTCATGAAGGGCCTTAAGGTGAAGCTTTAGGTAAAGAGCTTGAGCCTGCCTGTGGCCAGGGCCTTGCCCAGGCTGGGCAGGCCCTGCAGGGCCTGTTCCAGGAGGGGCTGGGCCCTCCTCTGTATCTGCCTTAGGGAGGCTCCCCGCTGCAGCATCACCTTTACCGAGACCATGAGGGGCCGCCCCAGGGGAGCCCCTATGCGGCTGAGGATGAAGACCTGGGTCTCCTTCATGCCCCCCACCTTTTCATACAGCTGTCTGGCCAGCCGCTGGGCCAGCACATTGTAGAGCTTGCCCACATGGCTAACGGGGTTCTTTCCCGAGGGGGCCTCCAGGCTCATGGGCCTCATGGGGGTGATGAGACCCCCTGCCCTGCCGGCCCTGCCCACCTGGCCGCTGTCGGCGTCCTCGGCACTGGTGCCCAGCACGCTCAGGTAGATGCCCTCCAGGCCCCTACCCCGGGCATCCAGGGCGTTGAGCTCTACCTCCAGGGCCTCGAACCTGTCCCTGAAGCGGGGGACGAAGTGGCGCACTATGTCCTGAAGCACCATCTCCTTGAGGGCGAAGTACTGGGCCTCGGAGCGAATGAACCTGTCCAGAAGGGGCATGGCCACCACCAGGTGGAGCCTTCGGCCCTGCCTCAGGCCCATGACCTTTACATCCTCGCCGGTCTCGGGCAGTCGGGCCTTGAAGGCCCTGGAGTTCAGGAACTGCTCCAGGGCAAGCACCGCCTGCTCCGTGTCCGTGGGGGGCCAGTGGGCCGCGGCACAGGAGGTGTCGTTGGCCCCCGGAGGACCCCCGCGCCTGAAGATGTCCACCAGCTGCGCAGCCCCCGGGGCCAGGGCCACCCTGACCTTCAGGTGCCTTTCCGGCTCCACGAAGCGGAGGTTTCGGAGGAACCACTGCCGGGCCGTCTCCACCACTATTTCCCTTACGGGGACCCTTTCCCTTTCTGCCTGGAAGGTGGCCCTGTCGCCTACTACCAGCTCCATGGGCCTGAGGAGCCTGCCTCCGCCGAAGGCCTTCTGGGCCCTGCCTGCCACCAGCAGCCCCTTGTCTATGTTGTGGTGAAGCACCGTGCCGAAGCGCCTGAGGTACTCCCTTGAGAGGGCCACGCTGACGGCCTCCACCACCCGGTCGGTGATGACATCCGGGTGGCCCAGCCCCTTCCTTTCCACAATCTCCACGGCCTGCTCGGCCACGGGAGGGCCCTTCAGGGCCTCAAACACCACCATGGGTAAATCATAGCACCTTTTCCCTTCTGAACTACAACGAGCAGCAGGCCCTGGGGAGACTCCTCAGGGAGGTGCCCAGGAGGTTTCCTGCCCTAAGAAGAATAACTTCCAGGGCCAGGGGGAGGGCCCAGAGGACTCACACAGAGGAGTTCTACTAGACCACTGCCTGGATAAAGAGACCCCGTTGCAATTCCTCAAAGGCCGTGGCATCATCAACGACAGGAACCCCTCGGTGTCTCATATGGAGTGAACTTATACAAAGGTTTGACACCCCCCTGGAGGCTGGGTTATCCTCTGTTATGGCGGTGCTACCCAAGGTGGCCCTGGTGCTGGGCCTCTTCTCCTATACCTTCATGCTGAATCTGCCTTTCGGCTACCTCCGCAGGGCCACTCGGAAGTTCTCCCTCGCCTGGTGGCTGTGCATCCATGCCCCTGTGCCTATAGTTGTTCTGGGAAGGATGTTTTCGCATCTGGAGCTCTACTATGTGCCCGTGTTCATAGGGGCGGCGGTGCTGGGACAGCTCTGGGGCGGGCGCCTGGAGCTCTAAATGGCCCTCATGAAGGCCGTATTCCTGGAGGCCCCTGGAAGGATTTCCCTCAGGGAGGTGCCCGTGCCCGAGCCCGGCCCGGGGGAGCTTCTCGTAAGGGTCAAGGCGGCCCTTACCTGCGGCACCGACCTGAAGACCTACCTCCGGGGCCACCCCCTTATGCCCCTTCCCGGGCCCCTGGGCCACGAGTTCTCAGGGGTGGTGGCCAAGAGGGGCAGGGGCCTCAGGCGCTTTCCTCCGGGCACCGAGGTCATGGCCGTTCACACCGCGCCCTGCAGGGCCTGCCAGCTCTGCCGTCAGGGCCTTTACAACCTCTGCCCGGAGCTTCCCAGGACGATGGCCCTGGGCGCCTTTGCCCAGTTCATTCTCCTTCCTGCGCATGTGGTCAGGGAGAATGTATTTGTCAAGCCTCCTCATCTGGGCTTCCAGGAGGCGGCCTTCCTGGAGCCCCTGTCCTGTGTACTTCACGGGATGCGCCTGGNGAGGCCCCGGAGGGGCCAGACGGCCCTGGTGATGGGCGCTGGCCCCATAGGGCTCCTTCACCTGCTGGTACTGAGGGGTCTGGGCCTGAGGGTGGCCCTTACTGCCCTGGAGCCCCAGCGCCTGAGGCTGGCCCGGCGCCTGGGGGCAGAGGTAGTCTTTACCCCCGGGCAGGAGGCCAGGCTGTGGGCCCGCTATCCCCAGGGACTCCGGTACGTGTTTGAGTGCACCGGGCAGGCCCGGGCCTGGCAGAAGGCCCCGGAGTATGCCCAGAAGGGTGGCACGGTGGTGCTCTTCGGAGGGCTCGGCAAGGGGGCGAAGGTGCAGTTCCTGGCCGAGACGATTCACTACCACGAGCTCACACTCAGGGGGAGCTTCCACTTCAGCCCCCAGGATGTGAGGGAGGCCAGGAGGCTCCTGCTGGAGGGAAGGATAGATGTGAGGCCCCTGATTTCGGGCAGATACGGGCTTCAGCAGACGGAGCACTGCCTCCGGAGACTGAAGCAGGGCCGGGGGATAAAGTATGTGCTTGAGCCATGAAGGTGGTGCGGCTTTACAGCCCTGAGGACATAAGGGNGGAGGACGCCCCTGTTCCCAGGCCGGGCCCCGGGGAGGCCCTGGTGAGGACTGTGGCCTCGGGCATCTGCACAGGGGATGTGCTGCCCTGGTACATAAGCCGGAAGGCCCCCCTGGTGCTGGGCCACGAGCCGGCGGGCCGGGTGGTGGAGCTCGGCCCAGGGGTGGAGGACTTCCAGGTGGGCGACAGGGTGGCCCTTCATCATCATGCCCCCTGCATGCACTGTCCCCTGTGCCGGAGGGGGGCCTTTGTGCACTGTGCCACCTGGAGGCAAAGCAGGCTCATCCCTGGGGGACTGGCGGAGTTCATCCTGGTGCCCCGGGTGAACCTCCAGCACGACACCCTGAAGCTGCCCCCCCAGGTGGACTTTGAGGACGCCACCCTGGTGGAGCCCCTGGGCTGCGTGCTTAAGGCCCTCGGCAGGGCAGGCCCCATAAGGGGGAAAAAGGTGCTGGTGATGGGCCTGGGGCCCATGGGGGCCCTGCATGTGCTGGCAGCAAGGCACCTGGGGGCCTCGGAAGTGGTAGGGGCCGATGTGGTACCCTACAGGCTGAGGAAGGCCCTGCAGTTGGGGGCCCACCGAGTGCTGGACCTGAGTGCCCAGGCCCTGGCCGAGGCCTCCGAGCCCGAGGTGGTGGTCGTGGGCCCCGGAAGTGCCCGGGCCCTCGGGGAGGCCCTCCAGGTGGTGGCTCCCCAGGGAGTGGTGGTGATGTTCACCCCCCTGCCCCCAGAGGAGGTGTTCCTGCTGAGGCACCAGGAGTTTTACTTCAAGGACCTGACCTTGCTAAGCAGCTACTCGGCCGGCCCCCCTGAGACCCGCCAGGCCCTGGAGCTCATCCAGAAGGTCAGGGCCTCCATGCTGGTAAGCCACAGGTTCCCCCTCCAGGAGGCCCCCCGGGCCTACCGCCTGGTGGCCCAGGCCCAGGACTGCCTGAAGGGGATAATCACTTTTGAGAATGCGTAGCAGGCTCATAAGGCATAAGGGAGGCTTCCGCTGGAAGGGCACAAGGGAGCTGCTCTACAAGCCCAGGGCCCCGCAT
>MTOX01000004.1 GCA_002011795.1 Nitrospirae bacterium JdFR-88
TCTTCTTGGCCGGGTCGGGGCTGATGGCCCTGGTGGGGCAGGAGGCCACAGTGGTGGGTATCTCGCAGAGGTTCTTCACATCCTCGTGGTGAATTACCGGCNCCTTCCTGTGCACCGCCACAATGGCTATGTCGGAGCAGTGCACCGCCCCACACATGTTCACACAGCAGGCCACCGCCAGGCGAACCTTGGCAGGAAGCTCCTTCTCGGTGAAGTACTCGTAGAGCTCGTCCATCATGGCCTTGACCAGGCCGGAGGCATCGGTACAGGCGCTATGGCAGTGTACCCAGCCCTGGGTGTGCACCACATTGGAGACCCTGGGCCCTATGCCCCCGATGGTGAAGCCTTTGTCCCTGAGCTCCTTCTTCAGGGGCTCCACCTTGCCCTCCTCTGGAGTCATGAACTCCACATTGTTGCGGCTGGTCCAGCGGATGTAGCCGTCGCAGTACTTGTCGGCAATGTCCAGCATCACCCTCAGGGTATCGGTGCTCAGGAGCCTGGGCGAGGCCACCCTCACCGTGTAGACCTTGTCACCGCTTTCGGCCACATGCACCATGGTGCCGGCATCCAGCCTCTCGTGGTACTTCCACTGCCCGTAGTTCTTCTTCAGCACGGGCGGAAGAAACCGCTCATACTTGGGAGGGCCAATGTCTGTCTGCCTCTGAGGTTTTGCCATCTTAACTCCTCCTTATTATGTATCCTTGAGAAATTTCTTACTTCTTGAGGTCCTCTTCCTTCCAGAAGAAGAAGGGGTCCCTCCTGGGCTCAAACACCTGCTGAGGCTGGGGCTGCACCCCGATGGCCTCCAGGAAGTCCCTCATTCCCCTGGCCTCGATGAGCTCTCCAATCCTTTCCCTGGGCTTGGCGTTGTCATCCCACCACTCTATGATTCTCTCCAGGAGGTCCTTGAGCTCGTCGTAGGGGGGCTCCACCTTCATGAAGGGCACGATGACCCAGCTCATCATGGAGCCCACCACGATGGGGGCCTTGGAGCCTATGAGGATGGTGGCCCCCTTCTCCCCCGTGGGCTTGAGGGCCTTGGTCATCTTGGCAATACAGTGCATGCAGCGGCTGCAGTTGTCATCGTCAATGCTCAGGGTGCCGTCGGTGTAGCTGATGCAGCCCGTGGGGCAGAGCTCCACGATCTCGGCCTGGATGTCCATGCCCCCCTTGGCATACCACTTTACGGCGTCCTGGTCTATCTCTATCTTTCCCTTCCAGGTGCCGATGATGGAGCAGTCGGCCCTGGCAATGGCAGCCACACAGTCCACGGCACAGCCGGCCACCTTGATCTTGAACTTGTAGGGATAGGCAGGCCTGTGCAGCTGGTCCTGAAAATGCATGGTCATCTCGTGGCAGATGTCCAGGGTATTGATGTTGGACCACTCGCACCTGGCCGGGCCTATGCAGGCGCTGGGGGTGCGCATGGCGCTGCCGGAGCCGCCCAGGTCCCAGCCCCTGGAGGATACCTCGGCAAAGATGTCCTCGAGGACCTCGGTTCTGCAGCCCAAGAGTATCATGTCTCCGGTGGAGCCGTGCATGTTGGTAAGACCGCTTCCGTACTTGTCCCAGACATCCAGGATTTCCCTCAGGGCATCGGTCTTGTAGAACCACCCGCTGGGCTGGTTTATACGCACGGTGTGGAAGTGGGCCACATGGGGAAACTCCTCGGGAAGCGAGGAATACCGGCCTATAATGCCGGAGCCGTAGCCCAGCACCCCCACTATGCCGCCATGCTTCCAGTAGCCCCGCTTCTGCCGGAAGGACTTCTCCAGCTGGCCCAGCTCGTCATTGGCCATCTCGTTCTTGGCCGCCGCCTTCTTTATCTCCGTGACGAAGCTCGGCCAGGGACCCTTCTCCAGCTCATCCAGCAACGGAGTCTCATACTTCTTCATAAGGTCCTCCTCCTTAGGATTTTTCTCCTCCTCAGCCAAAAAATGAAGCAGTTAAGCCTAATACACCCCTGTATTTATGGTCAAATAAAAAAAATTTATTCAAAAATCATTATTGTTTATATTCTTGGCAAAAGGCAGGGATTTTGTTATCCTCTGAAAGGATTTTTACCAAAACAGGAGGCGCCCTTATGAGCTTGAAGGAAATTCTGGCGGAGATGCACGAGCTTTTCCCCAAGTTGGTGGAGGCCCTGGAGCTTCTGCAGAAGAGCCATCTTTACACAAACCCCAAGCCCCTGGACAGGGTGGATGCCCTGGCCCAGGAGGTGCACAAGAGGGAAAAGGCCCTCACGGAGCAGCTGGTCAAGGCTGCCCAAGAAGAGCCCCGAGGGGCAAGATATGTGGCCGTGCCAGGGCACATAGAGCGCATTGGGGACTATGTGGAGGCCCTGAGCAGGGTCCTCAGGGCCAAGGCCCAGGAGGGGGNGCTCTTCAGCGACAAGGCCATGGACGAGATAAACTTCCTCTTTGAGAAGGCCAAGGACATCCTGGTAAACACTGCTGACCTCCTCCTGGCCCCCAACCTCCTGGTGGCAGGCTACGTGCGGGAGGCGGAGCTGGCCCTCNCCCGAAGCGCCAACGAGTTCTCCACCCTGCACGAGGAGCGCCTCATAGAGGGGCTGTGCCTGCCCAAGGCCTCCAGCTTGTACCTGGACATGCTGGACGCCTTCAAGGCCATAGCCTGGCATGCCAAGGAGATAGCCAGAAAGGTCGTTGAGTAGCGCAGCATACCTTAGTTTGGGACAACAGGAGCTGCAGGCCCGGGCCAGAGAGGCCATGGGGCGCCTCCGCTGCTGCACCATATGCCCCAGGCTCTGCCGGGTGGACCGCACCCAGGGGCAGAGAGGCTTTTGCCGCNCCCTGGATGTGCCCTTCGTCTCCAGCTGGGGGCCCCACTTCGGGGAGGAGCGGCCCCTGGTGGGAAGGCACGGCTCGGGCACCATATTCTTCGGCCAGTGCAATCTCCGCTGCCTTTACTGCCAGAACTGGAGCATAAGCCAGCTGGGCGAGGGCGCCCAGATGAGCACCCGGAGGCTGGCAGAGCTGATGCTGGAGCTTCAGGGCCTGGGCTGCCACAACATCAACCTGGTGACCCCCACCCACCAGGTGCCCATGATACTGCAGGCCCTGGTGGAGGCCTCCAGGGAGGGCCTGAGGCTGCCCATCGTATACAACACGGGAGGATACGAATCCATTGAAACCCTGCGCCTCCTGGAGGGCATAGTGGATATCTACATGCCGGACTTCAAGTACTGGGACCCCCAGGTGGCCAAGGAGCTTTCCAAGGCCGAGGACTACCCCCAGGTGGCCAGAGAGGCCCTGAAGGAGATGCACCGACAGGTAGGGGACCTGGTGATAAAGGAGGGGGTGGCCGTAAGGGGCCTACTGGTAAGGCATCTGGTGCTTCCCGGAGGGCTGGCAGGTACCCCGGAGGTGATGCGCTTCATAGCCCAGGAACTCTCCCCCAACACCTATGTGAATGTGATGGCCCAGTACTATCCTTGCTACAAGGCCTTTGAGCATCCTCCCCTGGACAGGCGCCTGAGCCCCCAGGAGTACAAGGACGCGGTGGAGGCAGCCCTGAGGGCAGGGCTAAAGAGGCTGGACGGCATCACCGTTTAGCTCCCTGAGGGCCTTCTGAAGGGTCTGTCTTACCTTCCTGCTGAGCCCTCCCTGCCGGAGCATCCTCTCGGCCTGCTGGCGCACCTGTCTGTAGGCCAGGCGCTTGTCCAGGGCCTTGAGGCCTGCCCCCCGGGCCACAGGGGCCCTCACGAACAGGTTGGCCACCTGGTCGGAGTAGACAAGGCTCCATTGGGGAGAGCGCACCAGGTGCCCCAGCAGGGGATAAAGCTCGCCCGATATGGGACTAAGCCCCGGCATGAGCACCGCCTCAAGTCCATAGGCCCGAAGCAGGGCCTGCCACCTGGGCCGTCCCATCAGGGGNTCCTGGCTGCCCCAGATGATGCCCTGGTAGGCGCTACTAACATCCGCCCCTATGTCCTGTACAGGCATGAAGAACTCCCACCGGGGAAGCTCCCAGGCCAAATAACCCGCCCAGCCATAGTAGTTGAACACCCTGCCCAGGGGCCTCTGGGCCTTCAGGAACTGCACTGCCTTGGAGGGAAATTCCTCGCTTATCTTCAGCCTGGGCGCAGGAGGGCTAAGGAGGGCCCATACCAGGAGGACACTGGCGAAAAGGCCCAGCAGGCGGCCGCTTCGGTGCCAGTCCGAGGCCCTGGGGGCGCTCCNGGGGGCTGTGAGAGGAAGGAGGAAGCTCAGCAGGGGCATGAACCTCACGGCCCTCAGGGAAAGGGCCAAGAAGGCCAGGGCAAGGAGCACATGGTGCAGGGGCATTCCCCTTCTTGCTCCCCTGAGCAGGGCTACCCCTGTAAGGCCCAGGAGGGCCCAGTAGGCAGGATGCCAGTGGCCCAGGCCCAAGGCAGCCTCCAGGGGGCTCAGGTACTCCAGCACGCTCCTCTGGTAGAGGCTGTATGAAAGCATGCCTCCAAGGATGCCCCAGAGCGCGCCCAGGGCCTGAGGCAGCAGGGCAAAGAGCACCCCAAAAGGGGCCAACGCCGCCAGGGCCATGAGGGCAGCCTTCAGGAAGGAACCCCTGCCCTGAAGGGCCAGGAGCCCCTCTGCCAGGGCATACAGCAGGAGGGCAGCAGCCCCTATGAGGGCCCCGGCGTGCACATTGCCCCACAGAAGCAGCNCCGCCGGCAGGGCCAGGAAGGCCCAGGCCCTGCCGGCCCGGGCCGCCTCCAGCAGGCCCAGAAAAGGCGGAAGCAGGAGGAAACTCAGCAGCTGGGGCCGCTCACTGGGAAACTCCTTAAGGAGCCCGGCCGAAAGGAACACCGTTAAAAAGGCCCAGAAGAAGGGCACCCCCTTGCGGCGCATCCAGCCCCACAGGAGCCCCAGGATGGCCGTATAGCCCAGGGCCCTAAGGAGCACCATGCCGCCGTAGCCGCTGAGCTTCCACCACCCATAAAGCAGCACCTGTCCAAGCCACTGGGTGGGAAACTCCAGGGGCACCCGGCCCTCTTGAAGATGCCTCTGCCCCTGGCGGAGGTGCCAGAAGTAGTCGCCCTCTACAACAGGGCCTGCAAAATTGAGCCCTGAGAGCACAAACAGGGCCAGAAGGAGCAAGGCCCTCACGGCCCCGTTCCCCTCTACTCCTGGCCCAGGGCCTTCAGCCTGTCCCGCGCCCAGGGGCGGAACCTCCTGTAGATGGCCAGGGCCTCCTCCTGGCGTCCCAGGGCCATGAGGGCATCGGCCTTGTTGATGTTGTAGGTGGGGTTCTGGGGAGAGGCCGAAAGGAGGATGTTTTCCACCTTCACTATCTCCACATATATGTTGCGCTTGGGTATCTCGTAGCGCTCAATGAGGTGCCGGTTCTGGGGCACATCCCGCACCAGCACGGCGCTGTTTGANCCCAGGTAGATGAGCCTCCACTGGGGCTCATTCACCAGGGCCACGGCTAAGGGAATGATGTTTCCAGACTCCCTGAAGACCACGGGTATTATCATGAAGTTTATCCCATAGGCATCCAGCTGCTGCCGCCAGCCGGGATAGGTCTTCAGGATGGCGTCCGCCACCCGGTTGACCATCTCGTCAATGGCCCTGCCGTCAATGAAGACCTTGTACTGGGGATAGAGGCTCCAGATGAGGAATCCCCCCCAGGTGTAGAAGTTGTACATGGGAGGGGCTATCCTGGCCCGCTTGACAAAGTTGGCCGCCCCGATGGGGTACCAAGGGGTTATCCAGTGCCGAGTAAGCCCCGGGTTTTTGAGGGCCCAGCTGTAAGGTCTCCACACATGGGAGAGGAACCCCACAGCCAGAGCCACCATGAGGCCCGTAGCCACCAGGGGGATGAGCCTCCCCCTGAGGTGCCAGAGCTCCAGCATGGTCTTTCCTGCATAGAAGGCCAGGATGACCAGCCCGAACATGAGCCCCCGGGCATAATAGTTGGAGAAGAATATGACGAAGGCCACCACGAACAGCTCGGCCAAGTCCGGCCGGCGGCGGAGCCAGTACTTCAAGGCAAGGAGGGCCACCACCAGGGCGCTGAAAAGCCAGTAATACACTATCCACTTNTAAAACAGCACCTTGTAGAAGTAGTAAAGGGGCCTGTACTCCAGTACCACCTTTGCCACCCAGCTGCCTTCGCCCTTTCGGCCGATAAAGCCGGAGACATCCCTAAAGAAGGCCCCCAGCAGTCCCTTCAGATATCCATAGAACAGGTGGTAGGCATTGGGGTTGACAAAGGAGCCCAGGATGGCCAGGGCAACGCCCAGGAAGAAGAACCAGTTGAAGGGCCCTGGCCTGCCCCTGAGCAACCCATACAGCCAGCCCAGCAGCNCCCCCGAGGCATAGGCCATTATTAGCACATTGCCCACGATGAAGCCCGCGTGCACATTGGCCCACAGGACCATCACCAGGGGAAGAAGCAGGAGGGCTGGCTTCCTCCTGGTGCGCAAGTCCTCCAGGAGCATCAGCACCACCAGTGCCAGGAAAAAGGAAATGCCTTGAGGCCTCTCAAAGGCGTAGAACACCTCTATGGCCAGCATCAGGGTGGAGAAGGCTACTGCTGAAATGGCCAGCCAGGGCCTGGCTCCCCGCTCCACTAACCAGAGGTATATGGCCACGGCGGGCAGTATTATCAGCAGCCCCCTGAACAACCCCACCCCCTTCAGCCCTCCCAGGCTGTAAGCACTGTAGAAGACCACCTGCCCCAGCCAGTGGGCCCTGAGACCTCGCTTCTGATTCTCGTTAAGGGGCCTGGGGGTGGTGTAGCTGAAGGGGTCATGAGAGGGTATCTCCTTGTGCTCTACTATGTACTTGCCCGTGGCCAGGTGCCACCAGATGTCCGGATCGTTGAGGGCAAACCTGGTACTTACCCCCAGTACATAGAGGAAGAACAGGGCTGCCAGGATGTGCCAGCCGTAGCGCCCAAGCCATGTGCCTGCGGCCGCAAGGGGCCTGGGCAGTTTCCGCCCGGGGCGGGGCTTGGCCTGGGAAGCCTCCTGCCTCCTGCCCTGGCAGCGCCTCCCAGACCTTCGGCCCCTAGCCTTGGCGCCGGCCATAGATGTCGTCAAACCTGGTGATGTCCTCCTCCACCAGGTGCTCGCCGCTCTGTATCTCTATGATTTTCAAGGGGATGAGACCGGGGTTTTCCAGCCGGTGCTTCACCGTGGGGGGTATGTAGGTGCTCTGGTCGCGGTGCACATAGAAGACCTCCTCCCCGCGCTGCACCCTGGCCACACCGGAGACCACTATCCAGTGCTCGCTGCGATGGGCATGCATCTGCAGACTCAGCCTGGCCTTGGGCTTAAGGCAAATCAACTTTATCTGGTAATTGGGTCCTCGCTCAAGCACCACGAAATGGCCCCAGGGGCGCTCCTCCACCCTGGGGGTAAGGTACTCCTCCTTGCCCTCCTCCTTGAGGCGTTCCACCAGGGCCTTGACCTCCTGTACCCTGTCCTTGGGGCACACCAGCACGGCATCGGGGCTGTCCACTACCACCATGTCCCTGAGGCCCAGGGCCGCCACCAGCCTGCCCGAGCTGAAGAGCACCGAGCCGTGGCTGTCCAGTTGAAGCACATTGCCCAGGAGGATGTTGCCCGAGGGGTCGCCCTGAAGCACCTCCTGCAGGGCCCCCCAACTGCCGATGTCAGACCAGGGGAACTCCGCCCTCACCATGGCCACACGGCTGGAACGCTCCATTACCCCGTAGTCTATGGACTGCTCGGGAAGCTCCCGGTACAGGCTCTGCAGGGCCCGGGGCTCCTCCTCCGTGCCCAGGGCCTTCTTGACCTTCGCGAAGCCCTTGTAGAGCTCCGGCATGTGCCGCCGGAACTCCCTGAGAATGCTCCTTACGCTGAAGAGGAATATCCCGCTGTTCCAGTAGTAGGAGCCGTCCTTGAGGAAGGCCTCGGCCTGCCTGCGGGGGGGCTTCTCCACAAAGCGCTGAACCTTGTAGATGCCGTTCTGAAGCGCCCTGGAGGAGGCCTTCAGGTAGCCGTAGCCGGTCTCGGCCCTACTGGGCAGTATGCCGAAGGTCACCAAGTAGCCCTTCCGGGCTGCCGGCAGGGCCCTGAGGATGGTCTTCTTGAAGGCCTGGGCATCGCCGATGTAGTGGTCCGAGGGCAGCACCAGCATGAGGGCATCGTTGTGCTTCTTGGCAAGTTTAAAGGCTGCCAGGGCCACGGCGGCGGCGGTGTTTTTGCCCTGGGGCTCCACCACGATGTGGCTCTGAACCTCCGCCTCCTGGCTCTGCCAGTGCACCAGGTCCCTCTGGGCCTCCGTGGTGATGACCAAGAAGTGGTCCTTGGGAAGAAGCCCCTGGAGCCTGTGGATGGTCTCCTGAAGAAGGGTCTTGCCACCCAGGAGCCTCAGGAACTGCTTGGGAAAGGTCTCTCTGCTTAGGGGCCAGAACCTGGTGCCCTTGCCCCCGGCCATTACCACCGCATAAAGGTCCTTCTGCACCACCTCATCCCTCCTTCAGGGCTACGGGGGAGCCTGCCCAGAAGTCCTTCAGCTCCCCGAACCTGAGCCTCCAGGGTATCCACAGGGCCTCCCGAACGATTCTCTTGCTCATCTTGGAGGCCCCCTGTCTCCTTTCAGTAAACACGATGGGAATCTCCAGGACCTCCAGGCCTGCCCTGTAGACCCTATAGGCCATCTCTATCTGAAAGGCATAGCCTTCCGAGTGCACTGCCTCCAGGTCTATCTTCTCCAGGGCCTGGCGGCTGTAGGCCCTGTAGCCACTGGTCAGGTCCGTCAGGGGCAGGCCCAGGAGCATGGCGGCATAGAGGTTGCCCAGCTTGGAGAGCATGAGGCGCTTGAAGTTCCAGCCCACCACGCTTATTCTGCCCTGGAGGTATCGGGAGCCCACCACCAGCCCTGCACCCGTACTCTTGAGGGCCTCCAGAAACCTGGGCAGGTCCTGGGGGTTGTGCGACATGTCGGAGTCCATCTCCACCAGGTACTGGTAGTGGCGCTGAAGCCCCCAGCGGAAGCCCTCCAGGTAGGCAGTACCCAGGCCCATCTTCCGAGGGCGCCGAAGCAGATGCACCCTGGGGCTCTGGGCCCTCCAGTGCTCGGCTACCTGGGCGGTGCCGTCAGGGGAGTTGTCATCCACTACCAGGACATCGAAACCCTCCTGGTCCAGCACCTTTATGAGCACCACCGGCAGGGTCTCCCTCTCGTTGTAGGTAGGCACTATTACCAGGGCCTCGGACATCTAAAAATTATACCACGGAGGGGGCCCTGGGGTTGTCCAGGCACCAGGAGGTTATGGCCTCCACCAGGGCTTCCACGGTGGCCTCCCGGGGGCTGATGGCCACCTCCAGGCCGGCCTGCCTGATGGCTCGGGCCGTTACGGGGCCCAGCGCTGCGATGGCCACCCCCTGAAGAAGCCCCTGGGCCTCCTCAGGCCCCAATATCTGGAGAAAGTTCCTGAAGGTGGCCCCGCTGGCAAACACGGCCACGGTGATGCGCCCCTCCCGGAGGAACCTCTTCAGGCGCCTGCCCCGGGCCTCGGGCCTCAGGGCCCTGTAGGCCACAGGGTCCTCTACCTGGGCCCCCAGCTCCCTGAGCCTCTGGATAAAGAACTCCCTGGCCTCCTGGGCCCTGGGGACGAGAAACCTCAAGCCTTGAAGCCTCCCCCCCGTGTGCTCCAGGAAGGCTTGAAGGAGCCCCTCGGCCCTGAAGCTTCGGGCCTGAAGGTCGGCCACCAGGCCGTAGCCCCTGAGGGCCTGGGCCGTCTTGGGCCCCACGGTGGAGAGCCTTAGATGGGCCAGGGCCCTGACATCCCGGCCCAGCTGCAGGAGCCTCCGCATGAAGTAATGCACCCCGTTGGCGCTTTGAAATACCAGCCAGTGGTAGTCCTTGAGCCTCTCCAGGGCGGCATCCAGGGGTGCCCAGTCCTGGGGGGGATGAATCTGCAGGCAGGGAAATTCCATCACCTCGGCCCCCAAGCTCTCCAGGGGCTCAAACCCCTCGGCGCTCTCTCTGGTAATGAGCACCCGGTGGCCAAAGAGGGGTTTCTTCTCAAACCACTGCAGCTCCTCCCGGAGCCTCACCACCTCGCCCACCACCACTACCGCTGGAGGCTTAATCTCCCTGTCCCTGACCTCCTGGGCCACCCGCCCCAGGGTGCTTACCAGGGTGCTCTGCTCGGCCCTGGTGCCCCAGCGGATGACTGCCACGGGGGTCTCCGGGGCCCTGCCATGCTGGATGAGCTTTGCGCACAGCTCCTGGATGTTCCTTACCGCCATGAGTACCACCAGGGTGTCTACTCCCTGGGCCAGATGCTCCCACCGGAGGCTTGAGCGCTCCTTGGTGGCATCCTCGTAGCCGGGTATTACGGCAAAGCTTGAGGAGTACTTCCTGTGCGTAAGGGGGATGCCCGCGTAGGCCGGGGCCGCTATGGCCGAGCTCACCCCTGGGACTACCTCAAACTCCACCCCTGCCCGGGCCAGGGTCTGGGCCTCCTCACCACCCCGGCCAAAGACGAAGGGGTCGCCCCCCTTGAGGCGGCAGACCGTCTTGCCCTCCTGGGCCAGCCTCACCAGCAGGGCGTTTATCTCTTCCTGGCTCATGCTGTGCTGCCCCCCGCGCTTTCCCGCATAGATGAACTCTGCCTTATGGTTTATGTAGTTAAGCACCTGGGCGTTGAGGTGGAAGTCATACAGCACCACATCGGCCCTCTGAAGACATCTCAGCCCCTTCACCGTAAGGAGGCCCACATCCCCCGGGCCTGCCCCCACCAGGTAGACCTTTCCCTTGCTCATGGATGGTACACCCGGACCTTAAGCACTCCCTCCTGGGCCGAAAGCCTCTGCAGCACCTGGGCCATGGGCAGGGGGGTGCTCAGGGTAATGGTGAACCTGTAGAGCCACCTACCCTCTGGGGCGTTATGCTCCAGAGCACGGAGGTTCACCTGCCCGAAGGCCTCCAGGGTCTCCTGGAGGCTCTCCTGCAGGGCCCGGGTGCTCTCTACCTCCACCTCCCTGAAGACCTGCCTGGGCATGCGGCGCTCTATGCTCCTGAGGCTCCAGAGGCTCACATAGGTGATGGCAAAGGCCGCGGTGGCGGCCAGGTACATCCCTCCGCCCAGGGCCAGCCCGATGGCCGAGACCATCCAGATGCAGGCGGCGGTGGTAAGGCCCATGACGGTCATGCCGGCCTTGAGTATCACCCCTGCACCCAGGAAGCCCACCCCGGTAATGGCCCCTGCGGCTATCCTGGCAGGGTCTATCCGGATGAAGGAGGGCTCCACGGCGGAAAGCCAGAAGTAGTACTCCGAGACCACCATTATGAGCACCGAGGCCACGCACACAAGAAGATGGGTCCTGAAGCCTGCGGGCCGGCCGTGGGTCTCCCGCTCAAACCCGATGATGCCACCAAACAGGGCCCCCAGGAAAAGCCTCAGGAGTATCTCCCAGGCACTTATCATCCCTTAGCCGCCACCCTGAGGAAATGCCTCTTTCCTACCTGAAGGAGGTAGGCCCCTGGAGGAAGGGCCTCCTGGGTGTCCTGAACCCTTCGGCCATTGACCCTCACTCCCCCCTGGCGGATGAGCCTTTGGGCCTCCGAGGTGCTCTTGGCAAGCCCCACCTCCTTAAGCAGCCGGGGGAGCCAGAAGGTGCCCTGGGAGGGCCAGGGGAGCTTTACCTCCTTTACCTCCCGGGGGGCCTCCTTCTTTCTGAACAGCCTGTCAAAGTTCTCCCTGGCCCGCCTGGCGGCCTCGGGGCCCCAGAAGCGCTCCACAATCTCGGCAGCCAGGCGCTCCTTGGCATCCCGGGGATGAACTCGCCCGGCCCTGAGCCCCTCCCTGAGGGCCTGAAGCTCCTGCAGGGAGACCCCGCTTAGAAGCTCATAGTACCTGAGCATCAGCTCGTCGGAGATGGACATGAGCTTTCCGAACATCTCCTCGGCCGGCTCGGNGATGCCCACATAGTTGCCGAAGCTCTTGGACATCTTTCTTACGCCGTCCAGGCCCTCCAGGAGGGGCATGAGCACCAGGCACTGAGGCTCCTGGCCGTAGGCCTTCTGGAGCTCCCTGGCCAGAAGGAGGTTGAAGCGCTGGTCCGCGCCTCCCAGCTCCACATCGGCCCTGAGCACTATGGAGTCATAGCCCTGAATAAGGGGATAGAGGAACTCGTGGATGCCTATGGGGTTTTCGGACTGGTAGCGCTGCTTGAAGTCCTCCCTCTCCAGCATCCTGGCCACCGTCCAGTGGCTGGCAAGCTCCACCAGCTCCCTGGCGGTCATCCTGTCCATCCAGCGGGAGTTGAACTCCACCGTGGTTCTTCCGGGCTCCAGCACCTTGAAGACCTGTTCCTGGTAGGTGCGGGCGTTTTCCAGCACCTCCTGGCGACTCAAGGGGGGACGGGTCTGGCTCCTTCCGCTGGGGTCGCCTATCATGGCGGTGAAGTCGCCTATGAGAAAGACCACCTCATGGCCCAGGTCCTGGAACTGCCTGAGCTTCTGCAGTAGCACCGTGTGGCCCAGGTGGATGTCCGGAGCGGTGGGGTCAAAGCCGGCCTTTACCCTGAGGGGTCGCCCCTCCTTCAGGGAGCGCTCCAGCTTCCTCAGGAGCTCCACCTCCAGGATGACCTCCTCGGCCCCCCTCTTTATGACCTCAAGTTGCTCCCTGGGGCTCAGCATGACCAAAAGCTATGATAAATGGAGGGGGCCTAAGAGGTCAATTTTTTCAAAGACTTTCAAAGAGGCTCTCGTGCCGGGCTGCCATGCTTCGGACTGAGGCGACCACCCTGTGCCCCCCCGTCCCTGAGGGCTGAGGCCAGGGCCACCGAGTGGGCCTCGGTGCCGGCCCAGCCCCTGCTGGTGTTAAGAAGCAGTACGGTCATCCCCCTGGATGGAAAGGCCTGTGACAACGGCAAAGAGAATCCCCGTGCGGAGCTCCAGTAGTTGGCTGTCTGTAAGGCCGCCGATGAGCATCACCAGGGTGTAGCAAAGCACCGCATAGCCGGCCAGGGCATGCCGCCTCTGCCACCCTTCCTTAAGGAGCACAGCATAAAGCCACAGGAGGGCTACCACGCCCAAGGGGCCGAAGCTCACCAGCATGTAAAGGAGGCTACTGTGAGGCTGAACAGGGNCCTCCTGGACATCCCTGTCGGGCAGGAGACCCTTGAGCCTGTACTCCTTCATATGGTCCTGATAAGCCCCTGTGCCTACGCCCCGCAGAGGGTGCTCCTTGTATATCCGCCAGGCCCCTGTCCACATGTAGTAGCGGTTGGCCAGACCGGTAATCGTCCTGCTTCCCTCCACGTAGAGGGCAGTGCCGTAGAGGGTCTGACGGAGCCTCTCCTGCGTCACAGGTGAGGCAAACAGGGCTGCCACCAAAAGCACACTTACGCCCAGCACCCTGAGGGCCTTTCCATGGCCCACCAAGTTTGAGGCCACCAGGGGGCTCAGCAGAAGAAAGGCCAGATGCCCGCTGTCGGTCTTAAGAAGCGCCAAGGCCAGAAAGTTAACTGCCAAGAGCAGCCCGTAAAGAGCCCTGCGGCCCGGCTCCTTCTTGAAGTAGAAGGAAAGAAGCAGCAGGCAGAAGCACAGAAGGAGAGAAAAGGGTATGTGGGCCCACTTGCCCAGAAGGCCCACCGAATAGGGAGGCCTCATGGGCACAAGCCCTGCCACCTGAAGCACGAACATCGCGGAGGTGAATGTAGTGCCTGCCACAAAGGCCCTAAGGACGAACCCCACCTCCTTTTCCCTCAAGGTCAGGGAGGCCACCACAAAGGCAAAGAGCCAGTAGTAGGTCCTTTTGGCGAACTCAAGCCCAGTGGCCACATCGGCACTCCAGGAGAGGCCCGCCCAGGTAAGCCCTACCATCAGCAGCACCGGCCACATCCACGGCGCCCCGAGCCTCAACCTCAGGAACTGTCCCGTGGCCAACCAAAGTGCCAGGGCAAGCATGGCAGCAACCACCATGGGGGAGGTGGCCACGGGTGCCAGAAAAACCACCAGGCAGAGGCTCCAGAAGAGAAGCCTCTGCCTTAAAGACCTTATAGGACCTTCTGCCTGCGCCACAATAATCCATGATAATGCTCCTTCCTAAAGGAGGTCAAATCATTGGTGTATAAGGCAGGGTCCAGGTGTAAAATNCCCTTGTATGCAAAGGCCCCTGGCCATAACCCTGGGAGAACCCGGGGGGGTAGGGCCCGAGATAGTGGTAAAGGCCCTCCCCTCCTTCCAGGAGCAGCCCATCGTGGTGGTGGGCGATGAGCCCCCCCTGAGGGAGGCCCTGGAGCTCACAGGCTCGGCACTACAGATGAGGAAGATTCAGGCTCCAGAGGAGGCCATCCCGGGCGCCCTGAACCTCCTCGCCCTGGGGCTTATACGGAGCATGCGGGGCCTCAGGAGAAGGCCCACCGCCCTGGGCGGCAGGGCCTCCTATGAGTACATCCGCCAGGCCGTGGAGCTTGCCCTGAGGGGCCGGGTGCGGGCCATAACCACGGCGCCCATCTCCAAGGAGGCCCTCAGGATGGCAGGCCTCAGATGGCCGGGGCATACCGAGATGCTGGCAGCTCTTACGGGCAGCAAGGACTACGCCATGGCCTTTGTGGGAGGCCCCTTGAAAATCCTCCTGGCCACCATCCATGTGCCCCTGAGGAAGGTGCCCTCGCTGATAAAGAAGGAGGAGCTGGTAAGAAAGATTCGCCTGGCCCACAGGGCCGGCATGATGTTCGGCCTGAGGAGGCCCCATGTGGCCGTGGCAGGCCTCAACCCCCATGCGGGCGAGGGAGGGCTGTTCGGCCGAGAGGAGATAGAGGAGATAGCCCCGGCCGTGGCCGAGGCAAAGAGGAAGGGCCTGAGGGTCAGCGGCCCCCATCCGGCAGATGTGCTCTTCAGGCGGGCCTACCTGGGCGAGGTGGATGTGGTGCTGGCCATGTACCACGACCAGGCCCTGGGGCCCTTGAAGATGATCGCCTTTGATGTGGGGGTAAACTTCACCGTGGGGCTCCCCTTCGTAAGGACATCACCCGACCACGGCACCGCCTACGACATAGCCTGGAAGGCAGTGGCCTCGGCAGAGAGCATGAAGGAGGCCCTGAGGCTGGCCCTCAGGCTTTCTTCCGCCAGTTGACCCACAGCTGCTGGGCTATGGAAAGCACATTGTTTNCCAGCCAGTAAAGCACCAGACCGGAGGGAAGGTTTATGAAAAGCACGGTGAAGACCACCGGCATGAGCATCATGAGCTTCTGCTGCCTGGGGTCCCCGGCCGCAGGGGTGAGCTTCTGCTGAAGCACCATGGTAGCGCCCATCACCACGGGGAGCACATAGTAGGGGTCCTTGGCCGAAAGGTCCTGGACCCACAGGGCAAAGGGCGCCCCCCTCAGCTCTATGGCCATGAGCAGCACCTTGTACAGGGCAAAGAAGACCGGTATCTGAAGCAGCATGGGCAGGCAGCCGCTCATGGGGTTTACCTTGTGCCTGCGGTAAAGCTCCATCATCTCCCGCTGCATCCTCTGGGGGTCCTTCTTGTACTTCTGCCTTATCTCCTGCATCCTGGGCTGAAGGGCCTGAAGCCTCTTCATGGAGGCCTGCCCCTTGTTCACAATGGGAATGAAGGGGATGCGGATGATGATGGTAAGAATCACTATGGCCCAGCCGTAGTTGCCCACCACGGTATAGAGCCTCTTCATGAGCCACCACAGGGGCCTGGCTATTATGGAGAAGAAGCCGAAGTCCACCACATGCTCAAGCCCTGCCCCCAGGGCCTTGAGGGTGTCGTGCTCCTTGGGTCCCACGTACAGGAGGAACTCCAACTGCCTGGGGGCGGCCTCGGCCCTCAGGGCCACCAGTGGCTCACCTGCCCGAAGCCATACCCGGGCCTCAAGACCTTTTACCTGAGGCACCAGGGCTGAGAAGAAGTACTTGTCCTCCTGGGCAGCCCACTTGAGGTCCTCCTTGAAAAGCATCATCCCCTTCTTTAGCTTCTTGGGCTTTATGGCCACCCTCTCGGTACCCACCAGGAGCACCGGGCCCACATGGGCCATCGTGGCCTGGGGGTCAAATATCCCCAAGCCCGAGCCCAGGGTAAGCATGTAGGTATTAAGCCCCTGGAGCTCGTCCCTGAGCTTGACGGCATAGGAGTCGTAGCGGAAGACATAGGTGCGCCTGAGAAGGACTCCCCCCCTCCGGTACTCAAACACCAGGGTGCCCTCGGGGTTTGAGGCACTAAGGCTCATGTCCCCTCCCTCAAGGAGGACGAACCTCTCCTGGGCAAACTGGAACTGCTCTGTCCAGCCCACGGCCAGGGCGGGCACCAGGGCCCCAGGCCTCAGGAGCTCCACGCTCAGGCCCTGCTCGTCCTTGTAGTGCTTGAGGCTCCAGGAGACCGGCCCTGCCCCCAGGGTGGAAAACTCCGCCCTGTAAAGGGGGGTGTCTATCTTGAGCAGCCTTTCCTGCGCCGGGGGGCTGGGCAGGGCCCGGGGGGGCGGTAGCTCCAGAGGCGCCTCTGGTGCCGATGGGGCCTCCTTCACGGGGGCCTGGGGGGGCGGGGGGGTGGGCATGAACATGTACTGATAAAGCAGTATTACCAGGATGGAAAGGACAATGGCCAGCAGGGCACGGCGGTCCATGTTATCTCAGGGGGTCGTAGCCGCCGGGGCTCAGGGGATGGCACCGGAGGAGTCTTCTCAGGGCCAGCCACAAACCCCTGAGGAGACCATAGCGCTCAAGGGCCTCCTGGGCATACCTGGAGCAGGAGGGTTCAAACCGGCACACCCCGGGCCAGAGGGGAGAAAGGAGCACCCTGTAGCACTGTATCAGCAGGAGGGCTGCCCTCTTCAGCATAAGGGGCTCAGACGGCGAGCCTCTTGCGCCCCTTGGCCCGGCGCCTCTTGAGCACCTTGCGCCCTGCCCTGGTGCGCATCCGTCTAAGGAAGCCATGGGTGCGCTTCCTTCTCCTCTTGTGAGGTCTGTATGTGGTGTATGCTCCGCCCATGGTCTTGAAGTATAAAATTTCGCCCTTGTCTTAGTCAACAACGGCTTTACATTTCCCAGGAAGGACTGTTATTTTATTGTCCTTGAAAAATCATGATTGACCTTCACACCCATACGCTCCTTAGCGACGGCGAGCTTTTGCCTTTTGAGCTCCTCAGGAGGGCCTTGAAGAGGGGCTATCAGGCCCTGGCCATTACCGACCATGTGGACGCCTCCAACCTGGAGGTGGTGCTCCAGGCCCTTCAGAGGGCCGTAAGGAGGCTGAGGCCCCATGTGCCCATTCCCGTACTGGCCGGGGTAGAAATCACCCATGCCCCCCCAGGACTGATAAAGGAGCTGGTGAAGGAGGCCAGGGCCATGGGGGCGGCCCTGGTGGTGGTGCATGGGGAGACCATCGTGGAGCCCGTAGCGGAGGGCACCAACAGGGCGGCCATTGAGGCCGGCGCCGATGTCCTGGCCCATCCTGGGCTTATCAGCACCGAGGATGTCCTCCTGGCCAAGGAGCGGGCCGTGGCCCTGGAGATAACCTCCAGGGCAGGCCACAGCCTCTCCAACGGCCATGTGGCCCAGATGGCCATCAGGTTCGGCGCCCCCCTGGTAGTGTGCACCGACGCCCACGGCCCCGGGGACCTCATCAGCCAGGAGATGGCCCAGAAGGTGCTGCTTTCAGCAGGCATAGAGCCGGCCAGGCTGGAAAGCATCTTCCAGACGGCCCAGGGAATCCTTCGGGAGGCCCTCAGGAGAAGCAATGCCTAAGCCCATAAAGAGGCGTCGGCCCAAGAGGCCCAAGACGGAGGTCCAGGAAATCCAGAGTCTCTATGGGAGGCTCCTTTTCTTCTGGCAGCGCCACCACAGGCGCCTCCTCCTGGCCCTGGCGGTGCTCCTCCTGGTGCTGGCGGTAGGGCTGGGCGGCCTCTACTGGCAGCACAGCACCGACAGGAAGGCCCAGCGGCTGGCCTACGAGGGCTACAAGCTCTACCACAACCTCTACCTGGCCGAGCCCTTAACTGCCCAGGAGCGGTACCAGCGAGCCCTCAAGGCCTTCCAGGAGGCCCAGGCCCTCAGGCCCTCGGCCTACAACCTTTACTACATAGGGGCCTGCCTGGCCGAGCTGGGCCGCCTCCAGGAGGCGGCGGAGACCCTCCAGAGGCTCCTGAGGGAATACCCCCAGGAGCCCTATCTCGGCCAGCTGGCCCGGCTGAAGCTGGCCCAGGTGGCCTCCCGGCAGGGAAGGACCGAGGAGGCCCTGGGCCATCTGAGGGAGCTTTCGGCCCGCCGGGGAAGCTTTGCGGACCTGGCCCTGCTTCAGGAGGCCCGCCTGCTTCAGGAAATGGGCAAGACCCAAGAGGCCTTGAAGAAATACCGGAGCCTCCTTCAGGGGTTCGTCAACTCCCCCTATGCCGAGGAGGCCCGCCAGGCCCTGGAGACCCTGGAAAAGTAGCTCCTCTTAGGAAGCAAAAGGGTCTTTTCTCAGCAGCAAGTGGTCGCTACGCCTGGGGATGAACCTCCCCTTGGGAGGTACCAGGAGTCTCTGGCCCACCCTCAGGTGGCTGCCTCTTCTAAGGCCGTTAAGCTCCCTGAGCAGTCTTTCCGGGAGGCCCAGCCTCCGAGCTATCTCCCACAGGGTGTCGCCCTTGCGCACCCTGTAGCTCCACAGGGGGAAGCGCTCTCGGGGGCTCAGCTCCCTCAGGCCCTGGAGGAACCTTATCATGCTGCCCCTGGGGAGCCTGAGGCGGTAGGACTTCCTTGAAGGGGGGGNGCACCAGCGCCTGAGTTCGGGGTTCAGGAGCCTGAGGGTCTCCTCGGTGGTGCCGGCCAGCCGGGCCGCCACCGCCAGGTCAATGGGGCCCTGAAGGAGCACCGAGTCGTAGAGGAACTCCTCCTCGTACCTGATACCCTCAAAGCCGTAGCGCTCGGGCTCCAGGGCTATGCGCCTGGCCGCCAGAAATTTGGGCACGAACTGCAGGGTCTCGGCCTTTATAAACCTTGAGCCCATGAGGTCCCAGTAGCCCCTGGCCCCGGCCCTTCGGAGGGCCCTGCGCAGGGCCCCCTCGCCGGAGTTGTAGGCCGCTATGGCCAGGGCCCAGGAGTCAAACATCTCGTAGAGGTCCCTCAGGTAGGCGGCCGCCGCCCTGGTGGATTTCTCCGGGTCGCGGCGCTCATCCACCCAGAAGTCCACCCTCAGCCCGTACTTCCTGGCCGTGTAGGGCATGAACTGCCACGGCCCTGCCGCCCCGGAGCGGGAGTAGGCATAGGGGCTGAAGCCGCTCTCTATCAGGGCCAGATAGGCCAGGTCCTCCGGAAGGCCCTCCTCCGCCAGGATGCGCTTCATCATGGGCAGGTAGCGGCTGGAGCGGCTGAGCCACAGGGCAAATACCTCCCTCATCTGGGCAGAAAAGACCTCCACCTGGCGCCTCACCGCCTCCTGGGCCCTGGGATGGGCCCCCAGGCGCACTACCCAGGCCTCCTCCTGGGCCCCCGGGGCCGAAGGCGCCACAAGGAGCGCAAGTAGCACTAAGAGGGCTGCCCTCATAGGGCATATTTCATACCCTAAAAGCAAAGGTTTGTCAAATGTTTACACCAAAGCTCCCCTGCGTTATACTACCTGCCAAAAACCAAGGGGGCTCTGGATGAAGACAAAAGGGGTCTTGATAGCGCTCGTCATGCTTCTGGGCCTTTGCACTCCGGCCCCAGCCCAGGAGCCCCTGGTCACGGCCATTCAGCTGAAGGGGCTTCAGCGCATCCAGGAAGCCCATGTAAGGGAGCACATAAGGCACCAGGTAGGCCTGCCCCTCAGGAGCCGGGAAATCACCGAGGAAATCAAGGCCCTGTACCAGACGGGCTACTTCCAGGATGTCCGGGNGGATGTGGAGCCCTTTGAGGGCGGGGTGAAGCTGGTTTATATATTCAAGGAAAAGCCTGCCATAGTAAGCATATCCTTCGTGGGCAACCAGGAGCTGGAGGTCAAGGAGCTTCGGGAGGCCCTGGCCATAAGCCCCGGAGCCATTGCCGATGTGGTGCTCATAGCCCAGGGGGCGGACAGGCTGAGGAAGCTTTACCAGCAAAAGGGCTTCGGCCTGGCCCAGGTGGTGCCCGTACTGAGGAAGCTTAGCCCCCAGGAGGTGGCCCTCACCCTGCTCATTGAAGAAGGGGCCAAGGTGAAGGTCAAGGCCATCCAGATAGAGGGCAACAAGGCCCTCTCGGACAGGAAGATAAGGAAGGCCATGCGCACCAAGGAAAGGGGGCTCCTGAGCATCTTCACCAAGACGGGCTACTACCAGGAGGCCGAGCTCAGGAGGGACATGGACAGAATCAGGCAGCTTTACTACGACCACGGCTACATCCAGGCCACCGTGGCGGAGCCCCAGGTGCGCTTCCTGCCCGGGCGCAAGGAGGNGGAAATCACCATTCGGGTCTCCGAGGGCCCGCAGTTCAGCATCTCGGAGATCAAGTTCAGGGGCCAGAAGGCCATCGGCGAGGCCGAACTGAGGAAGGCCCTAAGGAGCAAGCCCGGTGAGCCCATAAGCCGGGCCAAGCTCAGGGCCGATGTGGCCCGCCTCACCGACCTTTACGCCCAGCGGGGCTACGCCCTGGCCACCGTTAGCCCGGAGCTTCTGCCCGATGTGCCCCGCCGCCAGGTGAAGGTGGTGTTTGAAATCCAGGAGGGCGATATCTTCAAGGTAGGCAAGATTGAAATCTCCGGCAACGTGCGCACCAGGGACAGGGTGATTCGCCGAGAGGTGCTCCTTAACGAGGCAGATGTGTTCAACAGCAAGCTCCTGAGGCTCAGCTACCGCAACATCAACAACCTGAACTTCTTTGAGACGGTCAAGCTCACCCCCGTGCCCAGACCCAGGGAGCGCCTGGTGGACCTGCAGATACAGGTAAAGGAGCGACCCACGGGAATGCTCAGCATAGGGGGTGGCTATAGCTCTGTAGACAAGCTGGTAGGCATGGTGGACATCACCCAGGCCAACCTGGGCGGCAGGGGCCAGTACATAAAGCTCCGGGGCGAGTTCGGCGGCCGAGCCACCCTCTTTGACTTCTCCTTCCGGGAGCCCTGGCTGATGGGCAGGCCTGTGGCCCTGACCGTCTCGGCCTACAGGAAGGAAAGGGAGNACTTTGACTACAGCCGCAGGGCCGTGGGGGGAAGCCTGGGCCTCAGCAGGCGCTTCAGGGAATACTGGCAAGCGGGAATACTGTACAAGTTCGAGCGGGCAACCGTCTTTGATGTGGCCGAGGATGCCAGCCTGGTCATCAAGGAACAGGAGGGCACCCGCACCACCAGCAGCATAACCCCCAGCGTGGTGCGCGACAGCAGGGACAACTTCCTGGACCCCCATCGGGGCTCCCGCAACAGCCTGCGCATCNCCGTGGCCGGCCTGGGCGGGGACAACAAGTTCCTAAAGGGGATGCTGGACTCAGCCTGGTTCCTTCCCCTGGGCCGAAGCACCTTCGCCCTGAGGGCTCGCTACGGCCACGCCACAGGGCTGGCAGGCGAGCCCCTGCCCCTTTACGAACGCTTCTATGTGGGGGGGCTTTACACCATCAGGGGGCTGGGCTACGGCGATGCCGGCCCCAAGGACGAAAACGGCGAGCCCATCGGGGGCGAAAGAATGCTGGTGCTGAATGCGGAGTTCATCTTCCCCCTGGTGGAGGCCCTGAGGCTCAAGGCAGTGGTGTTCATGGATGCCGGCACCGCCTACGACGAGACCCCTGACGACATCCGCTACACTGCCGGGCTGGGCATAAGGTGGGTCTCCCCCATGGGACCCATAAGGGTGGAATGGGGTTATAATATTGACAAAAAGCCGGGGGAGAAACAGAGCCGCTGGGAGTTCGCCTTCGGCACTTTCTTCTGAATGGAGGCAGAGAATGAAAGGATTTCTTAGGAAGGCCCTGCTGGGGGCGGCAGCCTCGGTGCTCCTGTGCTCCTGGGCCCAGGCCCAGGAGGTCAAGATTGGCTTCATTGACCTTCAGAAGGCCCTCAACGAGTCCCAGGCCGGCAAGGAGGCCAAGGCCGAGCTGGAAAGCCTCATGCAGGAGCTTCAGCGCCAGATAGACCAGAAGGNGGCCGAGAGGGACAAGCTCAGGGCAGAGCTCCAGAAGCAGGCCCTGGTGCTTTCGCCCGAGGCCAGGCGGGCCAAGGCCGACGAGCTACAGCAACTGGACAAGGAGGNGGAGCGCCTCATCTCAGACGCCAACGAGCAGATGCAGAAGGCCCAGAGGGACAAAGAGCTGGCCATCCTGAAGGAAATAAAGGCGGTGGTGGACGAGCTGGGCCAGAAGGAGGGCTTCACCGTGATTCTCCCCGCCGAGGTAATCCTTTACTCGGCCAAAGGGGTGGACCTCACCGACAGGGTGATAAAGCTTTACGACAAGAAGCGCAAGGCCCAGAAGAAGAAGTGAAGCTTTCCGAGATAGCCCGCCTCCTGGGCGGCCGCCTGCTGGGAGAGCCCGACACAGAGGTAAGCGGGGTGGCAGGCTTGGAGGAGGCTACTGCCCAGGACATCACCTATGCCACCAGGGCCCACCTGAAGGATGCCCTCAGCACCCAGGCTGCCTGCGTGCTCCTTCAGGAGCCCCTGGAGGGGCTCAGGAAGCCCCAAATAATAGTGGAGGACCCCCCGATGGCCTTCCTGAAGCTGCTGGAGCACTTCCNCCCGCCCAAGGCCCCCGAGCCGGGCGTAAGTCCCCTGGCCCATGTGGCCCCTGATGCACAGCTGGGCGAGGCAGTGACGCTTTATCCCTTCAGCTATGTGGGCCCTAAAGCTAAGGTGGGCAGCCACTCGGTGCTTTACCCAGGGGCGGTGCTGCTGGAGGGCTCCGAGCTGGGGGAACACTCGGTGCTTTATGCCAATGTGGTAGTGGGCCCAGGGGTGAAAATCGGAAGCAAGGTGGTAGTGCATGCCTCCTCGGTCATAGGCTCCGACGGCTTCGGCTACCTTAGCAGAGAAGGCAGGCACATAAAGATACCCCAGGTGGGCACGGTGGTGGTGGAGGACGAGGTGGAGATCGGGGCCGGCTGCACCATCGACAGGGCCACTACAGGGGCCACCGTCATAGGCCGGGGGACAAAGATAGACAACCTGGTGCAGATAGCCCACAATGTGAAGATAGGGCCCCACTGCCTCATAGTGGCCCAGGCCGGGGTGGCCGGAAGCTCCAGCCTGGGGGCCTACACCGTCCTGGCAGGGCAGGCGGGGGTGGCCGACCATGTGAGCATAGAGGGAGGGACTGTCATTGGGGCCCAGTCGGGGGTGCTCCCCCGGAGCAGCCTTGCCAGGGGGGCCTGGGCGGGCACCCCGGTGATGCCCCACAGGCAGTGGCTCAGGGTCTGCGCCCTGCTTCAGCGCCTGCCCCAGCTTCACCAGGAGCTCAAGGAGCTCAAGAAGCAACTCTCAGAGATTGAAAGGAGGTTGTCCAATGCTCAGCGCAACAGAGATTGAGGCCATCCTTCCACACCGATACCCCTTTCTGCTGGTTGACCGCATCCAGGAGCTGCAGCCTCACCAGAGGGCCACGGGGCTGAAAAACGTCACCATAAACGAGCCCTTCTTCCCGGGGCACTTCCCCTCAAACCCGGTGATGCCAGGGGTGCTCATCGTGGAGGCCCTGGCCCAGACGGCCGGGGTGCTGGCCTTCAAATCCGGGGTGGAAGGCACCGGGGTATACTTCATGAGCATAGAGAGGGCCAAGTTCCGCAGACCGGTGGTGCCGGGCGACCAGTTGAGGCTTGAAGTCCAGGTGCTTCAGCGCCGGGGCGGGGTGTGGCGGTTCAAGGGAGTTGCCATGGTTCAGGACAAGGTGGTGGCCGAGGCCGAATTCACCGCCATGGTCAGCACCAAAGAGCTGGGCAAATGAAGCTGCATCCCACAGCGGTCGTGCACCCCCGGGCAGAGCTTGCCCCGGATGTGGAAATAGGCCCCTACTGCATCCTGGAGGAAGGGGTGGTGCTACACGAGGGGGTGCGCCTCATGGGCCATGTGGTGCTCCAAGGCCGACTGTACATAGGCCCCCATACTGTGGTCTATCCCTTTGCCTCCCTGGGCCTGCCCCCGCAGGACCTGAAGTACCGGGGGGAGGATACCGCCGTGCACATAGGTGCAAGAAACATCATCCGGGAGTACGTGACCATCCACAGGGCCTCTGTGGGCGGCGAGGGCTCCACCATAGTGGGCGACGACAACTTCATCATGGCCTACGCCCACATAGCCCACGACTGCCGGATAGGCAACCATGTGGTCATGGCCAACGCTGCCACCCTGGGCGGCCACGTAGTGGTGCAGGACCATGCGGTGCTGGGAGGGCTGGTGGCGGTGCACCAGTTCACCCGCATAGGGGCCTACGCCATGGTGGGAGGCTTCAGCGGGGTAGGCCAGGATGTGCCCCCCTTCATGGTGGCCGCAGGCCCCAGGGCCACCCTCCACGGACTCAACCTGGTGGGCCTCAGAAGGCAGGGCTTCTCTGAAGAGACCATAGCGGTGCTCAAGCAGGCCTACAGGATACTGTTCAGGAGTGCCCACACCCTGGAGGAGGCCATCAGGCGCATAAAGGAGGAACTTCCGCCCCTGGGGGAGGTTAGGCAACTGGTGGAGTTCCTCCAGGGCACCAAGCGCAGTATCTGTAGGCCCGGCAGGGACACTTCGGGATGAGCCCTCAGAGCCTGGCCCTCATAGCCGGCATGGGCAGCCTCCCGGAACTGCTGGCCCAGGAGGCCAGAAGACAGGGCTACAGGGTGGTGGTGCTGGCCCTGGAACCGGTGGTGGACAGGGAGCTTTCCCACTGCGCCGATAAGCTGGAGAGGGTCAAGGTGGGCAAGCTGGGAAGCCTCATCGAGGCACTGAAGCGCCACCAGGTCAGCCAGGCGGTGTTTGCGGGCAAGGTGCCCAAGAGGCTCCTTTACGAGGGCAAGGTGAGTCCAGACCTGAGGGCCTTGAAGCTCCTGTGGGGCCTCAGGGACTACAAGGACGACACCATCATGCTGGCCATTACCCAGGAGCTCCAGAAGGAAGGCATCCAGGTGCTTCCCACCACGGCCCTGTGCCAGGACCTCCTGGTGCCCCAGGGCAGCCTCACCGAGGACGGCCCCAGCAGGGCGGAGCTCAAGGATGTGGCCTTCGGCTACCACATAGCCAAGGAGATGGGCCGGCTGGACATAGGCCAGACCGTGGTGGTGAAGGACCGGGCCGTCATGGCGGTGGAGGCCATAGAGGGCACCGACGAGGCCATCCTCCGAGGGGGCAGGTTGGCCCAGGAGGGGGCAGTGGTGGTCAAAGTGGCCAAGCCCCAGCAGGACCTGAGGTTTGATGTCCCCGTGGCAGGGCTTTCCACCATAAAGGCCATGCTCAAGGCCCGCTGCAGGCTCCTGGCCCTGGAGGCAGAGGCCTGCCTGCTGCTTCAGAGGGAGGAGGTCGTCAGGGAGGCCGAGCTGGGAGGCATCAGCGTCTTGGGCTACAGGCCTTGAAGCTTATCTATACCCTGGGCACCGACAGGCGCACCGAGGAGGAGTTCGCCGAGCTCCTGGACGCCTACCAGATAAGGGCGGTGGTGGATGTGCGCCGCTTTCCCACCAGCAAGCTGGAGTACTTCAGGCAGGAGGCCCTGAGGCAGACCCTTCAGGGCCTGGGGGTGGCCTATTACTGGATGGGCCCAGGGCTGGGGGGCTTCAGAAAGGGAGGCTACGAGGCCTACAGCCGCACGGAGGAGTTCCAGCAGGCCATCGGTGCCCTGGAGGAGATAGCCCTGAGGGAGGCCCCTGCCGTCGTGCTCTGCGCCGAGCGCTTCCCCTGGAAGTGCCACCGGCGCTGGATTGCCCGGGAGCTCCAGCGCAGGGGCTGGCGCATCCGCCACATCCTGGAGGTGGGCCGGGTGTGGGAGCCCCCTCAGCCCTGAGGCGAAAGCAGCACCTCATGCACCAGTCTACGGGGGGCAGGGGGCCTCTGGCCTATCCTTACCCCTTCAAGAAAGGCCTCCTTGGCCGGGCCCAGAAGGGCAGGGTCGTTGGTGTGAAGCATCGCCAGGGGCTGGCCCTTCTTGAGCTCATCCGGGGGCTTGGCAGCCAGGATGAGCCCGGCCGCCACATCCACGGAGGCATCAATCCTGTCCCTGCCTGCCCCCAGCAGGAGGGCCGCCTGGCCCACCCAATAGGCATCCAGGGCCTGCAGGTATCCCTCCTCAGGGGCCTCTACAGGCTCCACATGCTCGGCCCTGGGCAGGAGGGAGGGATTCAGCAGGGCCTCGGCATCCCCGCCCTGGGCATCCACCATCCTGAGCAGTCGGGCAAAGGCATCACCATGCTCGATGTAGTCCATGCACTCGTCCTTGTAGCGCTTAAGTACATGGGCCGATAGCCTCTGCGGTGGTTGCTCGGCGCTGAGGGCATCGGCCAGATGCAGCATGTAGGCAGTGAGGGTGAGGGTGACCTCCATGAGGTCCTCCGAGGCCCTGCCCCTGAGGGCGCTCAGGGCCTCCTTCACCTCCAAGGCATTGCCCACCGCTCGGCCCAGGGGCTCGGACATATCCGTTATCACCGCCACCGTGGGAAGGCCCATCCGGGCCCCTATCTGCACCATGAGGGCCGCCAAGGCCCTGGCCTCGGGTAGACTCTGGGCAAAGGCCCCCGAGCCCACCTTCACATCCAGCACCAGGGCGTCCAGGTCCTCGGCCAGTTTCTTGCTCATTATGCTTGAGGCTATGAGGCCCACCGAGGCCACCGTGGCGGTGGCATCCCTGAGGGCATAAAGCCTCCTGTCCACAGGGGCAAGCTCCTCCGTCTGCCCTGCCATAAAGAGGCCCACATCCCTGAGCTGGGCCTTCATCTGGTGGGGACTGAGCTCGGTCCTGAGCCCGGGGATGCTGGAGAGCTTGTCCAGGGTGCCCCCCGTATGGCCCAGCCCCCTCCCGCTGAGCATGGGCACCTTAAGTCCCATGGCCGCCGCCAGAGGGGCCAGCACCAGGGAGACCTTGTCGCCCACCCCACCGCTGGAGTGCTTGTCCAGCTTCTGCCCAGGTACATCCCGAAGCTCCAAGGGTTTGGCCGCCCTGAGCATCGCCTTGGTGAGGGCCAGCGCCTCCGAGGCGCTCATGCCCGCCAGGCAGAAGGCCATGAGCAGGGCGGCCATCTGGTACTCCGCCACCCGGCCCTTCATGTAGCCGTCAATAAGAAACTCTATCTCCCGCTCCGTAAGCTCCTGGCCCCGGCGCTTCTTCTCTATGAGCCCCACTACCCTGAGCACAGTGCCCATAGTTTAGAGCATCGGCCCCCGGGCTGACAACACCGGCCACGGAGAAAGGAAAGGGGCTGCCGAAAATCCTCGGATTTTCGGCAGCCCCAGTGGGGGGAGGAAGCCCTTAGATGAATAGACTGCTATGGGCCTCCAGGGCAAACTCTATGAACCTGTCGGCATCGGCCACCTCAATGCCCTCTACGAGGTCCTCCTCCCTGTAGCCCAGCATCTGCATGGCGGCCGAGCAGGCAACGAGCTTTACCCCAGCATCCTGACACATCTTGAGCATCTGGGGTATGCCCTCCCAGTTGACCGCCCTGGCCAGCTCGGGCAGGTTCTCCATGCCCTGCGGAGGGGGCAGGGCCTTGTTGGCCTCCTTGTGAAGGATGCCCAGACCCCCGAAGGCAAAGAATACCCTCACCTCCGTATCCATGGCCGCCGCAGTGGCCGCCAGCACCAGGGCGGCATAGGCCATGTCCAGGGTGCCCTTGGAGGCCACTATGGCCATCTTCTTCGCCGCGCCCTCTGAACCCATAACCCTCATACCTCCTTGAAAACCGTATTGAGAACATATTACACAAAACAAATATATTTGTCAAGTTGTTTCTAAACTTCTTTCAGGTTGAAAACCCCTCCCCTTTTCCTTTATCCTTTGCCGGCATGAGGCTCAAGGACATGGAGATATTCCAGGGGCTCTCGGAGGAGGAGCTCCAGGAGCTTCAGGCCTATCTGCAGCCCCTGGAGGTAAAAAAGAAGGAGGTGCTGTTTTCCGAGGGCGACCCGCCGGAGTGGCTATACCTGGTGCTTCGGGGCAGGGTGAAGATAACCAAGCTCAGCCAGGAGGGCAAAGAGGTGATTCTGGAGGTGGTGCGCCCGGGGGAGCCCTTCGGCGCGGTGGCGGTCCTCAAGGGGTTCCCCTACCCGGCCAACGCCGTGGCCATGGAGGATGCCCAGCTGCTGAGGCTGGCCAGGGCCGACCTGCTGAGGCTGCTGGACAGGTTCCCCTCTCTGCTTCAGTCGGTGCTGGGCCATCTGGGCGAGCGCCTCAGGGACTCCCACGAGATGCTCAAGAGCATCGCCCTGGAGAAGGTACATGCCAGGGTGGCGGCCCTGCTTCTTAAGCTGGCCGAGAAGACATCCACCAAGACCCCCCAGGGCCTCAGGATTGACCTGAAGCTCACCAAGCAGGACATTGCCGAGATGGTGGGCACCACCGTGGAGACCTCCATAAGGACCATGAGCGCCCTGAAGAGGCAGGGCCTGGTGGCCGAGCAGCAGGGCTACATTGTCATCAGGGACCCCGAGGGGCTCAGGCGCCTGGCCCCTTAGGAATCCTTCTGGGGGGCAAACACGGTGCTAAGCATGTTGTAGAAAAACAACCCTATGGAGGCCACCTGCAGGGCACCGAAGGCCGCCGCCAGGGCCCTGGGCCCCCATGTATAGGCCCCCACCATTCCCAGCAGACTCAGGTTGGCCAGCCAGAAGTGAAGCTCCCCCAGGGCGGTGCTCTTGAGCAGTCGGCCAGCAAAGCGGGGCAGGATGTGGTAGCCCACCCCGTAAATCATCATGCTCACCCAGCCCAGGAGCATGAAGTGCGAGTGCACGAACCTGAGCTCCTGGTACCTGGGGCCAAGGAGCATCAGCNCCCCCAGGGCCGAGGCCGCCACCAGGTACAGGAGGCTTGCCAGGATGAAGTTCTTGACGAATCTGTCCATGCCCCTTCCTCCTTGAATCCTTATTTGTATGAATTCTAAAGGGACCCAGGCCTCCAGGCCATGAGCCTGCTCATATGACTTAGCTCATGGCCTTGGGGCCACCTAGGGGTTATTCTAAAACAGACCGTGCAAGGAGGTTGAGGCAAGATGGCAAAGAAGGTGACCAAGGATTCGGTAATAGGGGATGTGCTCAAGGAGCATCCCCGGGCGGTGAAGGTCATAGAGAAGTACTTCGGCAAGGGCTGCTTCACCTGCCCGGGGATGAAGGTGGAGTCCCTGTCCTTCGGGGCCATGATGCACAATGTGGACCCCGAGGTGCTGGTAAGGGAGATAAACACCCTGGAGGCTGAGGATGGCAGAGAAAACTAAGTGCTTCGTCTGTGGCGCCGACGCCCAGGATGTGGTCTACATCCACTGCGTGCACCAGGGACAGGAGAAGCTGGTGTGCGTCCGGTGCCTGCCGGTGCTCATTCACGGGGCCCACTAAAGCCCCTGGGAAAGCCTCTGTATGAGGGGTTCCGGCAGGCCCTCCCGGCGCATCCTCTGCTGGGCCGTCTGGATATCGTAAGGCACCCTCTTTAGTACCGCCCTCTGGGGCTCCAGCAGCAGGTAGCAGGCCCTGGGGTCGCCGTCCCGGGGCTGTCCCACGCTGCCGGCATTTATGATGTAGCGGCAGTCCTTCCTGAGGGCTGCCTCCTTCCTGTAAAGCCTGAGGGGCTCATCCCCCGGAGGCTGCTCTATGATGAAGGGCACATGGCTGTGGCCCAGCAGGCAGATGCGCTCGCCGAAGTGGCGGAAGTTCACCTGGGCATCCCCTAGGCTCAGGAGATAGTGCCACTGTTGGGGTTCCCTGGGGGTGGCATGAACCAGCAGGATGTCCTCCTGCCCGAGCCTCCGGGTAAGGGGAAGGGCCTTGAGGGTCTGGGCCGTGGCAGGGCTCAGGGCCCGGGCCGTCCATTCAATGGCCGCCCTGGCATAGGGGTTGAAGTAGGAGGTATCCAGGAGGCCCAGGGCGGCCCAGTCGTGGTTGCCTGCCACCGAGGCGTCGCTCAGCCGGGCCAGTGCGGCGGTGCATTCGTTGGGCTGGGCCCCGTAGCCCACGGCATCGCCCAAAAAGAGCACCCGCTGGACGGCCTGCCTGCCCAGGTCCTCCAGCACAGCCTCCAGGGCCTGGAGGTTTCCGTGCACATCGGAAAGCACCGCCAGGGCCATGGCCCTCAGACCTTGCCGGCAAGTCTGGCCACCCTGTCCAGCACCCCGTTTATGAAGGCGGCCGACTCCCTCATGGAGAACTTCTTGGCCACCTCCAGGGCCTCGTCAATGCTCACTGCCGGAGGGATGTCCTCCCTGTAGAGTATCTCGTAGGTGGCAAAGCGCAGGATGTTCCTGTCCACCGCGGCCAGGCGCTGAAGCTGCCAGTGCTCCGTGGCCTGCTCAAGCAGGGCGTCTATCTCTGCCCGATGGTCCCAGGTGCCCCGGACCAGCTCCTGGGCAAAGGCCCTCACCTCTGGTGGCTCCTGCCTGCCCTGCCAGAAGCGGTTGAAGAACTCCTCCGTAGGGCCCTCACCCGAAAACTCCAGCTGAAACAGCATCTGCAAGGCACATTCCCTGGCCCTTCGGCGCTTCATGGAGGGGAGCTGCGGGCCCTACCGTAGCTCTCTCATGAGCCTGGCCATCTCTATGGCACTGAGGGCGGCATCCCAGCCCTTGTTGCCTCCTTTGGTGCCGGCCCTTTCCACGGCCTGCTCAATGGTGTCGGCTGTAATGAC
>MTOX01000020.1 GCA_002011795.1 Nitrospirae bacterium JdFR-88
GTGGCTTCTCAAGAGCCTGGACACGGCCCTGAAGTTTGAATTCTGGGACGGCTCCTCCGTAGTGGAGCCTGTGCCCAACTCTGGGGCGGACACGGCCATCTGGTGCTTCAACTGCCACCGAAGGGATGTCTACGGCGATGGCAACAACTACGATGTGGACTCGGAGGTGCCTTACAGGATTTACTCCAGGGTGCCGCATTCAGGCACCACCAACCACCACGACGGCACGGGCATGAAGGGAATGTTCGTGGATGATCCCAACATAGTAGACCCTAAGAATGCCACCGTGTGGCCTGAGATATGCCGGCACTGCCACCTGGGCTATAGATTAGGAGGCTCTCACGGCACCTGGCTGGTAGACCCTGACCCGGGCGACGGCAACAGCAGCGAGCTGGGGGAGCAGGGCAGGAGGTTCCTCAACGGCGCCACCTGGGATGCCTACGATGCCCCCACGACGGGCAGCACCATTACCTGCTACACCATTGGCTCTGCCACCAGCGTTTCTTCCTGTACCAAACACGACGGAGGAGAAGGCGGCAAAACCAAAGCCACCTACGACTACACGGGGATATACTGAGGGCTGAGGGCTGAAGGAGGGGCGGGCCTTCCTTGAGGAAGGCCCGCCCCTTTTTCGTTTATAATTAAACCACATTGAAGAGACCCTCCGTCAGAACGGCTGCCCTGGCCCTGTTTGGGCTTTCGGGGTTTTCGGCCCTGCTTTACGAGGTGCTGTGGTTCAGGGCCCTCTCCTTCATGCTGGGCTCCACGCTCTACAGCGCCTCCACCATGCTGGGGGCCTTCATGGCGGGGCTGGCCCTGGGGGCCCTGCTGGGCGGAAGGCTGGCCGACCGGCTCCAGAGCCCCCNCAGGGCCCTGGCCCTCCTGGAGCTGGGCATCGGGTTTGCGGGAGGCCTTACACTGTTTTGGATATACAGGCTTCCGCCAGTTTACTTCTGGCTCTTTCAGGGGCTTCACAGGGAGCCCTGGGCCTTCTACGGCGGGCAGTTTGCCCTGTGCTTTGCCCTCCTTCTGGTGCCTACGGCCCTTATGGGAGCCACGCTTCCGGTGATGGTGCGCCTCCTGGCCGAGGAGCTTGGCAGCCTGGGCAGAAGGACCGGGCAGGCCTATGCAGTAAACACCCTGGGGGGACTGCTGGGAGCGGTGCTGGGGGGAGTACTGCTGCTTCCTGCCCTGGGCCTGAGGCTGGCCTCGCTGGTGGCTGCGGGGGGGAACTTCTTGGCCTCGGCGGGGTTTCTGGCCCTGGCGGGCGCCGAAAGGAGGGTGTGGCTTCCGGCAGCGGGGTTTCTGGCACTGGCGCTCCTGAGCATGGCGGGGGGTTGGCGGTTTGAGGACCACCTGGCAAACTTCTACCTGGCCGGCAGGTTCAGGAGCTACGAGGAGCTCAGGGCTGCCCAGCAGAGGGAGAGGGAGGTGTTCTACGGGGAGTATCCCCAGGGCTCGGTGAGGGCCTATATAGACGGGATGGGGTTCCTGATAATCCAGACCGGGGGCAAGATGGAGGGCACTCCCTTTGATGATGTGCCCAATGCCATGCTGGCCTCCTACATCCCTGTGGCGGCGCATCGGGGCAGGCCTCAGAAGGCCCTGGTGATAGGGCTGGGCGCCGGCTGGACGCTCAGGGCCGCCAGGAGGTATGTGCCCCAGGTGGATGTGGTGGAGATCAATCCCGGGGTGGTGGAGGCCGCCCGAAGGTTCGGCCACAACAGGGAGGTGCTGGGGCAGGCAAGGGTAATTCTGGATGACGGCAGGCGATTCCTTACCTATGCCCGGGGGCGCTACGACATCATAACCTCCGAGCCTTCCTACCCGGCCAGCTCCGAGGTGACCAGCCTGTTTACCCGAGAGTTTTACCGGATAGCCCTGGAAAGACTTAACGAAGGCGGGGTGTTCAGCCAGTGGCTTCCTGCATGGGCCCTCAGGAGGGCAGAGGCCTACATGATGGTAAAGACCTTTGCCTCGGTGTTTGAGCATGTGCAGGTCTACCAGGTACCTATCTCCCGCGACCTCATAATGATTGGCTCAGCGGGCCCCTTGAGAAGCCCCGAGGAGGNTGTAAAGGCTGTGAAGGCCATGGAGCACTGGGGCTTTCCCCTGGAGTTTTCCCTCTTCATGGGCGAGCTCAGGGTGAAGGCGTTGCTCCGAAGCAGGGGACTTCCCCTTAATACCGATGACAGGCCCCTCCTGGAGTTTTCGGTGCTGAGGAATCTGCTGCGATGAGCCTTCGGGGTGCGGCAGTGCTGGTGGGATTTGCCCTCTCGGGGGCCTCGGCCCTGGTGCTGGAGGTGCTGTGGAGTCGGAAACTTGCGCTCCTCATGGGCTCCACGGTGGAGGCCTTCTCTGCCATGCTGGCAGCAGTGATGGGGGGGCTTGCCCTGGGGGGCTGGCTTGGGGGCAAGGTGGCCGACAGGGGTGGAAACCTGGCCAGGGTGTTTGTGCTTCTTCAGGTGCTTATCGGGGCCTTGGCCGTGGGCAGCGTGGCGGTGATGGGAGGGCTCCTTTATCTCTTTCGGGCCCTTCACGGGGCGCTTCCCCATGGGGTGTTTATGGGTCTTCAGTTTGCCCTGGGGGCAGGCCTGCTGCTGGCCCCCACTGTCTTGATGGGCATGACCTTTCCCGTGCTCAGCCGGCACATTACGGGGAGCCTTCAGGAGAGCGGCTTTAGGGTGGGGGCGGCCTTTTCTGCCAACACCCTGGGCACGGTGGCAGGGGCCCTGGCAGGGGGATTTCTCCTGGTGCCCCTGCTGGGCCTCATGGGCTCCGCCTGGGTGGCAGGGGGGCTGAACCTGGCAGCTGCCGCCCTGGTGCTGGCAACCAGCAGGTAGCAAAGGGGAGCTATAATAGTAAAGTGGGCTTCTGGAGGTTCCTTACATCCAGGAAGACGGCGGTGTGGCTGCTGGCCCTTGTGGNGGCTGCCCTGGTGCTCTCCAGCCTGCTTCCCAGCCAGATGACCATGGGCCCGCAGGAGTGGGCCAGGCTGCGGGCGGAAAGGCCTGCGGTGTTCTGGCTCTCGGAGCGGCTCTCCACCCCGGCCCTGGTGAGGCATCCGGTGTTCCTGTTTGTCTCGGCCTTCCTTTTCTTCTCCACGCTCCTTTGCACTGTGCAGAGGCTCTCCAGGAGGCTCAGGCTCAGGAGGGCGGAGTTTGACAAGGAGCGGGCCTTCTCCTTTAGCCTAAGGAGGCATGTCCCCGAGGCCCCCGAGGCACTCAAGGGGCGCTTCCTGGCCGTGCTTTCCAGGAAGGGCTGGCGGTGCTCTGCCGGCAGCCAGGGGGGGGAGGGCCAGAAGGGGGTGGATGCGGGCTTCTGGGGCTCGGTGGTGTTTCATGTGGGCATACTGTTGTGCTTCCTGGCAGCGCCCATAAGTGCCAAGAGCACATTCAGGGGCAAGTTCCTCATCACCGAGGGCATACCCCTTGCGCTGAAGCAGGGGTTTGTCCACCACGAGGGCAGGCCTTTGGAGACCCTGCCCGATACGGTGGTGCTGGTGAGCGAGCTGCAGGGGCAGTATGCCCAGGGGAGGTTTGAGTACTACTTTGGCGGCAAGCTCTGGATAGGGGGGCAGGAGCACCCCTTCGAGGTCAACCGGCCGGTGAGGTACCAGGGCTATCAGCTAAGCCTCCACGAGTTCGGCCACTCCCCCCAGGTGGTCATAAGGAGGGATGGCCAGGTGGTGTTTGACTACTTCCTCAACATCCGCAACCCCGGGGAGGGGGACTACTTCGATGTGGCCTCCGAGGGCCTTAGGCTCTTCGTGATGTTCTTCCCCGATTTCTACCGGCAGGGAAACATCGTGGGCACACGAAGCGCCGACCTGCGAAACCCCGTGCTCATGGTGAAGTTCCTCAAGGACGGGGAGGAGCTTTACAAGGGGCTGATAAGGCTTGGCGGGGCGGAGGAGGTGGGCCCTTACCAGGTGGGCTTTCCGGAGCTCAGGCAGTGGGCCGGCTTCGTGGTGGTGAAGGAGTGGGGTGTGCCGGTGCTCTGGGCAGGCTTTCTGGTGGGGGTAGGGGGGCTGTTTTTGAGGTTTGCCTCCAACGAGCGGAGAATGGAGTTCAGGGTGGAGCCCGCCCCTGAAGGCGGAAGCCTTCTTGAGCTCAGGGGCTATAGCCGCTACTATCCGGCCTTCCTGGAGCGGGAGGTGCAGGCCCTGGCTGAGGAGGTGCTAGGTGAGCACCCTTGAGGCAGCGCTCTTGTGGGCGGCCATAGGGCTTTACAGCCTGTCGTTTTTGCTTTACCTGGGCGGGCTGGTCTTCAGAAGGGGGCGCTGGAGTGGCTGGGGGTTTGCCCTGGCGGTGGCAGGGTTTGCCCTTCACACAGGGGCCATACTGGCCCGGTGGGCGGCCACGGGGCACCTGCCAGTGATGGCCACCTATGAGAACTCCCTGGCGGGCACATGGTTTGTGATGCTCATATACTTTGGCCTCCGGAGGGTGTTTCCGCCCTCCAGGCCCTTCGGGGTGGCGGTGGTGCCCCTGGTGCTCCTGGTGCTGGGAAATGGGGTGCAGGCCGGGGCCGAGCTTCAGCCCCTGGAGCCCCCCTATCGTTCCAACTGGCTGTATGTCCATGTGCTTTTTGCCTGGTTCGCCTTTGGCTCCTTCGTGCTGGCCTTTGCGGCAGGGCTGATGTATCTCCTGAAGGAGCGGGGCCGAAAGGGGGTGCTCAGCCGTCTCCCCGAGCTCAAGATACTGGATGAGCTTTCCTTCCGACTGATACTCTTCGGCTTCTTCTCCCACAGCGTGATGATAGGCTCAGGGGCCATATGGGCCCACGGCCTGTGGGGCCGATACTGGGGGTGGGACCCCGTGGAGACCTGGTCGCTTATTTCCTGGCTCACCTACGGGCTGAACCTGCACCTGAGGGTCACCCTGGGCTGGAGGGGTCGGAGGGCCGCCTGGCTGGCCATAGGGTCGCTCTTCGGGGTGGTGTTTACCTTCTTCGGGATTGGCTACATCTCGGGACTTCACACCAGCATATTTTAGCCCTTCCTCAGCTTCAGCTTGTTCAGGGCGCTTATGTAGGCCTTGGCGGCGGCCACGATGATGTCGGTGTCGGCGCCGTGGCCCCGGACGGTGCGGCCGTCCTCCTCCAGCACCACGGAGACCTCTCCTAAGGCGTCGGTGCCGCCGGTGATGCCCTTTACTTCAAACTTCTTCAGGGCGCTCCTGGTGCCCGTGAGGGCCTGAATGGCCTTGTAGGTGGCGTCCACGGGGCCGTCGCCGTGGCTGAGGTAGTTCAGCTCCTTGTCCCCGGCCTTGAGCTTTACGCTGGCAGTGGGCTGCTGCTTGAGCCCCGAGGTGATGGACAAGTCCAGCAGCTGGTAGTACTCCGGCACCTGGCCCAGCTCCTCGGCCACCAGGGCCTCCAGGTCCTCGTCGAAGATGTACTTCTTCTGGTCGGCCAGGTGTTTGAACCTCTCAAAGGCGCGCTGAAGCTCCTCGTCGGTGAGCTCGTAGCCCAGCTCCCTGAGCCTGGCCCTGAAGGCGTGCCGGCCCGAGTGCTTGCCCAGCACCAGGCGGCTCTGGGGAATGCCGATGTCCTGGGGCCTCATTATCTCGTAGGTGGAACGCTCCTTCAGCACTCCGTCCTGGTGGATACCTGCCTCGTGGGCAAAGGCGTTGTCGCCCACCACGGCCTTGTTAGGCTGAACCACCATGCCGGTTATTTTTGAGACCAGCCGACTGGTCTTGTAGATCTCCTGGGTGCGGATGTGGGTGTCGGCCTCAAACAGGTGGGGCCGGGTCTTAAGGGCCATGACCACCTCCTCCAGGGCGGCGTTTCCGGCCCGCTCGCCTATGCCGTTTATGGTGCACTCCACCTGACCGGCCCCGGCCCTTATGGCGGCCAGTGAGTTGGCCACGGCCAGGCCCAGGTCGTTGTGGCAGTGCACCGACACCACCGCCTTGTCCATGTTGGGCACCTTTTCCAGGAGGTGCCTGATGAGCTCGTAGTACTCCTCTGGCACGGTGTAGCCCACGGTGTCGGGGATGTTGACGGTGCTGGCGCCCGCCTTGATGACCGCCTCGCACACCTGGCAGAGGAAGTCCCAGTGGGAGCGGGTGGCGTCCTCAGCGGAGAACTCCACATCGTCGGTGAACTGCCTGGCCAGGCGCACCGCGGCCACGGCGGCCTCCAGCACCTCCTGGCGGCTCATCCTGAGCTTGTGTTTGAGGTGGATGTCGCTGGTGGCAATAAAGGTGTGGATCCTTGCCCGCTGGGCGGGCTGGAGGGCCTCGGCGGCCCTGCGGATGTCGGCCTCCCTGCTCCTGGCCAGGGCGGCAATTACCGGGCCCCGCACCTCCTGGGCCACGGCCCTGACGGCCTCGAAGTCCCCCGGGCTGGCTATGGGGAAGCCGGCCTCTATTATGTCCACCCCCAGGCGCTCCAGCTGCCTGGCCACCTGCAGCTTCTCCGCCATGTTCATGCTGGCCCCGGGGGACTGCTCGCCATCCCTGAGGGTGGTGTCAAATATCCTTACGATTCTCATGTCCGTGTCCTTCTCCTTTTAAACAAGTATATATTTTCTATTATACTGGCTGCCAGGTAAAGGAGTGCAAAGCCGAACAGAGCCACCTCTGGCTCCACCACCACCACCACGAAGACCATCACCAGGGCCACCAGCACTATGAAGGGCCTGCGCCTGGAGAAGTCAATCTCCTTTATTCCGTGAAACCTCAAGGTGCTTACCATCAGCAGGGCCAGCGCATAGGTTAGGCCGAGCACCAGGGGGCTTCCCTGATAATGGATGTCGGCCTTGTGGAGGAATATCGCCATGGTGGCCACGGTGAAGGCGGCCCCTGGGATGGGCAGCCCGGTGAAGTAGCGCCTCTCCGTGGAGTGCATCTGCACATTGTAGCGGGCCAGCCTGAGGGCCCCGCAGGCCACAAACAGGAAGGCCCCCGCCCAGCCCACCCGGCCGAACTCCTTCAGGCTGCTGAGGTAAAGGAGAAGCGCCGGGGCCACCCCGAAGGCCACCAGGTCGGAGAGGCTGTCCAGCTCTATGCCGAAGCGGGAGGTGCTGCGGGTCAGGCGGGCCACGAAGCCGTCCAGGCCGTCAAACATGATGGCCACCAGCACCGCCCAGGCGGCCAGGGGGTAGGCCCCCTTCACCGCTGCCACCATGGCGTAGAACCCGCTGAACATGCCCAGGAGCGTAAGGGCATTGGGCAGTATGTAGATGCCCCGCCTCATCGGGCTATGAGGCTTCGGCCTGCCAGCACCCGCTGGCCCACTTGTACCAGGGCCTGGGCCTCAGGGGGGAGGAACACATCCACCCTGGAGCTGAACTTTATTATCCCGAAGCGCTGTCCCCGGGCCAGGACTTCCCCGGGCCTGGCCCGGCAGACCGCCCTTCGGGCTACCGAGCCGGCCACCTGCCTCAGTAGCACCTGGGCCCCGGAGCATCCCAGGAGCATCAGCACGCACTCGTTGCCCCTGAAGGCCTCCTCGGTGAAGGCGGAGTGGTGCCCCCCGGGAATTCTCCTTACCTCCTGGACTACCCCTGCGCAGGGACTGCGGTTGACGTGCACATCCAGAGGGGACATGAAGATGCTTATAAGCAAGGCCTCGGGGCCCTGGAGGGGCTCGGGGGCCCTGACCCTTTCTGCCCTTATTACCTTTCCGTCGGCAGGGGCCAGGTAGCCGGGCTCCTCAGGGGGGGTCCTTTCGGGGTCCCGGAAGAAGAACATCATGAAGCCCAGGCCCAGGAGGGGGATGAGCACGGGCCAGCCGCCCAGAAGGAGTGCCGCTGCCACGGCCAGGGCGGCAAAGAAGGCCATGAAGGGGTAGCCCTCGGGGGCAAACATCAGGCCTTGGACCTGTCCAGGAGCTTTTTCTTCTTGAGCCAGGGCATCATGGCCCTGAGCCTCCGGCCCACCTCCTCGATGGGATGGGCCTCGCCCTGCCTGGTGAGGGCATTGAACACGGGCTTGCCGGCCCGGCACTCCAGGAGCCACTCCCGGGCGAACTGCCCGGACTGGATTTCCCTGAGAATCCTGCGCATCTCCTGCCTGGTCTGCTCGTTGATTATCCTGGGGCCCCGGGTGAGGTCGCCGTACTGGGCAGTGTTGGAAATGCTGTAGCGCATATTGGAGATGCCGCCCTCGTAGATGAGGTCCACAATGAGCTTTACCTCGTGCAGGCACTCGAAGTAGGCCATCTCGGGGCTGTAGCCTGCCTCCACCAGGGTCTCAAAGCCGGCCTGAATGAGGGCGGTAAGGCCGCCGCAGAGCACTACCTGCTCGCCGAAGAGGTCCGTCTCGGTCTCCTCCCTGAAGGTGGTCTCCAGTATTGCAGCCCTTCCGCCGCCGATGGCCGCTGCGTAGGCCAGGGCCACCTGGAGGGTATCTCCGCCGGGGTCCTGGTGGACTGCCACCAGGCAGGGCACGCCGCTTCCTCGCTCATACTCGGAACGCACCAGGTGGCCGGGGCCCTTGGGGGCCACCATGAAGACATTCACCTCCTCGGGAGGCGCTATCTGGCCAAAATGGATGTTGAAGCCGTGGGCGAAGCCCAGGTAGGCGCCCTTTCGGAGGTTAGGCCCTATCTCGGCCTCGTAAACCTGGGGCATCACCTCGTCGGGAAGCAGCAGCATCAGCACCTGGGAGGCCTTGGCAGCCTCGCCGGGGCTCATGACCTTGAAGCCCGCCCGCTGGGCCTTCTGCCAGCTGGCGCCCCTCCTCAGGCCCACCACCACGTCCACACCGCTTTCCCTGAGGTTCTGGGCATGGGCATGGCCCTGGCTGCCGTAGCCTATCACGGCTACCTTCTTGCCCTTCAGGGCGGTCTTGTCCACATCCTTGTCGTAGAATATCTTTATCATTTTCGCGTTCCTCCTTAAGCGGGAAAATTAACCTATTATATTACAGGGGTCTTGATTTTTCACATGCTTTGGGCTCTGATATAGGCATGAAGAGGCTTCTTAGGGCCTTCCTGGGATGGGCCCCCGGCCTTGAGGCCTATGTGGTAGGTGGCGCCGTGAGGGCCCTTGTCATGGGCCAGGAGCCCCAGGATGTGGACATCGTCGTTGGGGGCGATGCCCTGGAGGTGGCCAGACGATTTGCCCGGCATGTGGGGGGCTCCTTCGTACTCCTGGATGAGAAGAACCTGCTGGCCAGGGTGGTAAAGGACGGGCAACACCTGGACATAGGCAGCCTGAAGGGCGGGGACCTGGAGGGGGACCTGAGGGGCAGGGACTTTACCATAAACGCCATGGCCTTGAGGGCCAGGAGGTTTCTGAGGGCTCCTGCTGATTTCTCAAAGGCCCTCATAGACCCCTTGGGCGGGCTGGGGGNCCTCCGGGCAGGGCTGGTGAGGATGGTCTCAGAGGAGAATCTCCTGCAGGACCCCCTGAGGCTCCTCAGGGCTTACAGGCTGGCCGCCGAGCTGGGCTTCAGGATAGAGGCCCGCACCAGAGAGGCCATCCGCCACCACGGGGAGGCGCTTAGGAGGTCTGCCAGGGAGCGCATCACCGAGGAGCTGAAGAGGCTCTTGGAGGCCCCTGGGGCCTTCAGGGCGCTGAGGCTCATGTATGCCCACGGGCTGCTCAGGGTGGTGCTTCCCGGGACCGGCAGGGCGGGGCTTGAAAGGCTGAGAAGATGCCCCCGAAAAATCTCCGATTTTTCGGGGGCCCCGGATGTGTCCTTCGTCTTTGAGCTTGCCGCCCTGGGTGCAAGCCCCAGGAGGCTGGTGCTCCCAAGGAGACAGGACAGGATGCTCAGGAGGCTTAGGGAGCTCCGGGGGAGGGCCCTTCGCCTGGCGCATCAGGGGGCCGGCCCCAGGGCCATGGCGGCCTTCCTCATTGACGCAGGGGAGCTTCTTGAGCCCGCCCTGGCCCTGGCCCAGGCGTGGACCGGAGAAGGAGGGAGGTGGGGAGAATTTCTCAAGAAATTCAGGGCCTTTCAGGAGGCCGCCGCCTCAAGGCTCAGGAGCCCCATGCCCCTTGGTGGTGCCGACCTGGTCAAGTCCCTGGGCCTTGAGCCCTCCTCTCTGGTGGGAATGCTCCTTAGGGAGCTTCAGATAAGATGGCTACTGGGCCGGCTCCAGGGCAGGGAGGAAGCCCTCAGAGCTGCCAGAAGGCTGCTTGAAAGCAGGAGGCGCTAAGGTCCCTTTACACCGGAATGAAAATATGTTAAATTACTAAGATTTTTTTGCCATGGCAAGGAAACCTTTGGGAAGAAAATTCACCTTCTCCAGGCTCCTTTACCGGCAGGCCTTGGGGCTCATGCCCGGGGGTGTCAACAGCCCTGTAAGGGCTTTCAAGGCGGTGGGCGGCAGGCCCATATTCATCAAGGAGGCCAGGGGCTCAAAGCTCTACGATGTGGACGGCAACGCCTACATTGACTATGTGCTTTCCTGGGGCCCCCTGATACTGGGCCATGCCCATCCCCGGGTGGTTAGGGCCCTCCAGGAGGCCGTGCAGAGGGGCACCAGCTACGGGGCCCCCACCGCCCTGGAGGTGAGGCTGGCCCGCCTGGTGCTGGAGGCCTATCCCTCCATGGCCAAGGTGCGCATGGTCAATTCCGGCACGGAGGCCACCATGAGCGCCATTCGGCTGGCCAGGGCCTTCACTGGCCGGGACAGGGTGGTGAAGTTCGAGGGCTGCTACCACGGCCATGCCGACAGCATGCTGGTAAGGGCCGGCTCAGGGGCGGCCACCTTCGGCGTGCCCGACAGTCCCGGGGTGCCCCGCTCCGTGGCCAGGGACACCATCACCTTGCCCTTCAACGACCAGGAGGCCCTGAAGAGGGTGCTCAAGAAGCAGTGGCGCCAGATTGCCTGCGTGATAGTGGAGCCCGTGGCCGGCAACATGGGCTGCGTGCTTCCCCGAGGAGGGTTCCTCAAGACGCTGCGAAGCCTCACCAAGCGCTACGGCGTGGTGCTCATATTTGACGAGGTCATGACGGGCTTCAGGGTGGCCTATGGAGGGGCCCAGGAGCGCTACGGGATAAGGCCTGACCTTACCTGCCTGGGCAAGGTGATAGGCGGGGGACTGCCCGTGGGCGCCTATGGGGGGAGGGCCGAGCTGATGAGTCTGGTGGCCCCTGAGGGGCCGGTGTACCAGGCCGGCACCCTCTCGGGAAACCCTCTGGCCATGACCGCGGGGATAGAGACCCTTCGGCAGCTCAGGCGCAAGGGCACCTACGAGGCCCTGCAGGAGCGGGCCCGGGCCCTGGAGGAGGGCCTCAGGGATGCGGCCCGAAGGGCCAGGGTGCCGGTCAGGCTCTACAGGGCAGGCACGATGTTCTGCATGTACTTCACCGAGGAGGAGGTGGTGGACTTTGCCACCGCCAAGAGGGCCGACGCCAAGAGGTTTGCCCGTTTCTTCCACGGGATGCTTCAGAGGGGAGTGAACCTGGCTCCGAGCCAGTTTGAAGCGGGGTTTCTGAGTTTGGCCCACACCAAGTGGGACATTCAGAAGACGGTCTCGGCTGCCTACGATGTGCTTAGGACGCTCTGAGGGAGGGAATACGCGCATGAAGGAGGTTGTGGGAGGAGATGCTAAACAGACTGTTGGGCACTTCCAGAGCAGCCAAGCTCATAATACTGGTGCTACTGCTGGTGATAATCGCAGGCGGCGGCGTTGTAGCCTTCAAGTTCTATGACTTCACCCAGAACAATCCCAAGTTCTGCGTCACCTGCCACCTCATGGAGCCCGCCTACGAGGCCTGGGCCCAGAGCGAGCATGCGGGCATAAACTGCCACGACTGCCATCACCTCTCCATAGTGGAGCAGAACAAGCTGCTTATCAACTTCGTCCTTCACCGTCCCACCAAGGTACCCCCCAGGCACGGCAAGATAATCGTGCCCTGGAAGTACTGCATAAAGTGCCACTGGGAGAAGGACGAGCGGTATCCCCAGGCCGATATGATAAACGACTCCCCCATGCATGCCAAGCACTACTTCATGGAGCAGATAGAGTGTTCCCAGTGCCACGGTTATGTAGTGCACCAGTTCACCCCCGAGGCCCGCTTCTGCGTGCGCTGCCACCAGGGCAAGGAGGTGCACGGCGCAGGCATGGAGGCCCTGGCCTGCCTGAACTGCCACACCGACAGGACAGTGGACCTGAGGCCCGACCGCTTCAAGTGCCTGTACTGCCACGGTACCGCCCAGGTGCGCAAGAGGCTCATAGAGGAGGGCACCTTGGATGTGACGCACTATCAGCCCGAGCCCGAGCTCATCAGGCGGGCCACCAAGATCAGCTACAGGCAGGACTCCCCCATGCAGTTTTACTGCTACGAGTGCCACAAGCCCCACGAGGCCCAGATAAGGCCTGGCAAGGGCCACTGCCTTAAGTGCCATCCCAAGGCCCCACAGGTGGGGCAGCACAGCCTGCATGTGCAGATGATGGGCCTCAGCTGCAAGGACTGCCACAAGCCCCATCTGTGGCGGGTCAGCGAGGCCGGGGCCAAGAAGCTCTGCGTGGGCTGTCATGAGTACCGTTCGCCTGAGAAGTTCCTAATGTAGCCTAAAGGTTGCGGGGCGCCCCCTGTGGCGCCCCGCCCTTTCTGCTAAACTAAGGCCATGCTCAAAAGGCCACCTGAGACCCAGCAGGCTGAGCTTCAGCGCTACCACCAGGTCCTCAGAAAGGCCCAGGCCTTCCCCTATGCAGAGACCCTCCGAAGCGTCATGGTGAGCCCCGTGTTTACCTGCGGCCCCGCAGACACCCTGGAGCAGGTGCTCGGGGAGATGGCCCGCAAAGAGGTGTCCTCCGTGGTGGTGGTGGATGCCGGGCAGAGGCCCCTGGGTATCATCACCGAGCGGGATGTGATGCGCAGAGTGCTGGCCAGGGGGGTTAAGCCCCAGGAAAGCACCGCCCAGGAGGTGATGACCCCCGAGCCGGTGCTCCTGAGCCCCGAGGACAGCATCTACAGGGCCCTGTCGGTGCTATCGGCCAAGGGGATAAAGCATCTGCCCCTGACCGATGAGCAGGGCCGGGNGGTGGGCATAGTGACCCTGAGGCAGCTCCTTAAGCTCAGGCATCCCGAGCCTATGATGCTCATCAGCCGTATCCAGGAGGCCGGGGCCGCCCAGGAGCTGGCCCAGGNGAGGGCGGAGCTTCCAGCCCTGGTGGCCTCAAAACTCACCCAGGGCATCGGGGCCACCGATGTGGTGGCCATGCTCAGCCTCGTAAACCACGATGTGCACCGCAAGGCCCTGGAGCTTGCCATACAGGAGGTGGGGGAGCCCCCGGGGCCCTTCTGCCTGTTTGTTACGGGCAGCCACGGCAGGATGGAGAACCTCCTCAGCCCCGACCAGGACCACGGCATGGTGCTGGCCGATGAGGTGGCCCAGGAGCTTCGGTACTTCATGGCTCTGGGGAAGGTGTTTTCCGGCAACCTGGAGGCGGCGGGGTTTGACTTCTGCCCAGGCTACATAATGTCCATGAATCCGGGCTGGCGCAAGGGCCTGGGAGAATGGAAGGCCCAGCTCAGGTACTGGTACGAGCGGCAGGTGCCCGCCGTGCACCGCTACCTCACCCTGATGTATGACGCCCGGGGCATATGGGGCGAAATGGAGCTCTTTGCAGAGCTTCACGACTATGCCCACAGGCTTCTTGGGGAACACCATGAGCTTCTGAGGGTGCTGTGGGAAGAGGAGGAGGGCCATCGGGTGCCCCTGGGCCTCTGGGGCAGGTTTATCACCGAGCGGAAGGGCCCCAGCAGAGGGTACCTGGACATAAAGCGCAGTGGCCTCCTGTTCGTGGTGGAGGCCGTAAGGCTCCTGGCCCTCCTGAAGGGGGTGAGGGAGACCTCCACCGCGGGCAGGCTCAAGGCCCTGAGGGAGGCGGGCCATCTGCATCCCGACGATGCCCAGTACTACCAGGGGGCCTACGAGATATTGCTTTNCTTTGCCCTGAGGGCCCAGGCGCAGCGGGCCCTGGAGGGCCTAAGGCCCCAGGCCCTCCTTAGGCCCTCGGCCCTTAGCGGCCCCGAGCGGCAGATGCTCAGGCAGGCCCTGAGGGCCGTGGCGGCGCTTCAGAAGGCGGTGGCAGGGGAGTTCGGCCGGCTGGTTATTTGAACTTGTACATGAGCTGCTCGGCGTCCTTCTCGGGCACCCTGAGGAGTCTCTCCTGGGGGGGCTTGGCCAGCTCGGCCCTGAGGTACCTGGCCCGGTCGGCTATGGTGGGGGGCTTTTCAGGGATGTTTCTCAGGAAGCGCCACAGCCAGCCCGGGCCCTTGCCCAGGCGGGGCTCAAGCTCCAGGGCCCGCTCGTAGTCCCTGAGGGCCTCCTCGTAGCGACCCATGCGGTCCAGGAGTATGCCCCTGTCGGCATAGGCCACGGCCATGCGGGGGTCAATCTCTATGGCCTTGCCGAAGGCCTGGAGGGCCTCCTCGTGGCGGCCCATCTGCATATAGGCTATGCCCATGCCCAGGTGGGCTCCAGGATGGCGGGGATTGCGCTCCAGGGCCAGGGAGAACTCCTCCAGGGCCTTCTGGTACTGGCCGTCCTCCAGCCTGTAGTTGCCCTTCTTGACCTGGTAGTCGCCTGCCACCTGCTCGGCGGTGCGCCACTTTAGCACCCAGGCCACCACCACCGCCAAGACCAGGAGGGCCACCAGGCCCGAGATGTTCTGCCTGAGCCACTGGTTCATTGCACGAAGTACTTGGCCATGAGCACCCGGTTGTAGAGGAAGGCGAAGGNCATGCTGAGTACCGCCGATATCTTGCTGGCCCGCCTCTTGAGGCCCTGGAGCTCCTCCTCGGTAAGGTCCCGTTGCAGGCGCCTGGCCTGCCGGTTGGCGCTGAGGGCCAGGATGAGCTTCCTTACGGGGAAGAACAGCAGCAGTCCCAGGAGGAAGGAGCTGAGGCCGTACCAGAGGACTACCCAATGCTTAGCCATATACAATTATAACAGGGGGGCCTGCCCCCTGGGCAGGCCCCCCTGCCTTTTGTGCCTTCGGCAGACCCCTTAGGGCTTGTCCACATCCAGCCTGGCCACCTTCAGGNCGCCAATGTCCTCCACCAGGGCCTGAATCTCCTTCTCGGGCATGGTGGACATCTCCATCTTGTAGGCCAGGAACCACATCATCCCCACGCCCAGGGCCCACCATATGATCTGCCAGGCCCATATGGAAGGGATGCCGAACATCCAGGTGCTGGCGTCGTTGGGGTTGCCAAAGATGGTGTTGCCTATCACCGCACCAGGCCCTATGGCGAAGAAGAACCACAGGAGCACTATGGCCCAGGCCAGGGGCTTGAGGCTCTGCTTCTGGGGGCTGAGGCCGGCATGCTCCTTCAGGAACTGGTGGTACTTCATCCTGTGCTCGGTCTCCTCCTTCTTCTGGGTGAACAGGGAGACGATGATGGCTGTGCCCAGGTTGAAGATTATCCCCCAGCCAGCGGAGTGGATGGTAAGGGGCCATCTGCCCCAGGACTCAATGCCGAACCACTTCTGCCCGATGGTCTCCGTGAGGGTGACGGCTATGATGCCGGCGATGAGCCCCAGGGTTATGCCCTGCCGAGTGAGCCAGGGCCACCAGCACACCGCTATGAGGGCTGGCCACATCTGGAACCCGTAGGCCACGGCCAGGCCTCCCAGGAGCACCAGGGCGTCCTTGCTGGTGGTGGCCACCACGAGGGCGGCACCGGTGACTATCAGAACGCAGATACGGCCGAAGAGCTTCTGGGTCTTGTGGGTGGCTCCGGGGTTGAGGAAGCGCTTGTACAGGTCCCTGGTGAGCATGCCCGCGGCGGTGGACATGTAGGCCGCCCCTGTGGACTGCATGGCCGCCAGGGCGCACACCGCCAGGAGACCCACCAGCCAGGGCGCAGTGTCGCTCATGATGTGAATGAGCGAGGGCACCAGGAAGCCCTGCTTGCCGGGCATCTTCATGATGTCCTTGCCCAGGGCAAGCACATCCTTGGCAGCGCCTGCCTGGAGCATGGCCTGGTCGGCGCCGATGAGGTGCCCGCCTATCCCCTGAATGGCCGAGAACACGATGAGCAGGAACCCGATGCCGGCCGAGGAGGCCCACACCTGCTGAGGGGCAAACGGCCTGGGATTCTTGTTGGAGAAGGCCCACATGGAGAAGGCGGGGGAGGACTGTATCCCCATCAGGGCGAACATGTAGGTCAGTATCATTATGCCCGTCCAGGCGCCGCCCACTGCCGAGGGACCTGCCTTGACAAACTGTATTACCCCCGGAATGGCCACGTAGTGGCTGTAGCCATCGGGGGTGCGCTTGGCATCCAGCTGGGCCAGGGCCGCAATGCCCTTGCTCAGCTCGTCAAAGCCGCCCACGGCGCTGAGGGTGATGAGCCCGATGGCCGCAATTCCCAAGGCCAGAAGGATGGCCTGGGCGGTGTCCACATAGGCCACGGCCCTCAGGCCTCCAGAGGCCACGTACAGCACCACCACGATGGACAGGAGCCACATGCCTACCTCAACGCCCAGCAGGCCATCGGTAAGGACATTGAAGAGGAAGCCCGAGGCCCTAAGCTGGATGCCCAGATAGGGGATGGAGAAGAACAGGGCCACGATGACCGTCAGGAGCCTCATGAGGTCGCTGCGGAAGTAGTCGTGGAACATCTCCCCGGGGGTCACATAGCCGAACCGCTTGCCCAGCATCCACTGGCGCTTCAGGAAGATAATGCCCGTAAACGGTATGGTGATGGCGTAGAAAGAGGCGTAGCCGTACTGGAAGCCGTCGCGGTAGATGAGGCCCGGATGGCCTATGAAGGTCCAGCCTGAGAACGAGGTAGCCGTGGCCGCCAGCACGAACACCCAGATGGGTATCTTTCGGCCGGCGATGAAGTAGTCTGAGGCCGTCTTTGCCGTCCGGGCCCCCTTTACACCCCAGAAGATGCAGTAGGCCCAGTAGGCAATGACGAACAGAAACAACCACACCACTACTGGTTTCACCCGCTGTTACCTCCTTGTCTTTGAAATTCTTTCAGGCCCCCTAAGGGGGGACCTAAGCACCTGGGAAAGTTGCACCTTCCTCCCTCTCCTATCACCTCCCCTTTTCATGGTCTGCCCACACTGAGCAGCTCCTTGAGGCTCAGCACCCCGGCCTCCTTGAGGGCCGGCAGGAAGCGCTGTAGAAGCTGCGCCGTCAGGTAGGCGTCGTACAGGGCGTTGTGGGTGCCCTGCACCTGTATGCCGTACCGCCTGGCCATGCCATAGAGGTCCGTACCCTGGTAGAGCCCGCCCCAGTGCATCCTGAAGGAGGGCTCGTTTTCCTCCAGCCAGCGGTGCAGACTCAGGGTGTCTATGGCCGGGCTCCTGAGGGTGATGCCGAAGTGTTCCTTCAGGGCCTTGTTGAGAAAGTTCAGGTCTATGAAGACGAAGTGGCCCACCAGGACGGCGTCGTCCAGGAACTGCAGGAGCTCCAGGAGGGTTTCCCTCAGGTCCTGGGCCTCCTTGCTGAGCTCCGTGTGGGTGATGCCATGCACCACCACGCTCTGGGCCCTGAGGGCGGTGCTGGGCTCCACCAGGCGGTAGAAGTCCTGGCAGATGTGGATGCTGCCGCCCCGCATCTTCAGGGCCCCGATGCTTACCAGGGAGTCCCTCTTGAGGTCGGTGCCCGTAAGCTCTGTGTCCAGGGCCACGAAGAGGGCCTCCTCTACGGGAATGTTGAGCTTGAGGCGTCTGCGGAGCCCCAGGTGGNCCTTCACCTGGGGAGGCTGCTCGGCGCCCAGGCCCAGGAACCTCATGCCACTCTCTCCACATTGTAGGACTTCTCTATGATTTCATATACATTGGCAATGAGCTGGAAGGCCTCCTTGAGGGTGTGGCGCTCCAGGGCCGAAAGCTCCTGAGGCCTTATGAAGCCCTCCGGGGGAATGTCCTGCTCGGCCAGGCTAAGCTGCTTCTGAAGGAGCAACATCTGCAGAAACTGCAGGGCCTGCTCCAGGTCCTGGGCCTGGGCGAACTCGTGCCTGCTCCTTAGTACCCTGAGGCGCTCCAGGGNGGATGTCTCCCTGATGGCCTTTTCCACCGAAAACAGCCTCACCGCATCGGCAATGGGCCTTATGCCCCTGAGGTAGAGGTTCAGCTCGTCCTTATGCGCCCCGTCCTTTTCCACCACCATGCGCTTGAACAGGCCCAGGGGAGGACGGTTCTTCACCGTCTCCACGGCGAGGTAATCGGTGAAGTCCACGCTCTCTCTGGCCAGGGCCAGGAGGTATTCCTTCAGCTCTACCACTGCCTGGGGGTCGCCCCTGAGGGGGCGCATGTCCAGAAGCCCCGGCTCCAGGCGGTGCACGAAGGGCTTCTGCACCCCCTGCTGAAAGAGGGCCTTCCACTGCTGGGGGCTCAGCACATGCTCCGGGGCCAGGGCCTCCTCTGTGGCCAACCCGGCCTGAAGGAGCACCTGGTTGAGCCCTTTCAGGAGCCCCAGCACCCGATGCTGCCCCTCGGGGCTCAGCATCACTATGCCCAGCCTGAGGGTGGGCATGAGGCTGAGCTCCCTCCTTCCGGAGTCGTCATAGGCGAAGAGGCTGTAGGGGGGGAGCTCCCCCTCTATGCGCTTGGAGAGCAGTTGCAGGGCCCTCAGCACCACCTTGTCGGCATACTCGGTGATAAGCCTCAACAGGGCCGAGGCCTTGGCCCCCTCCCTGAGGAGGAGCCCCAGGGGCTTGACCAGCCTCCGGGTGGTAAAGGCCAGCTCCTTGAGGCTGGAGGCCCTGTCCAGCTCCTTCATGAGCCCTGTGGGCGAGACCCCCTGCATGAGCATGAAGTCGTGGTTGGTCACCACCCCCTTCAGGGTCCCTTCCTCCACCACCAGCAGATGGTGGATGTTGTACTTGATCATCCTCAGGAGGGCCTCGAAACAGGGCTCCGAGGCGTCCACCCTCACCAGGGGGGAGCTCATGATGTTCCTTATGGGCTCCTGGATGCTCCGTCCCTTGGCCACTACCTTCTCTCTGAGGTCCCTGTCGGTGACGATGCCTACCGGCACCCCTGAACGGTCCAGTATCACCAGGGAGCTTACCCTCTCCTTGGCCATGGTCTTGGCGGCCTCCTGGATGGAGGTGCCCTCCTGAACCACTACGGGCTCCCGGCTGAGCATCTGCCCCACCGTGGAGGAGAACAACAACCTTTCGCCCTCGGCCACCGCCACGGCCCTGCGCCGGGTCTCCTCGTAGGTGCGGTCTATGAAGTGGATGAAGAAGGATTTAAGAAAGTAATTGTTCACCTCGGGGTTTTCCCTCAACATCTTAAGCACCTTGTCCCTCTGAAACTGGTAGCAGATGGTGTCCTCCACGCTCAGGATGGTGGTCCTGGAGCGGTCCTGGCTCATAAGGCTCAGAAGCCCGAAGAACTCCCCCTCCCCCCTGTAGTCAATCACCATTTCCTGCCCCTCTTCCGAGAGGATGTACACCTTCACCGCCCCCTGCTTTATGAGATACAGGTACTGGCTGGGAGGGCCGTCCTGGGTAAGTATCTTGGTGCCCCGGGGATAGTACTGCATGCTGAGGTCGGCGATGAACTCCTCCAGCGCCTCCTTAGAGAGGAGGTCCAACGGGGGCACCCCCCGAAGGAACTCTATGGTCTCCTGCCTAAACATCGCTTGGGGGATAACTGCAAACCTGGTGCCAGGATTTTTTGTGTTTAAAAACAGGCACTTAGAGTAAAAGGGGCAATAGGATGGGAGGGGTAGGCGTTACTGAAAGTAACGGCCTTTACTTTTCGTTACCACCCCTGGGGGGGCGGGGCAGGCCCCATTTTTTCCTTTTTTCCCACAGGGTTTTTCGGGTGATGCCCAGTCTGTCTGCCAGCTCCTGCTCTGTCCACAGGTGCTGGTAGTGGGTGATGAAGGCCTTGGTGTACTCCTCTATGGAGAGGGCCTCCTGGAGGGCCTGCCGGGGCAGGGGGGTCTTGGCCTTCAGGTCCTCTGGCAGGTCCTGGGGGCCTATGGCGGAGTCCTTGCTGATGAGGGCTGCCCGCTCCAGGACATTCTGCAGCTCCCGGACATTGCCCGGCCAGGGGTAGCTCAGCAGGATGTTCATGGCCTCGGGGGAGACCTTCTTCATGGGCCGGCCCAGCTCCTGGCAGTACTTCCTCAGGTAGTACTCCACCAGGAGGGGGATGTCCTCGGGCCGCTCCCTCAGGGGTGGAAGGTGCAGGGTGATGACATTTATTCTGTAAAACAGGTCCTCTCGGAAGAGTCCCTTCTGGACCATCTCCTTCAGGTCCTTGTTGGTGGCGGTGATGAAGCGCAGGTCTGCCCGCTTGCTCTTGGAGCTTCCCAGGGGCCGAAGCTCCTTTTCCTCCAGCACCCTGAGGAGCTTGATCTGGAAGCTCTGGGGTATGTCGCCTATCTCGTCCAGGAAGACGGTGCCTCCTTCGGCCTCCTCCAGGAGGCCCTTCCTGGAGGTAACTGCTCCCGTGAAGGCCCCCCTTACATGTCCAAACAGCTCGCTCTCCAGGAGGTTCTCGGGTATGGCGGAGCAGTTTATGGGCACGAAGGGGGCGTCCTTGCGGGGGCTGTTGTAGTGAATCNCCCTGGCGAAGAGCTCCTTGCCGGTGCCGGTCTCGCCCTGGATGAGGACATTGCTGGGGGCCTGGGCTATGTCCTTTACCTGCTGAAGCAGGGCCTTTATGGCGGCGCTCTGGCCGATGACCGCGGAGAAGTCGTAACTCCGGTCTATCTCCTTCCTCAGCAGGAGGTTCTCCCTCAGGAGGGCCTTCTGCCTGAGGGCGTTCCTGACCACCTGTTTTATCTCCTCATGGATAATGGGCTTCATGATGTAGTCGTAGGCACCGGCCCTGAGGGCCTTGACCGCCGTATCCAGGGAGGCGTAGGCGGTGATGATTATGAACATGGTCTCGGGGCTGGCGTCCCTGGCCTCCTGCATCATCTCTATGCCGTCCCGGCCCGGAAGGATGATGTCGGAGATGACCACATCGTAGATGCCCTCTTGGAGGAGGGGCAGGGCCTGCTCGGCGCTCTCGGCCACATCCACGGTGTGGCCCTCCTTCTGGAAGAGCCTTTGGAGGGACTCCCTCAGGGTCTCCTCGTCCTCTACTATGAGCAGTTGGGCCAAATCAGCCTCCTAGGGGAAGTTTTATCACGAAGCAGCTGCCCCTGCCCTGGTTGGAGGACACCTCTATGTGCCCCCCGTGGTCCTTCACGATACTGTAGCATATGCTGAGGCCCAGGCCGGTGCCCCTGTGGGGCCCCTTGGTGCTGAAGAAGGGGTCAAAGATCTTGTCCCTCAGCTCCTGGGGNATTCCCTCCCCGGTGTCCCGGAAGGAGGCCACTACCCAGGAGTCCTCCTGGCGGATGTCTATGTAAAGCTCCCCTCCCTGGGGCATGGCATCCCTGGCATTGAGAAGGAGGTTGAGGAAGACTTGCTGCATCTGGTCGGGGTCAAGCCTCAGGGCGGGCAGGCCCTTCTGGATGTGGGTGTGGAGGCTTATGCGCCTGAACTGCTTGTCGTAGCGGATGAGGTTGAGGGTGTTTTGCAGGGTTTCCTCCAGCCTGGTGGGCACCCTCTGGCGGGGACTGAGCCTGGCGAAATCACCCAGGGAGCGCACTATCCTGGCTATGCGTTCCACATGGTGGCTGAGGGTCCTGAGCACCTCCTGGTTCTGGGGGGGCTGCTGCTCGGCCATCAGTTCCTGTAGCAGCGAGGATATGGAGGCCAGGGGATTGCCTATCTCGTGGGATACCCCGGCGGCCAGCCTGCCCAGGCTGGCGTGCTTGCTGGTGCGCATCAGCTCCTCCTGGATGCGCTCCTTCTCGGTGATGTCCTCCAGCACCAGCACATAGCCCTTCTGGGCCCCTCGGAGCTTGCTCAGGTGGCCCTTCAGCACCAGGGAGGGGCCCTCCTTTCGGCGGCAGGTGAGCTCTCCCTCCCGGGGGTTCGGGGAGGCGAAGATTTCGGGCTCCAGGCACTTGAGCAGGAGCTCTATCTCCTCCCCCAGGGCATCCTCCTTGCTCACCCCCGTGATGGTCTCCATGGCCTTGTTCCAGTATCCTACCTTCAGTTGCTCGTCGGTGGTGGCTACCCCCAGGGGCAGGCTCTCTATGATGTTCTCGCTGAATTCCTTCAGGAGGGCCAGCTGCCGGTTGGCCTCCTCCAGCTCCTGGCGCGAAAGCCTCAGGGTGTCGGTCATCTGCTTGATGGAGCTCAAGAGTTCCCCCCTCTGCTGGGGCATGAGCCTGTGCTCCAGGATGAGGGTGGCTATGGGCGAGCCCAGGGAGCCGGAAAGCACCCTCCGGGCCTCCTCCCTAAGCTGGCTAAGCTCCCTGGGGCCCATCTCTTGAGCCTTAAGGCCCTTGGAGCGCAGGAAGCCCTCCAGCACCTGGCGGGCCTCCCAGGGGCCCAGGTACTGGGCCAGGGTCTCCTCTATGTGCTGAAGGCTGAAGCCCGCCTCCGGGCTGGCCGGCTGATAGGCCTCCACGAACACCAGGGCCTGTTGGCGCTCCACCTCGCTCTGCCGGCTGAGGAGGGACACTCCCACATACAGCACCACATTGAACATCAGGCCCCACAGGAGGGAGTGGCTCCATCTGTCAAGCCCCGTCAGGCCGAAGAGGGCATGGGGATGGAGGAACCGGGAGTCCATGAGCCAGCCCAAAAGCCCCGAGGGCTCTATCACCCGGGCCCTCAGCAGGGCGGGAAGAAGCAGGGTGTAGAGCCACACCGCCAGGGCTGCCAGCATGCCTGCTATGGCCCCGTTGCGATGCCCCCGGCGCCAGTACATGCCCAGGAGCACCGCAGGGGCCAGGATGCTGACGGCCTCGAAGGACTTGAGGCCCATGTCCACCAGGCTGTAGAACTCCCCCACGCTCACGGCGAACACATAGCCCAGGAATACAATGCCCAGAATAAGTAGCCGCTTTATGGTGGCTATCATGGCGAAAAACCCCTTGGTGTGGTGGAACCTGTAGATGGCCGGCATGACAATGCTGTTCATCACCATGGTGCTTATGGCCAGGGACTCCACGATGATCATCCCCGTGGCCGCAGCAAAGCCCCCTATGAAGACCAGGAGGGCCAGGTGGTTCTGCCCCTGACTGAGGGGGATGCTCAGGACGAAGCTGTCCGCCCCCTGGGAGCTTCCCGTAAGCAGGAGTCCCCCGAAGGCCACAGGCAGCACGAAGATGTTTATAAGCACCAGGTAGAGGGGAAACAGCCACATGGCCTTCTTGAGGTGCTCGGGGTCGGTGAGCTCCACCACCGCCATGTGGAACTGCCTGGGCAGAAACAGGATGGCCATCATGGAGAGGGCCAGCAGGGCGGTCCATTCGGCATAGCCCACCCGGGAGCCCTCCCCCAGGGCAAGCAGATGCTGAAGCTCCGCCTCCCTGACCCTCTCGACGAGGTCTCCGAAGCCGCCGAACAGCCCATAGGTCACATAGAAGCCCACCGCCAGGAAGGCCACCAGCTTGACCACCGACTCCAGGGCGATGGCCAGCACCAGCCCCTGGTTGCCCCTGGAGATGTCCAGCCTCCTGGCACCAAAGACCACGGCGAACAACCCCAGCACCAGGGCGATGAACCATCCCGCGGCCTGGCTGCTCTTCTGCCCTGCCAGGATGGCAAAGGTGCTCATGATGGCCTTCATCTGGAGACCCAGATAAGGGGTGATGCCCACCAAGGCCACCACCGCCACCAGGGCCGACAGGGTCAGGGAGTTGCCATACCTGGAGCCTATGAAGTCCGACAAGGTGGTGATGCGGTTTTCCTTGGCTATGGTGACCATCTTCTTCAGCACCACCAGCCACAGGGCAGCCATGAGGGTAGGCCCCAAGTATATGGTGAGGAAGGAAAGGCCGGAGGTGGCTGCCTTGCCCACGCTGCCGTAGAATGTCCAGGAGGTGCAGTACACCGCCAGGGAGAGGCTGTACACATAGGGGTTGGCCACCACGCTTCGGCCTGCCTGCTGCCTGCGCTCGGCGTAATAGGCCACCAGGAACAGGAGGCCCAGGTAAAGGGCTATGACGAACAGCAGCCCCCAGGCGTTGAACATCCCCTTAGGACCTCCCCTTTCCCGCGCCCCTGCTCATCAGGGCCACTGCCACGACCAGGAGCACCCAGACCACAAAGAGGTAGTACGGCAGCACCGCCTTGAAGACCTTCAAGAAGGGCCAGTTAAGCAACAGCAGCCCCATGAAGAAAAGGAAGAGCCATCCTTCCATGAAGAAATTATTCAGCATTGGGGGAGGAATTTTCAACCTCAGCCGTTACATTTTTGAACCTGGGGTGGGCCTTGATGGCACGAATCGTAACGCTTATAACAATTTATAAACTTTGAAATTTGGCTTAATTACGGGCAGAGGGGGCACCGGGGGCTCTGGCATCGGGTTTGTTAGAGAGGGATGGAATAAAATACTAAAAGTTAAGCCAAACCATTTCTGAGGAGGTCAATGATGGCAGAGAAAGGGATTGAGGTTCATCTGGAGGAGGGGAGGGTCTTTCCACCGCCCAAGGAGTTTTCCGAGCGGGCCCATGTGAAGAGCATGGAGCAGTATGAAGAGATGTATCGCCGCTCTGTAGAGGNCCCCGAGGGCTTCTGGGCCGAGATGGCCAGGGAGCACCTGAGCTGGTATAAGCCCTGGCAGAAGGTGCTGGAGTGGGACTTCCACAAACCCATGGTGAAGTGGTTCATAGGGGGCAAGCTCAACGCCTCCTACAACTGCCTGGACAGGCATCTTGAGGGTCCCAGGCGCAACAAGGCGGCCATCATCTGGGAGGCCGACGACGGCTCTTACAGGACCTTCACTTATCAGCAGCTCTTCAGGGAGGTCAACCGCTTTGCCAATGTGCTCAAGAAGCACGGCATAGGCAAGGGCGACCGGGTGGCCATCTATCTGCCCATGATACCGGAGCTTCCCATAGCCATGCTGGCCTGCGCCAGGATAGGGGCCATCCACAGCGTGGTCTTCGGGGGCTTTTCCGCCCGCTCCCTCCGGGACAGGATAAACGACTGCCAGGCCAAGATGCTCATTACCGCCGATGAGGGCATAAGGGGAGGGAGGAAGGTTCCCCTGAAGGCCAATGCCGATGAGGCCTTGCAGGAGTGCCCCTCGGTGCAGCGGGNGGTAGTGGTCAAGCGCTCTGCCGGCGATGTGGACATCGAGCCCCAGAGGGATGTGTGGTGGCACGAGGAGATGGCCTCCCCTGACATTGCCAACTTCTGCCCCCCCGAGGAGATGGACGCGGAGGACCCCCTGTTCATCCTCTACNCCTCGGGCTCCACGGGCAAGCCCAAGGGGGTGCTGCACACCACGGGGGGCTACATGCTCTACGCCAAGCTGACCTTTGAGTGGATATTTGACTACCACGAGGAGGACATCCACTTCTGCACCGCCGACATAGGCTGGATTACGGGCCACACCTACATCCTTTACGGTCCCCTGTGTGCCGGGGCCACCAGCCTGATGTTTGAGGGGGTGCCCACCTATCCCNCCCCGGCCAGGTTCTGGCAGATAGTGGACAAGCACCAGGTCAATATTCTCTACACCGCCCCCACGGTGATAAGGGCCCTGATGAGGGAGGGGGAGAAGTGGTTTGAGGGCCACGACCTGAGCNCCCTCAGGCTCCTGGGCACCGTGGGAGAGCCCATCAACCCCGAGGCCTGGATGTGGTACCACACCCATGTGGGCAAAGGGAGGCTACCTATCGTGGACACCTGGTGGCAGACCGAGACGGGCGGAATCCTCATCACTCCCCTTCCTGGGGCCATGACCCTTAAGCCCGGCTCGGCCAACAAGCCTTTCTTCGGGGTGGTGCCCAAGGTGCTCAAGGAGGACGGCTCCCCTGCGGGAGTCAACGAGGGGGGCTACCTGGTGATACAGCGGCCCTGGCCCGGCATGCTCAGGGGAACCTATGGCGACCCTGAGAACAAGCGGGTCAAGGAGGTGTACTTCAGCCGCTTCCCGGGTCTTTACTTCACGGGCGACGGCGCCAGGGTGGATGCCGACGGCGACTACTGGCTCATGGGCAGGATTGACGATGTGCTCAATGTCTCCGGCCACAGGCTGGGCACGGCCGAGATAGAGAGCGCCCTGGTAAGCCNCGAGGCCGTGGCCGAGGCCGCGGTAGTGGGCTTCCCCCACGAGGTCAAGGGCGAGGGCATATATGTGTATGTGACCCTCAAGGAAGGCTACCAGCCCTCCGATGACCTGAAGAAGAAGCTGGTGGGCCATGTGCGCTCCATTATCGGGCCCATAGCCACGCCGGACAAGCTGCAGTTTACCCCAGGGCTTCCCAAGACCCGTAGCGGCAAGATAATGCGCCGCATCCTCAGGAAGATTGCCCGGGGCGATGTGGAGGACCTGGGGGACACCAGTACCCTGGCCGACCCCTCGGTGGTGGATGAGCTGCTTAAGGGAAGGCTATAGGGACTGTGCAGCTTGAGCGCTTCAGGCTCAACCGGCAGCAGGCCATACTGTGCATAGTGGATGTCCAGGAGCGCCTGGCCGCAGTGATGTCCGAGCGCCAGGAGGNGCTGAGGCGATGCCTTCAGCTCGTAGAAGGGGCCAAGGTGCTGGGCCTTCCCGTACTGCTTACGGAGCAGTATCCCAAGGGACTGGGCCCCACGGTGGCAGAGCTCAGGGAGGCCCTGCCCGCCTATGAGCCCGTGCAGAAGCTCAGCTTTGACTGCTGCGCCCAGCAAGACTTCATGCAAGCCCTCAGGCGGCACGGCAGACCCCAGGTGCTCCTTTCAGGCATGGAGACCCATATATGCGTTCAGCAGACTGCCTTGGGCCTTCTTCAGGCCGGCTACCAGGTGCATCTGGTGGCAGATGCAGCCTGCTCCCGAAGGGGGTTGGACCATCGCCTCGGCCTGGCCCTCATGCGCCAGGCCGGGGTGGTGGTCAGTAGCACCGAGGCGGNGCTGTTTGAGCTCCTTCAGGAGGCCGGCACCGAGGAGTTCAAGGCCATATCCAGGTTGATCAAGTGAATGCCCTCCTCCTCTCTTTCCCTGAACGGGGGCCCTTCCCNCTCCGGGGCCCCCACCTTTTTTGCCCGCCGATTTGCTGTGGCAAATGACACCGCATCTGCGACTTTTACCACAGCATTAATCAAGATGTTCAATAAAACAGCAATATCTTACAATCAAAAAGGCAATATAAACCTAAAATTGAAACTTTAGCAGGCATGGTTTTTGTTAAGAGCAGGAGCGATGAGATTTCTACTTCTGCCCATAGTGTTGTTAATGTTATTAGTGGGGGCGGGGCATGCGGGGG
>MTOX01000007.1 GCA_002011795.1 Nitrospirae bacterium JdFR-88
CGGCCCCCCAGGGCCTGCTCCAGCATCTCCTGGGGGCTCAGGCCCTGAAGCACCATGGCGCTACAGGCAGGGGCGCTCCGCAGGGCCTCCTCCACCTGGGCCACGGTGGCCCCAGGGGCGCCTGCAAGGGCCTGCACCATGAAGCCACCGGCGGCGCCCACGGAGTTGTCGGCATTGACATGAACGCCCAGGCTGACTGCCGAGGGCACCTGCTCGGAGACCGCGAGGTAGTAGGCCAGGTCGGTGGCCACCTCGCCGGTCCTGAGGGGGGTGCTGCCGAAGTAGGGCTCCCTCAGGCCCAGGTCCTTCAGCACGCTCAGGGTGCCCTCGCCTATGGCCCTGCCCACATCCAGCTTGCCGTCCTTGAGGCCCAGGTGGATGAGGGGCCGCTTTACATAGCCCCTTGTGCGGGCCTGCCAGTCGGCCTCGGCAAAGACCTCCCTGAGGGGGCCCCGGCCCTGGAGCTGAAGGCTCACCTTCTGTGGCGGCCCCTTCAGTGGTGCGCTAAGCAGCAGTGCGCCGCTTATCACCCTGCCCAGGGCGGCGGTGGCGGTAGGCAGGCTCTGGTGAATCTCCTGGGCCCGCTTTACGCACTGGGTGCTCCTCAGTGCTACCAGCAGGAGACTGCCGTCGGTGCTCAGGGCCTTGAGGAGCTCATCCTCCATGGGGGGACTCGAGGGCCGCCTTGAGCTTCTCGTGCAGCCTCAGCAAGGCGGCCCTTTGCTCGTCCCGGCTGAGCTGTCCCTGCTGCAGGGTAGAGATGATGTTGAGCAGTTCGCTGTCCAGTGTCCTAAGGGCCTGCTCCCTGAATCGGCAGGTGTGCTCGTAATCATCCAGCATCTTGTTGACCTCGGCAATGAAGGAGCGGATGTAGCCGTCGTCGTTCTTTCTTACGCTCAGGCGCCGATGATACTCGCCGGCCCTGATGCGCTGCATCTCCAGCTTGAGCCTCTCGAAGGGGCCCAGGAAGCGGTTGGAAAAGTGCATGGTGAAGAAGGTGATGATGCCTGCGTAGCCCAGCATCACCAGGAGGAAGGCCAGAAGGAGGTAGCCCGTGCCCCACTCGGCGGCTACCCTGCTTACCACCTCCTTGGCCACCAGGGTGAAGAACCCCACTGCCAGGAGCGACCAGAGCACGATTACGGCCACCGAAAGCCTGAGCTCTTTGGCTACATAGTAGCGGCGGCGCACATGGCGCTTCTGGTGGGGCTGCTCCTGCATGAGGTTATTCTATCACACCCAGGGCCTCCTTGAGCCTTCTGGCCAGCTGGGGGCCCAGGGCGGGCAGGCCGGCCAGCTTCTGCAAGGGGGCCTTCTTGATGTCCTCGGGGCTTCGGAGGCCTGCCTGAAAGAGGCTTCGGGCCCTTNCCCTGCCGATGCCCTTGAGGCTCACCAGGGCCAGGAGCTCCTCCTTCACGCCGTAGCGCACCCTGGCCCTGAGGCGGCCCAGGGCCTGAAGCTCCTCCCGGGGCCGGCGGAGAATCCTGCCCAGCTCTTCGGCGGCGTAAAGGAGCCAGTCGGCCTGCTGCGTGAGGGCGTGCACGTCCCCTGGGCCCAGGCCGAAGTGGGCGCAGATGCGCTCCTCGGGCCTCTCCAGCACCCACTGCATGAGCACCGAGGCGGTCTTGAGCTCGGCCAGCACCTGCTCGTCGGGATAGAGCTCCTCCTGGGGGGCCAGGAGGGCCTCCCGGTGGGCACCGAGCAGCTCGGAGCACTCCTGCCAGTCCCGCCTCCTGAGGCTCAGGGNGGGCATGTCGGGGCTTCGGCAGAGCATGTGAAGCAGGGCGAAGTCCGTCTTCTCCTTGGGCATCTGGAGGCTTTCCACAAAGAGCACCGCCGTGAGGGGGTCTATGTAGAGCTCCGAGACCCTTCTTCCCAGCACAGTGGCCGCTATACGCTCGTCCCTGGCGGTGAGCATCCCGTGGGCTGCCAGGAACTGCAGGGCCTCCTCGGCCAGGGCCTGAAGCCTCTCGGGCCCCTGCTGGAGTGCGCACAGGGTGCCTTGCAGGAACCCCCTCAGCTCCCCCCTGGTGCGGGCAAACAGGCCGGCCACGGCGCCCAGCACATGCATCCTCAGAAGACCCGGCTCCTGGAGGGCCGAGCGCACTGGCTCGGCCTCGCCCAGGAGATAGTTCTCCATGAGGTAGCGCACATCCCTGGGGTTTCGGGCTACGAGGATGCCCTCACCGAAGGGGTCAAGCCCTGGGCGGCCTGCCCGGCCCAGCATCTGCTTGACCTCGGCAGCCCTCAGGGGACTCATGCCCAGGCCGGGCCGGTACCGCCACCAGTCCTTGACCACCACCCTGCGGGAGGGCAGGTTCAGCCCCATGGCCAGGGTGGTGGTGGCGGCCAGGGCCTTCAGTCTGCCGGCCCTGAAGGCGTCCTCCACCAGGCGGCGCTGCTCGGCACTGAGGCCGGCATGGTGGAAGGCCATCCCCTGGGCAGTGCACTGCGCCAGGCGGCGGCACTGCCCCGTGGGCTCCGAGACCGCCCTGAGGAGCTCCTGGGCCAGCCCCTGGAGGGCCCGAAGCTCCTCCTCTTGCAGGTACTCTCGGCTCAGCAGGGGACCGGCCCTCTTGGCCAGGGCCTCGGCGGCCCTGCGGGNGTTGACGAACACCAGGCACTGCCCCCCGGCCCTGAGGGCGTCCAGGATGAGGGCCAGCACGGGCTGGCCCTGGAGGGGCCTTACCTCATGGGTGCTTCCGTCGGAGAAGAAGATCGCGTCCTGGTAGTAGACCCCTTCCCTGAGGGGCACGGGACGCCAGTTGCTCCGAAGCAGCCTGGCACCCAGCCAGGAGGCAATCTCCGGGGCGTTGGGCACGGTGGCGCTCAGGGCCAGGAGCCTGAGGCCGGGGTTCATGCTCCTGAGCTTGGTAAGCACCACCTCCAGGGTGGGGCCCCGGTAGGGCTCGCCAATGAGGTGCACCTCGTCGGCCACCACCAGGGCCAGCTCCTGCAACCACCTGGCCCTGTGGCGCACCAGGGAGTCCATCTTCTCGTTGGTGGCCACCACCAGGTCTGCCCTGGCCAGCCAGGGCTCGGGCCGGTCGTAGTCCCCGGTGCTGTAGGCCACCCTGAGGCCCAGGCGGCTGTACCGGGCCGACAACTCCTCATACTTCTCCCTGGCCAGGGCCCTGAGGGGTACCAGGTAGGCCGTCTTTCCCCGGCCTTGGAAGAAGCACATGAGGGCACAGAGCTCGGCAATGAGAGTCTTTCCCGAGGCGGTGGGGGAGGCCACCACGAGGGACTCCCTGCCCTGAAGGAGCCCTGCCCTTACGGCCTGGGCCTGGGGAGGATAGAGCCTCCTTATGCCCGCCTGAAGAAGGGCCTCAACGAGGGCCGCCGGAGCGCCGTGGCTTTGTAGCCCCGAAGGGGCCCGCACCCCCCAAGGGTGGTTCAGCTTATCTTTTCCACATTGGAGGCCTTGGGACCCCGGTCGCCCTGCACGATGTCAAAGCGCACCCGGTCGCCCTCGGCCAGGGTCTTGAACCCGTCGGACTTGATGGCCGAGTAGTGCACGAATACATCCTGCCCGCCATCCTGGGTGATGAACCCGTAGCCCTTGGACTCGTTGAACCACTTCACTGTGCCTTCGTAAGACATGCTCCGATGCTCCTCCTTCTTCCCCCCTTGCGGGGGGCAAGCGCTTAAGACCTGAAACAGGCTCCCTTTTTATAACACGCCCAGGGGGGCTTGTCAATGAAAAAAACCCGCTTTTTACTTGACAAGCCTATATGTGCTTAATATAATTAAAAAAATCCCAAACAGGGGGGGTTATGACCAAGGCAGACTTGGTGGAAATTATATTTGAGAAGGTGGGGCTTTCCAAGAAGGAGGCCCAGGTTATTGTGGAGACCATCTTTGACACCATAAAGGAGGCCTTCATTGCAGGCGAGAGCGTAAAGCTCTCTGGCTTCGGCACCTTCAATGTCCGCTACAAGCGGGCCAGGAGGGGGCGCAATCCCAAGACCGGGCAGGAGCTGGAGATAGCCCCCCGCAGGGTGCTCACCTTCAGGGCCTCCAACCAACTGAAGGCCTACATAGAGCGGGCCCATGCAGCCAAGGGCGTCAGCTAAACGCTCCAGGAAGGAGATTCCGGACAAGCTGTTCTACAAGATAGGGGAGGTGAGTCGCCTCACCGGGGTGGAGCCCTATGTGCTCAGGTACTGGGAGACGGAGTTCCCCTTCCTCAGGCCCAGGAAGAACAAGTCCGGCCAGCGGGTTTATGTCAAGAAGGACCTGGAGCTCATAGAGAGGATAAAACACCTGCTCTATGTGGAGCGCTACACCATTGAGGGGGTAAGGCAGCGCTTGGGGGGGGAGGCCAGGGGTCCCGCAGGCAGGCAGGCTCCCCAGCAGGCAGACCTGGAGCGCATCAGACAGAGGCTCAGGGAGATACTCAAGCTCCTCCAGTAGAGGGCCTCTGAGGCCCTTGGATTTCCTAGATAGATAGCCATGGAGGAACTTCCCTTATGGGCCTTCCCGCCGGGGTTTTGATTTTACAGGGGAGGCTTTTTATAATATAAAGGCTCGGGGCGTGGCGCAGTCTGGTTAGCGCACTCGCTTGGGGTGCGAGAGGTCGGCCGTTCGAATCGGCTCGCCCCGACCATCCTTCCTCGCAGGCGCACTTGTCCGCTTTAGGTAGAAGTTCAGGTAGTCCAGGGCCTCTGGGCTGTCCTGGATGCCAGCCCCAGGGGCCGAAAGCACCTGGCTGATGTAGAGGCTATGGGTGGCCTCAAGCCTCCTGAGACCCCTGAAGGACAGGGGCAGCACCGCCAGCAGTCCTGCCAGGGCTCCCAGGGCTGCAGGGGCTCCGAGGAGGAAGCCCCCCAGGGCCCCCAGGACGAACCCGCCCAGGGGCATAAGGAAGGCCAGGAGGTAGCCCTGCCACTTCNCCCTGCCCTGGAGGGCCACCTTCACCCTGTCGCCTGGCTTTGTCCCCAGGGTGTCCAGGGCCCTGAGGGTCATCTGCTGCCCAGCGCCGCAGAGGCCCATCTTGGCTGCTGCACAGCCCCTGCAGCCCCCTGAGCCCTGCATGGCTACTACGGCCACGGGGCCCTCCTTGCTGAGAACTACGCCCAGCTCTGCCACCATGTCCTTCATAACTTAACCATAACCCTCTCAGGGTCCCCGGGGCCATGAGATGGCTCATAGGGGCAGGGCCTTGACCAGGGCCTGCTTTTCCTTCAATATTTACTCATGAGGCTTCTTGAGGCCCTGGGCTCCCTGAGGCTTTCCCTCTGGCTCCTTTTGGCGGAGCTTGCCCTGCTGGCCCTGGGGGCGGTGATGATGCCCCTGGAGCCAGAGCTTTACGGCAGGATGAACGCCGTGGCCCTCTTTGACTGGATGCTCCGTAGCCCTGTGCTGTATAGCTGGTGGCTTTGGGGGGCCGTCCTGGTGCTGGCCCTCCTGGCCCTCAACACGGTGGTGTGCAGTCTTCAGGCCCTGAGGCGCAAGCGGGAGCCCCTGGCCCTGGCCCCCCAGGTGATGCACCTGGGCTTCCTCCTGGTGCTCCTGGCCCACCTGGTAGGGGGCTATGCCTCCGAGCGGGGCATGGCGGTGCTGAGGGAGGGGATGAGCCTGGCCTTCCCCGCGGGCACGCTGAAGGTAAAAGGGCTGAGGTTTGAGCGCTCCCCCGAGGGCTTCGTCACCGGCTGGCAGCTGAGGGTGGGGTTTTCCGGGGCCGAGGGGGCCAGGGAGGCAGTGCTTCAGCCCAACAGGCCGGCCTTCTACGGGGGCTGGGGAGTCTATGTGAGGGACCTCAGGCCCCCCCTGGTGCTCCTGCAGCTCAGCAGGGACCCTTCCTCGGCTTGGGCCCTGGCTGGCGGGGTGCTCTTCAGCCTGGCCGCCGTGGCCCTGGTGGCCCTTAAGCTCAGGCAGGAGGGCTGACAGTGCCCCGCTTTGTCGTGCATGAGCACCACTCCAGGCACCTTCACTGGGACTTCAGGCTGGNGCTTCAGGGGGTGCTCAAGAGCTGGGCAGTGCCCAAGGGCCCTTCCATGAACCCCCGGGACAAGCGCCTGGCCATCCAGGTAGAGGACCATCCCCTGCAGTACGCCTCCTACGAGGGCATCATTCCCCGGGGCCACTACGGCGCCGGCGAGGNGCTCATCTGGGATGAAGGGGAGTTTGAGCCCCAGAAGGTCCTGGCCGACAGGATAGAGTTTACCCTCAGGGGCAGGAAGCTCAAAGGGGGGTTCGTCCTTGCCAGGATGAAGGGCCGGGAGGCCAACCAGTGGCTGCTCATCAAGCGCTCCGACCAGTATGCCCAGAGGGACTTCCAGATGAGGCAGGCCCTGAGCCCCTCTGTCAGAAAGAGGCTCAAGGAAAAGGTGCCCCCCTGCGAGGTGAGGGAATGAGCCTCCCTCTCTGGTATAATCCCTGGGAAGAGCTTGAAGAAGGAGGGTTGCCATGGTGGAGAACATCAAGTGGCTGGGGCACGACNCCTTCAAGATAACCGGGCAGGGGCTGGTAATATACACCGACCCCTTCCAGCTGAAGGAACCCCAGGAGAAGGCCGACCTGATACTCATCAGCCACGAGCACTTTGACCACTGTAGCCCCCAGGATGTGGTCAAGCTCATGAAGCCCGATACCGAGATAGTGGCCACCCCGGACTGTGCGGGCAAGCTTGCAGGCAAGGTGCACACGGTGCGCCCAGGGGACAAGCTCACCGCAAAAGGCGTGGAGATAGAGGCGGTACCTGCCTACAATGTGAACAAGAAATTCCACCCCAAGGAGCAGGGCTGGGTGGGCTACATATTCACCGTCCAGGGCAAGCGCATCTACCTGGCTGGCGACACCGACAGGATTCCCGAGATGAAGGAGTTTTCCTCCGTGGATGTGGCCCTGCTTCCTGTCTCGGGCACCTATGTGATGACCGCCCAGGAGGCCGTGCAGGCCGCCCTGGACATAAGGCCCCAGGTGGTTATCCCCATGCACTATGGGGCCATAGTGGGCTCTGAGGCCGACGCCCGAAGCTTCGCCCAGGCCCTGGAGGGGAAGCTCCAGGTGCTCATCCTCGAGCCTGAGCGGTGAGCCAGGAGCTCCTTAAGGCCCTGAAGGCCGGGCCTGTCCGGGGCCCCGAGCTTGCCCGCGCCCTGGGCCTAAGCAGGGCCGGCCTCTGGAAGCGCATCCAGGCCCTGAGGAGGCGAGGCTACAGGATCGAGGCCTCCAGGGCCGGCTACAGGCTCCTTCAGGCCCCTGAGCTTTCCGCCGAGGAGCTTCAGGCCCTGCTGCCACAACGGCTCATCCTCTACAAGGAGCTTGCCGGAAGCACCAACGACCTGGCCCACCAGCTGGCCCAGAAGGGGGCCCCTGGGGGCTCCCTGGTGGTGGCCGACGCCCAGAGCCACGGCCGAGGCAGGATGGGAAGGGCCTGGGTCTCCCCCCCGGGGGTGAACCTCTACATGAGCATGCTTCTTAGGCCGGCCCTGAGCCCCCAGGAGGCTCAACTGCTCACCCTGGCGGTGGCCCTGGCCACGGCCCAGGCCATAAAGGGGCACACGGGGCTCCAGGTGGCCCTGCGATGGCCCAACGACCTGCTGGTGGGAAGGAAGAAGCTCGGGGGCGTGCTCCTGGAAATGCGCACCGAGCCGGACAGGCTCCTTTATGTGGTGGCCGGCATAGGGGTCAATGTCAACGCCAGGAAGACGGACTTCCCCCCCTCCCTCCGCCCCCTGGCCACCTCCCTGCGCCTGGAGCTGGGCCGCCAGGTGCCCAGGGCGGCCCTGGCCGCCAGGATAGCAAAGGAGGTGGAGGCCTGGACAGGACTGCTTCAACACAAGGGGCCCCAGCCAGTGCTTAAGGCCTGCAGGGCCCTCTCGGCCGTCCTGGGCCAGAGGGTGCTGGTGCGCTCCCAGGGCAGGGTCTTTGAGGGCATTGCCGAGGACATAGACCCCCTGGGAAGGCTGCTGCTGAGGGAATCCTCGGGAAGGCTCCTGAGGTTCTTCAGTGCCGATGTGCAGCGCCTGAGCGCATGAGGCTGGGCTATCTGCAGTGCGCCTGGGGCATAAGCGGCGACATGATGGTGGCCGCCCTCCTTTCGGCAGGGGCGCCCCTGGGGGGCCTGAGGAAGGCCCTCAAGCAGATGGAGCCCTCCATAAGGGTAAGCGCCAGGCGGGTGAGGAGGGCCGGCCTGGAGGCCCTCCTCTTTAAGGTGGGAGGCGGTGGAAAGAGGCTCAGCCCTGCCCAGATGCGCCGCCTGCTCAGGAGGCTTCCCCAGCCCCTCAGGGACAGGGCCCTGCAGGTGCTGCAGGCCCTGCTTCAGGCAGAGGCCCGGGTGCACGGCACCGAAAGCCCCCACCTGCACGAGCTGGGCAGCCTGGACACCGTGGCGGACATAGCCGGCACCCTCTGGTGTCTGCAGGCCCTCCAGGTGCAGGCCCTCTATGCCTCGGAGGTGAATGTAGGCTCGGGCAGCCTGCAGGGGGCCCACGGCAGCCTTCCTGTGCCTGCCCCTGCCACGGCGGAGCTCCTAAGAGGGGTGCCTGTCTACAGCTCCGGCATCACCGCCGAGCTTGCTACCCCTACGGGGGCGGCCCTCCTGAAGGTGCTGGTGAAGGGCTTCGGCCCCCTGCCCAGGATGAGGCTCCTTCAGGTGGGCACAGGCGCCGGGGCACGACAGCTTCAGGAAGGGCCCAATGTCCTGAGGTTCTTCCTGGGGCAGGCCCCTGCGAAGGGGCCAGGGCTTCAGGCCGAGGGGCTCTTCATGCTTCAGTGCAATATTGACGACATGAACCCCCAGCTTTACCCCTACCTGATGGAGCGCCTCTTTGAGGCCGGCGCCCTGGAGGTCTTCTGGAGCCCCGTGTACATGAAGAAGGCTCGGCCCGGAATGCTCCTTAGCGTCCTGTGCAGGGCCGAGCACCTGGAGGCCCTGAGGGAGGNGCTCTTTTCCGAGAGCACCACCCTGGGCCTGAGACTACAGCAGCTGGAGCGCTACTGCCTCGAGAGGGAAAGCAGGCTCATGAGGACCCGGTTTGGCCCCATAAGGTTCAAGCTCTGGGAGGTGGGGGGCCGAAGACGACTGAGCCCCGAGTTCGATGACTGCCTCAGGGCGGCCAGGCGCCTGGGGGTGCCCCTCCTGGAGGTGCTTCAGGGCCTCAGGACATTCAAGCCATGATAGAGGTGCACCACCTGCGGGTGTTTGTGGCGGTCTTCAGGCGGAGGAGCTTTACCGCTGCCTCCCAGGAGCTTCACCTGAGCCAGCCCACCATAAGCGGGCACATAAAGGCCCTGGAGGAGGAGCTGGGCGTAAGGCTCTTTGACCGCCTGGGCCGCAAGGNGGCACCTACAGAGAAGGCCGAGGCCCTGTACGCAAAAGCCCAGCAGTTGCTGCAGGGGCTTGAGGGCCTCAAGGAGGCAATAAGGCCAGCCGCAGAGCCTTCTGGAGAACTGCTCCTGGGCGCCAGCACCATCCCCGGCACCTATTTGCTTCCCAGGGCAGCCGCAGCCTTCAGAAAACTCTATCCCCAGGTGCGCCTCACGGTGCTCATGGGAGACTCCACAGAGGTGCTCAGAAAGGTCCTCCAGGAGGAGCTGCCCCTGGCAGTGGTGGGTAAGGCCCCAAAGGACCGAAGGCTTAGGATTNCCCCCGCCGGCCGGGACGAGCTCGTGCTGGCAACAAGGGCAGACCTGTGGCCGAAAAGGGCCATCGGCCCCGAGGAGCTTAAAAGACTGCCCTTCGTTGCCAGGGAGGAAGGCTCCGGCACCAGGGCCGTCATGGAGGAGTTCTTCCGGAGGCACCTGTCCCTTGCCCCCCAAGAGCTTAATGTGGTGGCCNCCCTGGGCTCCACCGCCGCGGTTAAGGAGGCCCTCAAGGCCGGGCTGGGCGCCTCGGTGCTGTCCAGGCAGGCCATCCAGGAGGAGCTTCACAGAGGCCTCCTTAGAGGCGTCAGTATCCGGGGGCTTCCCAGGATGCACAGGAACTTCTACCTGGTGCACCTGAGCCGAAGGAGCCTGCCTGCCCTTGCCGAGGCGTTCCTGCAGTTCTTCAATAGATTTTTTCTATAGCTGCGATAGGATATATCAATAAAAAGTATTGGACAAGGCCTGGGGCAGGGCCTTAAAATTCCTATTCTGGAGGGGCAAGGGACGGGGTCCCGGCCGGTCTGCAAAACCGGTGCGGGGGTGCAGAGAGGCGCCCCCTGGTGGGTTCGACTCCCACTGCTTCTTTCCAGGAGTGTTATGATAGGGGTAAGGCTATTTCAGGAGGATTGAGGATGCAGGTGGATGTAAGGGGGCTTAGGGGCAAGGAGCCGCTGCTTAGGGTGAGGGAGGTGCTGGCGAGCCTCTGCACCGATGACGAGCGGCTGGAGGTGCTGGTGTCGGACCAGAAGGAGGCCAAGCGGGTGGGGGCCTTCCTGGCCATGTCGGGCTGCAAGGTGGAATTTCACAGGCAGGCCGAGCACTGGGTGGTAAGCATGGTAGGAAGGACCTGCCGGTGCGGCTGAGGCCATGAAGAGGATTGACGCTCGGGGGTTGGGCTGTCCCAAGCCGGTGCTCCTGGCCGAGGAGGCCCTGGCGGAGCTGCAGGAGGGGATGCTGGAGCTCCTGGTGGATAACGAGGCCTCGGTGCGGAACCTGGAGCGCTTTGCCCGTAGCAGCGGTTTTTTTGCCGAGACCACCCGGGCAGAGGGCCACTGGGTGGTGCGCATCCTCAAGGGCTATCCCTGCGAGCTCCCTACCGAGGAGCCCCCGGAGGAGCGGAAGCACCTGCTGTTGGTGGTGGGCACCGACACCATGGGCAAGGAGGAGGCCCTGGGCCGCCAGCTCATGAAGGCCTTCTTTGAGACCATGAGGGTCAACAGGGAGCTTCCCCATACCATATTCTTTCTTAACGCCGGGGTCAGGCTTACCAGTACCGACGAGGAGTTCGTGCCCCTGCTCAGGGAGATAGAGCAGATGGGGGTGGAGGTCTACTCCTGCGGCACCTGCCTGAAGCACTACGGGCTGGAGGACGCCCTGAAGGTGGGGCGCAGGGGGAGCACCGACCTGGTGGTGGGAGGCCTGAGGGAGTTCCAGAAGGTGGTGTGGATTTAGCCCCGAGAGTTTCCCTTGCGTATCCTTCCGACTGTGCTATACTTGGTGCATGGCTTTGAGGCGCATTTCCTTCATTGAGGCCCGCTCCGTAGGGCTTCACATCTTCAGCAAGTTCCCCATTCCTCGGCTGGGGGCGGTGCTCCTGGCCACCATAATGCGCCAGCAGGGCTACGAGACCAAGGTCTTCATTGAGGACATCGCCCCGGTGGACTGGTCCTATGTGGAGGGCTCCGACCTGGTGTGCATCTCCACCATCACCTCCACTGCCCCCAGGGCCCTGGAGCTTGCCAAGGCCCTCAAGGGCAAGGGTATCCCCGTGGTCATGGGCGGGGCCCACCCCTCGTTTTTGCCCGAGGAGTCCCTGGAGTATGCCTCCTATGTGGTCAGGCAAGAGGGGGACGAGACCCTGCCCGAGCTGGTGGCCCATCTTGAGCGGGGGAGGCCTCCCCTGGAGGACATCAGGGGCCTCTCCTACCGGAGAAGAGACGGCTCGGTGGTGCACAATCCTCCCAGGGCGCTCCTTGAGGACCTGGACACCCTCCCCCGGCCGGACTTCTCCCTGGTGCACGGGCTTGGTGGAATGCGCATCTATCCCGTGGCCACCTCCAGGGGCTGCCCCTTCAGCTGCCGCTTCTGCTCGGTAATCCAGATGTTCGGCAGGGGCTACAGGTTCCGCTCCGTGGAGACCACCTTGCAGGACCTCAGGCCCCTGCGGGGCTCAAGCGTCTTCTTCGTGGACGACAACTTTGCCGCCCACAGGGGGCGAACCAAGGAGATACTGAGGGGGATGCTCAGGGAGCGCCTGGACATCACCTGGAGCGCCCAGGTAAGGGTGGATGTGGCCAAGGACGAGGAGCTCCTGGAGCTCATGGGCAGGGCGGGCTGCAGCNCCCTGCACATAGGGTTTGAGTCCATAAACCCCGAGACCCTCAAGGCCTACCACAAGAGCCAGGACCTGGCCCTCATAAAGCAGTGCATTCAGAAGGTGCATGAGCACGGCATAGGCATTCACGGGATGTTCGTCCTGGGGGCGGACACCGACACCCTGAAGACCATCAGGGACACCGCCTCCTTTGCCCGCAGTCTGGGCATAGAGACGGTGCAGTTCATGATGCTCACGCCCATTCCGGGCACCCCTGTTTTCGAGGAGCTTCGGAGGGCGGGGCGGCTGCTACACNCCCGGTGGCAGAAGTACGATGGCCACCATGTGGTCTTCCGCCCGGCGCTCATGAGTCCCCAGTCCCTGCACCTGGAGACCCTCAAGGCCATGGGGAGGTTCTACAGCTGGTCCTACATCCTGGGGAACCTCTCCAGGCTTCGGTTCTTCTATGCCGCCCTGGGACTTTTTGGAAAGAGGGCGGTGAAGAAGGCCCTCAGGGAGGCCAGGGAGTNCCTGGCCGAGGCCCTGGCCGCTCAGCCCGAGGCAGGCCTCAGTAGCGGATAGAGAAGTCCGAGAACTCCCCCTTGGGAGCCTCCCACTGGCACTGAAGCTCCTGCACCCTGGCCGAAGGGGGCCCCTCCTTGAGGCGCTCCAGGGCCAGCTCTATCCTGTCTTTGGGGCCTTCCAGCACTGCCTCCACGGAGCCGTCCCAGAGGTTTCTCACCCAGCCCTTCAGGCCCAGGGAGGAGGCCACCTCCCTGGTGAAGGCCCGGAAGAATACCCCCTGCACCAGCCCCTTCACTATCACATGTGCCCTGGCCTCAGTGCTCACCTCTTCCGCCTCGCTTAAGGAGCTCGGTCTTCCACGGCCTGGTGGCTATGAAGTAGGCGGCAATCAGGGTAAGGAGCACCCAGTCTCGGCCAATAAGCAGTATGGCCGTCCAGGAATAACCACCGTAGGGGGCCCTGAGCTCCGAGTACAGGTCGCCCGCCAGGATTGTCCCCAGCACCAGGGGGACGAAGACCTTTATGAGGGCGTCCCNCCAGGGCCCCAGCTTGAGGCTGGAGATGCGGTTCACATGGGCCCTCAGGACCTTGAGCCTGAACAGCCAGCCCACCACCAGGCATTCCAGGATGCCCACCACCACCAGGCCGTAGTGGGTGAGGAAGTGGTCCACTATGTCCAGCCACAGCAGGCCCGCCTGGGTGGTAAACACCAGGGAGCCCAGGAAGCCCAGGATGCATACGAAGGTGATGAAGGGCTTGCGCCTTACGGCGAACTTGTCCACCATGGCGGCGGTGAAGGCCTCTATGATGGATATGCTGGAAGATATGCCTGCCACCACCAGGCAGAGGAAGAAGATGGCCCCAAAGAGCTCCCCTGCCGGCATGAGGCTTACTGCCTTGGGATAGGCCACGAAGGCCAGCCCGATGCTCTGGGAGACCACCTGGGAGATGGGCACCCCCTGGGCAGTGGCCATGAAGCCCAGCACGGAAAAGACGGCAAAGCCTGCAAAGATGGCGTAGCCCGAGTCCATGAGCCCCGTAAGGAGGGCCGAACGGGNGATGTCGGAGCGCTCGGGAAGATAGCTGGCGTAGGCAATCATTATGCCGAAGCCCAGGCTCAGGGAAAAGAATATCTGGCTGTAGGCGTCTATCCACACCTTGGGCTTGGTTAGCTTGGCGAAGTCCGGCCTCAGGTAGGCCGCCAGGCCCTCCGTGGCCCCCTCCAGCCCCAGGCTCCAGAAGACCAGGACCGCCGTAAGGGCAAACAGGAGGGGCATAAACACCTTGCTGGCAAGCTCGATGCCCCTCTGCACCCCCCTGTAGAGGATGAACCAGTTGATGAACCACACCAGCACCAGGCCGCCCAGTATGGGGGTCCTAACCTGCCCCAGCTTGAAGGGGCTTTCGCTTACGGCCAGGAACTTCTGGAAGAAGTAGGCGTTGGGGTCCTCCCCCCAGCCCAGGTTAAAGGACAGGAAGAAGAACTTCACGCACCAGGAGATTACCACGGTGTAGTAGAGCTCTATGCCGAACATCACGAACAGCACCGCCCACCAGCCCAGCCACTCCCAGCCCCTTTTGACCTTGGCATAGGCCAGGGGGGCGGAGCCTATCCTCTCGTGCCCCAGGGCATACTCCAGTATCAGCAGGGGNATGCCTGCCGTCAGCAGGGCCACCACATAGGGGATGAGGAAGGCCCCTCCGCCGTGCTCGTAGGCCATGTAGCTGAAACGCCAGATGTTGCCCAGCCCCACGGCCGAGCCCACCGCCGCCAGCAGGAACCCGTACTGGCTCCTCCACTGCTCCCTCTTGGGCGCCAAGACTGCCCCTCCTTCCCCGGAATTAAGATTTAACCATTATATTTCAGGGCCTTGGGGAAATCAATATCCTCTGCTTGGGCCCCTACAGTGACGCCTCCCCCGAGCAGTGCGACCATCTCAGGGCTGCTTCAGTTGCCCTAAGTCCTGGAGCCGCAGCAGGGCTTCCACCACCTGGGGGTCAAACTGGCTCCCTGCGTTTCGGAGCATCTCCTGGGCTGCCTCCCGGGGGCTGAGGGCCCGGCGATAGGGCCGGTCCGAGAGCATGGCGTCCCAGGCATCGGCGACGGCCAGGACGCGGGCCAGGAGGGGAATTTCCTTGCCCCTGAGCCCCGAGGGGTAGCCCGAGCCGTCGTAGTGCTCGTGGTGGTGCCTTATGGCAGGAAGCACCGGCCTGAGGAACTCCACCGGCTCGAGAATCCGCACCCCTATGCGGAGGTGCTCTTGGNCCTCCTGCCTCTCGCACTCGTTGAGGCTGCAGCGCTTGCCCAGGACCTCCCTGCTTACCCCTATCTTTCCCACATCATGAAGCAGGGCCGCCAGCCTGAGGTGCTCCACCTCCTGGCTGCTCAGGCCCATCTGCTGGGCTATCTGGGCGGAGAGCTTGGCCACCCGCTCGGAGTGGCCCCGGGTGTAAGGGTCGGTGGCCTCTATGGCACTGCCCAGGGCCAGGACGGTGGCGGTGTAGGAGCGCTCCAGGTCCCAGTACAGCTTGGTGCGCATGAACTCGGCCGCAAGCCTTTCGGCCACATCCCTCAGGACAGCGTCCTTTTGGGCCCCCAGGCCCAGCCCCTCGGGCGCATAGAGGGCCAGGAGGGCAAAGAGCTCCCCTTCCGGGGTCAGAAGCGGAAGCAGAAGCAGCCTGGGCCTGCCCCACGGCTTTGCCCTCTGGAGCACTGCCGCCCCCCGCTGCAAGGCCCTGGAGNCCTCCTGGGCGGTGATGTCCTCCAGATGCTCCCTGAGCTTGGAGGCCAGCAGCTCTGAAAGATAACGGCAACGGGGACAGGCCTGGAGCTTGTCCCTTGGCCCCCTGGCCCCCAGGGGATGCGCGCNCCTGGTGCCCAGGAGCCTCCAGCAGCTGAGGGCCACCCCGTGGGCAGGGCAGTCCGACTCCTGGCACCGCAGGTGCTCATGGCACGGCACCTGAGGGGTGTGAAGGAGTTCCACCACCCAGGCCCTGAGGGGCTGCCCCAGGAGGCTCTGGAGGCTTTCGCTGAGGACCTTCTGGCTCTCGGTGCCGGCCTCGGAGAGCTTAAGCAGGGCCTCAAGCCTGAGGTTGGCCCGCTGAAGGGCTGCCCTGTGCTCCTGCATGCGTCTGCCCAGGTAGCCCGCTATGTAGGCCAGGCAGAAGACGGCCACCACGTAGATGCTGCCGTAGCTGAGCATGAGGGACATGCTCCTGAACACATAAGGGCTCTGGGCAAAGAGGCTCCAGCGGGGCAGCCAGCCCCAGTGGGTAAGGCCCAGCACCAGGGCAGGATAAAGCACACTCAGGGAGGCAAACCCCACGGTGTACCGCCAGGGAAGTACCGAGGCGCTCACCACTATGTGAAGCAGAAAGAAATAGATGAAGGGGCTGTCGCAGCTTCCACTGAAGTACACCACCAGGGCCAGGGCCAGCTGGTCCAGGGCTATCTGGGCCATGAGCATCCTGGGGCCCCGGGGGCGTCCTGCCCTGAGCCCCAGGAAGAAGAAGGCATTGTAGGCACCCACGAAGAGGGCCACCGCCAGAAGCGGCCAGGGGGGCTGGATGAGCCCCATCCGCCTCAGCAGCACTCCTCCCAGAGTGGCAGCCGCCAGCACTNCCCATCGGAGCCTTACCAGCCACTCTGTCCGGGCCAGAAAGAACTGCTCCTCGGCCCTGCCCATGGGGGATTTTAACAAGGAGCACCCTCCCCTGTCCTCATAATCGCTGTTTTAGGAGCCTTAATTTTTTGGGGGAAATTGTACGCGACTTGGTGGTTGTTGATTTATGACATAGCTCATATTGGGGATGAATTGAAANCCCCGGGGGATTGGTTATAATATAGTCCTTGTAGGCATCTGGGCAGATAGCTCAGTCGGTAGAGCAGAGGACTGAAAATCCTCGTGTCGGGGGTTCGATTCCCTCTCTGCCCACCATCCTGTCTTTCAGCCCTCCAGGGTGTGAAGCTTCAGCAGGTTGGTCTTTGAGCCCCTGGGTAGCCCCGCCGTTATGACCACTGTCTGGCCCTTGCGGGCCAGGCGGCGGCTCAGGAGCAGGCGCTGCACCTCCTTGAAGAGGCCGTCGGTGCTCCGGATGGGCCTTATCCGCTGGGTTCCCACTCCCCAGTAGGGGGCCAGGCGCTGGGCCACCTTGAGGCTGGGGCACAGGGCCAGTACTGCCGCCGAGGGCCTGAGGCTGCTGAGGAGCCTGGCGGTATAGCCGCTGTGGGTGAAGGCCACGATGAAGGGGGCCTCGACCCTGCGGGCGGCCAGCACTGCCGCCGAGGCCAGGGCAAGCTCCTTGTCCTTGAGGCCCTCCTCGGGGGGACTGGGAGGAGGCAGGGCCCGCTCGGTGTGCTGGATGATTCTGGCCATGGCCCTGAGGGCCTCCACCGGGTGCTGCCCTATGGAGGTCTCCTGCGAAAGCATCAGGGCATCGGCGCCGTCCAGCACCGCATTGGCCACATCGGAGCTTTCGGCCCTGCTGGGCCGCCTGGCAGTGAGCATGCTCAGGAGCATCTCCGTGGCCACGATGCTCAGCTTCCGGTACCTCAGGGCCTCCCTTATGAGGGCCTTCTGGACGAGGGGCACTTCTTCCGAGGACATTTCCNCCCCCAGGTCCCCCCTGGCCACCATTATGCCGTCGGCCACCTCCAGTATCTCCGATATGTTCCTTACTGCCTGGGGCCTTTCTATCTTGGCCACCACGGGCATGTCCTGGGCCCCCTGGCTGGCCAGGAAGGCCTTCAGTTGCAGCACATCCTTGGCCGAGCGCACGAAGGAGAGGGCCACCATGTCCACCCCCAACCGGAGCCCCAGAAGGATGTCCTCCCGGTCTTTCTCCGTAAGGGCCGGCCCCCTGAGTTCGCTCTGGGGAAGGTTGACCCCCTGCCGGGCCCTGAGGATGCCGCCTTGGAGCACCCGGGCCAGCAGGCCTTGTCCTGTTCGCCTGAGCACCTTGAGCCTGAGGAGCCCGTCGGAGAGCAGCACCTCCTGGCCAGGGCGCACATCCTGAAGCAGGTGGGGGTAGTTGATGTACAGCCTGTGGGCGTCGCCCTCGGAGGTGCCGGGCAGAAGGAGCACCTCCTGGGCCTGCCTTAGCGGCACCTGCCCCCCCTTTACGGGGCCTGTCCTGAGCTTCGCCCCCTGCAGGTCCTGGAGCACCGCCACCGCCCTGCCTGCCTCTCTGGAGAGCCTCCTTAGCAGGGCCAGGAGCCTTCGGTGCTCGGCGTGGGAGCCGTGGGAGAAGTTCAGCCTGGCTACATCCATGCCGGCCTGAAGGAGGGCCCTTATGGCTGCCTCGGTGCTGGAGGCCGGTCCCAGGGNGGCCACTATCTTGGCCCTTCTCACTGCCGCTCCTTTATGAGCCTGAGGAACTCCTCGTAGCTGATGGTCTTTATCCCCAGCTGCTGGGCCCGCCGGAGCTTTGAGCCCGGCTCCTGCCCCACGATGAGGTAGTCGGTGCTCTTGGAGACCGAGCTGGCGGCATGCCCACCCAGGGACTCTATGAGCTCCTGGACCTCGGCCCTGGCCCTGGGCAAGGTGCCGGTGATGACGAAGGTCAGGCCCTGGAGGGGTTTCTTCTCCGGCTCCCTGGCCTCCTGATAGTCCGGGTTGGAAAGCTCCAGGCCCAGGGCCTTGAGCTCCTTCAGGGTGCGGAGGTTGTCCTGCTCCGAGAAGAAGGCGCTTACGGACTGGGCCACGGTGGGGCCCAGCTGCTTAATTCGCTCAATCTTGTCCGGGGGCACATGGTAGAGGNCCTCCAGGCGCCTGAAGTGCCTGGCCAGCAGCTTAGCGGTGTATTCGCCCACATTCAGAATGCCCAGGGCGTAGAGGAATCTGCTGAGGCTGCAGCGCTTGCTCCTCTGGATGGCATCTATGAGGTTCTGGGCGGCCTTGTCGGCAAACCTGGGCAGCCGAAGCAGCTGCTCCTTCCTGAGCCTGTAGAGGTCTACGAAGTTCCTTATGAGGCCGTGCTCGTAGAGCAGGGCCACATTTTTTTCCCCCAGGCCCTCTATGTCCATGGCCCTCCTGGAGGCGAAGTGCCTTATGCGCTCTATTACCTGGGCAGGGCAGTTGAGGCCGATGCACCTGAGGGCCACGGCGCCTTCCTCCCTCAGCACCCTGGAGCCGCAGGCGGGGCAGCGCTGGGGCTCCCTTACGGGTCTTTCCGCCCCGGTGCGGCGCTCCTTCAGCACTGCTACCACCTGGGGGATGACATCCCCGGCCCTCTGGATGAGCACCACATCGCCCACTCGGACATCCTTGCGCCTGAGCTCGTCCCAGTTGTGAAGGGTGGAGCGACTCACCGTCACCCCTCCGACCCTTACCGGCTCCAGGATGGCCACGGGGGTGATGACCCCTGTGCGGCCCACGCTGGGAAGGACCTGCAGCACCCTGGTGCTGGCCTGATGGGCCGGGAACTTGTAGGCCACGGCCCAGCGGGGCTCCCTGGTCTTGGCCCCCAGGCGCTCCTGAAGGGCAAAGTCGTTGACCTTCACCACCGCCCCGTCGGTCTCAAAGGGGAAGCTCCCCCGGGCCTCTTGCAGCTCTTTGATGGCCTCCAAGACTTCCCCTATTCCGTGGGCCAGCTTTACCACCGCAGGGGTGGGAAAGCGGGCCTCCCGGAGCCACTGGATGAACTCCCACTGACTCTTGAACCTGGCTCCCTCCACTGCCCCCAGGCCGTAGCAGGCTATGTGCAGCTTCCGCTGGGCGGTGATGTTGGGGTCAAGCTGGCGGACGGAGCCGGCGGCAGCGTTGCGGGGATTGGCAAAGAGGGGCTCGCCCTCCTTCTGCCGCTGCCTGTTCAGGGCCTCAAACTCCTCAATGTCCATGTAGACCTCGCCCCTTATGTCTATGAGCTTGGGCATCGTCTTGACCCCCTCGATCCTCAGGGGGATGGACCTTATGGTGCGGATGTTCTGGGTGACATCCTCGCCCACATAGCCGTCGCCCCTGGTGGAGGCCCGCCACAGGAGGCCGTCCCGGTAGGTGAGCTCCACGGCCAGGCCGTCGTACTTGGGCTCCACGGTGTAGTCTATCTCGGCATCCGTGGCCAGGAAGCGCTTCACCCTCTGGTCAAACTCCAGCACCTCCTCTGGGCTCAGGGCGTTGTCCAGCGAGAGCATGGGCAGGCGGTGGCGCACCTTTTCGAACTTCTCCAGGGGCGGGGCCCCTACGCGCTGGGTGGGCGAGTCCGGAAGCACATAGCCCCACCGCTGCTCCAGCTCCTTGAGACGGCGGAACAGACGGTCGTACTCCTCGTCGGAGATTACCGGGGCATCCAGCACGTAGTAGCGGTAGTTGTGGTAGTTTATCTCCTTGACCAGCCGCTGTATCTCCTGCTTTATCTCCTGTGGCGGCTCTGCCCCTTTTTGCATGGCAAGTTTAATTATAAAGCAGCCTTTCCGATTAATGAAGCAGGATGGGTCAGCATGACGGGTTTCTGTGCTGGCTTCTGGGCGTGGCGGTGGCAGCGGTGCTGGCCCTGCCCCTTTACGCCCTCCTGGTGGTCTATCCCTCCATGAGGGAGTACGTGTTTTACACCCTGAGGGAGCAGGCCCTCAGGCAGGGCGCCCACATGGCGGGAATGCTGTTTCCCCTGGATGAGCCCCTGGGCAGGGGCAGCCTGCCCGAGGGGCTTGCCGAGAGGCTCTCTCGGCTTCGGGAGGAGTTCGGGTTCCTCAAGGCCAGGGTGTTTTCGCCCCAGGGGGAGGTGCTCTTCAGCACCGAGGCCCAGGAGGTGGGACGGCTGCGCAGGGAAAAGTTCTTCCTCCAGGAGGTGCTTCAGGGCCGAAGGGTGGCCAAGGTGATAAAGAGGGGCCTCCCCACCCTGGAGGGGCAGAGGTTTGAGGCCGCAGTGGTGGAGACCTACATACCCATCTTGAGGGACGGAAGGCTCCTGGGAGTGCTGGAGGTCTACTTCGATGTAAGCGCCAGGCTGAGGGAGCTGGAGGCCCTCCTGATGCGCTTCTCCCTGGTGGTGTTCTCCCTCATGCTGCTTCTTCTGGGCCTGGTGGTGGTGGGCTTTGGCAAGGCCAGGGCCAGCAGGCTCAAGGAGAAGGAGGGCATGAGGATGCTCCTGCGGAAGCAGAAGGAGCTTCAGCAGGCCAACCAGGAGCTTCAGACCCTGTATGAGGTCTCCAGGGTGATTGCCTCGGAAATAAAGCTCCAGAGGCTCCTTCAGCGGAGCATCCAGCGGGTGGTGAGCCTGCCTGCCCTGGGGCTTAGACCCCGGGGCGGAGTGATGCTCCTTCAGGAGGGACGGCTCAAGGTGGTGGTACATGTGGGCATGAGCGAGGCCTTCCTCAGGGCCCACCAGAAGGGGGTGGCCCTGGGACAGTGCCTCTGCGGCAGGGCGGCAAAGGAGGCCAAGGTGGTGCTCTCGGAGAACTCCCACACCGATGAGCGCCACAGCATCCGCTATGCCCACATGGAGCCCCACGGGCACATCATCGTGCCCCTTAAGAGCGGCCGGGAGCTTCTGGGACTGATGTTCCTCTATCTTCCCGCTGGAGAAAGGCCCCAGGAGCAGGCCGTAAGGGTGCTGGAGACGGTGGCAGGGCAGCTTGCCGTGGCCGTGGTCAACGCCAGGCTGTATGAGCAGACCAGGGCCCAGTCCCTGGAGGACCCCCTAACAGGGCTTGCCAACCGGAGGAAGATGCACCTGTACCTGGAGCGCATGCTCTCGGAGGCCTCCAGATACCGTACGCCCCTTTCGGTGGTTCTCATGGACCTGGACCACTTCAAGGACTACAACGACACCTGGGGCCACCAGGCGGGGGACGAGCTCCTCAGGAAGGTGGCCTGGCTCCTTAAGGACAGCATAAGGGGGGCCGACCTGCTGGTGCGCTACGGGGGGGACGAGTTCCTCCTGCTGCTGCCCCAGACGGACTTCAGACAGGCCCAGATGCTGGGGCGGCGCCTGGCCCAAAAGGTGCTTGAGGCCACGGGGCAGAGCCTCAGCGCCGGGGTGGCCACCCTGAGGCCGGGCATGACCGCAGAGGGGCTCCTCCAGGAGGCCGACCAGGCCCTTTACCAGGCCAAGCGGCAGCGAAGGGCCCAGGTGCGGGGTCCTGAGGTATAATAATTCCATGCATCCGGAGGCAATACTGAAGTTCAGCCTGAAGAGGGGCTTCGGGCAGCTCCTGTGGCTGCTGTGCCCAGTGTGCCACAACCTCATGAGGCACACCCGCTGGGAGGACGGCACCACGGAGGAGCACTGCCCCGCCTGCTCCAGGAGGCTTCGGTGCCCGTAGAGGACTACAGCTTCGGCCACATCGTGATTGACGGAAAGAGCTACCGGAAGGATGTGCTCATCCTTCCGGGAAAGGGGGTGCTCAGCCCCTGGTGGAGGGCCGAGGGCCACCTGCTTCAGCTTGAGGACCTGCAGGAAGTACTCAGCTCAGGCGCCGAGGTGCTGGTAGTAGGCACCGGGGCCTCAGGGCTTATGCAGGTGCCCCAGGGGCTCCTTAGGAGCCTTCAAGACAGGGGCCTGAAGGTATTTGTGCACCGGAGTGCCGAGGCCGTAGAGGTCTTCAACAGGCTTCAGAGGGAGGGGCGGCGGGTAGCGGCGGCCTTTCACCTTACCTGCTGAGGGGCTCCAGCAGCTGCTCCAGGAGCACATACCCGCCGCAGGGCGGGCCCTTGAGCCCCGCCCTGAAGTCGCAACCCCCTCGGAGGAA
>MTOX01000010.1 GCA_002011795.1 Nitrospirae bacterium JdFR-88
CGGCGGGGCCAGCTCGGTGGAGATTCCCAGCGAGGAGTACCTGAGGGAGAAGGGGCTGCTGAAGTAGTACCTACCGAGATACTGGAGGCACCCCCAAGGGTAGTCGTTGCCGGCCTTAGGGGAGGGGCGGGCAAGACTACCCTTTGTGTTGGCCTCCTGAGGAGCCTGGCCGACAGGGGCCTCAGGGTGCAGGCCTTCAAGAAGGGCCCGGACTACATTGATGCCGGCTGGCTGGCTGCTGCCTCGGGCCGGGCCTGCTACAACCTGGACGGCTTCCTCATGGGCCAGGCCAGGGTCCTTCCTGCCTTTCTGCAGCGCTGCCAGGGGGCAGATTTGGCCCTCATTGAGGGCAACCGGGGGCTGTTTGACGGCATGGACCTGAGGGGCTCGCAAAGCACCTCCAGGCTGGCCCGGCTGCTGAGGGCCCCGGTGCTGCTGGTGCTGGATGCCACCAAGATGACCCGCACTGCCGCCGCCCTCCTTAGGGGGGCCAAGGGGTTTGAGCGGGGCCTCAGGTTGGCTGCCGTGGTGCTGAACAATGTGGCCGGGGCAAGGCACGAGGCCCTCCTCAGGGCCAGCATTGAGCAGTACGCGGGCATCAAGGTCCTGGGGGCCCTCCCTAAGCTGGGGGCAGTGGTCATGCCAGAGCGGCACATGGGTCTTACCCCCACCATGGAGCACCGGCAGGCCGAGAAGGCGATAAGAAAGATAGCGGGTATTATCCGCGCCTCGGTGGACATGGAGGCCCTGCTCAGGCTGGCCAAGGCGGCCCCAGCCCTTCAGGGCAAGGGGCTGGGCTTGAAGGAGGGCTCCTTCCAGGGCCTCAGGGTAGGGGGGCTCAGGGACTCGGCCTTCCAGTTCTACTACCCGGACAACCTGGAGGCCCTCAAGCTCCTGGGCGCCAGGCTCCAGGTGCTGAGTCCCCTCAGGGCCAAGGCCCTACCCCAGATGGATGCCCTCTACATAGGCGGGGGCTTTCCCGAGACCCATGCCGTTTCCCTTTCAGTAAACAAGGCCTTCCTGAAGGCCCTCAGGAGGGCCATAGAGGCAGGCCTGCCCGTTTACGCCGAGTGCGGGGGCCTCATGTATCTGGGCCGGTATATCAGGCTGGCGGGTAGGCGCTACAGGATGGCCTCGGTGCTGCCCTATGACTTTGTGCTAAAGGCCCGGCCCGTGGCCCATGGCTACAGCATGGCCCAGGTGGTAGGGGAAAACCCCTTCTATCCCGTGGGCACAGTGCTCAGGGGGCATGAGTTCCACTACTCCCACCCCCTGCAAGTGGCCCCCCTGGAGGGCCTCTCCCTGGCCCTGAGGATGGTGCGCGGCCAGGGGCTCGGGGGCGGCCTTGACGGGCTTGTCTACAAAGGGGTGTTTGCCACCTACACCCATGTGCATGCCCTGGGTAGCCCGGGCTGGGCCCGGGGACTCCTGAGGGCTGCCCAGCGCTTCAGGCGCTCTCAGAGGTGAAACATCCTTTCCACCCTGGCTCGGCCTGCCTCGGCCCTGCCAATGGCAAAGAGCTTGCCCCAGGGGTCCTTGAGCCTTACCGTGCCGCTGAAGGGCCGGGCCCCTGTGCTGAATGGGGCGCCGTGGCGGGCCCGCTCGTACTGGGCCGGGCTCAGCCTGAGCTCTGGTAGAAACCCCAGGGCCTCATCCAGCTCCAGGAGGGCTGAGGCCGAGGCAGTGCCCTCCCTCAGTTGCTTCAGCGTGGCGGCGTCCTCCAGGCTGAAGGGACCTATCCTGGTTCTTACCAGCCCGGCTATGTGGGCATACACCCCCAGGGCCATGCCGATGTCGTCCACCAGGGAGCGCACATAGGTGCCCCTGGAGCATATGATGAGGAGCTCTGCATAGGGAGGGGTGAACTCCAGTAGCTCCAGGGTCTGCACCTCCACGGTGCGTTCCGGTCTCTTCACCTCTATGCCCCTGCGGGCCAGCTTGTAGAGGGGCTGCCCCTGATGCTTCAGGGCCGAGTACATGGGAGGGGTTTGCCTTATGAGCCCCCTGAAGCGGCCCAGCACCTCCGAGATGGCCTGGGCCGTGAGGGCCGAGACATCGGCCGTGGCTATGACCCGGCCGTCGGCGTCAAAGGTGTCGGTGCGCTGGCCCAGCCTTACCCTGGTGTGGTACTCCTTGGGCAGCTCCATGAACAGGCGGCTGGCCTTGGTGGCCTCCCCGGTAAGCACCAGCAGAAGACCTGTGGCAATGGGGTCCAAGGTGCCGGTGTGGCCGGCCCGCCGCACCCTGAGGGCCCTCTTCAGCGCACTTACCGCCTGCTGAGAGGTAAGCCCCTGGGGCTTGTCTATGAGCACCACCTTGTCCACGAGCCTGATATTTTAGCAGAAAACGGTTGATTTGCACCCTGGAAATCTCTATAATTCTATTTTCAATGGAGACAGGAGGCCGGGTGAAGGAGTCTTTGGCACAGGAGGCACATATCCTCAGTCCCGAGGCCCTGCTGAGCGTGCTGAGGCCGAGGAAGTTTGCCCTGGTGGCCGCCTCGGCCGAGGGAGGCAGCGAGCTTAATGCCTTTGACCGCGCCCTGCTTGTGGCCGGGGTGGGAAACACCAACCTGCTGAAGGTCTCCAGCATCCTGCCCCCCGGGGCCCAGCACATGGAGCACCTGGAGATACCCCCTGGGGTGCTGCTTCCCATAGCCTATGCCAGCATCTGCAGCTCTGAGCCCGGGCAGCTCATCTCCGCCGCCGTGGCAGTGGGCAGGGCCTCCCCGGAGCACTACGGGGTGATAATGGAGTACTCGGGCCCCTGCTCGGCCCAGGAGGCCAGGGCCCAGGTGCTCCGGATGCTTAGGGAGGGGTTTTCCCACAGGGGGCTTCAGCTCCGGCAGAGCCTGGTCAAGGCCACGGAGCACAGGGTCCAGCGCATAGGCTGCGCCTTCGCCGCAGTGGCCCTGTGGTTCTGAGGCCATGCTCTGGGTCTCGGAGCGCCAGGCCGAAGGGCTCCTGCTGAGCCTCTCCGTCAAGCGGACCCTCTTTGCCGGGCGCTCCCAGTACCAGGACATCCTGCTGGTGGAGACCCATCGGTACGGCAAGGTGCTGTTTCTGGACGGGGCGGTGCAGCTTTCCGAGGCCGATGAGTTCTTCTATCACGAGGCCCTGGTGCATGTGCCCCTGTTTGCCCATCCTGCCCCCAGGGATGTGCTGATAATCGGCGGCGGCGACGGAGGCGCCGTGAGGGAGGTGCTGAAGCATCCCGGCATCAGGAGCCTCACCCTGGTGGAGATAGACCCCCTGGTTACGCGCCTGGCCCAGGAGCACCTGGGAGCGAGGTTTGACCACCCGGTCCTGAGGCTCCTTCATGCCGATGGCATAAGGCATGTGGCCCAGGCCCCCTCGGAGAGCCTGGATGTCATCCTGGTAGACAGCACCGACCCCGTGGGCCCTGCCCAGGGGCTCTTCAGCGAAGAGTTCTTCGGCCACTGTGCCAGGTGCCTGAGGCCCCAGGGGTTTCTGGCCATGCAGAGCGGCTCGCCCATCCTGCAGCTTCCCCTCATAAAAGATGTCCAGGCGGCCCTGAGGAGGGGGTTTTCAGGCAGGGCGTGGCTGTACCTGGCCCCGGTGCCCACCTATCCGGGAGGCCTGTGGAGCTTCTCCATAGCCTCCATGGTCCTGCAGCCTTCCCAGGCCCTCAGGGATGCCCCTCGGGGCATGGCCCTTAGGCACTGGAGCCCCCAGGTACACCAGGGCAGCTTTGCCCTCCCCAGGTTCCTCCAAGATGCGCTTAAGAGCCTGTAGGCCCTTCAGCGAAAGCACCTTCGGTCCCCCGGAGGCCCGGGTGCTCATCCTGGGAGTGCCCCTGGAGGCCACCACCACCTTCAGGGCCGGCACCAGGGAGGGCCCCACGGCCATAAGGGAAGCCTCGTGGCACCTGGAGGACTATGAGCTCCTGGACGGACGGGACATCCTGGAGGTGCCCTTCTCAGACCTGGGCGACCTGGAGCTGTCGGCCTCCCTTCAAGACTCCCTGGCCCTGATTGAGGAGGCCACGGGGGAGCTGGCCCGGCAGGGCAAGGCCCCCCTGCTCCTGGGGGGGGAGCACCTCATTACCTGGCCGGCAGTGAAGGCCCTCCAGGAGGGGCATCCCCAGGGCCTGCACCTGGTGGCCTTTGACGCCCACCTGGACATGGCCCCAGGACCCCCTGGGCATGCCTCGGTGCTCAGGTTCGTGGCCGAGCTCCTGGGCCCTGAGAGGGTGTTCCTCTTCGGGGTGCGCTCCGGCAGCCGTCCCGAGGCCGCTTATGTGGCGGAAAGGGGCATCCTCCACAGCCCCACGCTGCCGGGCAGAGAGCTCCTGGAGAGGCTACAAGGCCAGCCCCTCTACATAAGCCTGGACATGGACTGCCTCAGGCCCTGGGAGGCCCCGGGGGNCTCCAACCCCGAACCGGCAGGGGGACTTGACGCCCAGGGGCTTCTGGAAAGCCTGAGGGCCCTGGCACAACGGGCCCACATAGTGGGGGCCGACCTGGTGGAACTCTGTCCCCCTTATGACCCCGGGGGCATCACCGCCCTCCTGGGTGCCAGGCTCCTGAGGGAGCTTCTTCACTGCATGGGAGGTTCAAGGAGGTAGCAAGGATGACGCAGGAGCTTTCCAACAACTGGTTCCTGGACAAGGAAAGTGATACCAAGTGGATACTGCACCGGGTGAGGCGCCACCTGGCCGCCTTTCGCACCAGGTACCAGGCCGTAGAGCTTCTGGACACCTACGACTGCGGCCTCACCCTGGTGCTGGACGGCAGGGTGCAGTCCTCCCAGCTGGACGAGCACATATACCACGAGGCCTTGGTGCATCCGGCCATGCTGGCCCACCCTGAGCCCCGGAGGGTGCTTATCCTGGGTGGGGGGGAGGGGGCCACCCTCAGGGAGGTGCTCAAGCACCCCTCGGTGAGGCAGGCCGTGATGGTGGACCTGGATAGAGAGCTGGTAGAGTTCTGCAAAGAACACCTTAAGAGCTGGCACCAGGGGGCCTTTGAGGAGCCCAGGGCCAAGCTCCTGTACCAGGACGCCTTCAAGTACCTCCGAAGGCCTGGGCCAAAGTTTGATGTCATCATCTCCGACATAAGCGACCCCACCGAGGGGGGGCCCGCTGTGATGGCCTACACCAGGGAGTTCTTCCAGGAGGTGAGGGAGAGGCTCAGCCCCCAGGGCCTGTTCGTCACCCAGGCCACCGAGGCCCTCATGAGCCCCCACGAGGTGCTCTCGGTAATCTACCGCACCGTAAAGAGCGTCTTTGAGGTGGCGGAGTGCTATGTGGAGTACATCCCCAGTTTTGTGTGCCTGTGGGGCTGGGTGGTGGGCTCCAGGATGCACCGGCCCTCGGCCCTGTCGGCCCAGGAGCTCTCCAGGAGGATAGCCCAGCGGGGCCTCAAGCTTCGCTTCTACAGTCCCCAGATGCAGCAGCGGCTGTTTTCCCTTCCACCCTACCTGCAGGGGCGCCTCAGGCGCCAGCGCCAGGTGGCCACAGCCCAGGAGCCCGCCCGGGTCTACGGGGGGCAAAGGTAGCCCTTCCGCCCCCCCGGGAGCACTGCCTTGACACGGCAAAGGAGCTGTTGCTAAATTATCTTAGCACTCTAAGGCAAAGAGTGCTAAAGGACGGGTAGGATGCTGGCAGAAAGGCTTCAGAAGATACTCTTTGCGGTGGTACAGAGCTACATCCAGAGGCCCGACCCCGTGGGCTCCAGGTATGTGGTGAAGAAGTATGCCTTCAGCTTCTCACCGGCCACGGTGCGCAACATCATGGCCGACCTGGAGGAGATGGGCTTTCTGAGCCAGCCCCACACCTCGGCCGGTCGGGTGCCCACCGACAGGGGCTACAGGCTCTATGTGAACCACCTGCTGAGGAAGCGGCGGAGGGCCGAGGAGCGCATGCTCAGGCTCCTGAGGGCCAGACTGAGGAACCTGCAGGAGGACCTGGAGGCCCTGCTGCAGGGAGTGGCCAGGGAGCTCTCGGCCTCCAGCTACCTGGGGGTGGCCGCCCCGGCCAGGGCCAGCCGGACCACCCTCAACAGGATAGAGCTCTTCGGCTACAGGGGCTCCAGGGTGGCCGTGGTGCTCATAAGCAACGAGGGGCTCATCAGGCACAGGGTGATTCGGCTCTCCAGGCCTGTTTCACCCGCGGACCTGAGGCGTCTTTCGGAGTACCTCAACAGCCGCTTCGGCGGCTGGGCCATTGACGAGATTCGCCTGAGGCTGGTGAAGGAGATGTCTCAGGAGAAGGCCATGTGTGATATGCTAATATCCAGGGCCTTGGAGATATGTGGGAAGGCCCTGGAGCTTCCTGAGCAGGGGGTGTTCATGGCCGGAATGGCCGACTTCCTGGGCCTGCCGGACTTCTCCAGCCGTATAGGGGAGATAGCCCGGGCCATTGAGGACAAGCACCTGGTGCTCAGGCTCCTGGAGGAGCTGGGTACCGAGGCCCAGGAGGCAGGCTCGGCGGTGCTCATAGGGTCGGAAAACCCTGTAAAGGAAATGCGCTCCCTGAGCATAGTGGCTGCCCCCTTCAGGCAGGAGGGCAGGATGGCAGGCACGGTGGGCATTATCGGGCCCACCAGGATGGACTACCAGAGGGCCATGACCATGGTGGAGGCCACGGCCCAGGTAATCACGGAGACACTCTCTGGAAAGGAAAGCTGAGACATGAAGGAAGAAGACAGGCAGCAGCAGGCAGAGACCCAGGAGGCCGCCCCGCAGGGCTCGGAGGAGAAGCTCCTGGAGGAGGCCCCCAGGGAGGAGGNGGTCCTCAAGCTGGAGGAGCAGCTCAAGGAGCTTAACGACCGCTACCTCAGGCTCTATGCAGAGTTTGACAACTACAAGAAGAGGGTGGCCCGGGACAGGCAGGAGCTTTTCAGGGAGGCCCACGAGGGGCTGCTGAGGGAGCTCCTGCCCTCCCTGGATAACCTGGAGCGGGCCCTTCAGCATGCCCAGGAAAGCACCCAGGGCCTGGTGGAAGGGGTGGAGATGACCCTCAAGGAGCTGCGCCGAACCCTGGAGAAGTTCGGCCTCAGGCCCATAGAGGCCCTGGGCAGGCCCTTTGACCCCAGGTTCCACCACGCTGTAAGCCAGGTGGAAAGAGACGATGTGCAAGACCAGACCGTGGTGGAGGAGCTCAGAAAGGGCTACATGTACGGCGAGAAGGTCCTGAGGGCCTCCCTGGTGGCCGTCTCCAGGAGGCCCCAGGAGGAGCCCCCTGCTGGGGAGGGCGAAGCCAAGAAGGAAGAAGAATCTACCGAGAAGGAGGAATCATAAGCTATGGGAAAGGCAATTGGCATAGACCTGGGTACCACCAACTCGGTGGTGGCCGTGGTGGTGGGGGGCGACCCCGTGGTGATACCCAACCAGGAGGGCTCCCGCACTACCCCCTCGGTGGTGGCCTTCACGGACAAGGGGGAGCGCCTGGTGGGCCAGATAGCCAAGCGCCAGGCCATCACCAACCCTGAAAACACCATCTTTTCCATCAAGCGCCTCATGGGCAGAAAGTACAACTCCCCGGAGGTAGAGCAGGCCAGGAAGCGCCTGCCCTACAAGATAGTGGAGGCCCCCAACGGCGATGCCCATGTGGAGGTCAGGGGCAAGCGCTACAGCCCCCCTGAGATATCGGCCATGGTACTTCAGAAGCTCAAGCAGGCCGCCGAGGACTACCTGGGTGAGCCCGTCACCGAGGCGGTCATCACCGTGCCGGCCTACTTTGACGACAGCCAGAGGCAGGCCACCAAGGACGCCGGCCGAATTGCCGGCCTGAATGTGCTGAGAATCATAAACGAGCCCACGGCGGCCAGCCTGGCCTACGGGCTGGAGAAGAAGAAGGAGGAAAAGATAGCCGTCTACGACCTGGGCGGCGGTACCTTCGACATCTCCATCCTGGAGATAGGCGAGGGGGTGCTGGAGGTCAAGGCCACCAACGGCGACACCTACCTGGGCGGCGACGACTTTGACCAGCGCATAATGGACTGGATCGTGGAGGAGTTCAAGAAGGACCAGGGCATAGACCTCAGGCAGGACAGGATGGCCCTTCAGCGCCTAAAGGAGGCTGCCGAGAGGGCCAAGGTGGAGCTCTCCACCGCCGCCGAGACGGAAATCAACCTGCCCTTCATCACTGCCGATGCCACCGGGCCCAAGCACCTGATGATGACCCTCAGTAGGGCCAAGTTCGAGCAGCTTACCGAGGACCTCATTCAGCGCACCATACAGCCCTGCAAGCTGGCCCTTCAGGATGCAGGCCTGGGCCCCCAGGACATCCAGGAGGTGATACTGGTAGGGGGGCAGACCCGCTCCCCCAGGGTGCAGAAGGCGGTAAAGGACTTCTTCGGCAAGGAGCCCAACAAGACCGTCAACCCCGACGAGGTGGTGGCCATCGGGGCGGCCATTCAGGCAGCGGTGCTGAAGGGGGAGATGAAAGAGGTGCTGCTGCTGGATGTCACCCCCCTGTCGCTGGGCATAGAGACCCTGGGCGGCATATTCACCAAGATAATTGAGCGCAACACCACCATACCTACCCGCAAGAGCCAGATATTCTCCACCGCCACGGACAACCAGACGGCCGTGACCATAAAGGTCTACCAGGGCGAGCGGGAGATGGCGGCGGACAACAAGCTCCTGGGCGTGTTTGAGCTCATAGGCATTCCTCCTGCCCCCAGGGGGGTGCCACAGATAGAGGTGAGCTTTGACATTGACGCCAACGGGATTCTCCATGTCTCGGCCAAAGACCTGGGCACGGGCAAGGAGCAGTCCATCAGGATAACGGCCTCCAGCGGCCTTACGGAGGAGGAGATTCAGCGCATGATGCGCGACGCCGAGGCCCACGCCGAGGAGGACAGGCGCAAGAGGGAGCTGGCCGAGGCCCGAAACGAGGCCGATGCCCTCATCTATGCCGTGCAGAAGAGCGTCAAGGAGTATGGAGACAAGCTCACCGAGGCCGAGAAGAAGGAGATACAGGAGGCCCTGAAGGCCTGCCAGAAGGCCAAGGACACCTCCACCGACCCCCAGGAGATTCGCTCGGCCATCCAGCGCCTCACCGCGGCCTCCCACAAGATAGCAGAGCATGTCTACAAGGCTGCGGCCTCGGCAGCCCAGGCCGGGGCCACCCAGGGGCCCAAGGCCCAGGAGAAGCCCCCCGAGGAGGAAAAGGTGGTGGAGGCCGAGTTTGAGGAAGAGGACAAGAAGTGAAGGACTACTATGAAATCCTGGGAGTGCCCAGGGGGGCCTCCCAGGAGCAGATAAAGCGGGCCTTCAGGCGCCTGGCCCTGAAGTACCATCCCGACCGCAATCAGGGCAACCCGGAGGCCGAGGAGCGCTTCAAGGAGATAAACGAGGCCTACAGCTGCCTCTCGGACCCCCAGAGGAGGGCCCAGTACGATGCCGGCGCCTACCAGCCCTCTGCCCAGGGCTTCGGCTTCAGCTGGGCCGATGTGTTTGAGGACATCTTTGAGGATTTCTTCGGCGTCTTCGGCCCGGGCACCAGGCGCCGGGGCCCCAAGCCCCAGCGGGGGGCAGACCTCAGGTACGAGCTGGACATAACCCTTCAGGAGGCCGCCCAGGGGGCCGAGCGAACCATCTCCGTGGCGGCCCATGTGGCCTGCGCCGAGTGCAGGGGTACGGGCGCCAAGGGGGGTAGCCCCTCCGTCTGCCCCGACTGCCGGGGCTCAGGCGCAGTGCGCTACCAGAGGGGTTTCTTCGCCATAAGCAGGACATGCCCCCGGTGCCAGGGGCTGGGCCAGGTGGTGCTCCAGCCCTGTCCCCGCTGCCACGGTCGGGGCAAGGTGCACGCCGAGCGCACCATCACGGTGCAGATTCCCCCGGGAGTGGAGCAGGGCACCAAGCTGCGGGTGGCAGGCTACGGCGAAGGGGGCCTGTACGGGGGCCCCCCGGGGGACCTCTATGTGGTCCTCAGCATCCAGGAGGATGCCAGGTTCAAGCGCCAGGGGGCAGACATCATCTACGAGCTTCCCTTGAGCGTGGCCCAGGCCGTCCTGGGCGCCCAGGTGGAGGTGCCCACCCTGTGGGGCCCCCAGAGCCTGCGCATTCCCCCGGGGGTGCAGCCCGGAGAGGTCCTCACCCTCAAGGGCATGGGCATGCCCCGCATGGACGGCCGGGGCAGGGGGCAGCAGCATGTGGTCATAAAGGTGCAGATTCCCACCAGGCTCTCTGAGGAGGAGCGAAAGCTCTTTGAGGAGCTGGCCCGGCTTCAGGGCCAGCCTGCCGGCCCCAAGGAGGGTTTCAAGGAAAAGCTCAAGAACATCTTCGCCTGAGATGAGGGTCTTTTGGCCTCATCTTCAGGGCTCCCCCCTGGTGATAGACGGCCCCACCGCCAGGTATGTAAGCACGGTGCTTAGACTCAGAAAGGGTGATGAGCTCCGCCTCTTTGACGGCTCAGGCAGGCAGCTCAGGGCCAGGCTCATTAGCTCGGGGCCCAGGCGCATCCTCCTTGAACCCCTTTCGGAGGAGCCTGCCCCCCCTGCGGAAAGCCCTCTCAGAGTAAGACTCCTCCAGGGCCTGCTGAAGGCGGACAAGATGGCCCTCTTGTTGCAGAAGGCCACGGAGCTTGGGGTGGCCGAGTTTCAGCCCCTCGTCACCCAGCGCTCGGTACCCAGGGCCATGGGGGCAGAGAAGCTTCGGCGCCTAAGGCGCATAGCCCAGGAGGCCGCCAGGCAGTGCGGCCGGGCAGTACTGCCCCAGGTTTACGGGCCTATCAGCCTTCAGGAGTGCCTCCGGGGGCACCAAGGCCCCGGGGTGCTGTTTTGGGAGCAGGGGGGACAGAGGCTTGGGCAGCTCTCGGTCCCTGCCGGAGGCAGCCTCAGCCTCCTCATAGGCCCTGAGGGCGGCCTTACCAGCGAGGAGGTGGCCCAGGCCCGGGCACGGGGCTTTCAAGTTGCCACCCTGGGGCCCCGCATCCTCAGGGCCGAGACCGCCGCCCTGGCGGCCCTGGCCTTGGTTCAGCATCGCTGGGGCGACCTGGGTTGATGAAACCNCCCCTCCTGCTGGTTTAAAATAGACCCATGGGAGAGACAAGGCTGGACATAAGTCATCCCCTGAGGAGGCTCTTCAGGGCTGCCCTGGCCCAGAGCGCCGCCTATACCCCTGAACTCAGGGAAAAACCCCAGCTCAGTGCCTATCTGGAGGAAGAGGTGCTCTGCCGTTTCCTCCATGCCGATATGCTCTGGAGACTCAGGGACGCCAGGGGCCGAAGGCTGGAGGATGTGGCCGATATGCTGGCTGAGGCCGACGCGCTGCACGGGGCCCCCAGCTACGACAGGGAGTTCTCCATGCACAAGCACATAGGGGACTATACCCTGTTCATGCTGGGCCTCTTTGCCCAGTACCTGAGGCGCAAACGGGGCAAGGAGCTGCTCCTGGGTGCCCTGGTGGTGCCCGGAGGCACCCTGGCGGAGCTTTACGCCCTTCAGGGAAGCCGCTCCTACCAGGTGGCCTCGGTGCTGTCGGGCCAGGCACTTTACAGGGACCTGTCGGAGCACTACGAGGCCCTCAGGGGGGCCCTGGAGATGGTGCGCATCTACCTGGAGGCCTGCAGAGAGGGCACCTACCAGCGGGCCAGGGAGCTCCTCATTGACTGAGCCGCTGGGGGATTTCTTCGCCTCCTTCAGCGGGGGCAAGGACTCCACCCTGGCCCTGTACCGGGCCCTGAAGGCCGGGGGCCGGGCCAGGGCCCTCCTTTGCATGCTGCACGAAGGGGGCCAGCACTCCAGGAGCCACGGGCTGCCCCTGAGGGTGCTACAGAGACAGGCCCACCTCATGGGGGTGCCCCTTTACTACAAGGCCGCCTCCTGGGAGGGCTACGAGCAGGGCTTCCTCCAGGCCCTGAAGGAGCTGAAGACAAGGGGCATCCGACACGGCGTCTTTGGCGATATAGAGCTTCAGGCCCACAGGGACTGGGTGGAAAGGGTCTGCGCCCAGGCGGGCATCACCCCTCATCTGCCCCTCTGGGGCCAAAGCCGGCAGAGCCTCCTAGGGGAGTTCTTCTCGGCCGGCTTTTCAGCCCTCATCGTGGCCGTAAAGGACGGGGTGCTGGAGCCCCAGAGGTTCCTGGGCCGCAGGCTCAGCCCCTCGGTGCTGGCCCAGCTTCAGGCCCAGGGGGTGGATGCCTGCGGAGAGCAAGGGGAATTCCACACCCTGGTGCTGGACGGCCCCATCTTCAGCGCCCCCCTGGAGGTAGCCCCCAGGGGCCATGTGCTCCGAAACGGCTACTGGTTCCTCCGCCTCTAAATCCAGGACTTGACCCTCCCACCTCAAGAGGCTATTATAGATGGCCTTTTCAAATTCCATTGCAAAATGAAACAGCGCTTTGGAATAATTAAACGGTTTCTGAAGCTACGAGGAGGGCGAAGGTGAAGACGGCAGTAATTACCAAGGTCTTTTTGTGGCTCTTTCTGCTTCTTCCGTCCCTGGGCTGGGCCTCTGAGGCCGCCGAGGCCTCGGCCTGGTGGTTCTGGCCCCTGGTGCTCTTTGTGCTGTGCTTCGTGCTGGGCATCTTTGCGGTCCTGGCGGGAGTGGGCGGAGGGGTGCTGTATGTGCCCATAGTGAGCGGTTTCCTGCCCTTTCATCTGGACTTCGTAAGGGGCGCAGGGCTCATAGTGGCCCTGGCAGGGGCCCTGGCGGCGGGCCCGGGACTTCTCAGGAAGGGGCTGGCGGACCTCCGGCTGGCCATTCCTGTGGCCCTCATAGCCTCAAGCTGCGCCATAGTGGGGGCCATGGTAGGCCTGGCCCTGCCTACCCATATAGTGCAGACCCTCCTGGGGGCCACCATCCTGGGCATAGTGGTGATAATGCTTAAGGCCAAGAAATCGGAGTTTCCCGATGTGCAGAGGCCCGACCGCCTGGCCCAGGCCCTGAGGATATCGGGGGTTTACTATGAGCCCTCCAGGGGCCAGGAGGTCAACTGGCAGATACACCGCNCCCCCCTGGGCCTGGGACTGTTTATCCTCATCGGGGTCATGGCCGGCATGTTCGGCCTGGGGGCCGGCTGGGCCAATGTGCCGGTGCTCAACCTGGTGATGGGCGCTCCCATTAAGATATCGGTGGCCACCAGCAAGTTCCTGCTTTCCATCACCGACACCTCTGCTGCTTGGATATATCTGAACAACGGGGCGGTGCTTCCCCTGATGGTGGTGCCCTCGGTGGTGGGCATAATGCTGGGCTCCTTCGTGGGCGTGAAGGTGCTGGCCGTGACCAAGCCTGCGGTCATAAGGCTGCTGGTCATCGTGGTGCTGACTATAGCCGGGCTCAAGGCCCTGCTGAAGGGCCTGGGCATTGGATGATTTGAAGGAGGTAAAGATGGCTCAGAAGGCCACAGAGGAGCAGGTCCTTTATGCCAATATTCTCAACCGGGGGATGCTCATTGGGCTGGCCGGGCTGGTGCTTACCTTCCTGGTGTATGTAAGCGGGCTGCTGCCCCTGAAGATCCCCCTCTCGGAGGTCCAGCACTACTGGGTAATGCCCGTTCATGAGTACCTGCAGGAAAGCGGCATCCCTGCCGGCTGGGCCTGGCTGGGAAGCCTGGACCACGGCGACATGCTCAACTTCCTGCCCATAGCCCTGCTTTCCGCCCTCACCATACTGTGCTACTTGGCCATAATTCCGGGGCTTCTGCGCAAGAAGGACACCGTCTATGCCGTGCTGGCCCTGGTGGAGGTGGCGGTGCTGGTGCTGGCGGCCTCGGGGCTGCTGAGCGTGGGAGGGCACTGAGATGAAGCTTAAGACGGTTCTGCTGGCTACCGATGGCTCGGACTTCAGCTCCGGGGCCGAAAGGGAGGGCCTGGCCCTGGCTGAAAAGTGCGCCTGTGGGCTGCTGCTCCTTCAGGTGGTGGAGCTCAACCCCGAGGTGATGGCCTTGGCCCCAGGGCTGGACGAGAAGCTCTCCGGCCAGGCCAAGGCCCACCTGGAGGCCCTCAGCAGGCAGGCCCAGGAGGCAGGGCTTCAGTGCCAGAGCCTCATCGTCCATTCAGAAAGCCCCTGGAGAGCCATAGTTCAGGAGGCCCAGCGCCTGGGGGCCGGCCTCATAGTGCTGGGCCGGAGGGGCCGCACGGGCCTGGTGCGCCTCCTGATGGGTGCCACCGCTGCCAGGGTAATAGGCCACTCCAAGGTGGATGTGCTGGTGGTGCCCAGGGCCGCTAAGGTAGGCTTTGACCCCGTGCTGGCAGCCACCGATGGCTCGCCCTACGGGGATGCCGCCGTGGAGCGGGCCCTGCAGCTTGCCCAGGACTTCGGCGGCAGGGCGGNGGCCCTCAGCGTGGCCCTGAGCCAGGAGGAGCTTGCCCAGGCCGAGGAGGCCCTCAAGGGGGCCAGGGCCCGGGGGGCCGAGGGCATAACCCTGGTAAGCAGAAGGCCCTGGGAGGCCATCGTCCAGGAGGCCCAGCGCCTGGGGGCCGGCCTCATCGTACTGGGTAGCCACGGCCGCACGGGGCTTCAGAGGGCCCTCATGGGCTCGGTGGCCGAAAGGGTGGTGGGCTTGGCCCAGGGCGCAGTGCTGGTGGTAAAGCCCTAGGGGGCCTCCCCAGAAGGTCTCAGGTCTTCAGCCCCGGGTGTATAATCTCCCTGTGCTTGTCAGGCCGACGGCCCAGGGGATTTTTCTTGAGCGCCTCAACCGCTTCAGCGTGAGCTGTCTCGTTCAGGGCCAAAAGGCCCTGGCCTACCTGCCCAACCCGGGAAGACTCTGGGAGCTCCTGCTTCCTGGCCGAAGGCTCCTTCTGGGCCCTGGGCAAAGGCTTCCCTTCACCGTGCTGGCCGCCAGGAGGGGTCCCTACACCGTGGCCCTTCACACGGGGCTGTCAAACCGGGTGTTTGAGGCCCTCCTTGGCAAAGGGGCCCTGCCGGGCCTTCAGGGCTGGAGGGTGCTCAGGAGGGAGTTTCCCCTCGGGGGGCACAGGATTGACTTCCTGCTTCAGGGCCCCGGGGACAGGAGGCTCCTCCTGGAGGTAAAGTCCTGCACCCTGTTCCACCGCGCCCTGGCCATGTTCCCCGATGCCGTCACGCTGAGGGGAAGGAGGCACCTCCTGGCCCTGGCCTCCCGTGAATACCACAGGGCCGGGGTGGTCTTCCTGGTGCAGTCGGGGGCTGCACGGTGGTTCCTGCCGGACTTTCACACCGACCTGGGCTTCTCAAGCACCCTCTATGCCCTCAGGAAAAGGCTCCTCATCAAGGCCTATGCCCTTTGCTGGAGCCCGCAGCTGAGGCTCAGGGGCCTCAAGGAGATTGCCCTCCCCTGGGACATCTTTGAGGCAGAGTGCCGGGACGACCAGGGGGCCCTCCTGGCCCTGTTCAGGCAGGAAGGGGGCTTTCTCCTCCAGGTGCTTTCAGCCCCTCCCGAGGGGATGCAGGCCCTGCATGGCCGCCTCAGGCGCCGGGGGCATCTTCTGGCCTTCATGCCCATAAGGGCGGCCAAGCCCCTTAAAGGGAGGCTCCTGAGGGCCCTGGAGAGAGTCTTTGGGACCAGGGCCCAAGCAGATGCCTTCCCCTTAGGAGAAAACCCCCTTGGGAGGCCAGAGTTTATAAGGCTGCTCCTGGAGTTCAGGATGGGAAGGCTAGGCAGAAGACTCAGCGCCGATTCTCGGCCTCCCTGAGAACCTGCCCATAGAATGCCTTAGGCCCACTTGGCCCCCGGCTAAAAAAAGGGGTTGAAAAGCCGCAGGGAGTATGTTATTTTATCGGCAATAGGCAACCTATTGCCGAAAGGAGGCTTAGGGCGATGAAGATGGTGGTGGCGGTGCTGAGGCACACGGAGCTTCAGAGGGTTCAGGAGGCCCTGTTGGCCCTGGGTATTCAGGGCATGACCGTCTCGGAGGTCAAGGGGTTTGGCCGTCAGGGGGGCTACACCGAGCTTTACAGGGCGGCGGAGTATGCGGTGCGCTTCCTGCCCAAGGTGAAGGTGGAGGTGGCCGTGCCGGACGGAAGGCTCCAGGAGGTGCTGCAGGCCATCCAGGGCTCTGCCAGAACGGGACAGGTGGGTGATGGAAAGATATTCGTTTATGACCTCCTGCAGGTCATAAGGATAAGGACTGCAGAAAAGGGGGAGGAGGCGCTATGAGGTCTGCAACTGTCCTGGCAAGTGTTCTTCTGCTGGCCTCCAGGGCCTGGGCCTCCGAGGACCTCAGTGCCGGCGATACTGCCTGGATGCTGGCCTCTACGGCCCTGGTGATGCTCATGGGCCCGGGGCTGGCCCTGTTTTACGGCGGCATGGTGAGGCGCAAGAATGTCCTGGCCACCCTCATGCACACCTTTGTCATCCTGTGCGTGGTGAGCGTGGTGTGGGTGCTGTGGGGCTACACCCTGGCCTTTGGCCCGGACAGGTGGGGGCTCATAGGCTCTCTTCGGTGGCTGGGCCTGAAGGGGGTGGGCCAGGGACCTTCTGGGTATGCCCCCACGGTACCTCATCTGGTATTCATGGCCTTCCAGGGCATGTTTGCCGTCATCACCCCTGCCCTCGTCACCGGGGCCTTTGCCGAGAGGATGAGGTTCTCGGCGGTGGTGCTCTTTGCAGCCCTCTGGGCCACGGTAGTGTACAGCCCTGTGGCCCATTGGCTCTGGGGCGGCGGCTGGCTGAGCAACCTGGGGGCCCTGGACTTTGCCGGGGGCACCGTAGTGCACATAAACTCTGCCGTGGCTGCCCTGATGGCCGCCCTGGTGGTAGGCAGGCGCCGGGGCTTCCCCAAGGAGCCCATGCCGCCGCACAACCTGCCCATGACGGTGCTGGGGGCGGGGCTCTTGTGGTTCGGCTGGTTCGGCTTCAACGCAGGGAGTGCCCTTGCCTCGGGCGGGCTGGCCACCCTGGCCTTTGTCAACACCAACACTGCCGCTGCCTCGGCCGCCCTGGGTTGGGCCCTGGCCGAGAGGCTGCAGAGGGGCAAGCCCACCGCCCTGGGGCTGGTCAGCGGCGCGGTGGCAGGGCTGGTGGCCATCACCCCGGCAGCGGGGTTCGTAAGCCCCTTGGCCTCGGTGCCCATTGGGGCGGTGGCAGGGCTGCTGTGCTACCTGGCGGTGGGTCTCAAGCACAGGCTGGGCTACGACGACTCCCTGGATGTGCTGGGCATCCACGGGGTGGGGGGTCTCTGGGGGGCTCTGGCCACGGGGCTGTTTGCCCGCCTGACCCTGAATCCTGCGGGCGCAGACGGCCTGCTCATGGGAAATCCCTCACTGCTTCTCAGGCAGGCCCTGGCCAGCGGGGCGGTTGTCCTCTATAGCGCCCTGGCCACCTGGGCGGTGCTAAAGGCGGTGGGCCTGGTGGTGGGCCTGAGGGTCTCGGAGGAGCACGAGGTGGTGGGCCTGGACCTCAGCCAGCATGGTGAATCGGGCTACCATTTCTGATACACTTGGACGGTCATGGCCAGGGTGCTGATAGTTAAAAACATCCCCTCGGAGGGGCCGGGCACCATAGGGGAGTTCCTTGCGCAGCAGGGCCTGCGGCAGGAGGTGCTGGAGTTTTCCCAGGGGCAGCGCCCTTCCTTGCCCCTGGCCCGGTACAGCCACCTGGTGCTTATGGGCGGCCCCATGGCCGTTTACGAGATGCACAGGCACCTCTTCCTGCAGGCGGAGCTGGAGCTCCTCAGGGAGTTCCTTCGCTCGGGCCGGGCGGTGCTGGGGGTATGCCTGGGGGCCCAGCTCATGGCCCATGCCCTGGGCGCGAGGGTCTATGCAGGGCCCCAGAAGGAGATAGGCTGGTACAGGGTGCATCTTACCCCCCAGGGGCTTGAGGACCCCGTGCTGGGCAGCTTGGCCGAGGACGGCCAGGCGGTGGTGTTTCAGTGGCATGGGGATACCTTTGAGCTTCCCAGGGGGGCGGTGCTCCTGGCCTCCTCGGAGCTCTATGCCCACCAGGCCTTCCGATGGGGCCGGAGGGCCTATGCCCTTCAGTTCCACATAGAGGTCACCCCGGGGATGCTCCGGGACTGGTTCAGCCAGGAGGAGGGGTTTGACCTTGAGGCCATACTCCAGGAGACCCACAGGCTTTATCCCGCCTACCGCCAGAGGGCCTGGAGGTTCTACCAGCAGTTCTTCCTTTCCTGAAGCTCCCTGAGGGCCTCCTCCGCAGCCTGCCTGACTGCCGGGTGGGGGTCCGAGAGCCTCCCCCGGATGTAGGCCCGGGCCTCCTCTCCCCCCAGGAGGCTCAGGAGGTACAGCGCGTCGGCCCTTATGGTGGGGTTTCCGCTCCTGAGGGCCCGGGCGATGCCGGGCACTTCCCTGAGCATCTCCTCCCTGTGGGCTGAAAGCAGCTCCTCGGCCAGGGCCACGGCGCCGATTCTCACCCTGGGCCGCTCATCGGCAATGAGGCTCCCCAGGAGGTAGAAGGCCCGCTCCTTCCTCAGCAGGGCTATGATGTTTTCCAGGAAGCCGGCCTCCATGTAGGAGGCCACCATCTGGGCGAACTCATCGGGCATGAGACAATGATACACGGAAAACCTGCGAATTTTAAAGGCTGTGTATAATATTCCCGTGGGGCTCTGCAGGGAGATAAGGCGGGACTTCAGGGCGGTGTTTGACAAGGACCCCGCTGCCCGCACCGCCTGGGAGGTGCTTCTTGCCTACCCGGGGTTTCATGCGGTGCTGCTTTACCGCCTTGCCCACAGGCTGTGGCGCTGGGGCCTGAGGTTTCCGGCCCGCTTCCTGAGCCATCTGGCCAGGTGGCTCACGGGCATAGAGATTCACCCTGCGGCCAGGATAGGGGCGGGCTTCTTCATAGACCACGGCCTGGGGGTGGTCATTGGCGAGACCGCGGAGATTGGCGAGGACTGCCTGCTTTACCAGGGCGTCACCCTGGGGGGCACGGGAAAGGAGCGGGGCAAGCGCCATCCCACCCTGGGAAGGGGCGTGGTGGTGGGGGCCGGAGCCAAGGTCCTGGGGCCGATAAAAGTGGGTGATTATGCTAAGATAGGGGCCAATTCCGTGGTGCTGAAGCCCGTGCCGGCCCATTCCATAGTGGTGGGGGTGCCGGGCAGGGTGATAAAGAGGCGCATCCTGAGGGTGGAGCAGGCAGGCCCTGTGGAGGTCCTAGACCATGTGCACCTGCCCGACCCCCTGGAGGAGCGCCTGAGGGAGCTGGAACGAAGGCTGGAGCGCCTGGAGCAGGCCCAGCCGCAGAAGAGGACCCCAAGGACCATGAAGCTTTACAATACCATGACCAGGCGAAAGGAGGAGTTCGTCCCCCTCAGGGATGCCCAGGTGGGCATGTATGTCTGCGGCGTCACCGTCTATGACCTCTGCCACATCGGCCATGCCCGGAGCGCCGTGGTGTTTGACACCCTGAGGCGCTACCTCCTGTTCAGGGGCTACAAGGTGAAGTTCGTGAGAAACTTCACCGATATAGACGACAAGATCATCCAGCGGGCCCAGCAGGAAGGCATCCCCTGGCAGGAGGTGGCCGAAAAGTACACCCGGGCCTTCTACGAGGACATGGGGGCCCTGGGAGTAGAGCCGGCCGATGTGGAGCCCAGGGCCACCGAGCACATACCCGAGATGATAGAGATGATCAAGGGCCTCATCGAGCGGGGCCACGCCTATGTGCTGCAGGGCGATGTGTACTTCTCCGTGCAGAGCTACCCAGAGTACGGGAAGCTTTCGGGCCGGAAACTCCAGGACATGATGGCGGGTGCCCGGGTGGAGGTGAACGAGCGCAAGCGCCATCCCATGGACTTTGCCCTGTGGAAGGCCTCAAAGCCAGGAGAGCCCGCCTGGCAGAGCCCCTGGGGCCCGGGCAGGCCGGGCTGGCACATAGAGTGCTCGGCCATGAGCCTCAAGCACATAGGCCCCACGCTGGACATCCATGCCGGCGGGGTCGACCTCATATTTCCTCACCACGAGAACGAGCTGGCCCAGTCGGAGGCCTACACGGCCCAGAAGCCCTTCGTGCGCTACTGGCTGCACAACGGCTTCATCACCGTGGACAGGGAAAAGATGTCCAAGAGCCTGGGCAACTTCTTCACCATAAGGGAGATACTTCAGCGGTTTGACCCCGAGGTGGTGAGGCTGTTTCTGCTTCAGACCCACTACCGCAGCCCCATAGAGTTTTCTGACGAGCCCCTCCGGGAGGCCGAGCACAGCCTGGAGCGCTTCTACGAGACCATGGAGAGGGTGGAGGAGTTCCTGGCCCAGCCGGGACAGCACAAGAGGTGCCCCCAGGGCCTCAGGGAGGCCACGGAGGCCTTTCGAAACAGGTTCCTGGAGGCCATGGACGACGACCTAAACACCGCCCTGGCCATCGGCCATGCCTTTGAGCTCTTGAGGGAGATTAACCGGTTCCTTGACCAGAAGCCCTCGGGGGCAGAGGCCAGGGAGGTCCTCCAGGAGGCCCGGGAGGGGCTCCTCCAGGCCGGCAAGGTGCTGGGCCTGTGGCAGAGGCCTGCCCGGGCGTGGGTGGAGGCCCTCCTTAAGGTCAAGGCCCTGCCCCTCAGTCCCCAGCAGATAGAGGCCAAGGTCCAGGAGCGGGCCCATGCCAGGGCCCGAAAGGACTGGCCCAGGGCCGATGCCATTAGGGAGGAGCTCCTCAGGCAGGGCATCCTCCTGGAGGACAGGCCCAGGGGCACGGTGTGGCGGGTGCGCCTCTGAGGCCCGGGCTCCTTTACGGCATAAACCCGGCCCTTGAGGCCCTCAGGGCAGGGCTGGCCCGAAGGCTCTATATCTCTCTGAGGAGAAGGGAAAAAGTGCAGGAGCTCCTCCGCCTGGCCCAGGGGGNGGAGGTCCGCTGGGTGCCCCAGGAGTTTTTCCGGGGCTTCCCCAAGGGACATCAGTCGGTGGCCGTGCAGCTCAAGAGGGAGCCCCTGGTGGGCCTGAAGGAGCTGCTGGAGCTTCCGGGGCCGGAGCCGGCCCTGTTCGTGGTCCTTGACCGGGTGAGCGACCCCCGCAACCTGGGCGCCATCATACGCACCGCCTACCTCAGTGGGGCCCACGCAGTGGTACTCCAAAGGCACAGGGCAGCAGCCCTGAGCCCAGAGGCCTACAAGGCCTCCGCGGGGGCGGCCCTGCTTATGCCCATCTGCGTGCTGCCCAATGTAAAGACCGCCCTGGATGCCATGCTCCAGGAGGGCATAACCATATTCGGGGCCGAGGCCCAGGGGGGTCTTTATCCCTGGGAGGCAGACCTCACCCAGCCCCTGGCCCTCCTGATGGGCTCAGAGGGGGAGGGCCTCAGAGAGGTGCTCAAGAGGCGCTGCCAGGCCCTCCTGAGCCTGCCCATGAAGGGCCCTGCCGTAGGCTCGCTGAATGTCTCCGTGGCCGCGGGAATGCTTCTTTATGAGATTTTAAGACAAAGGCGAAGGAAAATAGAAAAAGGGGCCCATAATCAAAAATAATCTTGAAATTTTCCTATTGACGGTGCTATATTATAAAACTTAAATTGTTAGGTTGACAGGGGTCAGTGTGCGCAGGTAGCCACCGTAGCTCAGCGGTAGAGCAGCTGATTTGTAATCAGCGGGTCGGGGGTTCAAATCCCTTCGGTGGCTCCACATGGGCTGGAGAGGTTCCCGAGTGGCTAAAGGGGACGGGCTGTAAACCCGTTGGCGTTCGCCTACGGAGGTTCGAATCCTCCCCTCTCCACCAGTTGGGCTGGAAGCGGGAATAGCTCAGTGGTAGAGCGTCAGCCTTCCAAGCTGAGGGTCGCGGGTTCGAATCCCGTTTCCCGCTCCAGGAGGNAGAGGGCTGAATGAGGCATTCAGAAGCCCATGTAGCTCAGTCGGTAGAGCACATCCTTGGTAAGGATGAGGTCACCGGTTCGAATCCGGTCATGGGCTCCATGAGGGCAAGTAGCAATTGTCATAAACTCCTAAGGAGGGCATGATGGCCAAGGCGAAGTTTGAGAGGGTAAAGCCTCATGTAAACATAGGCACTATAGGTCATGTAGACCACGGGAAGACC
>MTOX01000021.1 GCA_002011795.1 Nitrospirae bacterium JdFR-88
TGGCCCGTTCGACTTGCATGTGTTAGGCACGCCGCCAGCGTTCGCTCTGAGCCAGGATCAAACTCTCATCCTAAACTCTGGAAACTCAAAGGCTGACTGGGTGGGACCTGCTTACAGTTTTCAAAGAGCGGAAAACTTATTCTCCACGACACCTTGGGGGCGAGCCTTCCGAGGCTCAACCTACAAGTGGGTGCCTGACAGGTGCTTAGGCTTCCCCTTACCCGGGCCTTGGGGCATGCTCACCACACCTGTACTCCGGCCCCCTTACCGTAGCTGCTCCCTCGGCTCTCCACACCCAAGGTGCCGCAGAGAAAATTAAAACCATGCCTCGTGGCATGGCCCCCTTGCCAAAGACCACCAGGCTTAAGAACCTCGTCTTCTTAAGCCTTCCTTCACTTCCATATTTAGAATAACACTTTTGGGGACCGAGTCAATATACCTGAATCGGCCAAAATCAAGTAAATTCAACTAAAATTAGACAATTTTGGGAATTAGCTTAATATCTCTTAAGCAAGCTCATAAATCTTCCATAAAAGGGTTGTTTTCTCTTTCTTCTGCAATAGTGGAAGGGGGGCCGTGGCCTGGGATGACCCTTGTATGGGGAGGTAGGGAGGCCAGCCTGGCCACGGAGCGGCGGAGGGCCTCCATGTCGCCCCCTTCGAAGTCGGTGCGGCCCACGGAGCCGGCAAAGAGGGTGTCGCCGCTGATGAGCAGGTCATGTCCCAGCAGGCATATTCCTCCGGGGCTGTGTCCAGGGGTATGGAGCACCCGAAAGCGCAGGGAGCCGGCCTCAAGCACATCAGCCTCCTTAAGCAGCACATCTGGGGGGGGCAGGGGCTGGAGCTTGTAGCCCCAGAAGGCGGCCATGTCCAGGGCGGCCTGGTAGAGCTGCACCTCGGCCTCGTGCAGGGCCAGGGGGGCCCCCGTAGCCTCCTTCAGCTCCGGCACGGCGCCTACATGGTCGAAGTGTCCGTGGGTGCAGACGATGAAGCGCACCTGGAGGCCCTCCAGAGCCTCCAGGATGCGCTCAGGCTCGTCCCCGGGGNCAATCACCAGGGCCTGCCCCGAGGCCTCCTCGCTCAGAAGCACGCAGTTGGCCTGAAGGGGACCTACCTCAAGTATTGTCAGTTTCATTGGCGCCTCTCCTTGAATCGCTTGATGATGTAGTGCAACTCCTCACTCCTAAGAAGATAACATACCAGGGCATAGATGCCTATGCTGAGGGCTACACAGACCGTCAGCCACAGGGCCTTCTGGGGGCCGTGGCCTGCAAGGCCCCAGGGCCCCCGGCTGGCCAGCAGGACTGCTGCCAGGGCCATGAGGGCCGAGGCCAGGAGGGACTTGAGGGCACTGCCCAGCATAGCCCCCCACCGAAGGCCCTGGAGCCTCCGAATAAGCATCCTGCCCAGGAGGGTGAAGTTCACTGTGGCGGCCAGGGCTCCGGCCAGGGCCAGGCCCTTGTAGCCCAGGGGGCCCATCAGGAGGAGGCTCAGGGCCAGATTGGCACCCACCGAGGCGGCCGCCCCCCGGACAGGGCTGCGAGTATCGCCCAGGGCGTAGAAGGCGGCATTCAGGAGCCTCAGGCCCACCATGGCCCATACCCCCAGGGCATACAGGAGGAGGGCATCGGCGGTGCCCTGGGTGGCGGCCCAGTCAAACCGGCCCCGGTAAAACAGGGTACTCACTATGGGCACCCTCAGGGCTATGAGCCCGGCCATGGCCGGGATGGAAAGAAACAGAAGAACCCTCAGGGAGAAGGAGAAGTCCTCCCTCAGGGCGGCAAAGTCCCTTCCTGCGGCATGTCTTGACAGGGTAGGCAGGGCCGCCACGGCCATGGCCACTCCGAAGACCCCTATGGGGAAGTGTACCAGCCTGAAGGCGTAGAACAGGTAGGTGATGCTGCCCTCGGGAAGGAAGGAGGCCAGAACGCTGGAGACCACCACATTGAGCTGCCCCGCAGCCATGGCAAAGACGGCAGGGAGCACCAGCAGGCCTATCTCCCTGAGCCCGGGGTGGGCGGGCTGCCACAGGGGTCTGAGGCTGTAGCCCCTCCTGAGGGCCGAGGGGCACTGCAGCAGCACCTGGGCCAGCCCCCCCAGGGTTATCCCTACTGCCGCGGCCAGAGCCGGGTTGGGCATCCCCGGGGCAAGGACAAGCACCGAGGTTATCACCACTGCATTAAGGAGCGCAGGTGCCAGGGCCGGCAGGAAAAACACCCCCCGGGTGTTCAGTGCCCCCATGAGCACCGAGCTCAGGCTCACCAGCAGCAGGAAGGGGAACATCACCCTGGTAAGAAGCACGGCGAGGGAGAATTTTTCCGGCTCATCCAGAAAGCCCGGCGCCACCGCTGCCACCGCCAGGGGGGCCAGGGCTATGCCCAGAAGACACAGCAGGCCCACTGCCACCAGCACGAAGCCCAGCACCACCTGTACCAGGCGGTTGGCCTCCTGGGGGCCCTGGCTGTGCTGCCGCTTGCTCAGCACGGGCACAAAGGCCGAGGCCATGGAGCCCTCGGCAAGGAGCTCCCTCAGGAGGTTGGGAATCCTGAAGGACACGAAGAAGGCGTCGGAAAGCCCCGTGGCCCCCAGGTAGAAGGCAATGACCATGTCGCGCCCATACCCCAGCACCCTGCTAAGCAGGGTGGCTGCGGACATGGCCCCTGCCGCCCGGGCAATCCTTCCCCTGGTGCCAGCCACGGGGAGATTATAAGGCAAAGGGCGGTATAATAAAAACATGGCGAGGGTGAAGTGCGAGCTCTGCCCCACTGAGTGCGTACTGCAGGACTACCAGATAGGGGGCTGCCGGGTCCGCATGAACAAGGGCGGAGTGCTGTGGAGCCTGGTCTGGGGCAGGCCTTGCTCGGTAAACATTGACCCCATTGAGAAGAAGCCCCTCTACCATGTGCTTCCCGGCACGGGCACCCTGTCCATAGCCACGGTAGGCTGCGTGCTCACCTGCAAGTTCTGCCAGAACTGGCAGATATCCCAGGGCAGGCCCGAGGAGGCCCGGGCCTACCACCTGCCCCCCCTGGAGGTGGCCAAGGCGGCGCTCTATTACAGGACTCCCTCCATCACCTACACCTACACCGAGCCCACGGTGTTTTACGAGTACATGCTGGAGTGTGCCCAGGCAGCCAGGGCGGTGGGGCTGAGGAACTTCATGCACACCTGCGGCTACATAAACCTCCAGCCCCTGAGGCAGTTGAGCCAGTGGCTGGATGCCGCCAATGTGGACCTGAAGGCCATGAGCGAGGACTTCTACCAGCGCATCTGCGGCGGCACCCTGAGGCCGGTGCTTCAGTGCATCCTGGAGCTCAGGAGACTGGGCGTGTGGGTGGAGATAACCAACCTGGTCATCCCCACCCTCAACGACTCCGACCGGCTCCTTAAGGCCCTGGCCCGGTGGATAAGGGCAGAGCTGGGCCCAGAGGTGCCCCTTCACCTGAGTCGGTTCTTCCCCTACTACAAGCTCAGGAACCTCCCCCCCACCCCTGAGCAGACCCTGTGGCGGGCCAGGGAGATTGCCCTCTCAGAGGGCCTCAAGTATGTCTACCTGGGCAACCTGCGCAGCCGGGCCGAGCACACCTACTGCGGCAGGTGCGGCCGACTGCTCATTGAGCGGCTGGGCTACCGGGTGCGCCGAAACCTCCTCAGGGAGAGCCGCTGCCCCTTCTGTGGGCAGCAGGTGCCCGGGCTCTGGGCCTGAAGGCCCTTGTGCTAAAATATTCTGCAAAAATTCCCAAGGGGCTCTGAACTCTTTAATGAAGCGGAAGACACAGCAGGGAAGGACAAGCCCCNCCGGGAGGCGCCATGCCTCAGGGCAACCTCCCGGCTACCAGGGGCGGCCCAGCTGGGACGAGTACTTTCTGGAGATAGCCAGGGCAGTCTCCAGGCGGGCCACCTGCCTGAGGCGCCGATACGGCGCCGTCATCACCAAGGACAACACCATAGTGAGCACCGGCTACAACGGGGCCCCCAGGGGAATGAAGGACTGCCTGCAGGTAGGCCAGTGCNCCCGGCAGGAGCTGCAGATACCCCACGGGGAGCGCTACGAGCTCTGCCACAGCGTTCATGCCGAGGCCAACGCCATCATCAGGGCATCGCAGGAGGAGCTCCAGGGGGCCACCATCTACATAGCCGGCACCGACGGGCAGGAGGGGGGTGAGTGCCCCTCTGAGCCCTGCATGATGTGCAAGAGAATGATACTGAATGCCCGCATAGCCAGGGTCGTCTATGCCGACGGAAACGGCGGCTACAGGGCGGTTAGGCCCACCGCCTGGCTGAGAAAGAGGGTGTAGGGATGCTTCAGCTTCTTAAGGAGTTCCGGTGGTACGACCTCCTGGACATTGCCCTGGTCTCGGTGCTCCTTTACCGCCTCCTGTTGATAGTGCGAGGCACCAAGGCGGCGCAGATGCTCCTGGGCCTGGGCATCCTGCTTCTGGCCAGTATCCTGGCCAGGGAGCTCAATCTCTACACCCTGGACTGGCTGCTTCAAGGCTTCTGGGCCTTTGCGGTGATAGCCCTCATTGTGATATTCCAGCCGGAGATTCGCCGGGCCCTGGCCAAGATGGGCGAGGCACCCATACTCAGGGCCTTCACCACGGCGGAGGAGCTGCGCTCCATAGAGGAGATAGTGCGGGCCACCGTCTCGTTGGCCAACCGCAAGATGGGCGCCCTCATCGTGCTGGAGCGGGAGACCGACCTGAGAGACTTCATAGATGTAGGCGTGCCCCTGGACGCCAGGGTCAGCAGGGAGCTGCTCCTGAGCATCTTCCATCCCAGCTCCCCCATTCACGACGGGGCCGTGATCATCCGGGGCAACAGGGTGGCCGCTGCCGGCTGCTTCCTGCCCATAGCCCTCACCACCGACCTTCGGAAGGCCCTGGGCACCAGGCACAGGGCCGCCCTGGGCATAACCGAGGAGACCGATGCCGTGGCCATAGTGGTGTCGGAGGAGACGGGCTCCATATCCATAGCCATGGGAGGCAGGCTCACGGAGCAGATGGACATGACCTCCCTCAGGCAGGCCCTGGCGGAGGTGTTTGCCGTGGCCAAGGCGGAGAAGTAGCATGGCTCTAAGAAGGCTCCTGGGCAAGAACCTCTGGCTCAAGGTGGCCTCGGTGTGCCTGGCGGTGATACTGTGGATGTTCGTGCTGAGCCGCACCCAGACGGAGCTGTCGGTGAAGCTGGAGCCGGCCTTCCACGATGTGCCCCAGGGGCTGGCCTTGCTTCAGTACGAGCCCAGGGAGGTGTCGGTACTCCTGAGAGGCAACGAAAGGCTCTTGAGGCAACTGAGCCCCGGGGACATAAGGCTTAGCATCTCCCTGAAGGGGCTGAAGGAGGGCAGAAACTTCATGCCCCTGAAGGACGCCTATGTCCAGAGGCCAGGGTTCCTCAGGGTGGAGGGGCTGAGCCCCTCGGGCATCTGGGTGGAGCTGAGGCCCGTGGGCAGGAGGCTCCTTCCCGTGCGGGCCGACATAAGGGGCAGTCCACAAGAGGGCTTCATGATTGAGCGCATAGAGGTCTCCCCGGGAGAGGTGATGGTGGAGGCCTTCCAGGAGGAGCTGGCGGGGTTCAACTCGGTGCTTACGGAGACCCTGGACATCTCCCGGGCCAGCCAGAGCGTGGTGGAGACCCTCAGGGTGGTGAAGCCCCCCAGGGCCCTGAGGATACAGCCCCAGGAGGTGGTGGTGAAGGTGGTGATAAGGAAGCGATGAAGAGGCTCTTCGGCACCGACGGCATAAGGGGGAAGGTGAACTCGCCCCCTATGACCCCTGAGACGGTGCTCAGGGTAGGCATGGCAGTGGCCAAGGCCCTGAGACACCGCCGGGGAAGGCACATGGTGCTCATAGGCAAGGACACCAGGCTGTCGGGCTACATGATAGAGAGCGCCCTTACCTCGGGCATATGCTCCATGGGCATGGATGTCACCCTGGTGGGGCCCCTGCCCACCCCAGGGGTAGCCTTCCTCACCCGGGCCCTCCGCCTGGATGCCGGCATAGTGATATCGGCCTCGCACAACCCCTTTGACGACAACGGGATAAAGTTCTTCAACCACCAGGGGCTGAAGCTCCCCGACCGCCTGCAGGAGGAGATAGAGCGCCTGGCGGCCTCGCCCCCGCTGAGGAGGCCCTCTAAGGGTTCCATAGGTCGGGCCTTCAGGCTGGAGGACGCCACGGGCCGCTACATAGAGTACATCAAGTCCACCATTCCCAGGGGCCAGACCCTGGAGGGGCTGAAGGTGGTGGTGGACTCGGCCCACGGGGCCGCCTACAAGACCACCCCGGTGCTCCTGAGGGAGCTGGGGGCCCAGGTGATAAGCATCAACGACAGGCCCAACGGGCTGAACATCAACGACGGTTGCGGGAGCCTCCATGTGGAGGGCCTGAGGAAGGCGGTGCTGAGGCACCAGGCCCATGTGGGAGTGGCTCACGACGGCGATGCCGACAGGACCATCCTGGTGGACGAGAAGGGCCATGTGCTGGATGGCGACCATGTGATGGGCCTCTGGGCGGTGGAGCTCAAGCGCTCGGGCCAGCTCAAGGGCGACACCGTGGTGGCCACCGTGATGAGCAATCTGGCCCTGGAGCACTTCCTCAAGGAGCACGGCATAAGGCTCTTGAGAACCCGGGTGGGCGACAGGTTCGTGCTGGAGGAGATGCTCAAGGGGGGCTACACCCTGGGGGGCGAGCAGTCCGGACATGTGGTCTTCCTCCAGTACAACACCACGGGCGACGGCCCCATTACCGCCGTGCAGATGCTTCACCTGATGAAGCTCAAAGGCCTGCCCCTTTCGGAGCTCAGGGCCCGGATGCCCCTGTACCCCCAGGTGCTCCTGAATGTGCCCGTAAGGCGGAAGGGCGAGCTGGGGGGCCTCAGGGGTCTCAAGGAGCTCATTGAAGAAGCCCAGCAGCAGGTTAAGGGCCGGGTGCTGGTGAGGGCCTCGGGCACCGAGCAGAAGGTAAGGGTGATGGTGGAGGGCCGAAAGCGGAAGGCCGTAGGGAAGGCCGCAGAGCGCATAGCCGCCTTCATAGCCGAGAAGCTGGGCTGATAAGGTGCCGTATCTTCTGGCCTTCATCCTGGGGGTGCTGTGGCTTTACGCCCGCCAGCTCTTTCCCCTGGGCAGCACGCTGGCCCTGCTGGCCGCCCTGCCCTGGCTGCTCAGGAAGGGGCGCCTCCTGCTCCTGGTGCCCCTCCTGCTGGGGGTAGGCTATGCCCTCCTGAGGGGCGGCCCCCCCGAGCTCCCCAGGAAGCCCCAGACCCTGGTGCTGGAGGCCACGGCATCAGTAGCCCTGCCTTCTGAAGAAAGGTACTCCCAGGTGCTTTACCCCCGGGACAAGGGCCTTCCGCCCCTCAGGGTGTGGCTGAAGGAGCCCCTCAGGCAGGACCGGCTCTACCGCCTGAAGCTCAGGCTCCTTCCTGCTCCCAGGAGGGCCAACCCGGGCTGGGTGCCAAGACGGCCCAGGGCAGAGCTAAGGGAGGTTCTGGGGGAGGGCCCCGCAGGACTGCTCCAGAGGGCCAGGGCCGAGGCAAACAGGCTCATCATGGAGCACTTTCCCCCCGAGCAGGCCGCCGTCCTCATGGCCATCACCACGGGTGAGCGCCTGCTCCTTACCGAGGAGCACTGGGAGATGTTTTCCCGCGCCGGGCTGGCCCACCTGTTGAGCATCTCTGCCACCCACTTTGCCTTCCTGGGCCTGCTGGTGTCGGCGCTCCTTAGGGGGCTCCTGTGGCTCCTTCCCCTGGGGTGGCTGGAGCGCCTTACCCTGCGGCTGAGCCCCTGGCAGCTGGCCGCCCTGCTGAGCCTGCCTGTGGCCTTGGGCTACCTCATGCTCTCGGGCGCCAGGGTGCCCACCATAAGGGCCTTCGTGATGACCACCCTGCTGCTGGCAGGCATGCTCCTGGGTAGGGAGAGGGCCTGGCTTAGGGCCCTGGGGGTGGCTGCCCTGGTGCTGGTGCTGTGGCAGCCCTGGGTGCTCCTGGGCCTTTCCTTCCAGATGTCCTTCCTGGCAGTGCTGTTCATAGGCTTCGTGCTCAAGGGGCGCTCCTACCGCTGGATCCTCCCGGGCTATGCCAAGGCCTCCCTCCTCATAACCCTGGCGGCCACCGTAGGGCTGGCCCCCCTGGTGGCCTACCACTTCCACCATGTCTCCCTCATATCCCCGGTGGCCAACCTGCTTATCCCCCCTGTGGTGGGCCTCCTGGTGCTGCCCCTGAGTCTGGGCTCCGTGGGCCTGTCCCTGTTTACGGGCGCTCCCCTGCTTTCGGCCCCCGTGGTCAAGCCCCTGATGGGTGGCTGCCTCTCTGGGACAAGGGCCCTGGCCTCGCTGCCCTTCAGCTCGCTCTCCGTGCCCTCCTACCCGCCGGTGCTGCTTTTTACGTTCTACATCTTCTCCGTCCTGTGGTTTGTCAGAAGGAGGCGGCTGCTGCTGGCCCTGGCGGTGGTGCCCCTCCTGCTCTACGCCCTTTATGTATGGGCCTCCCCCAGGGGACTCAGCATAACCTTCCTGGATGTGGGCCACGGCAAGGCCGCGGTGCTGGAGCTCCCTGACGGGCAGAGCCTGGTGGTGGACACAGGAAGGACCGGCAAGGAGGTGCTGCAGTACCTGAGGCACCAGGGCAAAAGACAGGTGTGGGCCCTGGCCCTCAGCCACGGGCATCCGGACCACGCAGGAGGCGTCCGGAGACTCCTGAGGGCCATAAGGGTGAGGGAAATCTGGGACAACGGAAGGCTCCTCTACCAGGGGCAGCTCTTGCAGCACATCCCCAAGAGGCATCTTCAAAGGGGCGACACCCTCCAGGGCCCGGGCTACAGCATCCAGACCCTTCATCCCTACGAGGGCTTCTTCACCCTCTACGGGGACCACTACACCGCCCAGAACAACGACTCCCTGGTGCTTAGGGTGGCCTCCTCCGGGGCCTCGGTGCTCCTTACCGGGGACATAGAGGCGGAGGCCCAGGAGGACCTCCTTCATCTGGGCCCGGTGCTGCGGAGCCGAGTGCTGGATGTGCCCCACCATGGCTCCAGGACAGCGGCGGACTGGGCATTCCTCCTGAGCATCCGCCCCGAGGTAGCGGTGATAAGCGTAGGGCGAAACCGGCACAACCATCCCCATCCCGAAACCCTCCAGGCCCTTCGGGCCACAGGGGCCAGGCTGTACCGCACCGACCAGGACGGTGCCGTGAAGGTCATCTTTAGGGAGGGCTCCATCAAGGTCAAGACCTACCGGGACTTCTATCCCCGCAAGGCCCGCAGCCCGGTCCAGGAGCTCAGGAACCTGCGCTTTCTGCTAAGCACCTGGTGATGATATAATCACAGGTGCACTTCCATGAAGAAGCGGCATCCTCATTATCTGAAGCACCGTCGGAGGCTGAGGGAGCGCTTCAGGCGCACAGGGCTTGAGGGCTTCCAGGACTACGAGGCCCTGGAGCTGCTGCTTACCTACGCCATTCCCCGCAGGGATGTAAAGCCCCTGGCCAAGGCCCTGCTGGAGCGCTTCGGCGACTTCCAGGGAGTGCTGGACGCCCCCTTTGAGGAACTGGTGAAGTTCCAGGGCATAGGGGAGCATGCCGCCACCTTCCTGGGGCTCCTGAGGGCCTGCGCAGGGCTTTACCTCAGGCAGGGGCTCATGAGGAAGAAGAAGATATCCAGCACCCTGGAGCTGCTGGACTACTGCAGGGCCGAGATGAAGGGCCTGAGGGACGAGCAGTTCAGGACCATCTTCCTCAATGCCCAGAACGAGGTCATCGCCGACGAGGTCATCCAGGAGGGCACGGTGGACCAGTCGGTGGTCTATCCCAGGAAGGTCATGGAGAGGGCCCTTTATCACAAGGCCTCGGCCCTCATATTCGTGCACAACCATCCCAGCGGCCACCCCAGGCCTTCCAAGGACGACGTCCTGCTTACCGACACCCTCCGCAAGGCGGCCCAGAGCCTGCAGATAAAGGTGCACGACCATCTGATAATCTCCAAGGACGGCTACTTCAGCTTCCTGGAGGCAGGCCTGCTTCAGCCCTGAAGCAGCCTGGCCGCCTCCTTGGCGAAGTAGGTGAGAATGAGGTCTGCCCCGGCCCGCTTTATGGCCGTGAGGGTCTCCATCATCACCGCCTGCTCATCCACCCAGCCCAGCCTCCCGGCGGCCCTTATGAGGCTGTACTCGCCGCTTACATTGTAGGCGGCCACGGGTACCTGGAAGCTCCTGCGCACCTCGGCTATCACATCCAGGTAGGCCAGGGCCGGCTTGACCATCACCACATCGGCCCCCTCCTGGATGTCCAGGGCCACCTCCCTGAGGGCCTCCCGGCGGTTGGGGGGCTGCATCTGGTAGCTCCGGCGGTCGCCAAACTGGGGGGTGCTTTCGGCAGCCTCCCTGAAGGGACCGTAGAAGGCCGAGGCATACTTGGCCGCATAGCTCATTATGCCCACCTGGCTGAAGCCCTCCTCATCCAGGGCCTTGCGGATGGCTCCCACCCGGCCGTCCATCATGTCCGAGGGAGCCACCATGTCGGCCCCGGCCCGGGCGTGGCTCAAGGCCTCCTTCTGAAGGAGCTCCAGGGTGGGGTCGTTGAGCACCTCCCCATCCTTGACCAGCCCGCAGTGCCCGTGGCTGGTGTATTCGCAGAGGCACACATCGGTTATCACCCACAGCTCCGGAAGCGCCTCCTTCAGCGCCCTTACGGCCCTCTGCACCACCCCCTGGGGATTGTAGGCCTCAGAGCCCAGCTCGTCCTTCCTGGAGGGTATGCCGAACAGTATCACTGCCGGCACCCCCAGGGAGAAGACCTCCCTGGCGCTCTCCAGGAGCTTGTCCACCGACTCCTGGTAGCACCCGGGCATGGAGGGCACCTCCTTCCTTGTGCCCTGACCCTCCAGGACGAACATGGGGTAGATGAGGTCCGCAGGGCTCAGGGTAGTCTCCCTGAGCATTCGGCGAATGGCGGCGGTGCGCCTGAGCCTCCTGGGCCTGTGGGCAGGAAACATCAGCCGCAGCTGGGACAGCCGCCCTCGGGCATGCCCCTGAGGATGAAGCCCGAGGTGCCGGCCTCCTCCAAGTAGTCCATCTGGGTGTTCTGAAGAAGATGGGCGGTGAAGCTGTCAAGGAACACCCTCAGGCCGTGCTCCTGGAGCTCCACATCGTCGGGAGAGGGATGCTCTTGTATTCCTAACCCGTAGGAATAGCCTCCGCCCCCTCAACCGCCGGCCCGACTCACATATNCCCTCAGTCCCCAGTGCTCCTTGCCCTCGGCCCGCAGAAGCTGCAGGGCCTTCTGGGCAGCCCGCTCGGTTATGCTGAACATAGCCTTCCTCCGAAACGCATAAGTTCATTAAAGATACCCTATAAGGGCCCCTTAAGACAACCNCCTCTGGCTCCACTCTCAGAAAACCCGACAACTCTTCGGGGCGTAAGACACCCCGAAAAATTGTGTTATATTCTCCCAATGGCCCCTGAGGAAATCATAAGGAAGTACTACCGCCCTGGCTCAAAGGCCTACGAGTTCCTCCTTACCCACAGCCGCCAGGTGGCCCAGAAGGCTCTGCAGGTGGCCAGGGGCTCGGGGCTGGAGCTTGACCTCAAGTTCCTCCAGGAGGCGGCCATGCTGCATGACATAGGCATCTTCCGCACCCACGCCCCCCTTCTGGGCTGCTACGGCAGCAAGCCCTACATATGCCACGGGGTGCTGGGAAGGCAGATACTGGAGGCGGAGGGCCTTGTCCGCCATGCCCTGGTGGCCGAGCGCCATGTGGGCGTGGGCCTCACCGTGGAGGACATCAGGAGGAACAACTTCCCCCTGCCCCTTAGGGACATGACCCCCCAGAGCCTGGAGGAGAAGCTGGTAAGCTTTGCCGACCTGTTCTTCTCCAAGGTGGGTGACCCCCTGAAGGAAAAGTCCCTCAAGGAGGTAAAGCCCCTCATCGCCTCCTGGGGGCAGGACAAACTCAGGGTGTTTGAGGACTGGCTCAGGCTCTTCCGCTACCCTGCAGGGTAAGCAGGGCCTTGGCCAGCCTGGAGAAGTCCTCCAGGCAGAGGGTCTCGGCCCTCCTGGAGGGCTCTATGCCGGCGGCCCTCAGGGCCTCCTCTGCCCGGGGGAAGGTGCCCCTGAGGGCATTAAGCAGGGTCTTTCTGCGCTGCGAAAAGGCGGCCCTGACAAGGCGGTCAAAGAGGGCCCTGTCCGGCACCTCCACCCTGGGGGAAGGAAGCATGCCGAGGTGAAGGCAGGCAGAGTCCACCCTGGGGGGAGGGCGGAAGGCCCCCCTGCCTATGAGGAACTTTATCTCAGGCTGGGCCACAAGCTGCACCATCACCGAAAGCAGGCCGTAGCGCTTGCTCCCCGGGGGGGAGATTATGCGCTCGGCCACCTCCCGCTGCACCGTAAGGGTCATCCCCTTGAGGCCGGGCTCTCCGAGCAGCTTAAAGAGAAGCGGGGTGGTGATCTGGTAGGGAATGTTGGCCACCACCTTGAAAGGCCCCAGCTGGTGGTAGGGGAACTTCAGGGCGTCGCCCAGGTGAAGCTGCAGCCTTTCCTCAGAGGCCAGCTCTTCAACCAGGCGCTCGTAGAGCCTGCGGTCAAGCTCAATGGCCACCACCTTCTTGGCCCGCTGAAGGAGCATCCTGGTGAGTTTGCCCGGCCCGGGCCCTATCTCCACCACCACATCCTGGGGCCCTATGCCCGAGGCCTGCACTATCCTGGCCAAGATGGAAGGCTCCAGCAGGAAGTGCTGTCCCAGGGGGGGTCTTCTACGCCTGGTCCTTTTCAATGAGGGCCACGCACTTGACGAAGTCCAGCCTCATGAAGCGCATGCACTTGTTGCAGCTTATGCAGTCGGCCCGCTCCTTGCCCTGCCTCAGTAGCTGGGGCAGGTTAGGCTCGCGGATGAAGGGACGGCTCAGGCCCACCATGTCGGCGGCTCCCTCCCTGAGCACCTGCTCCATCACCGCCCTGGAGCGCATCCCCCCCGTGAGGATGACCGGCACCTGGAGGTTCCGCTTAAACAGGGCCCCTATGGGGCGGAAGTAGGCCTCCTGCTCGGGCCTCAGGATGTTGGGCCTCACGGGCTTGGGCTCGGACTCTATCATGCCGCCGCTTATCTCCACCGCGGCAATGCCCATGTCCTGAAGCCTCCTGGCTATTTGCAGGCTCTCCTGGGGCTGAAGCCCCCCGGGCAGGAGGTCGTCGCCGTTGAGCTTTATGAGAATGGGGTAGAGGCTTCCCACCTCCTGGCGCATGGCCTTGTACACCTCCTCCAGGAAGTGGAACCTCCGCTCCGCATCCCCGCCCCAGTAGTCGTCCCTGCGGTTGGTGTAGGGTGAAAGAAACTGGCTCACCAGGTAGCCGTGGGCCCCGTGAATCTGCACTGCGTCAAACCCTGCCAGCTGGGCCCTCCGGGCCGCCTGGGCAAAGGCCTCCACCATCTGCCACACCTCCTCATTGCTCATGGCCCGAGGGGAGACCTTAAGGACCGGCTCGTATACCTCCGAGGGGGCCATGGGCTGGGCCCCTCCTAGAAGCACCGGGGGACACTGCCTGCCCCCGTGCACCACCTGCAGGGCTATTACCCCGCCCAGGGCGTGCACCCTGTCGGTAAGCCTCTTGAGGCCGTCCAGGTAGATGTCCGAGTGCACGCTGAGCATCTGGGGCACCGTTCTTCCCGAAGGATGCACCAGGGCGTTTCCAGTGATGATGAGCCCCGCCCCGCCCCTGGCAAGCTCCTCGTAGAGGTCTATCAGGTGCTCCGTCACATGGCCGTCCTCGTCGGCCCGCTTCTCATAGGTGGCGGAGCGCACTAGGCGGTTTTCAAGCTCAAGCCCGGAGAAACTTATGGGTTCAAAAAGCATATCTCTACCCCCTTCGGTTAGACATTATTCTTCACGATTGGTTAATTTTATATTATGCATCTTGAGGACACAATAGCCGCCATCAGCACCCCCTTGGGAGAGGGGGGCATCGGGGTAGTGAGGCTCAGCGGCCCTGAGGCCCTTCGAATCGCCGACAGGGTCTTTGCAAGCCCCAGGGGCAGGAGGCCGTCGGAGAGCCCCTCGCACCGCATCCTCTACGGCCACATCCTGGACGGCCAGGAGGTGGGTGGACGAGGTGCTCCTTAGCGTGATGCGAGCCCCCAGGACATACACCAGGGAGGATGTGGTGGAGATAAGCTGCCACGGCGGGCTGGCCCCCCTGAGGAGGGTCCTCCAGGTGGTGCTCCAGCAGGGGGCCAGACTGGCCCAGCCAGGGGAGTTCACCAAGAGGGCCTTCCTCAACGGCAGGATTGACCTGGCCCAGGCCGAGGCAGTGCTCGAGCTCATAAAGGCCCGCACCGAGGAGGCCCGCAAAATGGCCCTGGGACAACTGCAGGGCCGACTGTCGGAGCGCATCGAGGCACTGAGGGAGCGGCTCCTTTCCCTCTGCGCCCACCTGGAGGCCCACATAGACTTCCCCGAGGAGGACATACAGCCCCAGAGCCTGGAGGACATGCTGGCGGAGATGGCCCGCACCGAGGAAGACCTAAGGGCCCTCCTGCAGACCTACGAGGAAGGGCGACTGCTCAAGGAGGGGGTGCGCACCGCCATCGTGGGCCGTCCCAATGTGGGCAAGTCCTCGCTGCTCAATGCCCTGCTGGGCCAGGACCGGGCCATCGTCACGGCCCAGCCCGGCACCACCAGGGATGTGGTCTCCGAAGAGATAAACCTCGGGGGCCTGGCCCTCAGGGTGATGGACACCGCGGGCATAAGGGAAAGCCACGACATGGTGGAGGCCGAAGGGGTGAGGCGCTCCCTTCAGGCCCTCAGGGAGGCAGACCTGGTGCTGGCAGTACTGGATGCCTCGGAGCCCCTGAGGCGGGAGGACCTCACGGTGCTCCGGAGCCTCCAGGGCAGGCGCCACATCCTGGTACTCAATAAGGCCGACCTGCCACGAAGGCTCAGGACCGAGGAGCTTCCCTCCTCAAGCCCCCAGGTGGCCCTCTCCGCCAGGACGGGCCAGGGGCTTGAGGCCCTCAGGGGGGCCATCCTCAAGAGCCTCTGCCTGAGGCGCCAGGCCGAGGGGAGCCAGCCCCTGCTCATCAGCAGCCTCAGGCACAAGGGGCTCCTGGAGGCCACCCTCAGGGGCCTGGGGGCTGCCAGGGAGGCCCTGAGCNCCCAGAAGCCCCTGGAGATAGTGGCCCTGGAGCTCAGGGAGGCCGCCGAGGCCCTGGGCCAGCTTACAGGCTCCATCGGCACCGAGGAGATACTGGAAAGGGTCTTCAGGGAGTTCTGTATTGGCAAATAGTTTATAATTGAGTTTGAAAACCCCTAAGGGAGGAGGCCCATGAGCATGGAATGCATTATGCAGGAGAACAAGAAGTACTGCAACTGCACCTACGAGCCCTGCGCCCGGAAGTACCGCTGCTGCGAGTGCCTGCACTACCACCGCCGAAACGGAGAGCTTCCGGCCTGCTTCTTTAATGCCCAGTACGAGCGCACCTACGACCGCAGCCTGGAGAACTTCTTCCGCATGCACGGAAGATAAGACCCAGCCTGTCGGAGGCACTGAGGGAGCCTCCTTTCCCCCTGCGCCCACCTGGAGGCCCCCACAGAGTTTCCCCAGGGGGAGGATTTTTCTATTGACAAAGCATTCAAATCTTCTTATATTCTTATACAAGCATGGTTTCCACCGGCAGGGCAGCACAGTTGCTCAAGGCCATGGCCCNCCCCGTGAGGCTGAGGATCCTCAGGGAGCTCCTTAAGGGCGTCAAGTGCGTGAGCGACCTGGAGGAGTTCCTCAGCCTGAGCCAGCCCAATGTCTCGCAGCACCTGGGGCTCCTCAGGGCCCAGGGCATCATTGACTACTACATGGACGGGAGGCTCAGGTGCTACTTCCTGGTGGAGCCCGTGGTGGCGGAGCTTCTTCAGGTCCTTCAGAAGGAGCACTACAGCCCCTTGGCCAGGCCCTCCTGCTGCCCTGTGAGCAAGCGGGGCAAGTATCCTCAAAGGAGGTAAGGCGTGAGCCAGAAGAAGACCTTCACCCTGTTTCTTAGC
>MTOX01000011.1 GCA_002011795.1 Nitrospirae bacterium JdFR-88
CCCCCCTGCCCCCAGAGGAGGTGTTCCTGCTGAGGCACCAGGAGTTTTACTTCAAGGACCTGACCTTGCTAAGCAGCTACTCGGCCGGCCCCCCTGAGACCCGCCAGGCCCTGGAGCTCATCCAGAAGGGGGTGGTCAGGGCCTCCATGCTGGTAAGCCACAGGTTCCCCCTCCAGGAGGCCCCCCGGGCCTACCGCCTGGTGGCCCAGGCCCAGGACTGCCTGAAGGTGATAATCACTTTTGAGAATGCGTAGCAGGCTCATAAGGCATAAGGGAGGCTTCCGCTGGAAGGGCACAAGGGAGCTGCTCTACAAGCCCAGGGCCCCGCATCACAAGGGGGTAAGAAGGTTCCCCTTGGTGGCCGGGCAGGAGGGGCTGCAGGGGGGCTGCTTCCACCTCAGGTACTTTGAGCTCTGCCCGGGGGGCTATACCTCCTTGGAGCAGCATCGCCATGTGCATGTGATAGTGGCCCTGAGGGGCATGGGCCAGGCCGTGGTGCAGGGCCGAAGGCTGGAGCTTCGGCCCCTGGATGTGCTCTACATAGCCCCTGGGGAGAGCCACAGGCTGCAGAACCCCTACCAGGAGCCCTTCGGCTTCCTGTGCATAGTGGATGCCCAAAGGGACCGCCCCGTGCTGATTCAGCAGGGCGCCAGCTGTGAGCCCAGGGGCAGGAAATAAATCAAGGAAATCCCTTATAATAATATTCACAACAAATTCACAAGCTTTCGGATAAGATTTTTCAAGTAAGCCTGTAAGGAGGTCTTTTGGCCAAAAAGCAGGGAGCCGGCCTGGTGGAGAAGCTCTGGGGCCTTTTTGCCTCCGTAAGGCTGGCCATAGTGATATTCTCCCTTCTGGCCCTGACCTCCATAGTGGGCACGGTGCTGGAGCAGCGGGCCCCCAGGGAAAAGAACATCCAGATACTTACCGAGCTCTTCGGCCCCCACCTGGCCCCTGACCTGTACGACATCCTCTTTTCCCTGGGCTTCATGGACATGTACCGCTCCTGGTGGTTCCTTGGCCTCCTGGCCCTGTTTGCCCTGAACCTCACCATATGCTCCCTGGAGCGCTTCCCCAAGATATGGCGCATAGCCCGGATGCCCATAAAGCCCCTGAGCCGGGAGGCCATGCGAGCCATGCCCATCAGGCAGGAGCTTCAGCTCAGGGGGCGGGCCCAGGAGCACCTGGACGCCCTGAGGCAGGCCCTCAGGAAGGTGGGCTTCAATGCCCACGAGCAGGCCGAGGGCGAGGGGGCCTGGCAGTTCTACGCCCAGCGGGGCGGGATGAGCCGCCTGGGGGTGTACATCACCCACCTGAGCATACTGGTGATACTGGCCGGCGCCGTGGTGGGCATATTCTTCGGCTTCAAGGCCTTTGTGAACATTCCCGAGGGGATGAGCTACCCCCTGGCCTTCGCCCAGAGGCCCCTGAGCCAGGCCCAGCTCACGGAGCGCAACCGAATCCTCAGCGCCCTGGAGAGCACCAACGGCGACCTCTACCAGGCGGCCCAGTTCTTCGGCCTCACCGAGGCGGAGCTCGGCCGCAGGATGCGCCGCCTGGGCCTCATACCCTTCGGCTTCCTCATCAGGTGCGAGGACTTTGAGGTAGACTTCTACGGCCAGAGCGATATGCCCAAGGAGTACCGAAGCCTCCTGGCCGTTATAGAGGACGGCCGAGTGGTGCACAGGCAGTGGATAGAGGTCAATGTGCCCCTCAAGTACAAGGGGATAACCTTCTACCAGTCCAGCTACGGCCTCCTGCCGGACCTCAGCGGCGGCGTGGCGCTCTTGAGGGNGCGCACCAGGGAGGGCATCAGCCAGGACCTGAGCCTCAGGCTGGGACAGGAGTTCACTATCCCCGGCACCCAGACCAAGGTCAAGATAGAGGAGTTCAACCCTGCCCTGAGCTTTGACGAGATGGGCAGGCCCTTCACCTACAGCCAGATGATGAACAACCCGGCCATAAGGGTGCTGGTCAGCACCCCCGGGGCCGAGCCCTACAGCCGCTGGGTGCTGAAGCGCTACCCCCAGAGCTGGCGCCTGAGGGAGGGCCACATCCTGCAGATGAAGGACTTCTGGGGAGTGCAGTACACGGGCCTTCAGGTACGCAAGGACCCGGGGGTGTGGCTGGTCTACCTGGGGTGTATACTAATGAGTGTGGGCCTTTATGCCGCCTTCTTCATGAGCCACAGGAGGCTGTGGGTCAGGGTATGGCAGGACAAGGGCTCCACCCGCATAGAGGTGGCTGCTACGGCCAACAAGAATCTGCAGGCCCTGAGGCGCAGAGCGGAGCGCCTCGTGGCCCTGCTGCAGGAAGGAGCGAGGTAAGCATATGGAAAGCTCTCCCCTCTTCGGACTGTCCACCATAGGGTACTTCCTGGCCATGGTGGCCTACATAGCCTACCTGGCCTTCAGGGTGGGTGCCATAGGCAAGGTGGCCACGGGCATAACGGTGGCCTCCTTCGGGGCCCAGACGGTGGCCATACTGCTGAGGNGGAAGGAGTTCTACGAGTTCTCCGGCATGAGCATCATCCGCTCCGTGCCCCTTACCAACCTCTACGAGTCCCTGGTGTTCTTTGTCTGGTGCCTCATCCTGGCCTACCTGGTGGNGGAGTTCCGCTACCACAACCGCTCCTTCGGGGCCTTCGTTACCCCTGTGGCAGGCATGGCCCTGGCCTTCATAGAGCTTTCGGGCATGTCCAAGGGGCTGCAGCCCCTGGTGCCGGCGCTTCAGTCCAACTGGCTGCTGGCCCATGTGCTCATGAGCTTCATTGCCTATGCCACCTTCGCCCTGGCCTTCAGCACCGCCCTCATGTACCTCATACTGACCACCCAGAGGCGCACCGAGGGTGCCTACCTGTTCTGGAGCCTCATGCTGGGGCTCTTCCTGGTGGTACTTCTGGCCATGGGGATAGACCTCCTCAGATACGAGGTAGTAGGAAGCCCGGATGCATTCCTAAGAAGGTTCCTCTTCAAGAGCACCTTCCTGAGCTACTCGGCCCCCGTAAGGCTCCTCAGCTATGTAGGGGCGGCGGTGCTCGTCGCTGCGCTGTGGCGCTTCGGCGGCGCCCTCAGGAGGGTGATAGAGACCTTCAGGATTACCCCCCAGATGCTGGATGACATCACCTACAAGAGCATAGCCATCGGGTTTCCCATCTTCACCCTGGGGGGGCTCATATTCGGCGCCATCTGGGCGGACCAGGCCTGGGGGGTCTACTGGAGCTGGGACCCCAAGGAGACCTGGTCGCTTATTACCTGGTTCGTCTACGCCTTCTTTCTTCATGCCCGACTGCTGAGGGGCTGGCGGGGGCACAAGACGGCGGTGGTGGCCGTGGTGGGCTTCGTGGCGGTGGTCTTTACCTATCTGGGAGTGAATCTCCTGCTGAGCGGACTGCACGCTTACGGAGGACTTCAGTAGGCTTGAGCTAAAGGGGGGAGGAGACGGATGAAGGGCAGGAGGCCTTTCCTTCTGCTTTGCGCCCTGCTGCTTCTGATAAGCGCCCTGGNCTGGCTGTCCCTGGTGAGCTTCCAGGAGCGGCAGCTCAGGCAGCAGGCCGAAAGACTGCTGGGCCAGCAGGCCCGCCTGAGCAAGGAAAGCCTGGTGAACCTCATGCTGGAGGGCAAGGGGGCCCGCTTCTTCGACGCCGTCCTGAGGAACCTCAGCGTGGGCTACATAGAGGCAGTGAGGCTCCTGGATGTAAACGGTGCGGTGATTGCCTCCTCCAGAAAGGAGGAGCACGGCAGGCTCCTGCCGCCGCCTCCGGTGCAGCCCAAGCTCCAGAGGGATGCCCAGGAGGGGGTGGCCAGGGAGATCTTCCTGCCCATATACAACAACCAGCCCTGCCAGGGCTGCCACGGCCGGGACAAGGATGTAATGGCGGTGCTTTCGGTGGAGATCTCCACCCAGGAGGTGCTCCAGGCCATAGGGCAGCAGAGGGACCGGGCCCTCCTGCTGTTTCTCCTGGTGCATGCGGCCCTGCTGGGCTGCCTGGCCCTGCTGCTTGGGCGGTTTTACCACAGGCCCCTGAGGCGTCTGAGCATGATGCTCAGGCGGGTCAGGGACGAGCCCCGGGCGGNCCTCNCCGCCCTTAAGGAGATGCCGGGGCCCCTCAGGGAACTCTCCCAGGCCCTGGAGGGACTGCTCAGGAGTTTCTCCCAGGCCAGGGCAGAGCTGGCCTCCTGCCAGGTGGATGCCATGAGAAAGATGCAGAAGATGGCCTCCCTGGGCGAGCTGGCCGCTGCCGTGGCCCACGAGATAAAGAACCCCCTGGCGGGCATAAGCGGGGCCATCCAGGTGCTGGCCGAGGACATGAGCCCCCAGGACCCCAGGAGGGAGATAATCCAGGAGGTCCTGAGCGAGATAGACCGTCTGGACCGCTCCATAAAGGACCTGCTGACCTTCGCTCGCCCCCCCCAACCCCGAAGGGTCAAGACCTCCCTGCTGGATGTGCTGGAAAGGGCCAAGAGGTTCGTGGAGGCCAAGGCCCGACAACAGGGGGTGGAGCTTAAGACCATGGTGGCCGACACCTCCACGGAGGCATGGGTGGACCCAGAGCAGATGTACCAGGTGTTCCTGAACCTCATGCTCAATGCCCTCGGCTCCATGCCCGGCGGCGGCACCCTCTCCGTAGGGATGTACTCCGACCCCCAGGAGAACACCTTGGAGGTCTCCTTCTCCGACACCGGCGAGGGCATACCGCCGGAGAGCCTCAAGGACATCTTCAAGCCCTTCTTCACCACCAAGCNCTCCGGCACCGGCCTGGGCCTGGCCATAAGCCTCAACATCGTGGAGGCCCACGGCGGAAGGATTGAGGTGGAAAGCCTCCAGGGACTGGGTAGCACCTTTCGTGTTATAATTCCACAGGGGGAAGATGTCCAAGGCTAAGGTCCTGGTCATAGACGACGAAAAGCTCCTCCGCTGGTCCTTAGAGCAGAACCTCTCCAAAGAGGGTTATCGGGTCTTCTGCGCCGAGAAGGGCCTGGAGGGCCTGAACATCTTCAAAGAGGAAGGCCCGGACATTACCCTCCTGGACATCCACCTGCCAGATGTGTCCGGCATATCGGTGCTGGAGGGTATAAAGGAACTTAGCCCCGAAGCCATAGTGATAATGATTACCGCCTTCGGGGATGTGCAGACCGCCGTGAAGACCATCAAGCTGGGCGCCTACGACTTCGTGGAAAAGCCCTTCAACATGGACAAGCTCAGAATCCTCCTGCAGAAGGCCCTGGAGACAGGGGCCCTGAGGAAGGAGGTCAGCCAGTTCCGCACCCAGCTCAGCAGCCGCTACGGCTTTGACAGCATCATCGGCCAGAGCCCCAGGATGAAGGAGGTCTTCCAGCTCATAAAGAAGGTGGCCCTCAGCGATGCCTCCACGGTGCTGCTTCAGGGCGAGTCCGGCACCGGCAAGGACCTGGTGGCCAAGGTCATCCACTACCAGAGCGCCAGGGCGGAGAAGCCCTTCATAGAGATAAACTGCACCGCCATACCCGAGACCCTCATAGAGAGCGAGCTGTTCGGCCACGAAAGGGGCGCCTTCACCGATGCCAAGACCTCCAAGAAGGGCCTCTTTGAGCTGGCCGACGGGGGCACCATCTACCTGGACGAGATAGCCGACATGAGACCCGGCACCCAGGCCAAGCTCCTGAAGGTCATAGAGAACAAGTGCTTCAAGCGGGTAGGAGGCATAAAGGACATAGAGGTGGATGTGCGGGTCATAGCCGCCACCAACAGGGACGTGGCCGAGGAGGTCAAGAGGGGAAACTTCCGAGAGGACCTCTACTACCGCCTCAAGGTCATCCCCGTCTACCTGCCCCCTCTGAGGGAACGCAAGGAGGACATCCCCCTGTTGGCCAAGTTCTTCATAGACCAGTTCAACCGGGAGTTCAAAAAGCAGGTAAAGGGGCTGGCCAAGGAGACAGAGAAGCTCTTCCTGCAGTACCCCTGGCCGGGCAACGTCCGGGAACTAAGGAATGTCATAGAGAGGGCCATGATACTTGAAAGCACCGAATACATCTTGCCCGAGCACCTGCCCGTGGAACTCCAAAGCGGACAAGTTGGCTCGGCAGCTCCCTCCAACCTGAGCATCAAGCTCCCCCCAGGCGGGGTGGACATAGAAGAGGTGGAGAAGGAGCTCATCCGCCAGGCCCTGGACGCCACCAGGGGCAACCAGACCAAGGCGGCCAGGCTCCTGAACCTCACCAGGGACACCCTGCGCTACAGGATGCAGAAGTTCGGCTTCCTCCCGGAGAAAGGCTAAGCAATTTCTTCCAATCCATTGTTAACAACTCCCCAGGAATTAGCACAGTTCTTGCATCCATGCCACTTCATGGAGCATATGGACATCCTGGTGGTAGATGACGAGCAGCTGGTAAGGTGGTTCCTGCACAGGGCCCTTACCAAATGGGGCCACAAAGTCGTAGCGGTCTCCAGTGCCAGGGAGGCCCTGCAGGCCCTGCAGAAGGACAACTTCGATGTGGTCTTTACCGACCTGAGGATGCCTGAGGAAAATGGCACAACCCTTCTCCAGAAGCTGGGGGATTTGCCAAAGGGGGCGCCCAAGGTAGTGGTCTGCTCCGCCTACATAACGGAGGAGATGGCCGAGGGCTTCAGGCGCCAAGGCATGGGGGTGCTGAAGAAGCCCTTCAGGATGCGGGAGCTGCAGGAGGTCCTCAGCAGGTGTCTTGACAACCCTGCCTCCCTTTAATCTATTCTAAATAATAAACCTCAAGAAAGCGGGAGGCACACAGCCCATGAACAGCATAAAGACCATGGTCTTGCTGGTAGGCCTTACGGTATTTTTCCTCTGGGTAGGGGCCCTTCTGGGCGGCAGGGCGGGCATGACCCTGGCCCTCCTGCTGGCCCTGGCGATGAATGTCTTCGCCTACTGGTTCAGCGACAAGATAGTGCTGAGGATGTACAGGGCCAGGGAGGTCTCCCAGGCCGAGGCCCCCGAGCTTTACTCCCTGGTCAGGAGGCTTTCGCAGCAGGCGGGACTTCCCATGCCCAGGGNGTATGTGATCCCTCAGGAGCAGCCCAATGCCTTTGCCACGGGCAGGAGCCCCAGGCATGCCGCCGTGGCGGTGACCACGGGGCTCATGAGGCTGCTCAGTGCCGAGGAGCTTGCCGGGGTCATTGGCCACGAGCTGGCGCACATAAAGAACCGGGACATCCTCATCAGCACCATAGCGGCGGTAATAGCCGGGGCCATAAGCTACCTGGCCCAGATGGCCCAGTGGGCCTTCATTTTCGGTGGCATGAGGGGCGATGACGAGGAGGGGGGCCATCCTGTGGCCGCCCTGCTGGTGGCCATCCTGGCCCCCATAGTGGCCCTGATACTTCAGATGGCCATCTCCAGGGCTCGGGAATATGGGGCCGACGCCACCGGGGCCAGGATAGCCCGCAGTCCCCAGGCCCTGGCCAGCGCCCTGAGCAAGCTTCAGGCCGCCTCGGAGAGGATACCCCTTCAGGCAAACCCCGCCACCAGCCACCTGTTCATCGTCAATCCCCTCAGTGGCCGAAGGCGCAGGGGNGGCTTCCTCATGCTCTTCAGCACCCATCCGCCCATTGAGGAGCGCATTCGGAGGCTGCGGCAAATGTCCCCATTGGCTTGACAGCCTCCGCCCCAGTAGCCCAAAATAGGCAACTATGGAGGCCCTGGTAACAGGGGCCACCGGGTTCATAGGAAGCCACCTGGTGGCCGCCCTCCTGAGGGAGGGCTTCAGGGTGCGGGTGCTTTTGCGCCGGCAGTCCCAGCTGAGGTGGCTGGAGGGCCTGGAGGTGGTCCCCTGCTATGGCGACTGCACCGAAGCCCAGAGCCTGGCCGAGGCGGTCAAGGGGGTGCAGTATATCTTTCATGTGGCAGGGCTCATCTCGGCCCCCAGGGTGGAGGACTTCTACCTGGTCAACGCCCAGGGGACGGACAATCTCCTCCGGGCCGCCCTGGAGCATGCTCCGGGCCTGAGGCGCTTCCTGTACCTCAGCAGCCTGGCCGCCGCAGGCCCCTCGGAAAACGGCGCGGCGGTAGATGAGCAGAGCCCTCCCAGGCCGGTCTCCCACTACGGCCGAAGCAAGCTCCAGGGCGAGCAGGCGGTGCTGGCCAGGGGGCTGCCCGCGGTGGTGCTGAGGCCTCCGGTGGTCTACGGCCCCAGGGACAGGGGGCTTCAGGTGTTCTTCAGGCTGGCCCAGAAGGGGCTCTTCCCCTACTGGGGGCAAAGCGTCTACTCCATGCTCTATGTGGACGACCTGGTGGAGGCCCTCATACTGGCGGCCACCAGGGAGGGCCTTCAGGGCCGGGNGTACTTCGTCTCCGACGGGCCCTACAGCAGCAGAGAGATATGGGAGGCCCTGGCCGATGCCCTGGGGCGGCGTCCCCTCAGGGTGCCCACTCCCCTGGGGCTGCTGAGGCTTCTTTCCCCACTGCTGCGTGAGGAGATGCTCAGCAAGGACAAGCTCAGGGAGCTTGCCCACAGGCACTGGGTGTGCTCCTCGGAGCGGGCCAGGGCGGAGCTGGGCTTTCGGCCCAGAGTAAAGCTCAAGGAAGGGATGAAATGGACGGCAGATTGGTACAGGATTCATCAATGGCTCTGAAGCGCAAGGACCTCTTTGAGAAGTGCCGGCGCTTCCAGAAGGCCAGGGAGGNGCAGGCCCAGGGCCTTTACCCCTACTTCAGGATGATAGAGAGTGCCCAGGAGCCCGAGGTCCTCATGGGGGGGCGCAGGATGATCATGGTGGGCTCCAACAACTNCCTGGGCCTTACCAACCATCCCAAGGTGAAGGAGGCGGCCCAGGAGGCCATAAGGAAGTACGGCACCGGGTGCGCTGGCTCCAGGTTCCTCAACGGCACCCTGGACATCCATGTGGCCCTGGAGGAAAAGCTTGCCCGCTTCATGCGCCAGGAGGCCGCCCTGGTGTTCTCCACCGGGTTTCAGGTCAACCTGGGGGTGATATCGGCCCTGGTGGGTAAGGACGACCTGGTGGTGATAGACAAGATGGACCACGCCAGCATCATAGACGGCTGCCGCCTCTCCTACGGGGAGGTAAGAAAGTTCAAGCACAACGACCCGGGGGAGCTGGACAGGGTGCTCAGCACTGCCCAAGGCCGAGCCGCCCTGGTGGTGGTGGACGGGGTCTTCAGCATGGAGGGCGACATAGTGAGGCTGCCCGAAGTGCTCAGGGTCTGCCGGCGCCACGGGGTGCGCCTCATGGTGGACGACGCCCACGGCATAGGGGTGCTGGGCCGCACCGGCCGGGGCACCTGCGAGCACTTCGGCCTGGAGCAGGAGGTGGACCTCATAATGGGCACCTACTCCAAGAGCCTGGCCTCCATAGGGGGGTTCGTGGCAGGCCCCGAGGAGGTGATCCACTACATCAAGCACTTCGCCCGCTCCCTGATATTCAGCGCCTCGCCGCCGCCGGCCTCGGTGGCAGCGGTCTCGGCGGCCCTGGACATCATAGAGGAGGAGCCGGAGCGCCTTCAGCGCCTGTGGCGCAACACCAGGAAGATGATAGAGGGCTTCAAGGCCCTGGGCTTCGATGTGGGCCCCACCCAGACCCCCATCGTGCCCGTGATAGTGGGACAGGACGAGACGGCCTTCCGCTTCGTGATGATGCTGCAGGAGGAGGGGGTCTTCGCCAATGTGGCCGTCAGTCCCGCGGTGCCCCCCGGGAAGGCCCTCATCCGCACCAGCTACATGGCCACCCACACCGATGAGCAGCTTGACCGAGTGCTGGAGGCCTTCAAGAGGGTGGGCAGAAAACTGGGCATCATATGAGCATGGCGGGCCGACCCCTGAGCCCCCCTTAAAGATGACGGGCCCCAGAATGCAGTTCTTGGCCGGGTGATTTGAAGGGGCGCCTTCCAGAGCCTGGGAAGGCCTTAGGGGAGATCTTCCGCTCTGCCCTCCAGGCGGTAGAGCCCGGCAGGCTGGTAAGGGAGCACCTGCCCTCCGTGCTTGAGAACTCCAGGAGGGAGGGACTGGGGAGAATCCTCGCCGTGGGCTTTGGGAAGGCCTCCTGGGGGATGGCCCGGGCCCTGGAGGAGGCCCTGGGAGGGACTCTTCAGGGCGGGCTGGTAATCNCCCCCTACGGCCACGGCGGGCCCTTGGAGAGAATCCTTCTCAGGGAGGCCGCCCATCCCGTGCCCGATGAGGCCGGCCTGAGGGCCACGGAAGAGCTGCTGGGGATGCTCCGGGGGGCGGACGAGGAGACCCTCGTTGTCTGCCTCATCTCTGGCGGGGGCTCGGCCCTGCTGGAGCGGCCCCTGGAGGGCCTCAGCCTCCAGGACCTGCAGGGCACCACCGAGCTCCTCCTTAAGGCCGGGGCGGACATCCAGGAGTTCAATGCCCTGAGGAAGCACCTCTCGGCCGTCAAGGGGGGCAGGCTGGCCCAGGCGGCCTGGCCCGCCCACGTGGTAAGCCTCATAATCTCCGATGTCCTGGGCGACAGGGTGGATGTGATAGCCTCCGGCCCCACTGCCCCGGACGAAAGCACCTTTGGGGATGCCTGGAGGGTGCTTGAGAAGTACGGGCTGCTGCAGAGGGTTTCCCCGGCGGTGGTCTCGGCCCTCAGGGAAGGGCTTGAGGGCAAGAGGCCCGAGACCCCCAAGCCAGCAGACCGGGTGTTCGGCAGGGTGGAAAACCTGCTCATAGGCTCAAACCGCCTGGCCCTTCAGGGGGCGGCCCGGAGGGCCCTGGAGCTGGGCTACCAGGTGCAGGTTCTAACCACCGCCCTGAGGGGCGAGGCCAGGGAGGCCGCCCGGTGGCTGGCCCGAAAGGCCCTGCAGGCAAAGGCACGAGGCTGCAGGGGGCTCTGCCTCCTTTCGGGCGGCGAGACCACCGTGACGGTGCGAGGCCCGGGCCTGGGAGGGCGGAACATGGAGCTGGCCCTGGCCTTCTGCCTCCAGGTACAGGGCCAGGAGGGCATAAGCCTCCTTTCTGCCGGCACCGACGGCACCGACGGGCCCACCCCGGCCGCAGGGGCGGTGGTGGACGGCCTTACCGCCCGCAGGGCCAGGCGCCTGGGGCTGGAGCCGGAGGTGTTCCTTCAGAGGAACGACTCGTATAATTTTTTCAAACGGGCAGGGGGCCTGTTCGTCACCGGTCCCACGGGCACCAATGTGATGGACATCCAGGTCATCCTTCTTCAGTAGTCCTTTTCAGCACCAGCATGCCCAGGGGCGGGAGGCTCAGGCGCAGGCTGAAGGGCCGGCCGTGATGGGGCACGGGCTGGGCCTCAACGCCCCCCAGGTTGCCCACCCCGGAGCCGCCGTAGCAGGTGGCGTCGCTGTTAAGGAGCTCTTTCCAGAAGCCCCCCTGGGGCACCCCTACCAGGTAGTTGTTCCTCACCACGGGGGTGAAGTTCAGCACCACCAGGAGGCTTTCCAGGGGGCTCTGGGCCAGGCGGAGGTAGCACAGAATGCTTTCCAGCCAGTTGGAGGCGTCCACCCACTGGAAGCCCTCGTGGGAGGTGTCCAGCTCATACAGGGCCGGCTCGGCCCTGAGGAGCCTGTGGAGGTCCTTCACCCAGAGGCTCAGGCCCTGATGAAGGGGCTGCTTCAGGCAGTCCCAGTTCAGGGCCTCCTCGTGGTACCACTCCTGGGGCTGGCCGAACTCCCCGCCCATGAACAAGAGCTTCTTTCCAGGGTGGGTGAACATGTAGCCCAGGAGGAGCCTCAGGTTGGCGAACTTCTGCCACTCGTCCCCGGGCATCTTCTGAAGCAGGGAGCCCTTGCCGTAGACCACCTCGTCGTGCGAAAGGGGCAGGACGAAGTTCTCGCTAAAGGCGTACCAGATGCTGAAGGTCAGCTGGTTGTGGTGGTACTTCCTGTGCACGGGGTCCTTGGAGAAGTACTGCAGGGTGTCGTGCATCCAGCCCATGTTCCACTTCAGCCCGAAGCCCAGGCCTCCCACATAGGTAGGCCTTGAGACCATGGGCCAGGCGGTGGACTCCTCCGCTATGCTCTGCACATCGGGGCACTCGGCGTATATGGCCTCGTTAAGGAGCCTGAGGAACTCTATGGCCTCCAGGTTCTCCCTTCCGCCGAACACATTGGGCACCCATTCGCCCGGGCCCCTGGCGTAGTCCAGATAGAGCATGCTGGCCACGGCGTCCACCCTGAGGCCGTCGGCATGGTAGAGCTTGAGCCAGTACAGGGCGCTGGAGATGAGGAAGCTGCGCACCTCGTTTCTGCCGTGGTTGAAGATGTAGCTGTGCCACTCGGGGTGGTAGCCCTTGCGGGGGTCCTGGTGCTCGTAAAGGTATGTGCCGTCGAAGAAGCAC
>MTOX01000018.1 GCA_002011795.1 Nitrospirae bacterium JdFR-88
CTCGGCCTTCCCATAATATAGGGGCAAAAGCGGAAAGCAAAAAGCGAGGCGCCTGTCATGCCTTGTATCCTGCTCATCGGGCAGTGAAGCCTTTGTTGTCAAGCCCCAGCCTGAATAGCCAAAATTAATTAGGCCCGCCACTGGGACGGGCCTCAGGGGGCCCCGTAGGGCCACGCCTTCCGAGACGGTTGCGTCTCTTACTGAGACTTGTCCAACAACCGCCGCTCAAGTACAATCTAATTAAAAAATGACACATTCCTTTAGTTTTGTCAAGAAAGGAGTTGCCATGAAGGATGAAGATTTGATTTTAGGTCTGGATTTGGGAGCCAATTCCCTGGGCTGGTCATTGATAAGAGGGCAGAAGAGCTTAGTAGCCTGGGGCGTGAGGATTTTTAAAGCCGGGCTTGAAGATATGCAGGTAGACGGAACGGGAAAACCCCCTAACCAAGAGCGAAGGCAGGCCAGGCTCAGGCGCCGACAGGTAGAGCGCCGTGCAAGGAGGCTGGCCCATGTAGCTCGGNTCCTTCAACGCTCTAAGCTCCTGCCGCCGGGGGACATAGAGGCTCCCCAGCAGCGGCATAGCCTCTTTAGCAACCTGGACAGCCACCTTATGAGCGACAAGGAGCGCCTCAGGGACCTCGGTGCACTGGATGAAAATGGGCTCCGGGAAAAACTCCAGGCAGGCCCTTGCTATCTCCTCAGGGCTGCTGCCTTGGATAAACCACTCAAGCCTTATGAGCTGGGCAGAGCCGTCTACCACCTGGCCCAGAGGAGAGGGTTCCTGAGCAGTCGAAAGGCCCTTAGGAAAGACAAAAAGGAGGAGGGAAAGGTCAAGAAGGGGACCACTGAACTTCAAAAGAATATCCAGCAGGCAGGCTGTCGTACCTTGGGTGAATACCTTTACAAGGTGGCTCCTGCCGAACGCCTCAGGGAGCGCTACACTTCCAGGGCCATGTATGAGGAGGAATTTGAGACTATCTGGAAAGCTCAAGCCCCATATCATCAGGGCATTCTTACCGAGGAGCTTAAAGAGAAGCTCCACCACGCCATTTTCCACCAACGCCCTTTGAAGAGGCCTCAGGTGGGCACCTGCCAGCTGGAGCCGGGCAGACCCAGAGCCCCCTGGGCCCTCCTTAGCGCTCAGCGCTATAGGTTCCTGCAACGGCTCAATGACCTAAGGATAATGGACGATGGAGGTCAACAACGGAAGCTCACTCCGGAGGAGCGGCAGACCCTTATAAAGGAGCTTGAGCGTAAAAGAGAGCTCGGATTTGAGAGGATAAAGAAGCTCCTGAGCCTGCCTCAGGACTACAGTTTCAACCTCCAGCGAGGAGGGGAGGAAAGACTTCTGGGAAACAGCACAGCCGCCTCGCTGAGGAAAATCTTCNCCCCCAGACGCTGGGACGCCCTCTCCCATGAGGACAAAGACCGCGTGGTGGAAGACCTCCTGAGCATAGAGAAGGAGGAGACTCTTAAACGCCGGGCCGTGCGCCACTGGGGCCTTACCGAGGAGGCCGCCGAGGAACTCTGCCAGCTTGAGCTGGAGAAAGGCTACTGCAGCTTCAGCAGAAAGGCCCTCCGGAAGCTCCTCCCCCTCCTGGAGCAAGGCACATCCCTCCAGGAGGCCATAAAAGAGCTCTACCCAGGGCACAAAAGGGCTCAAGAGGGCCGCGACCTCCTGCCCCCTGTACGGGAAGCCCTGAGCGGGGTGCGAAACCCCGTGGTGGAGCGCTCCCTCACAGAGCTGAGAAGGGTGGTTAACGCCCTTATCAAGCGCTATGGAAAGCCCGACATCATCCGCATTGAGCTTGCCAGGGAGCTCAACCCAGCCAAGAGGCGTAAGGACATTTGGCGTCGCATGCGCCAGCAGGAGAAAAGGCGCGAGGAAGCTGCCAATAAAATCGTCCAGGAGGCGGGCATTCAGAACCCCTCCCGCAGGGACATAGAGAAATACCTGCTGGCCGAGGAGTGCAACTGGCGTTGCCCCTATACAGGCAGAGGCATCAGCCTGAGCGCCTTGCTCGGCCCCCAGCCCCAGTTTGATGTAGAGCACATCATCCCTTACGACCGCTGTCTGGACAACTCTTTTCTCAACAAGACCCTCTGCCATGTGGAAGAAAACCGCCGCAAGCACGACCGTACCCCCTGGGAGGCCTACGCCCACAACCCGGAACGCTACCAGGAAATACTCCAGAGGGTAAAGACCTTCAGGGGCCCGGCAGCAAGGGAAAAACTCATGAGGTTCCAGCTTCACGGTGAGGAGCTTGAGGAGTTCATCGAGAACTTCAAGGCCCGGCAGCTCAACGATACCCGCTACGCCGCTCGCCTGGCCATACAATATCTGGGCCTCCTTTACGGAAGCCCCGAGGGCATAGACCCAGAGGGGCGTCGCCGGGTCCAGGCCGTCCCGGCAGGGCAAATAGTGGCTCAGCTCAGGGATGCCTGGGGGCTCAGCCGTCTGCTGAGTAGCAGTGGCAGCAAGACCAGGGACGACCACCGCCNCCATGCTGTGGACGCCTTGGTGGTAGCCCTTACGACCCCGAGGGAAGTAAAGGCCCTCAGCGAGGCAGCCAAGAGAGCTAAAGGCCGAGGTCGCCTCCTGAGCTACATGCCTGAACCCTGGCGAGGATTCCACGACCAGCTGGCGAAGGCCCTCCAGCACTTGGTGGTCTCTCACAGGGTCTGCAAAAAGCTTCGTGGGGCCCTCCATAACGAAACCTTCTATAGCAACCGGGTGGACAAGGAGGGCAAATTCACCGTGAAGCGCAAACCTCTCTGGGAGCTTTCAGGCTCGGACATTGAACGCATCCTGGACAAGGCGGTACGCCAAGCAGTGGAGGAGAAGCTCCGCTCCCTTGGCATAGACACCAAGAAAGACAAATTTAAGAAGGTCAAGGCTCTCCAGGACAACCCCCCTGTGCTCAAGAACGGAAAACCTGTAAGGAGGGNGCGCTTCAGGGTTAATCTGGAGGTAGTGCCTATAGGCTCAGGCCCCCATGTGCGCCATGTAGTGCCTGGAAACAATCACCATATGGAGATTGTCCTGGACCAACGCACAGGAAAATGGGAAGGCCATGTGGTAAGCCTCCTGGAGGCGACAAAAAGAAAGAAACAGGGCCTGGAAGTGGTAAAGAGGGACCACGGAGAGGGCAAAAAGTTCCTCTTCTCTATAGCCCCCGGCGAGGTACTGGAAATGGATACCCCCGAGGGTGGCAGAGGCCTTTACAGGGTGCGTACCGTGCCTCAGAACAAGCAACTTTACTTCGTCCCCATATACGACGCCCGCCCAGTAAAGAAAATAGGCAAGAAGGGATTGACTGCGCACCCCGATACTTTGAGGGAGAAGAACTGCCAGAAGGTGGTCATTACCCCCTTGGGGGAGGTGCGCTACGCCAATGACTGAGGAGCGTATCCTGGACATCACCGAGGCCCCCGCGAAGTTGACCATAAGACATGAGCAACTGGTAGTGCAGTCCCGGGGACGAAGCACCAGCGTACCCCTCTCAGAGGTGGCAGTGCTGGTGGTGTCCCACCCCGGAGTAAGTTATAGCCACGCCGTGCTTTCAGGGCTGTGCACCAGCGGCGGGGTGATGGTGCTCTGCGACACCGTCCATATGCCGGCAGGGATGCTTCTTCCCCTTCGAGGCCACTATGTGCAGTCCGAACGCTTCAGGGCGCAGGCAGAGGCCTCTAAGCCTCTAAGAAAGCAGCTCTGGAGGCGCCTGATACAGGCCAAGATAAGGGCTCAGGCTCTGGTACTCAAGACACTCAGGGGCACAGACAAAGGGCTTTCAGCCTTGGCCTGGAAGGTTCGCTCAGGCGACAGCACCAATGTGGAAGGTCAGGCCTCCAGGCGCTACTGGCAAGGCCTCTTTGGAGGAGAATTTGTGCGCAGTCCCAGCTCCCTGGAGCAGACCAACATGTTTCTTAATTACGGTTATGCCGTCCTCAGAGCCGTCGTAGCCAGAGCCATATGTGCCGCGGGGCTTCACCCCAGCTTGGGGCTTCACCACCACAACCGCTACAATCCTTTCTGCTTAGCGGACGACCTCATGGAGCCCCTTCGCCCCCTTGTGGACAGAACCGTAGCGACCTTGCTTGAGCAGGGCCCTCAGTCCCTTACCGCCTTTAATAAAAGGCTCCTGCTCCAGGGGATAACTCAAAGCCGCCTGCTCCTTCAAGACCAACAGCGGGGCCCCTTTGACGCTGCAACCAGAATGGCTTCCTCCCTGGCCAGATGCTTTCAGAGCAGGACTCATACCCTCTTGTTGGTGCCTCAACTGACGGAGCCATGAGCCCGGTACCCTCTCCCTACACGGCCATGTGGTTGTTTGCAATGTTTGATTTGCCCGTAAGCACCCCCGAGGGACGGTATCACTATACCAAATTCAGAGAGTTTCTTCTCAAGGAGGGGTTTATAAAGATGCAGTTTTCAGTATATGTGCGCTACTGCTCAAGCCGGGAAAGAACGCAGGCCTTCAAGCGCCGGTTGAAAAAGGCCCTTCCGCCAAATGGCGAGGTGCGTCTCCTGGCAGTCACTGATCATCAGTTCGGCTCCATGGAAGTCTTCAGAGGGAAAACCCGCGTCCCCCCAGAGAAGGCCCCCCAACAAATAATGCTTTTTTGAACTCTGAAAGGCATTTGCCCCTTGTAAATCAAAGACTTACAAGGGGCAGATTGTACTTGAGCGGATTTTGTTGTCAAGCCCCAGCTAAGCGGACATGAGTTGCTCCCACTTGGGGATTGTACTTGAGCGGATTTTGTTGTCAAGCCCCAGCCGCCACCAGCCACGGTAATAACCCTTATCTATTGTACTTGAGCGGATTTTGTTGTCAAGCCCCAGCTGCCGAAGTGCTGCAAACACCGCCAAGCTGAATTGTACTTGAGCGGATTTTGTTGTCAAGCCCCAGCCCCAGCTTGCTTCTGAGGCAACGCATCAGATTGTACTTGAGCGGATTTTGTTGTCAAGCCCCAGCAGNGGACGGCCCAGCTGAACTGCTACGCCTATTGTACTTGAGCGGATTTTGTTGTCAAGCCCCAGCGCCAGAAGGTAGATACCGGCAGGCTGTACGATTGTACTTGAGCGGATTTTGTTGTCAAGCCCCAGCCTGCTCCTTGCTGATGAGCTCAACCTCGGTATATTGTACTTGAGCGGATTTTGTTGTCAAGCCCCAGCGAACAGGCCTCACGAAAAACGCCTGCTTCTTCGGCCTCGCCGCTTTCCGGCCCGCTCCCTTAACGCCCTTGCCATCAGCACCTTCAGCACCGCCGGATGGCTCGGCAGGGTCAGCAGCGCATACCCGTACCTCAGCGCATCCAGAAAAATCCACTCGGTAGCAGGACACAGCAGTATCACCGTCGGTCCAGACTTCACCCGCATCCTCTCCAGAGCGCCGAGCACTTCCTCCGCTGCATCCTCCCCTGCAACCACCACGTCCGCCCTCTCCAGGGCCTTTCGCGAAGCCCGCCTTGCACACCTTACCTCCACGCCCCGCACGGCCGCACCGCTGGCAACACGCCTCAGAAAGGCGTTGCCAGACACTATCAGCNCCAGCCGTGCCATCCAGACCCGCTTCTACGCCGCTGCCTCCACTGCCTTCCTCCCCGTGAGCTTCTCATACAACAGCGCTTTCTCCTTCAGGCGCCCTATCGGGAACACCGCAGGAATGGTCTCAGACCCCATGTAGAACCTGGAACGCCCCACCTGGGCTATGGGAAACCCCAGCATCCTCAACAGACGGTAGAACCTCTTGTCAGCGGACATGAACAGGTGCGTAAGCTGCAGGCCTTCCGCCTCGGCAATCACCGCCCCGCACAGACCCAGGGTGATCTCATGACGCTTGAACCGAGGGTGTGGCGGAACCACGAACCTTGAGACCTCACCGTAGCCCCCTATCCTGCCATGCGCCGCCTCGATCTGCTGCCAGGGCTGCAGGGCAAAGTGCCGCTGCACAGGTAGCGGCAGCTCNCCCGACAGAATCAGCCGAACCGTTCCTACAACCTGCTGCTCGCCATCGTACGCCAGGAAGCTTACAGCCTGGAATACGTCATACTCGTCCATCTCCAGCCCGCCGGGACAGCTGTCCTCGGACACCCNCCCCAGCTCGCGGCACATGACCTCATAACGCAGCCTGTAGCAGGCCCTGAGGCTTTCCTCCGAACGCGCCACCTCAGCCCTCAACCCTCCCGACATAGCTCACCTTCCTCCCGAAATCCAGAGGCGCAGGATAGCGCCCATGTTCAAACACCCTTACCTTGACGGGTAGCCCCGCAAAGGCCTTTCGGAACCCCTCCCTGAAGGCCCCGACCCGCTGCCCGGGCTTCAGCTGAATCCAGAGCATGGTGACGCCCCCCTCCTGCTGCAGCCGAAAAGCCCCCGTAACAGCCGCCGCCAGGTCAAAGGAGCTGTAAAGCACCTCCTTGACCTGCTCTGGAGAAACCCCTCCGGCACGCTCAGCCCGGCCGAAATGCGCCAGCAGGGGCAGGCCCCCCTCGTCCAGAAAGGGCATGCGCCCGTGCCTGTCAAGAACCCGATTGACCTCCTTGCGAACCAGAAGCATTCCCCTGTCGCCGCTCCGATACCTCACCAGGGGCAGCAGCCGCTCCTGCAGCGTGGTCAGCAGCAGGAACCCAGGCTCGCCACCCTTGCCGAGCACCTCAACATGCACCTCCGAGGGGCTGTAGCAGAAGATCAGCGGTGCAACCTCCGACTGGCCAAAAAGCGCCTTCCTCAGAGCCTCATCCTCCGCCAGCATTGCCCGCAGGACCGCGGTCTCCACGGTCTCCCAGAAGTAGGTCAGCCCCAGCTCGGCCATCCCCAGATGAGAAAACCCCCGCCCGGCGCCCACCAGGCTTTCCAGGTAGTTCCTGTAGCTCTCCGATATCCACTCGCCGCCCACCAGCACCTTCAGCGGCATCTGCTCCCACACTATATCGTCGGCAGCACCTTCCTCCAGGAGCGCCTTGAGAAACAGTGGTTCCCCTACCAGGATCACCTGCTCAAACTGCACCCCGAACTCCTCCAGCGTAGCCAAAGCCGAGTCAATCCTCACGCCCACGGGCACTACCGTGGCAACCGAGCTGGACAGCGGAACGGAGCCTGGCAGCAAGTTCAGCAGAAGCGTCTTGCGACGGCCGGCCTCATACAGACAGCACAGCAGGTCGTCCACCGAGCGGGCCGACCTGTCCAGGTCCGCCGCACTGAAGGCCCCGAAGGAAAACCGTCCCGTGGTGCCAGAGCTGGGCAGAAGCATCCTGGAGGTGTGAAGCGGTATTGACCGAAGAAGCCTCAGCAGGAAATCCTTGTCAGTAACGGGCAGGTCCTCAAGCCGCTGGGCGGCCTGTGGGTCAGCACCACCGGCCCTGAAGAACCAGGCACACAAGGGGTGCGACTTCACGACACGCCGCACAGCCTCTATGACACCGTCGCCCGTAGACCTGTCTGCCATGCTACACAAGCCCATTCCTATCGGTAAGGATAAACAGACAGGCCTCGGGACGGCTTCCTGAAAATCAGGAAGGCGGTGAATTAAACTCCCGAAACCATCCCTGATTTCCAGGAGCCCGGCAGCCTCCCGGCTTGGCAGGCCTCCTCAGGCCGCTGAAAAAACGCAGGGACGAAAGACGGCCGCTTAGCCCTTCAGGACTTCAACTGCCGCGGCCAGAAGGGCCGTCTTGCTGTTGACCTCGAACTTCGCAAACAGATTGCGCAGATGGCGCTCCACCGTGGTGGGTTTAACCGAGAGGTGATGCGCCAGGGCCTTGGTGGAAGCCACCTTGCCCTCTATCATAAGCCTCAGGACCTCTTCCTCCCTCCTGGTCACCCCCCGGGCCTTCAGCCTCTCCCACCTGAACGGTGTCGCCTGACGAAGCTCCAGGGCCCTCCGCACGGCCTCCAGGAGCTCCGGCACGGCGAAGGGCTTGGTGAAGTAGTCTGCCGCCCCCCTCTTTACGGCCTTGATGGCACTATCCGCCGAAGGATAGGCGGTGATTACTATCACGGGAAGGTCCGGATAATGCTCGGAAAGATAGCTAAACAGGGCTTCGCCCCCCCTCTCGGGCATCACAAGGTCGGTAATCACCAGGTCCACCCTGCCCCTCTCCAGCCTCCTTATCGCCTCCCGCACAGAACGGGCACCAACGGCTTCATAGCCCTGCATGTTCAGAATTGTTACCAGATTTCGCCTCAGAATGTTCTCATCATCAGCCACCAGTATGCGCGCCTTCATCGCTGCTGCCCCTCCTCCTTGGAAACAGCACTTCCACTGCTGTGCCTTTCCCCTCCCTGCTGTTTATCCGCAGCAGCCCGCCATACCGGGCCGCTATCTGACGAGTTATGGCCAGCCCCAGGCCCGTACCCTCTGCCTTGCTGGTGTATGCCCCTCCGGAAAGCACCTCCTTCAGCTGCTGGGGCGACATACCACAGCCCGTGTCCTCCACCCTCAGCCCTATGTGCCGAGCATCAGCCCAGGTGCTCACAACTATCAGCCTGGCCCGAGCGTCCACAAGGGCCTCCTCCGCATTCTTCAGCAGGTTCAGAAGAATCTGCTTGATGTGCCCAGGACAGCACGGCAGAGTGGGTAGCTCGGTCCCCAGCCGGGTCAGCACAGTGACACCCCGGCCAGACAGCCGGCGGCGTACCAGCTCCACCACCTTTGCAGCCTCGGCGCTCACATCCACCTCCTGCAGGGAGGCATCGTCAGCACGGTAAACTTCCAGAATGCTTTTAACTATGCCGGACATCCTGCCTACTTCCTCGCGCACCTCGCCAAGAAGCTCCCGGTGATGCTCCGTCTTGAGAGCATCCCACAGTATGAAAAGGGTGGTTTCCACGTTGGCCAGCGAGTTGTTGATCTCATGCGCTACCTCCGCGGCCACAACCCCCTTGGCGGCGTAGCGCTCCGCCTCCAGCAGTCGGGCCGACATCTCCTTCTCCAGCGTGACATCCCGCGCAGACAGCATCAGGCCAACAGGCTGCTCCCCCTCGCTTACTACCGAGGTACTTACCGAAAACAGCAGCCGACAAGGGCCGAACCTCACGGGAACCTCTATTACCAGGTGCCTGCCTCCAAGGGCCTCCTTCAGCCTCCGCCCGGTCCTGTTGCGCTCGGCCGGCTCCACCAGCTCCAGGAAGGACCGGCCCGTTAGCTCCCCCGCAGAGCACCCCAGGAGCTCCCGGCAGCGCCGGTTCACCCCTTTTATCCCCAGCTCCTTGTCCAGCAGGAAGATGGCGTCCCCGGAGTACTCCATGAGAGTACGGTACCTCTCCTCGGAACTGCGCAGAAGATCATACGCCCTCTGCAGCTTGGCATAGCTCCGCTCAAGCTCGGCCACGGCATCCATGAGCGCCTGTNCCTTGTCCTCGGCCCTCNCCGCCGGCACGCGCCTGCCATGCTTCCTCCATCTGATTTCATATCTGCAGCAGTCCGCCCCGAAGAGCACGCCTTCCAGCAGGTACATCCCGCCGCGAGGACGCCCCACTNCCTTGAGCCGCCCCCCGGGAAGCTCTTCCACCAGCTGACGACCCTGCATACGGTACCTGCGCCCCCTGAACAGGGATACCTCCTGGCAGGGCACCACGCACTGCTGCTCCCGCACCTCGGCAGGACCGAGGCCGAACAGGTCGGGTACCGCGCTGAACATACCCTGGTTGAACAGGCAGGCACCACGCGTCTGTCTTCCCCGGACCTTCAGCTGAACTACTGCCATGCCGTCAACGGCTTCCTCCACATGGACAGACACCAGCCCCTTGGTGAAGTACTTGGTTAGCTCGGGCGAGTACTCTATGAGCTGCTCGGGAGAGGAAAACAGCCTGGACAGCACGCCCACCAGCCCCACCGAGCCAGCAGCGAATATGCTCTGCCCTATCCTGTAGGTAATGGCCTCGTCACCAAACAGCTCCGCCAGGCGTCTCTCCAGCTCCCGCTCCACATCCCAGGGTATCCATGCGTCAGGGTCGGTTAGATGAGCCTCGCCGAAGGGTAGCCCCTGGAGCAGTGGCTCCAGGAGCTCAGGACGTGCCTGCTTCACATACTGGATGAAGGCATTGGATACACGGCAGCTTACATCGGCAAGCGGCGAGCCTGAAGGAGAGGAAGAGCCGGGCACAAGGGGGAAGGTCCTCCCTGACGCACCCTCCGCCTCGCCGTTAAGAAAATACTCCACGGGGACCTGAAGAGCCTCCGAAAGCTGCAGAAGCCTTCGGAGCGATATGTTAATGCCGCCCTTTTCGTATTTCTGTNCCTGCTGATACGTGACCCCGAGACGCTCCGCAAGGGCTGACTGGGTGAGCCCCAGCTCCCTCCTCCGCCTCCTGATCAGCCTCCCCACATCCATGCCCTCCCTCCAGATGAAGGAGAGGTAGAGGTGTTTACGCCCAAAGTCCCCCCACGGAAAAGTGCTGTATTTTATAAAATGCAATCTACATTTGCAATCCCCTGGTCTTTGAGGAATTGCAACGGGGTCTTTTCATCCAGGCAGTGGTGCGGTCTTACGCAGTTGTAGATGAACTCCCACCCGATGAGCTCTTTGTTGAGTTCCGGCACCGTCCAGGGGCAGTCCCGGACCTGGTAGAGCGCTCCGGGTCCGTCTCCGGGCTCCGAAACCTTGTAATCCCTGGGCTTGCGCATCTGGGGCCGTCTGCCCGGAGTTCTCCACCTCTGAGTAATGATGGTCGACGCCGGCGCTTCGGTGGCAAAGCAATGGTCAGGTTAGTTCCCCGCTCCCAGGAACTGCCCCAGAAGGCTCCGAGCTACACCTCATTGACCGCGCCTACCCCAGTAAGGGCCGGCGGGCAGTAGCGACACCCGGGACTACACCGCTTTAGCTTCAACACCAGCTTGCCGCGCCGTAAACCTCTTTTGAACTCCACCCGATAATCCTCAACCAGACGCCTTATTGCCGCATCAACCTGGCGGAGATGGCTGGTCATTACTGCTTTCGGGTGCCTCTTTGTCTATGAGTCGGGGGTGCAAGGCACAAAAGAGGCCCCCGCGCTGGGTTTGAACCTCCTTACGGTGCAGGAGCTCCTGGGCCACAAGACCCTCACCATGGCCCTCAGGTACGCCCACCTGGCCCTCGAGCACAGGACAGAGGCCGTCAGAAAGCTGGAGGCCAGAACGGGCTCCCGAAAGGGGGAAAGTATTACGATTTTATTACGGTCGAAGGAAAAAGGGG
>MTOX01000019.1 GCA_002011795.1 Nitrospirae bacterium JdFR-88
GGCCAAAACCATACCCAAAGCCGCCAGAATAGCTGATATATGCACCACCAAGGCCCGCACTGCCACCACCTCCTTTCCTTATGAGTAGCTATGGCGCTACATCACCTAATTCAGCAAATCCCAAGGCCACCCGCACACCGTATCTGCGGAAGGCACTGAAATGTCCCAGTTTGGTGCCATCTGCACTAAAGATCATGACCCTGGCCGGGTTTCTCGGTGAGAGCCCATCGCCCACCACTATCTCGGCATTTCCATCAAAGTCCACATCGGCCACCGCCACATCAACTTCTGCCCAGGACCGAACGGTAAAGCTTCTAAGAAGCTCTCCCTGGGGGGTGTATATCTCCAGGGCATGTCGGCCCTTGGCGTCAGGATAAGCCCTGGCCAGAACGATCTCGGCAATGGCATCAGAGTTTGTATCCCCGGCGGCCACCACAGGGGCCTGCACAACCGCTCTTCGGGTCTTCCTCATCGCCTTGGAGATGCCAAAACCACCTGCATAGACAGCCTGTCCATCTGAAACTCTCCAGAGGGAGACCTCCACCGAGCCGTTCCGTTTGAGGCAACTGGCCACGAGCTCCTCCGGGCCGTCCCCGTTCAAGTCGGCTGCGGCAACGTTCATATCCACGACACCTTGGCAAGCGTTCACCACCAAAGTCTCCTGTAACTGACCCTCGGAGTAAGCAAAAACTCTTACTGCGAAGGAGCCACCCCGGCGGGTACCTACCAGAACCTCCGCAGTACCGTCGCCGTCCAGGTCGCCAGTGGCAAGGCTGATGTGGTTGCCCACCCGCACATCAACCCCCTGAAGAGGCGTGCCATCAGCCAGGAAGGCGTAAAGCCTCGCCTGGCCCCGAGCCGCTCTGAAGGGCCTGGCGGCAACTATGAATTCCTCTGTACCGTCGCCGTCCAGGTCGCCCAAGGCGAATTTGGTCAGCTTGTATCGCCTGTCCAGAAGCCGAAGTTCCTGAAGAAGCTGCCCAGAGGGGTCAAACACCCTTACTATGGCAGTGGACAGAGGGGCATTGGGAGCCGTCACTATGCGGTTTCGCCGTCTGAGGTCGGTGTACTCACCCCATACCTCCACTGTTTCGCCTGCTGAAAGCATAAAGCTCTGGGCCTCTGGTTCCTTGAAGCCTTGCACCCGGCCGAACTCCGCGGTGTAAGTGCCTTCGGGAAGGCCCTCAAATCTCGCTTCGGTGCCGGAGCCACTGAGAGTACCTTCAGGCCCGTGAAGCTCAAAGACGGCCTCCGAGAGATTGGTTCTTATGACCACGGTGCCCCCGGCAGTGTACTCCAGGCTTACAGGAACGGAAAGTTCTCCGGCGCAATGGCTGAAGAGGATAAAGGCCTCATACTCTCCGGTGGAAAGTCCCTCGGGCTCCACCACCACACTGGCCAACACTATGGTATTGGACTCCCCTGAGGTGGGNGAAATGCTCAACCAGGATTCACTGACTGTGGCATTCCACTGAAGCTCCCCCTTGCTCTGGAGCTCCACAGTGAGGCTCTGGGGGTCCGAGGGCCCTAAGCCCTTGTGGACAAAGTGCAGGCTTGTAGGCTCCACCGAAAGGGTGGGAGGGGGGGCTACTTCGACATCTGCCGCCACCGTCTCAGAGGCCCCTTCGGTAAGCACCTGAAGGTCGCCAGAATGCTGCCCGGGTTCAAGCCCCTGGGGCTCTACCTCTATGGCCACAGTCACCGACTCGCCTCCCTGCAACNCCCCCGAGGTCTCCGAGGGCTTCAGCCAAGCCACAGAGGCCTGAAGCTCCCAACCCATTGTGCCGGGACCTTCGTTGGATATGGTAATGGAGCCCTGCTCCACCTGGCCACACTCGTTGACTTGGTACTGAAGCTCTAAGGGCTCTACATTGAGGATGCTATACTGCTCATCCACACCAAACACATCCAGCCTTTCTGCGGCCAGAGACAGGACATAGAGCTTGTACGCCCTACAGGCCACCTCAATGGGGGTTGCCAAGGGATGAGAGGAGTCGTAAAGGGTGGCTATGTGAGCGCCGTCACCGGTAAAGACCTGAACCACCTCCTGGGCCGAATCGGCCACATAAAGCCTGTCCTCCTCGTCTATACAAAGGGAGAGGGGGTTAAGAAGCTCTCCATCGGCAATTCCATAGGTACCCCAACTGTGCCTGAAGGTGCCGTCCAGGCCAAAGGCCTGCACCCTGGGAGCATCCACGGTGCTCTTGTNCCCCTCGGCCTGGTTGCCCATGTCCAGCACATAGAGTTCTGCCGAGGAGACCGCAATGGACAGGGGGCTCCAGAACTGTCCATCTTCCCTGCCTTTGCCACCAAAGGAGAAGAGCTCCTGCCCTGAAGGGGTATAGACTCTCACCAAGGAGTTCGCAGCATCCAGTATGTAGATGTTGCCACCGGGGTCAAACCCGATAGCTACAGGGAGCCCAACCTCTTGGATGAAAAGCTGGAAGCGCCCTTCCTTCAGTACATATACATCTCCTTCTGTGCTTCCCACCAGCACAACTCCCTGGGACGAGACTGCCACACTCACAGGCGACTCCACAGCCACCCTTCCCTTCAGGGCCCCTCTGTGGTTGAACATCACCACTTGGCCTTCCTGAAGCGCGGCCACGTAGACGGTACCGTCCCCCGCAACGGCCACCGAGGTGGGATTCTCCACTCCTGCAGACTGCAACCACTGGAAGGACATCGCCGCTGCCTGCCCCGCTACCGCCACGGCCAATACCAACATCAATGCCCTAAACAAGATTCTCATCTCTGTNCCCTCCCCCTGTAAAGCGACTTACATCAGGACAAAGCCTCCTGAACCTTCAAAATCCTTAACACAAGAACCTCCTTGCCAGCATCTCTCGTAAAACTTCTCATGCAAGATTCATGCAAATTCTAATTTTAGGAATGTTTAGGAATAAATTGCCATTGAATTTGAAAATATTGCAGCATAAAAGTCCTGTTTAACCTAAAAGCAATCAATCATCCCCTAAATTATGCGGTATTTACCGTAATTAAGATATGCCTTGAGGCAAAATACTATAAAATTGCCCCTCTCCGGGCAAACGCAGGNGCGCTAAATACCACAGCCCCAGTGGCTTTTCACTCAACAACAACCATAACGGAAGACAAGATTAACAAATTCATTAACAACTTATTCATAATTCGGTCTCTAAAGCCACAATTTTAGGTCTGGCATGGTATTTGTTAGTTTAGGTGAGTGAAGATGAAGCGGTTGAGTTCCTCCATAGTGTTGTTAATGTTATTAGTGGGGGCGGGGCATGCGGGGGTGCTGGGCTCCAAGCACGACCTTTCCTTGAGCGGTTCGAGCCAGTTTCAGTATGACACGGTACAGGCATGTGTGTTCTGCCATACACCTCATGAAGGGAATGTAGATGACAAATATGGGGGCTCTGGAGGGCTGAATCTCCGGGGCTATCTCATATGGAACAGGAACACCCCTGGGTACAGCTCTTTTGACATGTACGACAGCGAGAGCTTGGATTACACCGAGGTTTCTCCGCAGCCTGGGCCTGTCTCGGTGATGTGCCTGAGCTGCCATGACGGTGCCGGGGCGATGAATGTGCTCCTGAACCTGCCAGGAAGTGCTGGGGGGCCCGGGGCATTGGACCCTGCGCCCTTTTCTGGGGTGACCACCAACCAGTTTGGTGACTTCTCTCTGGATGACCCCTTTGTGGGGCCACTGAACATAGGTGAGGCGGTGGCCGACGGTGACCTGGGCAGTGCAATAGTGAGCCCTGGCACCAACCTGACCAACGACCATCCCATCGGGTTTGTGTACAATGCGGCGCTGGCCACAGCGGACGGGGAGCTGGCCACGCCGGTGAGCGATAAGCAGGTGGACGCAGCCGGGCTGGTGAGGCTGTTTGAGGGCAAGCTGGAGTGCTCCAGTTGCCACGAGCCCCACAACAACCAGTATGGGGCCTTCCTGGCCATGGACAACACCGATAGCGCCCTCTGCAGAGTATGCCACTTGAAGTGAGGTAATATATGGTTTCTGAGGGGGAGGGTACAAGCGTGGCAGGGGCAAAGACCTCAAAGCATCAAGCCCACCTCAGGCAATNCCCCCCGATGTGGGCGTCATTCAGCAGAAGGCTGGACTTAAGGCCAGCGGCCCCCCTCAGAATGCCCTGGCTTAGAGGTCGCCCCTGCCACACACTAAAAAGGGAGTACCCATGGCACTGACAAAGCAGGACAACAGGCGCTCGGCAGTCATTCCTTTTACCAGCGAGACCTACAAGGTGTTGTTTGACAGCACGCCTACAGGACTCTTCGTGGTGGATGAGCGGAAGCGGGTGGTAGACGCCAACCACTTGGCCATGGACATCCTGAAGTACACCAGAAAAGAGCTTATAGGCAAAATATGCCATGCCTTCATCTGCCCCAGGCGGAGGGGCAACTGTCCTGTGTTCGACTGCGGAGAGGAGGTCTACAACTTAGAGACGGTAGTTATAAGGAAAGACGGAACCAAAGTGCCCGTACTTAAAAGCTGCCAGAAAATAGAGATAGAGGGCAGACTCTTGGTGCTGGAGGGCTTCACCGATATCAGAGAAAGAAAGGCCATAGAGGAGGAGAACCGCAAGCTTCAGGAGCAGCTCTTTCACGCCCAGAAGATGGAGGCCATAGGAACACTGGCAGGTGGCATTGCTCACGAGTTCAGAAATGTTCTCACCCCCATAGTAGGCTATGCAGAGCTCTTGGAGGAGGTAGTGGATGAGCGGTACCGCAAATTCGTGGATATCATCAAGGTCTCCGCCATGAGGGGAGCAGATATAGCCAACAGAGTGGTAGGACTTTCAAGGAAAATTCCCTTGAGTCTCAAGACCCTGGACCTGAAGGAACTGCTGGAGAGCTTGATGTCCCTGCTGAAAAACCTGGCCAAGAATGTAGAAANCCGCTTTTCTTATCAAAGCAGGGCGAAGCGGATTGTAGCCGACAGGGGACTCCTGGAGCAAGTGTTCATGAACCTTTGCATCAATGCCTTTGATGCTATGCCCGAAGGTGGACAACTGGTAATAGAGGTAAAAGACATCTTGGACCCTTTTTTCTGCAAATACAAGGACGGCAGCACCGCTAGATACTATCAGATAAGCATCACCGACACGGGCTCGGGCATGGATGAAAACACTAAGAGGAGAATATTTGACCCCTTCTTCACTACCAAGGGGCCTCAAGGCACGGGACTGGGCCTATTCATGGTGTATAAGATCATAGAAATGCACCAGGGCTGTATAACGGTGCTTTCTCAGAAAGGCCAAGGAACAACCTTCAAGCTGTATCTGCCAGCGCAAATTGATTTTGCCCAGGGTATCAAAAATAGGCCTGCACGCCTTTAGTGCTTTACTGGCGGGCATCCTTTTAATAGCAGGAGTGTCTGCCCATGCCCTGGATGCTCCTCACAATGAGACCTCCGAGGGTGATGTAAACTGCGGGAGGTGCCACTATGTGTGGGGCACCTCACCTGAGGCCGACTGGTGGCAGGGCGGTTATGTGAACACCACCATAGACAGCACTCCTGTGACCAGGATGTGCTGGGGCTGCCACAACGACGCCAGCATATTCAACTCCAGGGTGCTCAATGCCGTGGGGACGCACTCCAGCCAGGAGACCTCCACGCAGTACGGGCAGTGGCTCAAGGAGTGCACCGACTGCCACAACCCCCATTATCAGAGGCAGTCCCGGTACTGGGGCCAGGAGAGCTTTCTTCAGACGGGCACCCTGGTAAGCATCACCGAAGGGGGCGATGTGGTGGTGGACTCCCCCGTTGCTGCCGAGTACAACGGCTATCTCTTCATCCCCAATGTAAAGTATCGGGGGATAGCCTACAAGGTGGTAAGCTCCACCGAGGGGAGCAGCAGCTTTCAGGTGCGGGGCCCTGTGTACACCAAGTATGCGCCCTCGGGCAGCACCTATGCCTTTGTCTACGGCAGGTTTGTGAAGGAGGAGATAGGGGGCAAGGCGGTGAGGTTCTTCCGTCCCGAGGGAGAGAAGTCCTTTGCCGACGGAGATGCCACCCTGGATGGGGTGTGCGAGGTCTGCCATTCAAAGACCGAGCACTTCAGGGCCGACGGCTCGGGGCCGGACCAGCTTCACAGCAACCTGGGCGATGGGCTGACTGGAAAGGACTGCGAAGTCTGCCACACTCATGTGGAGGGTCTTGAGCCCAGCGGCAAGTGCGTGGACTGCCACTCCGTGGCCATAGGGAATCGGGTGGCGGTGATGAAGCAGTTTGAGGGCAACTCCCACCATATCCAGGGAGTGGAGATAACGGGTGAGCACTGCTACCAGTGCCACTGGGAGGCCGACGCCGGCGGCAACATTGACACTGCTTACCATGAGGGATACAACCCGGCCACCCAGGAGGTCGTTTCAGGGGCCAAGGTGGACCTGGTGCTTTATGGCTCTGGAGCGAGGCCTACCGTTTACAACTCCTCCACGGCCATTGCCTACATAGCCAATGGTTCCAGGGCTGAGATAGCCAAGCTCACCAGCCACTGCCTGAGCTGCCACAATGATGCCAACGCCACCACCGAGCCCTTTGGCGACGGGAAGAGCCCCACAGAGTACGCCTGGGACGGCACCAGCATAGCGGCCCGCTACAGCCAGAGCGGCACCACCACCTGGGGCAAGTACACCGGGGCGCCCAACACTGCCCCCAAGGACGTCACCAAGGCCTACTCTGCCCATGGCAATGCCACCGCCAACGAGGGGGGCTTCAGCACCAGCACCGGGGTGGACGGGGATATTCCCAACACCCGGGCCGGCTCGGAGAACATCCAGTGCTTTGACTGCCACAACTCCCATGGCTCCGATGTGGCGGGTGTGACCGCCAGCTACGCCAGCGCCACCACGAACGGGGGAATACTGAAGTCCACGGTGGCAGGGCTTGGAGGCTACGAGGTCTCGTATCAGCCTCAGGCAGGGGGTTCTGAAGCTGACAAGAATGCCTACAATGCCGGGGCGGCCCTGTGCTTTGACTGCCACCTGAATGCCAATGCCTCAAGCACTCCCTGGGGATACAGTGAGACCTTTGGAGCCACTGCACCCATCCTGGGATACAGAGATACGCCGTATTTTGGGCCTGGAAAGAGCGGAGCACAAGAAAGATTTGCTTATAAAGCCTCCAGGGCGCGCATGGGAGGGCATTTGGGAGCATCGGATACTTTGAATACTACGGCCCTTGAGCCCATAGGAGGTCTCTGCACACCCTGCCACGACCCCCATGGCGTAAGCCCGACGCTTCAGCAGGCCTATGCGGTGCCTCTGCTTAAGGGCACATGGCTGACTTCGCCTTATAAGGAGGATGTAGCGCCGGCTAAGACAAACGAGAGGCGAATTTNCCCGTTCACTGCTGGGGATGAATGTAGTGCGCGAGACGAGTCAATAGCCGGTAAGCGATATATAGCGAGCACCCCTGGCTACAAAATAGATCAAAATACTTTTTGTGGGGAAACGGTGAAAGATTGGGGCTCTGGAATAGTAGAACACAGGTGGAACTGGGATTGTGCCGAGAGGATTACCGAATCAGCAACTGAGTTTGCCGGCCTTTGCCTGAAGTGTCATCCTCAGAATGAGATAGACCCTGATGCCACCAGCGCTTGGCGGAGTATGGATAGAGTACACGAAACGGTAAAAGGCTGGGGNGCCAATGCAAAGCACGCCTTCCCTTGTTCCAAGTGCCACAACCCGCATAATTCTCGGCTTCCGAGACTAATGGCTACTAACTGTCTAAACTACAATCATAGGGGAAGAGNGGTTTCAGATGGCTGGCCGTTTAAAGATAGTGGTCAGGCCACCGAAGGCCTTGCGCGACAAGAATACGCAGCACGCTTTCCTTCAGGAGGAAGCTGGAAGGTAACAGTTGAGGATGGTTATTGCGGGGGTGTCGGAGGCTTTGTCATAAGCGGCTGGTATTACTTCGGGAATGTAAACTGCCACGACAACACCAACTCGGACGGCTGGCCTCAGAACCAGCTTTGGAACAATGTGACGCCTTGGTAGGTACAAGAAATATTGTGGTGGAGGCGGCGGGAGTCGAACCCGCGTCCGCAGGCCCTACCTCCAGGCTTCTACATGCTTAGGCTGCCTATTGGGCTTGGGGGGAAGGTGCCGGCAACCGGGCCCCTTTCCCCTTGCAGCCCCACGGGTTTTTCGTCCCCCGGGGCTGGGGCCTTCCCAGGGGCTTAGCCTGCTACGGTCGCCCTCTCCGAGCCGCAGGCCTTCTCAGAGGGGCGTGCCGCTTTTACTTAAGCGGCCAGTGCCAGCTCAGTGTTGGCGTTTGTGTGTTTCCCTCACCGGATTAGCGTGGCGGNGAGGAGCCACGGCATGCCACCTGGCCCTCGGTACCCACGTCGAAGCCCGTACGCCCCCACATGTGCCCAAAAAATCTCAGATTTTTTAGGCCACCCAAGAAATCCGATGNCCCCTTGGGGGAAAACTATTCCCTGCTTCCCCTTAGGCGCTGAAGCATACGACGGGCCTCTTTCTCCTTAAGGGCCTGTCGCTTGTCAATGAGCCGCTTGCCCTTGGCAAGCCCTATTTCTATTTTAGCATAGGGGCCCTTGAAGTAAAGCCTGAGGGGCACCAGGGTGTAGCCCCTAAGGGNGAGCCTGCCCCGGAGGCGCTCTATCTGGTGCCGATGAAGAAGGAGCTTCCTGTCCCTCAGGGGCTCGTGATTTTGGATGTTTCCGTGGCTGTAGGGGCTTATGTGGCAGCCCACCAGGTAGGCCTCGGAGTTCTTGATTCTCACATAGCTGTCCCTGAGGTTGGCCCGGCCTTCCCTGAGGGCCTTCACCTCCGTGCCCAGGAGCACCAGGCCTGCCTCCAGGGTCTCCTCTATGTGGTAGTCATGGCGGGCCTTGCGGTTTTCGCAGACTATCTTCATGATGGAATTTTAACACTTCTCTCTTTGAGAGCCAATTTAATGAGTTTAAGGAGGCGCCTTGCCTTTCAAGCATCGGAGATATTATCATGTCTAAGTGGCAGGTATTATAAGGATAATTTCGCTATGCTGGCTGGTATTCCTGCTGGGCTTCGGCATAGGGGTTTACATATGGGCCTCCGAGACATGGCCGTATCCGGCCCTGAAGGCCCTGCAGGAGTTCATTGCCGGCCATCCGGAGGAAGAGACCTCCGTGCTGCAGAAGCTCAAGAGCGACTTTGACATCAAGCCCGAAAGGCACCTGGCAAAAATCAAGCCCTTCAAGGGGATTCGCAGAAAGGCGGCAAGGCCCCAGGAAGGACTTCGAGGCCCCCTGGCGTATCCGACCATAGAGGNGGGATTTGTCCCCAATGAGCGGGCCTGGGAATTGGAGGGGCTGCCCCTTAGAGCCAGGCGGGAGAAACCGAGGATATTCCTTTCAGGCTCGGCCCCCCGGGGCTACAGGGCGATATATGGTGTCTTTGACTTCCTGGGCTCAAGGCACGGGGTGATACTCCTTGACCCCCGGGGAAAGGTTGTCAGGGTATGGAAGACCACCCAGGAGGTGCTGCCGTGGTGGCACCCCAAGGATGTCAACATCTATCCCCATGGCTTTGAGATAGACAGGGACGGTTCCATCTTTGTGGCCTTTGATGGCGGAACTTCTTTGATAAAGTATGACTACTGCGGCAGGATGCTCTGGGCCATAAAGGGGGGGTTTCATCATTCCATCGACCTGGACGGAAGCGGCGCCTTATGGACATGGGGGGATTACGGCGTCCTGAGCACTTATGGCAGAAAAATGGTGCGGATAGACAGCAGGACGGGGAAGCTGCTTAGGCAATTTCACCTGATGGACGTCATAAATGCCAATCCCGAGGTCGATGTCCTGGGCATCCTTCAGGAGGCCACCTCCGTGGGCTCTGTGTGGATGTCTGCTGACCTGGGAGTGATCTGGCATGTCAATGATGTAGAGGCCTTGCCGAAGGAGCTTGAGCCTTACTATCCTGGTTTCAAGGCCGGGGACCTGCTTGTGACGGTGCGCTCCCCGGACCTGGTCTTTGTCATGGACCCTGAAACCCTCAAGATAAAGTGGTGGCGGCAGGGGCTGACCCGCCGCCCCCATGATGCAGACTTCAACGGCCGCGGGACAATTACCATATTTGACAACAATATGCACAGGGGGTATTCCCGCATAGTGGAGATAGACCCGGTCTCCTTTAAGCACAGGACGATTGTGCAGGGCAGGAGGTATGATTTTTACACCGAGATTCGGGGCAAGCATCAACTGCTGCCCAACGGAGGGGTTCTGATTACATCTACCGGGCAGGGGAGGGTCTTCGAGGTGGACGCCTCAGGCAATGTCGTCTTTGAGTTCCTTAACATATACGGCGTCGGGGAGGACGGCACGATGGAGTATCTCAATGTGTCAGAGGCCAAATTCCTGCCCGAGGACTACTTTACGAGGTTGCCCAGATGCGATTGATAGTGGCGGGTATTCTGCCATTCCTTTTTTCTTCCCTGGCATATGCCTATGTGGGGCCTGGATTGGGGTACATAGGCGTCATCCTGGGCCTCTTGTTCTCGGTATTTTTAGCCCTTTTCGGCCTCTTCTGGTATCCCCTGAAGAGGTTCATGGGGAAGGTCCGCAAGCTGCTGCTGAGGAAATGAGGGAGTATCCGCCTCTGTCCAGGCTGCTTCATCGGGCGGTGCTGGGCAGCCGGTTCATCAAGGAGGTGGCCTTCGACATGGACTGCCTGGCGGCCAGGCCTTGCCGAAGCCGCCTCCAAGTTGTATCCCCTGTGTTTGTTGCTGCCCTGGCCCGGGCCGGCACCACCATACTTCTTGAGGCCCTTTATTCCACGGGTGTCTTCGCCTCGCTGACCTACAGGGACATGCCTTTCATTACCGCGCCTTATCTTTGGAGCCGCCTCGCCCGGAGGCACAAGGCCTCCAGGGCCTTGAGAGAGAGAG
>MTOX01000016.1 GCA_002011795.1 Nitrospirae bacterium JdFR-88
TGAAGAAGAACTCCTCCAGGCTCCGGTAGCGCCGGAGAAGCTCCTGGGTGGGCATGTGGGCGGCCACCTGACCCTCCCAGATGAGCATCACCTCGTCGGCCACCTCCTGGATTTCCGCCAGGTTGTGGGAGGTGTAAAGCAGGCTCAGGCCCCGCCGGGCCTTCAGCTCCCTGAGCATCTGCCGGCTGGCCCTGGCCGAGGAGGGGTCAAGCCCGGCGGTGGGTTCATCCAGGAGCAGGAGCTCCGGCTCGTTCAGCAAGGCCTTGGCCAGGGCCAGGCGCATCATCTGCCCTGAGGAGAGTCGCCTGGAGGGCACATCCCTCAGGTGCCACAGGCCGAAGCGCTGCAGCATCTCCTGGCAGCGCCGGCGGGCCCGAGGCACCTCGTACATCAGGGCATAGACCATGAGGTTCTCCCAGGGAGTAAGGGAAAGGGGAAGCCCCGCATAGTTGGAGGCGAAGTTCATCCTCCTTAGCACCTGGCTGCGATGGCTCCAGAGTTCCAGGCCGAAGCATTCCACCAGGCCCTCGGTAGGGGTTATAAGCCCCAGGATTATGTGCAGCAGCGTGGTCTTGCCTGCACCGTTGGGGCCCACCACTCCCAGGGCCTGCCCCCTCCTGAGCTCCAGGCTCACCCCCCTGAGGGCATGGACGGCCCCGAAGCGCTTCTTGAGCCCCTCTGTCCTGAGCACCACCATGCTGAAGCAGCACTGTAGCATCCAGACCCTGGCACAGTCAACAAGGGCTTATGAGATAGCTCATATGCATTCCTGGGCCCAGGGGGTGGTATAATTTCAACCAGTGGAAGGGTTTGACTTTCAGGCGCTTCTTAGGGAGTCCGTGCGGGTGCATGGGCACCTGTGCCCTGGTCAGGTCCTGGGCGTGAGGATGGCCATCTACGGCCTGAGGGGCGTGGGCATAAGGGACCCCAAGGGGGCGGACAGAAAGAGCCTTTACCTGTTCGTAGAGATAGNCCGGTGCGCCACGGATGCCCTTCAGTCCGTCACGGGCTGCTCCCTGGGCAAGCGCACCATGCGGTTTGTGGACTATGGAAAGATGGCGGCCACCTTCCTGAACCTCTCCACGGGCAGGGCCCTCAGGGTGGTGGCCAGGGAGGAGGCCAGGGAGCTGGCCAGGGACTACTTTCCCCACATCAGGGACAAGTACCGGCAGCAACTTGAGGCCTACAAGGTCATGCCCGATGAGGAGCTCTTTGAGGCCATGGAGGTGCAGGTCCAGGTAGCCCCTGAGGACATGCCCGGGCGGCCCCTCAGGAGGGTGCAGTGCGTCCGGTGTGCCGAATGGGTGCAGGACAGCCGGGATGTGCCCGGCCCCGATGGAAGGCCCCTGTGCAGGGCCTGTGCCTCCGGGGCCTACTACAGGAGACCCTGATGCCCCGGCGGTTGCTGGAAATCGTCCCCCTGGAGGAGGCCGTGGGCCTGCCCCTGGCGCACGACATAACGGAGATAAGGCCTGGGAAGTTCAAGGGTCCGGCCTTCAGGAAGGGCCATATCGTCAGGCCCGAGGACCTGGAGCATCTGAGGAGGCTGGGCAAGGAGCACCTTTATGTGCTCAGGCTCACCAAGGCCTACGTGCACGAGGACGAGGCGGCCGGGCTCCTGGCCAAGGCCCTGTGCGGCCCCGGAGTTGCTCCCGAGGCCGAGCCCAAGGAGGGGAAGCTCAACCTCCTGGCCAGCCGGGACGGCCTCCTGGAGGTGGACAAGGAGGCCCTCCTGGCGCTGAACATGCTGGGAGAGGTGATGTGCGCCACCCTGCAGTCCCACATCCTGGTGAGAAAGGGCCAGCAGGTGGGGGCCACCAGGGCCATCCCCTTGATGATAAAAAGGAGCCTGCTTCAGAAGGCCCTCAAGGCCTGTCCAGCGGAGGGGGTGCTCAGGGTGCTGCCTCTTAAGAGAATGAAGGCGGCGGTGCTGATTACAGGCACCGAGGTGTACGAGGGCCGAATAAAGGATGCCTTCGGGCCCCTCATGAGGCGAAAGCTCAGGGCCCTGGGGGCAGAGCTTCTAAGGACAGAGTATGCCCCTGACCAGGCCACCTTCATAAGGGACAGGCTGAGGGGATTCCTGCAGGAAGGGGCGGAGCTCCTGCTCTGCACGGGGGGAATGTCCGTTGACCCTGACGATGTCACCCGGCATGCCGTAAGGCTTCTGGGCGCCACGGAGATGTACTACGGTTCCCCCGTGCTTCCAGGGGCCATGTTCCTGGTGGCCTATGTCCAGGGGGCGGTGCTCCTGGGTGTGCCGGCCTGCGGCATGTACCACAAGAGGACGGTGCTGGACCTCCTGCTTCCCCGCATCATGGCCGGCAAGCCCATAGACAGGGCCGCCCTGGCCGAGCTCGGCCACGGTGGCCTGTGCTGGGGATGCCGGAGGTGTCGCTTCCCCGTCTGCCCCTTCGGCAAAGGCTGAGCGAGCTCATACCCCGCCCGCCCCCAAAGGCCTTAATATAACCATATGAAGGCAGAACGCCCCTATGTCCGCACCTTGAGGTACACCCTTCAGTGGGCCATGGTGGCCCTGGTGCTGTGGGGAGGCCTGAAGCTCTGGCTCTTTACCCGGCACTTCCTCGACAAAGGCCCCTATGTGGAGAGGGCCCCCCTGGTGGACGGCTTTCTGCCCATAGGGGGACTCATGGGCCTGAGGCTCTGGCTCCAGGGAGGNGTGCTGGATGCCGTCCATCCGGCAGCGGTGATGATCCTCCTGGCGGCAATCCTGAGCTCCCTCCTGGCCAAGCGGGCCTTCTGTGGATGGCTCTGCCCCATAGGGCCCCTCTCTGAGGGGGCCTTCAGGCTGGGCGCCAGGCTGTTGGGCAGGAACCTCCACATGCCTGCCTGGCTGGACTACCCCCTGAGGGGCATAAAGTACCTTCTTCTTGCCTTTTTCATCCATGCGGTGTTCTTCAGGATGCCCCTTGAGGCGGTGGAGGGCTTCCTCCAGGGGGCCTACTGGAAGGTGGCCGATGTGAAGATGCTGTGGTTTTTCCTCAAGATGAGCACCCTGACTGCCGGCGTGCTCCTGGCGCTTCTTGCCCTGTCCATGGTGTTTAAGAACTTCTGGTGCCGCTACCTCTGCCCCTACGGGGCCCTGCTGGGCCTTCTGAGCTACCTGAGCCCCCTTAAGGTCAGGAGGTCCGAGGAGCACTGCATCCACTGTGGCTCCTGCAGCCGCCACTGCCCCAACCTCCTGGATGTACAGCACCTAAGGAGCGTCAGCTCCCCCGAGTGCACCGGCTGCCTAAGCTGCGTAAGCCGCTGCCCCGCCCCCGGGGCCCTGGACATGGGCCTGCCCGGGGGCAAGACCCTAAGGCCCCTGGCCTTTGCCCTCCTGGCCCTGCTTCTGTTCTTTGCCCCCATCGGATGGGCCAAGCTGGCAGACCGATGGCACTCCCAGGTCCCCTACCAGGAGTACCGCCTCCTGGTGCCCCTGGCCGGGCGCCTGGAGCATCCCAGGTAAGCCCTATTCTCTTTTGGTATAATTTAATCAAGAAACCCGTAGCAGGGCATGAATATTGCAACCCCTGCTATGGGGAAGGGGGCGGCAGGAAATGCGCATCGCGGTGCTGGTATTGCTCCTGGTGCTGGGCCCCTCCTGGGGCTGGGCCATGGGGCTCTTTCCTCCTGGTGGCGGTAGCTCCAGCCCCGAGCCCCCTGAGAGCACCGCCCTGGGTTATTTCCCCCTGGAGTTGTCTCCTGTTGCGCGGCTTGCCACAGACCCCAAGGGCACCCTCTACATTGCAGACCCCCTCTATGACCGCTTGTATGTGCTTTCAAACAACGGGGTGGAGCTCAGCAGGCTCTCCATTGCCTCCCCTCTGGGGGTGGCGGTGGACGCCCAGGGCAGGATACTGGTGGGAAGCGAAGACAAGATACTTCTTCTCAGCAAAGAGGGGCAGGTGCTGCAGAGCATCCAGGGGCTGAAGATGCCCTCCAGCATAGCCACCGACAGCCAGGGGCGTATCTATGTAGCCGACAGCGAGGCCGGTCGGGTGATGGTCTTTAACTCCTCGGGAGCCCTTCTTTACTCCATCGGCCCCCTGGCCTTCCCCACCGGGCTGGCCCTGGATGAGGCCCAGGGGGAGCTCTTCGTGGTGGAGCACCTGGAGCGAAGGGTCAGGGTATATGACCTTGAAGGCGCCTGGAAGCGCGACCTAGGGAGCGAGGAGCAGCTACACACCCCCCAGGGGCTGGCCCTGGATGCCGAGCACCTGTATGTAAGCGACGCCTACCATTCGGCCGTGGCAGTCTTTGACCGCTCGGGGGGCGATTTCCTGGGTTATGTGGGCCAGTACGGAAGCTCCGCCGGGGAGTTCAAGACACCCCTGGACGGGGCCTTCGATGCGGCGGAGAAGCTCTTTGTGGCCAACAGCGAGAACCACCGGGGAGAGGTCCTGGGCATAGGGACGCAGTACAACTGGCTCTCCATAGAGCCGGCGGTGATTGAGCTGAGCCTCACCGAGGGGGCCGGCGCCGTAGGCTACACCATAGAGCTCAGCTCCCACAGCAGCCTCAGTTGGGAGGCCTCGGTGCCCCAGCCCTGGGTGAGCCTTTCGGCCACCTCGGGGCAGACCCCCCAGAGCATAGAGCTCACCATACAGCCCCAGGGTCTTGAGCCCGGCACCTACACCGCCCTGGTGGAGTTCAGCACCTCGGCCTCCATTACCGGGGTGCTGAAGGTAAGGCTTCAGCTCAACCCCGAGCCCAGGGCGATAGCCGTAAGCCCCGACAGCCTGGAGTTCAAGCACCAGCTCGGTGCCCCCCAGCGGCCTTCCGGCACGGTAGAGGTCAGTCTGTCGGGTGGCCCCTTTGACTGGTCTGCCGAAGGCACCGAGAGCTGGCTCAGTGTCTCTCCCACTGTAGGAAACAGCAGCGCCACCCTGGAGGTCTCCGTCACCGAGGCAGTGCAGGAGCTGGCCCCGGGCACCTATCAGGGCAAGGTGCTGGTGCAGGCCCCGGAGGCCCAGGGGAGCCCCCAGGAGGTGCTGGTAAGCCTCAGGGTGATTTACGCAGGCACGGTGGAGGTGAGCACCAATCTCCAGGAGGCCAGCTTTGTCATCGAGGGCCCGGCTACCTACGAGGGCTCGGGCACCTACTGGAGCTACGACGAGGTGGTGCCGGGAAGCTACATTATCACCTTCTCCCATGTGCCAGGCTATACAAAGCCCCTGAGCCAGAGCTTCAGCATAGAAAGCGGCCAGAGAGTAAGCATCAGCGCCGAGTATCTGCCTCCCCTGGCGGCCNCCCACATGGCCGTGGCCCGGGACGCCCCCATGAGTAGCCCTACGGTGCGCCTGTACGAGCCTGAGGGCACCTATACGGAGCTTCAACTGCTGGGCAGGGCCTACAGGCTCCTGGGGCTTCAGCTGGCTGATGTGGACTCCGACGGGGAGACAGAGATAATCCTCCTGGCCAGGGAGCGCCGGAGCTGGCAGGCCTTGGTGGCGGTGTTTGAGCCAGACGGCACCCTCCTGGCCCAGCAGCCCCTGGGAAGGGCCGTGGAACCGGCCCGCCTGGGCCTTGCGGACCTTCAGGGAGACGGGGCAGAAGAGGTGGCTGTAAGCCTCAGGGGTTCATTCTCCGAGCCGTTCAGGCTCCTCCTACTGGGCTACCACCAGGAGACACTTCAGCCCCTGGCGGAGTTCGTCCCCCATGAGGGGGCGCTCTTTGGCGTTGAGGTAGCCTCGGTAGACCTGCAGGCAGACGGCACCGAGGAGCTGATAACCGCATCCGTGCCAGTCCCATCAGAAGGCCAGGCGGAGCTCAAGTTCTGGAGGCTCACGGCCGAGGGGCCCGTGGAGAGTGGTTCCTTCACGATTCAGCTTGCCCGGCAGGGGCTGGCACTGAGGCACCACCTGGCCTTGGCCGGAGCCGACCTGGAGGGCGACGGTTCTGCCGAGGTCCTGGTAGGCCTGGCCCTGGAGCCCCGTACGGGCACGGTCCTGGTAAGGACATACAGTGCCGAGGGTGAACTCCTTGGCGAGTTTGCCACCACCACATGGGCAGGGCTGAACCTGGCGGTGGGCGACCTGGAGGCCGACGGCGCCCTGGAGGTGGCCGTAGGCGACGGCCCCTCGGCCAGGAACCAGGGGACCTTGAGGCTTTACAGCCCCGACGGCACCCTGAAGGCCCTGTACAGGGTTTTCGACCGATACGGAGTGATGGTATCCTTTGGTAGGCTGGCCGAGGGCCGCTGAGAGGGGGCTATGGGCAGAGAATTGATGTTTATTCTCCTGGTGCTGCTCACGGGCGGGGTGCAGGCCCTTGCCTCGGACCCTCCCCACGACAGCCTCGCCTGCACCGACTGCCACCTGGCCCACGGCGCCCCTGGGGTGGGCCTCACCGCGGAGGCCTCCAATGTGAACCTCTGCCTCAGCTGCCACAACCCTGCGGGCACGGCCTCGGCCGTGCCCTTTTCCAACTCCATGCAGGCCGAGCCTGAGCAGGCCCTGGGCACCTCCCATTCCTGGAACGGCACCATGCCCTCAAGCTCATCGCCCTCAAACCCCTACGGCCTGAGGGCCACGGCCGACCTGGCCGACTCTGAAATGAGGGCCAGGCTTGAGAACTTCAACAACAAGGTGGTCTGCTCCGTCTGCCATAACCAGCACAGCCAGGAAAGGACGCCCTGGGACCCCGCGTCCCCGGGGACGCCCGGGCTGGCCAACCGGCACTTCATGCGCTCGGACAACGAGCTTAACCAGCTCTGTCAGGACTGCCACTACTACAGGGCCATGGGCTATGCCCAGGCCAAGGACTCCTCCCTGGCCAACGGCACCACCGTCTTTAGTCATCCCGTGGGGGACATCCTTAATTCCCAGGGCTACGACCTTCCCGCCCCCCTGGACGCCAACGGCGTGGCCCAGACGGACCCCTCTGGCACGGGCCGCTACGCCGGCGATGCAGACGGCATACCGGAGAACAACCTGGTGCTGGATGCCACTGCCCAGCCAGGAGGGGTGCGCTGCCTCAGCTGCCACAGGGTGCACTACACCGACTCAAACAGCCTGAGCCGAAAGGACGACCTGAAATGAAGAGGCCCTTCCTCATAGGCCCGCTGGCAGTGCTCTTGTCTCTCCTTGCGGCCCGTGCCGCCTCGCCGCCTCCCATGGTGAGCATAATCAACCCGGCCCCAGGCACCCAGGCGGCCCCCTCGGTGGTCTCCAACAGCCCCACCGCGGGGGGATTCAAGGTGCAGGTGCAGGTGCACAACGATGTCCAGGACATTACCGAGGTCTCCATAGGGGTGTGCCCTGGAGCCGACGACCCCTCCACCTGCTCCTGGAGCTGGAGTCCCCTGACGCTCAATACCAATTACGACTGCGGAGAGGGCTGTGGCATCTACGAGGCACTGCTGGGCCTCCAGGAAGGGGACTGGTGGCTTCAGGCCAGGGCGGTCTCCAGCGCCGATGGCACCGGCTACAGCTCCGACCAGCGCACAGGAAACGATGCTAGGTACATCTATCTGAGGGTAAGGGCCGCCAAGCGGGGCACGGGAAGCCTTCTGGTCAGGGACCGCTCGAGCCGCATGTGCATGGACTGCCACCAGGGCGAGATTTTAACCCATTCAAGCCAGAGCACCGACACCTCCTACGGCAACTGGCAGACCGTGTGCCTGGAATGCCACACCCCCCACAACACCTTCAACATCTACCTCATAAGGAACGCCATCCAGACCCCTAACAGCGGCCTCAAGGAGGTAGTGTTCTATAACACCACGGGCGATGCCCCCCAGAGCTATGTAGACTCCTCCGCAGGCTCGGCCACCAAGGGGGTGTGCCAGGTGTGCCACACCCAGACGGGAGGGGCCGAGGCCAGATGGCGAAACACCGGGGACGAGAGCAACCATTACGGGGGCAGCAGCCCTACTCAGCGCTGCACCAACTGCCATACCCACGAGCTGGGCTTCGCAGGGGGAGAGTCCACGGGAGGGCAGAGCTGCTCCAGCTGCCACGCCGACCTCTGGGGCATGATGCACTCCGGCATCGCCAACATGGTATACAAGCATTACCTGGCAAGCGACGCTGCCACCTACCTGGTGAACTCCNCCCTGCCCCATGTCCTGGGCAGCCAGGACGATACAGACCGCAACTGCCTCATGTGCCACGCCGACCACGACATCTTCAGGCCCGACATAAACCCCGAGGGCCAGAGGGCGGCCAACCTCCGCAGCACCCTCTCGGAGGCCCCTGACGCCGGGGCGGACACCGGCTTTGCAAACCACCGACTTTCTGGCCAGCACAGGGGGCATATGCCTGAGCTGCCACAGGGCCAGGCAACAGAAGGCCCTCTCCAGTCCCAACGGACTGGGCCAGGTGCAGCCCATACCCTATTCCGACGAGGCCAACCCCTCTGAGTCCCCCCCTGATGCAGCCCTGGTGGTCAATGCCTCGGCTCACGGCTACGAGGTGGCCTCCGGCGGCTTCGGCGACGGCTCCACCTTCCGGGCCGTCTGCACCAAGTGCCACAACGACACCGTGGGGGGCGAGGCAGGGGCCAAAAGCTCTGTGGCAGCCCAGGCTGCCGAGCCCAGGTTCGGGCTTCACCAGAGCTCCAGGGCAGGCCTCCTGGCCCCCGATGGAGAGGCCAATGCAGGGGAGTACCTCCAGGGCAGCATCACCGCCGTGGCAGGCACCACCGTGACGGTGGACGAGGACCTCACAAAGGACTACACAGGCTACGCCCTGGTAGTGATAAGCGCTGCTACCTACGAGAGCCAGCGGGCCCTCATTACCGCCACGGACACCGCCAACGAGACCTTCACGGTGGCCTTCTGGCCCCTTTATGAACCCAATGTGGGCGACACCTTTGAGACAACCCCTGAGCATACCGCCTCGCAGGGCCTCTGCTACAGCTGCCACAGCCAGGGCTCCAACTCAGGTGGCACAGGCCTGGATGCCCCCAACAGCTACAAGCCCTATGACGGCGTAGACATCTACAACACCGTGGCCATGAGAAATCCCATGGAGCAGATTCTAAACCTCTTTGGCTACTCCTACAGCCATCCCCTGGATGAGGAAGGTCGGCACCGGCCCGATGAGCCGGCCACGGCGCCTTCCTCGGCCCCGGCAGGCCTCTCGGAGGCCTGGAATGTGGGCGACATGGGCACCTGCGATGCCGCTGCCGACCAGACCACCTGCCAGGATTCCACCAAGGCCTGGCCCAACACCGACAGTTCGTGGGCCTGAGCATCACC